>JACRLW010000089.1:25335-30418 GCA_016235155.1 Planctomycetota bacterium
GCAAGATCGCGAAGTCGTCGCCGATGAGGAAGTTGACGAGCTTGTCGACGGCGAGCACGTAGTCGCGGGCGCCGAGCTTGAAGGTCGCATGCTCGCCGTCGTGCATCGAGCGCGGCGTCAGGACCGCGTTGCCGTCCGCGTCGTCCAACTCGACGAGCGTCTGGCTCGCCGTGACGTCGTCGATCGCGATGCGCAGCCACTCGTTGGTGCCGGGGACCGGCACGCGTTCGCGCTGCTTCACGGTGACGACCAGCGGCCCGTCGGCCGGCAGCGCGATCGCGGCGGGCACCGCGCGGAGTTCGACGGTGCGCGTCCTGCCGCCGATGAACTCGAGGCGCAGTGCGCCGGTCGATCGCCACGCGGCGCGCAGCGCGTCGTCGATCGCCAGGATCCGCCGGACGTCGCCGCGGGCGATCAACTCGGTGGCCAGATCGCCGGCGCTCGCGACCACGGCATCGGCTCCGAACGCGGTGATCGTCGCGATCGCCGCCGGCTCGACCCACAGCGGACCGCGCGACCAGGGCGGCACGACCTCGACCGGCACGCCGGCCGCGTCGAGCAGATGGACTTCGCCGGCCTGACCGTCGCGCGCGGTCACGCCGTAGGCGATCGCGACGCTCTGCGCGATCGCGCCCTGCGCGTCGCTCGCGAAGATGCGGAACTCGCCGCCGTCGCCGTCGGCCGCCGCCGCCAGCAGGAGCTTTGCGACGGTCCGACTCGCGAGGTTGATGCGCCAGGCCGAGCCCTGACCGCGCTCGAGCGGGATCTTCCCGGTCACGTCGCGCTCGATCGCGAGCCACACCTCGCGCGCCGGTCCGACGACATCGGCGACGAGCAGACGGTTCGAGCCGTGAGGAAGGGGGATGACGAGTCGCTCGGGCAGGGCCCCGATCTCGACGGCGAGCTGCGCGCGCAACGGCACCGCGACGAGGCCCAACATGGTGACGAGCACGGCTCCGAACCGCACGCCGGTCGGCGCGCCCGAATCGCGATGCACCATGCGCGCGAAGGATAGCGAGGGCCGCCGCTACCATGCGCCGCCCCATGACGCCTGCACGCGCCGCCATCCGGAATCTCTCCGCCGTCTTCGCCGTCGCCGCGTCCCTGCTCGCCCAGGCGCCGGACCGCAGCGCGGAGTACCGCGCGCTCGCGGAGCACGCCTTCGAGGTGTTCCGCCCGGTCGGCCTCGCGCTCGCGGTCGTGGAGGACGGCAAGCTCGTCCTCGAGCTCGGGCTCGGGGAGCGGAACGCGGGCAGTGGCGAGGCGATCGAAGCGACGACGCCGTTCAACATCGCGTCGTGCAGCAAGGCGTTCACCGCCGCCTGCCTCGGCAAGCTCGTCGCCGCCGGTCGCGTGCGGTGGGACGACCGCGTGATCGATCACTTGCCGGAGTTCCGCATGTCCGATCCGTGGATCACCGAGCACATGACGCTGCGGGATCTGCTCTGCCATCGCTGCGGGCTCAAGACCTTCGACGGCGACCTCCTCTGGTACGGCAGTGAATACGACGACGCGCAGGTGCTCGCGCGCATCGCACGCCTCCCGATCAATCGCCGCTTCCGCGAGGAGTTCGGTTACTCGAACCTGATGTACCTCGCCGCGGGGATGGTGATCGAGCGTGTGAGCGGCAGGAGTTGGGCGGACGCGGTGCGCGAGGACTTCTTCGCGCCGCTCGGGATGAGCGACTCCGCGACCGACTTCGCCGTTCTTCCCGCCGGCGCTCGACCGGCGGTCCCCCATGTCGAGGGCCTGCCGATCGCGACCTTCGCATTCCGCGCCGCGAAGCCGGCCGGCGCGATCTGGTCGTCGGTGCACGACCTGAGCGCATGGGTCCGCATGCTGCTCGCCGACGGCCGCTCCGGCGACGTCGAGATCCTGCCCGTCGACGTGATCCACGAGTGCATGCGGCCGCACACCACGATGAGCGGCGGACGAACGCCGTCGGCGATCGAGGACTTCGCCAGCTACGGCCTCGGCTGGTTCCTGTCGGTCCACGACGGCAAGAAGCTCGTCGAGCACGACGGCGGGATGCCGGGCTTCATCAGCAAGGTCACGCTGGTGCCCGCCGATCGCTTCGGCATGGTGATCCTCAACAACGGCATGGACGGCTTCGTCAACGTCGCGCTGCGGCGCGCGATCCTCGCGCAGCGCAAGGGCGAGAGCGGCCAGGCGATCCTCGACCGCATCGGCGCGGTCGCGAAGGCGCGCAAGGCGCAGGCCGACAGCGTGCGCAGACAGCGCGAGTCGGCGCGCAAGCCGGACACCTCGCCCTCGCTCGCGCTCGAGAACTACACCGGCCGCTTCGAGGACAAGGTCCTCGGCACCGCGGAGATCGGCTTCGACGGCAAGGAACTCACGCTGACCGTCGTGCCGTCGGCGCCGACGCTGAGCGGCGTGCTCTCGCACTGGCACCACGACGTGTTCCGCGTCGACTTCCCCGACCGCTTCCTGCCCTTCGCGCTGATCCGCTTCACGCTCGACGTCGAGGGCAGGGTCGACGGCTTCCGGATCGACTGCCCGATCGAAGACTTCGACTTCGCGGCCCTCGACTTCCGGCGCGCGAAGGACTGAGACGCGCGAAGCGAGACCGCCCCGATGTCCGAGTACGAACGCATCAAGACCGACCACGTCCCGATCAAGGCGTGGGTGCGCGGCGTTCCCGTCGAGGACGTCGCGATCCCGGCGGCTGTCGGCGTCGACATCGGCTGCGGGATGATGGCGGTGCGCACTTCGCTGCGCGCGGATCAGCTCCCCGACGATCTCGCGCCGCTGCGCGGGGCGATCGAGATCGCAGTGCCGCACGGCCGCAGCAACGACGGCGGGCGCTACGACCGCGGCGCGTGGCGCGAGAAGATCCCGGCGCGCAATCAGGCGGAGTGGGACCGCTTGCGCGACGGCTACGAGCGCATCGTCGCCCGGCATCCGAAGCTCGACCGCGGGCGACACGTCGGGCAGCTCGGCACGCTCGGCACCGGCAACCACTTCATCGAGATCTGCGTCGACGAGGACCACGGCGTGTGGGTGATGCTCCACTCCGGCTCGCGCGGCGTGGGCAACCGGATCGGCACCTTCTTCATCGATCTCGCGAAGAAGGACATGCGGCGGCAGATCGCCGACCTCCCCGACAAGGACCTCGCGTACTTCGCGGAGGGTGCTCTGCACTTCGACGACTACGTCTTCGCGGTCGGCTGGGCGCAGGATTACGCGCGCACCAACCGTGAGTTGATGCTGGCGCAGATCGTCGAGGCGTTGCGCGCGTCGGATCGTCTGCCGCCGTTCACGACCGGCGCGATGGCGGTGAACTGCCATCACAACTACGTGCAGCGCGAGACCCACTACGGCGAGGAGCTGTGGATCACGCGCAAGGGCGCGGTGCGCGCCGGCGAGGGCGAACTCGGGATCATCCCGGGTTCGATGGGCGCCAAGAGCTACATCGTGCGCGGGAAGGGCCATCCCGAGAGCTTCGCGTCGTGCAGCCACGGTGCGGGGCGCGCGATGTCGCGCGGTGAGGCGAAGCGCCGCTTCTCGCTCGACGACCACGCGCGCGCGACCGCGGGCGTGGAGTGCCGCAAGGACGCCGACGTGATCGACGAGACGCCCGGCGCGTACAAGGACATCGATCTCGTGATGGAGGCGCAGAAGGGCCTCGTCGAGGTGGTCGCGACGCTCAAGCAGGTCGTCTGCGTCAAGGGCTGATGGACGCTCCCCGGCGCGACGTCCGTGAGCTGGTGGTCGTCGACGGCTCGCTCGGCGAGGGCGGCGGGCAGGTGCTGCGGACCTCGCTCGCCCTGTCCCTGGTCACGGGTCGCGCGGTGCGCATCCACTCGATCCGCGCGAAGCGGCAGAAGCCCGGGCTCATGCGCCAGCATCTCGCCGCCCTCGAATGCGCGGCAGAGATCGGTGAAGCGCGCGTCACCGGCGCCGGACTCGGATCACGCGAGATCGAGTTCGAGCCTCGCGCGATCCGCGGCGGACGCCGGCATCGCGCAATCGGCAGCGCGGGCAGCACGACGCTCGTCGCGCAGACGGTGTTGCCCGCGTTGCTCTTCGCCGACGCCGACGCCGAACTCGTGTTCGAGGGCGGCACGCACAACCCGCTCGCACCGTCCTTCGACTGCCTCGAACGCAGCTTCGTGCCGGCGTTGCGGGGCATGGGCGCCGCAGTGGCCGTCGAACTCGAACGGCACGGCTTCCACCCCGCGGGCGCCGGGCGCGTGTGCGTGCGCGTGCGACGGTCCACCCTGCGGCCGATCGAGGTGCTCTCGCGCGGCGCCGTCCTTGCGATCCGTGCGCGCGCGATCGTCGCCGGTCTGCCCGAGCACATCGGCCGACGCGAGCTCGACGTCGCCCGTGACAAGCTCGGCATCGAGAAGGACGACTGCACGCTCGTGACGGCCGACGGCGGGCCGGGCAACGCGCTCGTGATCGACGTCGAGTGCGACTCCGGCACCGAGGTGTTCTGCGCTCTCGGGCGCATCGGACTCCCCGCGGAGCGGGTCGCGGCGGAAGTGGTGCGCGACGTGAAGGCGTACCTGCGCCACGACGCCCCGATCGGCCCCCACCTCGCCGATCAACTGTTGCTGCCGATGGCGCTCGCCGGCGGCGGGAGCTTCCGGACGACGCGACCGACGACCCACACGACGACCAACGCGCGGGTGATCGAGGTCTTCCTGCCGCTGCGCATCGAGATGGTCGACGAAGGCGCGGGCGTCTGGCGCATCGCCGTCCGGCAGTCGTGAATCCGCGGTCAGCGTTCGCGGCGGACCGCTCCGTCCGGCGGAGCGAGGATCTGCTGCACGATGGAGGCGAAACGATCGACCAGAGGTTCGCCGGGGAGCGCGTTCGAGAGTTCGGCGCGAACCCGCTCGGCCTCGGCACGTGCGTGGTCGGATCCTGCCGACGCGTAGATCGCGCGCACGCGCGCCACGTGCAGTTCGAGCATCGCCGCGCGTGACGGCGCGGGACAGGTCGCGAACGGCACGACGTGACGATCGAGCGTCGCGAGTGCGTCGGCCGCACGGCCGGCCTGCGACTGGACGCGCGCGCAGAGCCGCGCGGCGCGCAGTACGTCGGCATGCACGTC
>JACRLW010000095.1 GCA_016235155.1 Planctomycetota bacterium
CCGAACTTCCTGCAGGCGGCGTCGCGTCGCGGCGTGCCGGTCGCCGTCGTGAACGGCCGCATCTCCGAGCGCAGCTTCCGCGGTTATCGCCTCGCGCGCGGGCTCCTGCCGCAGTTCGACTGGATCGAGCGCTACTGCGTACAGAACGCGGCCTACCGCGACCGGCTGCTGGCGCTCGGCGTCGCGTCGTCGCGCATCGCGGTCACCGGCAACATGAAGTACGACGGCGTCTCGCTGCGCGGCGCTCCCGCGGGTTCGGCGCCGCTGCGCAGCTGGCTCGCCGGCGACGATCGGCTCGTGCTGGTCTGCGGGTCGACGCACGGCCGCGAGGAGGAGTGGTTGTTCGACGCCCTCGCGCGCATCGCGCCGCGCGTGCCTCGTCGCGTCCGTCTGGTCCTCGTGCCGCGCCATCCCGAGCGCGCGCCCTCGGTGGTCGAGACGCTCGCCGCCCGCGGCGCGCCCGTCGTGCGTTGGTCGCAGGTCGGCGAGGAGCGACCGCGGCTCGCCGGCGACGCGGTCGTGCTCGTCGACACGATCGGTCACCTGGAAGCGTTCTACGGCGCGTGCGACGTCGCCTTCGTCGGCGGCAGCCTCGTCCCTCACGGCGGCCAGAACATGCTCGAACCCGCAGCGCTCGGTCGCGCGGTGTTGTTCGGTCCCAACACCTGGAACTTCCGCGCCGACGTCGAACTGCTGCTCGCGGCGGGGGCGGTGCTCCAGATCGGGGGGCGGAACGATCTCGATGCCGCGCTGCTGCGCCTCCTCGGCGATCCCGCCCTCCGCGCGGCGCTGGGTGAACGCGCCGTGGCGCTGATCCGCGACAACCAGGGCGCGACCGCGCGCACGCTCGAACTCATCGCGCCGCTCCTCGATCGCAGCCTCGGGTCGCACGACGATCGTGGCCGATGACGAGCCACCGGGCGGAAAAGCGCGGTACGCCTCGCTAGAGTCTGCCGCCCCACGACGCCGTGCCCGGCACCCATCGACGGTTCCTACTCCGAACGCGGAATGACCCAGCAGCCGATCCTCTTCACCAGCGAGTCCGTCAGCGAAGGCCACCCTGACAAGGTGTGCGACCAGGTCTCCGACGCGATCCTCGACGCGATCTTCACCCAGGATCCCAAGTCGCGCGTCGCGTGCGAGACGCTGACCTCGCGCGGCCTCGTGGTCGTGACCGGCGAGATCACCACCAAGGCGGTGATCAACCACCAGGACGTCGTGCGCGGAGTCGTCAAGCAGATCGGCTACGACGATCCGCGCATCGGTTTCGACTGGGATTCCTGCGCCGTGCTGACCGCGATCGGCACGCAGTCACCCGACATCGCGCTCGGCGTCGACGCGACCACGTCGCAGAGCAAGGAACAGGGCGCCGGCGACCAGGGCATGATGTTCGGCTACGCGTGCAAGGAGACGGCGGCGCTGATGCCGTTCCCGATCCACTACGCGCACCGCGTGCTCGAGGCGCTCGCTGCGGCCCGCAAGCAGAAGCGTTTCGACTTCCTGCGACCCGATGCGAAGAGCCAACTCACCGTCGAGTACGACGAGCAGCAGCGGCCGACGCGGGTCCACACCGTCGTCATTTCGCACCAGCACTCGCCCGACGTGAAGGACAAGGACCTGCACGCGGCGCTGCGCAAGGTCGCGGAGGAAGTCCTGCCGCCGGAGATGGTCACCAAGGACACGCGCTGGTACCTGAATCCGACCGGGCGCTTCGTCGAAGGCGGACCGAAGGCGGACGCGGGACTCACCGGGCGCAAGATCATCGTCGACACCTACGGCGGCATGGGCCGGCACGGCGGCGGCGCGTTCTCGGGCAAGGACCCGAGCAAGGTCGACCGCTCCGCCGCGTACGCCGCGCGGTGGGTCGCGAAGCACGTCGTCGCGAAGGGCTGGGCCGAACGCTGCGAGGTGCAGGTCGCCTACGCGATCGGCATCGCGGAGCCGGTCAGCCTGCGCGTCGACACCTTCGGGTCCTGGAACAAGGACGTCTTCAAGTCCGAGCGCGCGCTGATGGAGCGCGTCGCCGGCCACTTCAGCCCGTTCCTGCGCCCGGCGCGCATCGAGCAGCACTTCGATCTCCGCCGGCCGATCTACCAGCGGACCGCCGCGTACGGCCACTTCGGTCGCGACGAGTTCCCCTGGGAGAAGACCGACCAGCTCGGCGCGATGCGCGCGTGACGATGCGACCGATGCGGCCGACGCGGAGCGCGCTCCACGCGGCGCTTGCCGCGCTCGCGCTCGCGGGCTGCGTGACGCGCGACCTCGAAGCCGACGGCACCTTCGACGCGCTGGTCGACGCCGGGCCGGTGATCATCCCGCTCGGTGAGGCCGGCGACGCGGGCGGCGGTCCGCTCGACGACTACTACCGCAGCATCGTCGCGCAGCTCCAAGAGAGCGTCGTCGAGCGCAACCCCGATCGCGTCGACGCGCTGCTCGCCACGCACGACCGGACCGTCGCGCCGGACTGGGCCGCGGACGCGATGGCGAGTTTCCGCCGGCTGTCCGCGGTGTTGCGGAGCGAGGCGTGGTGCGAGGAGCACGCGGAGATCGTGATGCGGTCGGCGCCGCCCGCGCTGGGCGAAGCCGTGCCGCTCGCGCTGCGCATCCCGCCCGGCGGCGCGGCCGGAGTGTCGTTCCCGGGTCTTGGGGAACGGATCGCGCCGGCGCGCTTCTCGATCGGCGTGCGCTTCGTCGACCGCGACTGCCGGGGCTCGCGCAGCGAGTCCGGCGCGCAGGACCTGCTCGCGCTCGCGGCGACCGTCGAGCTCGCCGCCGTCGGGCTCGACCTGCCGTTCGACGTCCCGGCGATCCCGCCCTCGGGCTGCGAGCGCGAACTCGTGGTGACCTGCGAACTCCTGCCCGGCGCGCGCCTGCTCGACGGCGAGGCCGTGCCCGGACAGCGCTCGCTTCTCGCATCGGCGCGCTTCGCGCTGCATCCGCGCGGCATCGAACGCGTGCATGCCGCTCCGCTCGCGACGCTCCGCGCCGCGATCGCGAGTCGCGACCCGCGCCACTTCGACCACGTCTGGCTCGCGTCGCGGGCGATGCCGGCGGCCGACCGTCTCGCCGCCGACGAAGCGCTGATCGGCGCCTTGCGACTCGGACCGCCCGACCTCGCCGTCGTCGCCGCTGCGTGCCTCCGCGAGGCGAGCGGTGCTCCGATCGCGCCGAGCGACCGCGACGGCTGGCTCGCGTGGTGGCACGCCCGCCGGCGCGTCGAGACCGCCGATGCGCCGCGAGCCGAGCGCCGCTAAGGTCCGCGCCGCCATGTTCGTGCCCGTCGAAGACCAGCTTCGCGTCATCCGCCGCGGCATCGTCGATCTCGTCGAGGAGAAGGAACTCGCCGAGAAGCTGGCGCGGAGTCGTCGCGAAGGGCGGCCGCTGCGCGTCAAGCTCGGCATCGACCCGTCGTCGCCCGACATCCACCTCGGACACACGGTCGTCCTCCGCAAGCTCCGCGACTTCCAGAGCCTCGGCCACCAGGCGATCGTGCTGTGGGGGACGGCGACGGCGATGGTGGGCGACCCGACCGGGCGGAACAAGACGCGCCCGCAGCTCACTCGCGAGCAGGTCGAGGTCAACCAGCGGACCTACCGCGACCAGGTCGGGCGCGTGCTCGACATGTCCACCGCCGAAGAGCGCGAGAACGGCGAGTGGTTCGACAAGATGAGCTTCATCGACTGCGTGAAGCTCGCCGCCGGCTTCACCGTGGCGCGCATCCTGGAGCGCGACTCGTTCGCCGAACGCTTCGGAGCCGGCGAGGCGATCTCGATCCACGAGTTGATCTACCCCCTGATGCAGGGCCACGACTCGGTGGAGCTGCGCGCCGACGTCGAGCTCGGCGGCACCGACCAGCTGTTCAACCTGCACCGCGGTCGCGACCTGCAGGAGCGGGCCGGTCAGGAGAAGCAGGTGCTCGTGACGACGCCGCTCCTCGTCGGCCTCGACGGGCACGACAAGATGTCGAAGTCGCTCGGCAACCACGTCGGCGTCACCGATCCGCCCGCCGAGATGATCGGCAAGGTGATGAGCCTGCCGGACACGCCGATGCGTGCCTGGTTCACGCTGCTCACCGACCTCACGCTCGACGCGATCGACGCACTCCTCGCCGGTCACCCGCGCGCCGCGAAGATGGAACTCGCGCGCCGCGTCGCGACGGCCTACTGGGGCGAAGCCGCGGCGAACGACGCGGTCGCGCAGTTCGATCGCGTGTTCAAGGACGGCGGCAAGCCCGCGTCGATCCAAGAGATCGCCGTGCCGGGCGATCAACTCGACGGCGGCGCGATCACGCTGGCGGCGCTGCTCGTCACGCTCGGGTTCTGCACGAGCCGCTCCGAGGCGCGACGCCTCGTCGCCGGCGGCGGTGTGCGCGTCGACGACCAGAAGCAGCCGGACCCGCTCGTGAGACTCGGCCGCGGGCGCTACCTCGTGAACTCCGGCAAGCGCAACTGGGCCTACGCCATCGTGCCGTGAGGTGCCGTGCCGGGACGCCGCGCGCCTCGATCACTTGCCGTGCTCGATGAGCTTCCAGCGCGCGTTCCAGTCGAAGTCGGGGGACTGCTCGTAGTCGTGGCACTGCGTGCAGCGCAGCGAGCCGACCTTGCCGAGCCGGATCGCCGGCGGATCCGCGGAGTGACGACTGCCCGCGCCGTGACACGCCTCGCAGCCGACGCCGCGCAGGTCGGGCGTCGCTTCGGGTGACGAAAAGCCGCTGCGCTCGCCGTAACCGACCGTGTGGCAGGCGATGCAGTCGGGATACCAGGTCACCGGCCAGGCGTAGCGCCCGGTCGCTTCGGCTGCCTCGAGCGTGCGCCACGCCAGCGCGTGCTTGCTCGCCTCGTGGGCCTTGCCCGCGGCGTAGTGGCACGACACGCACTTCGCGTCGCCGACGTACTCCGCGCCGTTCGCGGTCGGAAGGCGGTTCGCGAGCTTGCCGCGAGCATCCTCGGACTTCACTTCGTGACGGTGCGCGAGGATCTGCGCCGCGACGTCCTGGTCGGCGAGCGCGGTCTTCGACGTACGGCTGCCTTCGAGCGCGATCGGCGCGTAGCGCACGATCTGCGGCTTCCCGTCGCGGCGCGCGAGGGTGACGTCGAGGAGGTAACGCCCGCGGACGCCGGGCTGCACGAGGGGCACGCCGTCGACGAACTCGGGATCGTGCGGCGGCTCGACGGCGTCGCCGACGGCGACGATCAGGTCGGGCAGGGGCGCCAGGCGTGCGAGGGGGCGCGCGAGGTCCGCGGCTCCGTGCGCAAGCAGCACGCGGAAGGTCGTCGGCGCGGCGCCGTCCATCGCGCGTTGCCATGCCGCGGCGGGCTCGAGGAGTTCGAAGTGCGGCGCATCGGCGGCTCTCGCCGTCGGCAGCGCGCGTGCGAGGCACGCGACGCGCACCGTCTTGTCGCCCGCGCTCCACTCCGCGAACGGCAAGGCCGGCCATTCGCGCGTGCCGGGGCCCGCGACGGCGACGAGGTCGCTCGCGACGAAGCGCAGTTGCGGATAGCCCGCCGCGAGGTCGGCGAACACGCCGGTGTCGAGTTGGAGGTCGCGCGGGCCGACGCCGAGCGCGTCGTACGGCGCGCGCTTGTCGTCGAAGACGGCGAGCATCGTCATCAACTTCAACTCGTCGAGCAGCGTGCCGCCCCCGACCAGATCGCCGCCTTCGATCAGGACGTCGTAGCGCCCGCGGTCCTGTTGCAGGCGGAACGAGCGCCGTGCGAGTCCGCCGACCTGGCCGCTCGCGCAACCGCAGGGTTCGAGGCGCCCCTCGAGCGAACCCGACAGGCGCAGCGTGACGCGCGCCTCGTCCTGCGCCGGCGCGGCGGCGACGACCGGCGCTTCGCGCGTGCAGTCCCAGGCGAGCAGGGGCAGCGCGGCGCACAAGAGGGCGGGATGGACGCGTCGCGCGCGCGGAGGCGAGGCAGGAGCGGTCATCGATCGGCGAACCCGACGAAGGGGAGGCGGAGCACGGGCGGATCGCCGGCCGCTTTCGCGAGGCGCAACTCGCCGCGGAAGGACCTCGCGCCGGTCAGTCGGCCGAGGTAGCGCAGCGACACGATGCGTTGGCGAGGCTGTCCTTCGACGGGCTCGAGCACGACCTCGAACTGCGCGGCGAGGTCCTCGCCGTCGTTCCCGGTCACGCCGACGACGACGAAGTCGGCAGGGCGCGACGGATCGTGGTCGACCAGCCGGAGCCGCATCTCGCGCGGCGCGGCGAGGTCGAGGCGTCCGAACGAGAAGACCTTCGGCGGTTCGACCTCGATCGCGCCGACCACCGCGCCGCTGACCGGGATGCGGAGCACGTAACCGTCGGAGCGATCGGTCGGGATGCGGACCTCGAACTGCACCGGCCCGTCGGGTCGCGCTTCCGCCGGCTTGACCGCGACCCACAACACCGCGCTCTTGCCGTCGTCGTCGAGGCGGAGTTCGACGTCGGACGGTCGCTGCAGGACGCCGTCCGCGACGGGCTCGACCGCGATCGGCTCGCCGAACTTCACGTCGCGGCCGCGTCGATCGATGCGCAGCGACCGCTCGTAACGGATCGGGCGGGGGAGTTCGTCGAGCGCGAGGTGCGCGGTGGGGACGAGTTCGAAGGGCGACTCGACTCCGAATCGGAAGCGCAGCGGCACGAAGTGTCGCGCGAGGCGCGGACCGGGACCTTGCAGCACGACCTGCGCCGGAGTCCACGACGCCGGCAGGTCGGCCGCTTCCTTCTCCTCCGTGAAGACCTCGAGGCCGAGTCGCAGCGACTCCTGCGCCAAGAGGGAACCGCCCGCCTCGGCGCGCCCGTCGCCCGCGATCACCCGGCGATCGCCGGTCGGGCTCACGGCGACGAACGTGTGCCGGACGCAGGTGCAACTCCGCTGGAAGGCGACCGGCAGCCAGGGCCCGCCCTCCTGCGGCACGGGGATGGTCAGTTCGACCGCGCGGCGCTCGCCGTGGGGGATCACGCCGAAGTCGTGCTCGACCACGGGCTGGATCGCGCCCGCGGCGACCGGCGTCCCCACGACTTCATCACCGCCGCAGGCCGCGAGGGTGAACGAAGCGAGCGAGGCGGCGAAGCAGCGTCTCGTACCGGCGGTCATCGGGGTGGCGACCATAGTGCCGGCCACCGGACGAGCAACGCCTCCCCGACACTCCGGCGGTTTCGCTTCCGCAAGGAAGCTCAGTTCCCCGTCGGCGCGGCCGCACCGCGACCGGCGCCCGTGGCGAGGGGCCCGCTGCGGGCGAGACGTGCGCGCAGTCCCTCGACGGCGGTCTGGAGATAGGGCCCCGGGCAGTCGGTCTGCTTGAGTTCGCGGTGCGTGACGACGTCCTTCGCGGCGACGCCGTGGCGGGCGCACAACTGTTGGACCAGCGCCGCCAGCGCTTCGATCTGCGCGGGTTGCGGGGGCCCCTGGTCGCCGGGCGTGTAGTTCCCGAGCAGGCAGACGCCGACGTTGCCCTGGTTGCGCTCGTCGTCGCCTGCGTGCGCGCCCTGCCAGTCGACGGCACGTCCGGTCCACACGCGTCCGGCGGGGTCGATGAGGAAGTGGTAGCCGATGTCGCCCCAGCCTTGCTCGTCCTGGTGGTAGCGCTGGATCGAACGGATCGCGGCGATCGAGGCGGTCGTCCGCGCGTCGCGGCACGCCGTCGCCGAGTGGTGGATCGTGATCCGGTGGACGGGACCCATCGGCTTCATCGACCGCGTGCGTGCGGCCGCGGCCTTCCACGTCGAACGCGGCATCATCGCCAGCGCGACCGCGGGGACCGGCGACGCGGAGCCGCGCTCGAGCGGCGTCGCGGCGCGTTCGGTGAGCCGCTCGCGCAGTTCCGGTTCGTCGGCGACCAGCAGCCCGGCTTCGCGTTCCGCGCGCGCACGCTCGCGATCGCCGCGCCGTTCGAAGCCGCGCGCCCGCAACCAGCGCGCGAGCGCCGTCACGCCGCGGTCGGGCGCCGGGTCGGCGAAGAGGATCTGCTGGAGTTCGCTCTCCGCGCCCGCCCAGTTGCCGGTCTCCTGCAGGAGGAACGCGATGCGGAGCCGGGCGCCAGGGTGGTCGCGTCGCGAGCGCAGCGCGAGGATCTCCTCCATCGGCCTTGCACCGGGCGTCGCGGTGACGGAATGGAACGACGGCGGCGGCGGCACGGCGTCGGTCTCGCGCTGCAGGCCGTCGCTCGGGCGGGGTCCGACCCCCGCGCAGGCCGTCGCGAACAGCGACACGAGCAGAGCGGCGACTGCGCTCCATCGCGGAGAGCGCCGCGGAGAGCGTCGGAAACCGCATCGACCGGGCATGTGCCCGGACCCTGAGCCGCCCGCCGCGCGGCCTGGCGTCAACGTCGTCGTCATCGTCCCTCCCGGCCCGCGCCGTTCCGTGCGATGGATTCGTCGTCACGGACCGATCGAGGCCGCGCGAACGCTAGCGCGGCGACGCGCTCGGATCCAGACGACGAGGTTCACCCGGTCAAGCCAAGACCCAGCTCCTGCTGCAGGGTCCGATGGACCACCTGCGCGTCGTCTGGCAGACGGGTGAGAGCCTGCTCCAGATGGTGCCGTTCCGTGGCGATGCCGAGGGCACCCGGCACAGCGTGCTTCTCGCCGTCCAGGAGATGGTGACGAACGTGCTGCGCCACGCCCACTGCGGCGACGAGGAACTGCCGATCACGGTGACCTTCACCGTCGACGAATCCGGCTGCGAGATCGCGATCGAGGACCAGGGCGCCGCGTTCGATCCATGTTCCGCGCCGCTTCCCACGGTCGACGACGCGCAGATGCCGGCGGAGCCGGGCGGCTTCGGCATCCTCATCGCGCGCATGGTGATGGACCGCTTCGAGCACCGCCGCGTGGACCGGAGGAACGTGCTCGTGATGAGCAAGTCCGCCAAGACCTCGGTGGAAGCCGACCTCGTGGGGAGGTGACGCCGTGACCACCCTCGGGACACGGAGCGACACCGGGCACGACCTGTTCGCCGCCCTCGCGGACGCGATGGGCGTTGACTGCGGACTCCGCGTCGTCGACGGCGAGGGTGGGGTCGTCGCGGTGTTCGGGGACGGCGGCGACGGGGAGGACCTGGTCGAGGTCGAGGAATCCTTCGGCACCGCCGGCGAGCGGCTGGTCGCCCGCGTGCCGCGCGAACGCGCCGGCACCGCGAGGGCGATCGTCGCGACCGCGGCCCGCACCGCGAGCGAACTCGCCCGGCTCGAGGCCGAGATGGAGAGCATGTACGCGGGGTCGCTGCAGCTGCTCGAGGAGGTCGCGATGACCGCCGAGATGCTCGCGCGCCTGCCGTCGTGCGTCAGCGACCACGAGATCGTCCGTCTCGCCCTCGAGACGATGATCGTCGGCGCGAGCATCGAGCGCGCGGTGTGGATCGCGATCGACCACGGCCACGGCCGCTGCAAGGTCGAGGTCGAACTCTTCGCCGAGGAGTCGGGTGCGATCCGCGAGTGCACGACGTCGAGCGGCTTCAGCTTCGAGCCCGCCGGGACGATCGTCGAGCGCGCGGTGAACGCGGGCTCGGGCGGCGTGATCGAAGACGCCGATCCGGCCGGTCGGACCGACCTGCCCGAATCCCGCGCGCGGCGCGAGGTCCTCGCGATGCCGGTCCGCTTCGGCGAAGGCGCCGGCGGCCCGCCGATCGCGGTGATCCTCGCGGTCGACAAGCGCGCGAGCAGCTACGCGCACGCGTCGCGGCTCGGTTCGCAGGAGAGCAAGATGGTCGCGAACGTCGGCCTGATGGTCGGCGCCGCGATCGGCAACCGGCGCGCGGCCGAGGTCAGCCAGGAGGTGGCGTTCGCGCGCGTGATCCAACAGCAGGTCCTGCCATCTTGCGCCGCGAGCGTGCCGGGCTTCGAACTGGTCGGCCGCTGCGCCACCTGCGGCGCGGTCGGCGGCGACTACTTCGACTTCGTGCCGATGGCGAACGGACGCACCTTCGCGCTGGTCGCCGACGTCTCGGGGCACAACCTCGCCAGCGGGATGGTGATGGTCGGTGCGCGGGCCGCGCTGCGCGTGATCGCGGGACGCACCACGCGGCCCGAGCAGGTCTTCGACGCCCTCGCCACGGCGATCCACGACGACCTCGCGCGAACCGAGCGCTTCATCACCGCGGCGGGCTTCGCCGTGACGCCGGGCGACCCGACGGTCGAGTTCGTCGGCGCGGGTCACCCCGACGCGCTGCTGCTGCGCGCCGCGGACGGCCGCATCGAGCGTCTCGCGAGCACCAACGTGATGCTCGGCTTCATGTCCGCCGGCACGCACGGCGTGGAGAAGGCGAAGCTCGAACCCGACGACCTCGTCGTCCTCTACACGGACGGCATCGTCGAGGCGACCGACCCCGCCGGCGACTTCTTCGGCGAGGACCGCCTGATCGCGGTACTCGAACAGCAACGCGGCGCCTCGGCGTCCGCCGTCCTCGACGCGGTCTTCGCCGCGATCGATCGGTTCCGCGGTGACGGGGCTCTCGCGGGCGACGACCTCACGGTCGTCGTGCTGCGGCGTCGGCGCGCAGGGGAGGCATCGTGAGTTCATTCAAGGTCCTGGTCGTCGACGACGAGCCGTTCATCGCCCGCTCGCTCGCCTTCGTGCTGCGGAAGGGCAAGTACCAGGTCCTCGAGGCGCGCGACGGCCAGGAGGCCCTCGCGATCATCGAGCGGGAGCACCCCGACCTCGTCTTCCTCGACGTGATGATGCCCAAGCTCGACGGCTTCCAGGTCGTCGAGAAGGTGCGCAGCAACTCCGCGCTCGACGGCGTGCGCATCGTGCTGCTGACCGCGCGCGGCCAGGACGCGGACCGCGAGAAGGGCCACACCGTCGGCGCCGACGCCTACGTGACCAAGCCGTTCTCGCCGACCAAGATCCTCGAGCAGGCGCGTCAACTCCTCGGGGAGTGAGGCCGGGAGGCCGCCGGGCGGCTCGCGAGGACCCGGACGAGGTTGTTCCGATCGCCGGGCGATACCCTGTGCGCCCGATCGCCCGAGCCATCGTGTCCGAGCACCGACCGACCGACCCCTTGTTGACGCGCCCCGTCTGGTGGCTCGTCTTGCGCCAGGGTTTCCCGATGGCGATCGGGATGGCGTGCCACGCGCTGTTCAACCTCGTCGACCTCTGGATGGTCGGCGATTTCGGGGAGGACGCGGTCGCCGGTGCGCACTGCGCGACGACGATCAACTTCCTGCCGATGATCGTCGGCAACGGGATCTCGGTCGCGACCATGGCGCTGATGGCGCAGGAGATCGGCGCGGGGCGGATCGAGCGCGCGCGGAGGATCTCGACCGTCTCGCAGTTCGCGATGCTCGTGCTCGGGGTCGTGCTCGGCGCGCTCGGTGCGCTGCTCGCCGGGCCGTCGATCGACATGCAGGCGGTCGACGGGGCGGCGCGCACGATCGGTGTCGAGTACCTCGTCGCGACGAGCATCGGCACCGTCACGATGTTCGCGCTGATGCAGTGCACGGCGACGATGCGCGCCAACGGCGAAGCCGGAGCACCCTTCGCGCTGCTGATCGGCGCGAACGGACTCAACCTCTGGCTGAACATCCCCTTCATGCACGGCTGGGACGCCTGCGGCATCCCGGCCTTCGGTGCGGTCGGCGCGGCCTGGGCGAGCACGGTGGCCCGCGCGCTCGCGTGCGTCGCCGGCTGGGCCTGGCTCGCGCGCGGCGCGCATCCGCTGCGCCTGCGGATCGCGGACCTGCGTTCCGGCCTCGCGCCGGACTTCGCGCGACTCGCGCGTTCGGTCACCGAGCTCGCGTTGCCGCAGAGCGTGCAGATGCTCGCGCGCGTCGCGCCGGTCGTCCTGCTCACGCGTTTCGCGGGCAGCATCGCCGGCAACCCCGCGATCACGGCACTCGGCGTGACGACGCGGCTCGACACGCTGGTCTTGTTCGGGTCGATCGGCTTTGCGAGCGCGGCGACGGCGGTCGCCGGTCGCAACATCGGCGCGGGACGTCGCGAGCGCGCGTCGCGCACGGGCTGGCAGGCCGGAGCGCAGGCCTGCGTCTTCGCCGCGGTCGTGATCGGCGTGCTCGCCTGGTACGCGCCGTCGTTGATCGACGTCTTCGTCGACCGCGTCGGCGGCGCGGTGCGCGACGCCGGCACGCAGTACCTGCGCATCGCCGCCTGGGGTCATCCGCTCGCCGCCTTCTGCATCGCCGCCGGCGGCGCGGTCAACGGCGCCGGCCGCAGCATCCCGCCGATGCTCTTCGACCTCGCCGGCCTGCTCCTGCTCTTCCTCCCGGCGGGCAGCATGCTCGTGACCTTCGCCGCCGAGCCCGCGCTCGCCGGTCTCTGGACGATCGTCGTCGTCACGCAGGGCGTGCTGCTGGTCGCGTATGCCGTCTATCTCTGGCGCGGGCGCTGGCTTGGCGCGACGCCGCGCTCTGCCACGGTGACAGGCTGACCGCGAGGCTCTCCGGCGGGGCTGTCAAACTGACGCGCGCCGGGCTGCGCGCCGCGCGCCGCGGGCCGCGCCGGACGGGGGCGGATGCGGCACGACGTTTGATTGCCGGCCGCCCCACCGCTCGCCCGGGCGCCGAGGACCGGCCCCGGCGCAGCCTTCGACCCCGCCCGCCACGGAGCGCTTGATGGCCACGACCAAGATCATCGGTATCGACCTCGGCACGACGAACTCGGTCGTGTCGGTGATGGAGGGTGGAGAGCCCGTCGTCATCGCGAATCTCGAGGGGAGTCGGACGACGCCGTCGGTGGTCGCCTTCACGCCGTCGGGGGAGCGGTTGGTCGGAGCGCCCGCGAAGCGGCAGGCGGTCACCAACCCGCACAACACCGTCTACTCGATCAAGCGCTTCATGGGGCGGCGGCACGTCGAGGTCGCCGACGAGGAGCGCCGCGTGCCCTATCGCATCGTCGGCGCTCCCGACGAACTCGTGAAGGTCGACGCCGGCGGCAAGCAGTACACGCCGCCCGAGGTCTCGGCGATGATCCTCCGCGCCCTGAAGGAAGCGGCGGAGGCCTACCTCGGCGAGAAGGTCGACCGCGCGGTGATCACGGTGCCGGCCTACTTCAACGACTCGCAGCGGCAGGCGACGAAGGACGCCGGCGCGATCGCGGGCCTCAAGGTCGAGCGCATCATCAACGAGCCGACCGCGGCGGCACTCGCCTACGGTCTCGACAAGAAGGTCGGCAAGGGCAAGAGCGAGCGCATCGCGGTCTTCGACCTCGGCGGCGGCACCTTCGACGTCTCGATCCTCGACGTCGGCGACGGCGTCTTCGAGGTGAAGTCGACCAACGGCGACACGCACCTCGGCGGCGACGACCTCGACCAGATGATCATCGACTGGCTCTGCGCGAGCTTCCGCCAGCAGACCGGCATCGACCTGGCCAAGGACCCGATGGCGTTGCAGCGGCTGAAGGAGGCGGCGGAGAAGGCGAAGATCGAACTGTCGAGCGCGATGCAGACGCAGATCAGCCTGCCCTTCATCACGATGGACCAGACCGGTCCGAAGCACCTCCAGGAGAACCTCACGCGCGCGAAGCTCGAGCAGCTCGTCGACAGCCTGATCGAGCGCTGCCGCAAGCCTTGTCTCCAGGCACTCAAGGACGCCAAGCTCGAACCCAAGGACATCGACGAGGTGATCCTCGTCGGCGGTTCGATCCGCATGCCGAAGGTCCAGGCGCTGGTGAAGGAGATCTTCCAGAAGGAGCCGAACCGCTCGGTCAACCCCGACGAGGTCGTGAGCCTCGGCGCGGCGATCCAGGGCGGCGTGCTCGCCGGCGAGGTCAGCGACGTGCTGCTCCTCGACGTCACCCCGCTCTCGCTCGGCATCGAGACCCTCGGCGGCGTGATGACGAAGCTCATCGAGCGCAACACGACGATCCCGACCAGCAAGTCCCAGGTCTTCTCGACCGCGAGCGACAACCAGCCGGCCGTCGACATCCACGTGCTGCAGGGCGAGCGCGAGTTCGCGAACGACAACCGCACGCTCGGCCGCTTCAAGCTCGAGGGCATCGACTCCGCGCCGCGCGGCATGCCGCAGATCGAGGTCACCTTCGACATCGACGCGAACGGCATCCTCAACGTGTCGGCGAAGGACAAGAAGACCGGCAAGTCCCAGAAGATCGCGATCCAGACCTCGTCGGGGCTCAGCGACGCCGACGTCAAGAAGATGACGCGCGAAGCGGAAGCGCACGCCGCCTCCGACAAGCAGCGGCGCGAACTGGTCGACGCGCGCAACCAGGCCGACTCGATGGCCTACACCCTCGAGAAGCAGCTCAAGGAACTCGACGGCAAGGCCGACCCGGCGCTGAAGGGCGAGGTCGAGTCCAAGGTGCAGAAGCTGCGCAGCGTGGCGCAGACCGAGGACGTCGGCGCGATCAAGGCCGCGATCGCCGACCTCGAGCAGCTCCTCCAGCGCCTCGGCGCCGCGATGCACCAGCACGGCGCAGGCGCCGGACCGCAGGGTGCCGCCGGCGGCGAGCCGGGCGCGGCGAGCGAGGAAGACATCAAGGACGCGGACTTCGAAGTGAAGAAGTGAACCCGCGCGCCGCGCGCTGTCCGCGGGCGCGGCGTGTCCCTATCCTCCCCGCCCCGGTCCGGGCGGTTACGCGCGCGCCCGCGCGCGCTATCCGCCGTCCCGAGCTGGCTCGCCCCCGCGGATGATCGACGTCGAACACCTCAGCAAGCGCTTCGGCAGCACCCTCGCCGTCGACGACGTCAGCTTCGCGATCCCACGCGGTGAGGTCGTCGGTTTCCTCGGTCCCAACGGGGCGGGCAAGACGACGACGATCCGCGTCCTGACCTGCTACCACCCCGCGACCGCGGGCGCGGTGCGCGTCGCGGGGGCGGACGTCGTGAAGGACCCGATCGCGGTGCGCCGCGCGATCGGCTACCTGCCCGAGAACGTGCCGCTCTACCCCGACATGCGGGTGGAGGAGTACCTGCGCTACCGCGCGGAGCTGAAGGGCGTGGCGCGCGGGCTGCGCCGCGCCTTCGTGCACCAGGCGATGGAGCGCTGCGGGGTCACCGAGGTCCGCCGCAAGATGGTCGGGCACGTCAGCCGCGGCTATCGCCAGCGCGTCGGGCTCGCCGACGCCCTCGTCGCCAGGCCGCCGATCCTGATCCTCGACGAGCCGACCTCCGGCCTCGACCCGAACCAGCGGCGGCGCATGAAGGCGCTGATCAAGGAGCTCGCGCGCGAGCACACCATCCTGTTCAGCTCGCACATCCTCGCCGAGGTCGCCGACGTCGTCGGCCGCGTGCTGGTGATCCACCAGGGCAAGCTGCGCGCCGACGGCAAGATCGCCGACCTGCTCGCAGCGGCCCCGGGTCGCGAACTGCGGATCACGGCGCGCATCGCGGGCCAGGCACTGCTCGAACTGCTCGACGGACTTTCGACCCAGGGCGGAGCGCGCATCACGGCCGAGGCCGACGGCTTCTCGAGCGTCGCGCTCGGGCTCGCGCGCGACGCCGACCCGCGCGACGAGGCCTGGGCGCGTCTGCGCGCGCGCGACGTCGCCGTGCGCGAGCTCGCGCTCGTGCTGCCGACGCTCGAGCAGTACTTCGCACACGTGACCGAGCTCGCGGCCGTGCCGCAGGAGGCGGGCACGTGAGCGGCGCCTGGACGACCTTCAAGCGCGAGCTCGCTTCGTACCTGCGCAGCCCGGTCGGCTACGTCATCGCGTTCCTGCTCTATCTGCTGCGCGGCTTCGAGGTCGATCGGCTGCTTCGGCTGACCGCGGCCTACGGCATCGACCGCGAACGCTTCGCGACGGCGTACCTGATGCAGAACAGCAGCCTGATGCTGCTGATCCTCGTGCCGGCGGTGCTGACGATGCGCGTCTTCGCGGAGGAACGTCGCAGCGGGTCGCTCGAGGTGCTGCTCACGGCGCCGGTGCGCGACGGCGCGGTCGTGCTCGGCAAGTGGGGGGCGTCGTTCGCGTTCTTCGCGCTGTTGTGGGCGCCGGCCTTCGTCCTGCTCGCGTGGTTCCAGGACACGAGTTACCTGGGCACTTCGCTGACCTGGGGACCGATCCTCACCGGCCTGCTCGGGATGTTGCTGGTCGGCGCCTTGTTGCTCGCCGCGGGTTGCTTCACGAGCAGCCTCACCGACAACCAGTTGCTCGCGTCGCTGTCGGCGATGCTGTTCGCGTGGGTCGCGCTGTACGGCCCGTCGCAGTTCCGCGCCCCGCCGGTCGCCGATGACGGCGTCGGCGCGACCGGTCTCGACGCCGCGTGGCGTTGGCTCGACGCGCAGGTGATCCGTCCCGTGCTCGACGACGTGAACGTCGCCGACCACCTCCAATCGTGGTTCCTGCGCGGGATCGTGAACTCCGCGCACGTCGTCTTCTACGTCGCGGGCACCGCGGCCCTGCTCTTCCTCACGACCCGTTCGCTGGAGGCGCGCCGATGGCGGTGACCATGACTCGCGGCCGGCGCTTCGCGGGCCGGCTCGAAGTGCTGCTCGCCGCCCTGCTCGCGCTGTGCGTGTGGGTCGCCGCGACGGCGCTCGCGACGCGGCCCGAGTTCAAGCTGCTGTTCGACGCCACGCCGCAGGCGCAGTTCTCGGTCGGCGCGGACACGCGCTCGATCCTCGACGAACTCGGGTCGAAGGGCGTGACCGTCCGCATCGACACCTTCTTCGAGCAACTGCCCTCGCCGCAGAACGAGTTCGAGAGCCGCGTGATCGCGATCCAGGGTCGCATCCAGGAGCTCGCGCGCGACCTGCTGGTGCGCTACGCGGAACTCGGCGGCGCGACGGTGTCGGTGACGCACTTCGACGTCCTGCGCGACGTCGCCGCCTCGCGCACGCGCATCCAGGAGCTCGGCAGCCTCCGCCCCGAGGACGCGCTGGTCGTCTCGGTCGGCAAGCGCCATCGCGCGCTGCAGCTGCTCGATCTCGCGGAGATCGACGCGCCGGCGCTGCGCAGCACGCCGGTCCCCGGCGCCAAGCCGGTGATGCCGTCGCTCAAGCTCTTCAAGGGCGAGGAGGCGATCTCGTCGGCGATCCGCTCGCTGCTCAGCGAGGGCGCACCCAAGGTCTACTTCCTCGTCGGCTACGACGAGGCGGAGCTCGAACGGCCGGCCGCGAACTCGTACTCGGAACTGCTGCACGCGCTGAACAACGAGGGCTTCCGCATCGAACGCTGGAACCTCGAACTCGAAGGTCGCATCCCCGACGACGCCGCGGTCGTCGCGCTCGTCGAACCGCAGCGCGAGATGAGTCCGCAGGCGGCGGCCGTCCTGTGGCGCTGGTTGCGCAACGGCGGCCGCCTGTTCCTGAACCTGTCGTGGACGAGCGTCGACGGCGGCGGCTGGAACCCGTCGCTCGAGGAACTCGGCAAGCTCGCCGGCTTCGCCGTCGGCAAGGACCTCGTGTGCCACCTGGTCGCGGACCCGGCGAACCCCAAGAGCACCGGCGTCGGCGGGCAAGAGGCGAAAGTACTCGTGCTGCCGCCGAACTCGCCGCATCCGATCACGCGGCCGCTCGCCGAGCGACAGCGCGTGCCGCAGATGACGCTCGCGCGCGAAGTGCTCGGGCGGCCGATCGGTCAGGACACGAGCTTCGAACCGCTCCTGCGCACCGGACCCTGGGGCTGGCTCGCACCCTACGACTCGCGGATGCAGGAGGCCGACACCAGTGCGCCGCAAGACGCGCAGGCCTACGGCGCGCGCACCGTCGCCGCGGTCATCGACGTGCGGCCGGAGACCGGCACGCGAGCCGGAGCGATCGCGCTGTTCGGCGGCGTCGCGTTCCTCAACCAGGTCTTCGCGCAGTCGGGCGACCTCGCGCTCAACGTCTTCAACTGGCTCGCGCGCCGCGACGAACTCGTCACCGTGCGCGGCAATCGCTTCGTCGCGCAGCGTCTCGAGCTCTCGCCGCAGCAACTCGAACGCTCGTCGAGCCTGGCGTTGTTCTGGACGCCGCTCGCGATCCTCGCCCTTGCGCTGTTGGTCGTGGTCTGGCGGAGGCGGGTCTGATGGGACGTCTCCTCGGCTTGATCGCCGTCCTGCTGGCGCTCGGTGCGCTCCTGTGGTGGAGCGGCCGCAAGGATCCGCAGAAGCCCATCGACCTGCGCGCCGTGCTCGGTGGCCGCAGCCTCGCCGACGCCGAACACGTCGCGTTCCGCCGCTCCGCCGATCTCGCGCCGATCGAACTCGCGCGCGGCGACGACTTGCAGTGGCGCGTCGTCGAACCGGTGCGCGACCGTGCATCGACCGCGTTCGTGCAGGCGATGCAGTCGGCCTTCGACAAGGCGCAACTCGTGCCGGCCTATCCGGCGGACCAGGTGACGCCGGCGCTCCTCGCCGAGACCGGTCTCGCGACCCCGGAAGGCGAACTGACGGCGCACTGGTCCGGCGGCGAGACCGTCGTGCTGCAGATCGGACTGCAAGGCCCGCTCGGCCACGACCTCTTCGCTCGCCGCGCCGAGCCCGGCGCCGACGGCCGCATCGACCGCGTCGATCGTTCGCTGTTGAACGCGCTCCAGGCCAACGTGCACGAGGTGCGCGATCCCTTCGTGTTCGGCATGGGCCCGGACCTGGCGTCCCGCGTGCGCATCGAGCGCGGCGGCGTCGCACCGGGCACGCGCGACGTGCTCGCGCTCGAGCGCGACGACGCCGGCCGCTTCCTCATCACCGAGCCCAAGGCCCTGCGTGCCGACCCGGCCCGCGCGTACACGCTGATCTCGGCGCTGCTCGCACTGCGCGTCCTCGAATTCGTCCCCGGCGACCCGAGCGCGTCGGCGGTCGGTCCCGATTCACCCTTCGACGCCGTGATCGAGATCGGCGGCAGCCTCGGCGCCGAACGCCTCGAACTGCGCTTTCTGAAGGAGAGCGAGCGCATGATCGGCCGCATCGAGCCGCGCGGCGTGTGGTTCGCCGCGCCGCTCGCCGACTTCGCCGGCCTGATCGAGGTCCCGGCGCGCGAACTTCGCGCGCGCTGGCTGATCGAGGTGCCGATCGACGACGCGCAGGTGATCCGCATCACGCCGCACGGCATGCCGCCCTTCGAACTCCTGCGCGACGGCCTCGGCCAGTTCAAGGTCGCGCGGCCGATCACGTGTCCGGTCGATGCCGCCGCGATGGCCGAACTGCTGCAAGCGTTCCGCAGCCTGTCGGCGCTCGAGTTCGTCGTGGACGAGCCGAAGGACCTCGTGCCGTACGGTCTCGACGCGGCCTGCGTCGTCGAGCTCGAGGGTCCGCGGGGTTCCGGCGGCGCACGCATCGGCGCGGATGGTGGCGAGGACCTCGCGTACGCGATGCCGTCGGGCGAGGGCCAGGTCGTCGCGATCCCGCGCATCGTCGCGCAGCGCTTGCGGCGTCCCGTTGTCGACTACGTCGAGCGTCGCCTGCTCGCGCTCGAGTCCGCGGCAGCGATCGGCGCGATCCGCCGCACCACGCAAGACGGCGCGAGCGTCGCGTTCGCCCGCGGAGCGGACGGCTCGTTCACCCGCGACGGCGTCCCCGTCGACCCCGCCTTCGAGGCGAGCCTCGACGCGCTGCGCGACCTGCGCGGCGAGACCGTGCTGCCGCGCGACGCGATCACCGGCGCCACTCCCGCGGGCCGTCTCGTCGTCGAAGCCCCGACCGGTCAACTGCACCTCGACGTCGAACTCTTCGTCGGCCAGGACGGCCGTGCACTCTGCACGACGGCGCGTCTGCCCGGCGTCGTGTTCAGGCTGAGCGCGCGCGACGGTCGGGACCTGCTCGCGCTGAAGTGAGTGACGCGGCGCGGCGACCCGCGCCATGCCGAAGGCCTGCTCCGCAGTGCCCTGCCCGCGGAGATCGCCGCGTGCATCGATTGGTCGACGCTGACCCCGGTTCCGGCCGAGTTCGTCGACCGGGAACTGCGCGAGCACCGCGCCGACCTGCTGTTCAGCGCGCGCATGCTGGACTGCGAGGTCTACCTCTACGTGCTGGTGGAGCACCGCAGCACGGACCAACGCTTCCTCGCATTCGACATGCTGCGCTACGTCGTCCGCGTCCTCGAACGGCACCGCGCGACGCACCCCGGAGCGACGCAGCTGCCGATGGTCATCCCGCTCGTGGTTCATCACGGCGACCAGCCGATGCGAGCCCATCGACGTCTGATCCGGCTCGTCGAGCTGCCCCGCGAGCCCCGCGTGCTGCGCCGCTGGCTCGCCTCGCACCAGCCCGATCTACGGCTGATCGTCGATGACCTGGCGCGGGTGAGCGAGACACAGCTCCGCGCACGAGCGCTCGGCGCCACCGCCTTCCTCAGCCTCTTCCGCCTCTCCGCCGAGAACGGCAAGGGCGTCTACGTGCGGCTACTCTCCTGGCTCTACGAGACGGCCGACCTCGCTCCCGCGCGGGTGGCGCCGTTGCTGACCCGAGCCGCCGGATCTGTCGCCGAGGAACTCATGACGACCACTGCCGAACGACTTCGCCGCGAAGCGAGCCTCCAACTCGTCCAGCGTCTACTCACCCGCCGCTTCGGCCCGCTTGCTCCCTCCCACGAGGAGATCCTGCGCGCGGCGAGCGCCGAGGACCTCGAGCGTTGGGCCCTGCGCCTGCTCGACGCCCGCTCGATCGAGGAAGTCTTCGTCGGGGACTGAGTGGTCGAGCGAGATCTGGTTCCTCCGGCTGCTCTCGGCCCGCAATAGCCGACCCTTCGCGGGAGTTCTTCGCGCGGTTCCGTTGCGAGGTTCGAGCATGACGCGGAGCTTCTTGGTCGGTGTGGTCGTCGCGTGTCTTCTCGGGGGTGGCTCGTCGTGGTTGCGCGGCCAGGCGCTGCTGCTCGACGTCAACGGCGCGGTGCCCCCCGCATCCGGCTGGGGCTCGGGCCCGAACCAGCTCCGCGTCGTCAACGGCCGGCTCGTGTTCTGGGCGAACCTCGCGGAGCGGGGCGGCAATCAGTTGTTCGTCAGCGACGGGACGGCCCAGGGCACGAACCTGCTGCGCCTGCTGGACGTCACCGGCCGCGGCAACACGGGTGCGCCCTTCGTCGTCGCGGGGCCCCGCGCCTTCTTCCCGGCCTTCGTTCCCGGGCTCGGGGACGAGTTGTTCGGCACGGATGCCACGAGCGCGGGCACCGTCCTCGTGCGCGACCTCGCGCCCGGCCCGGCATCCTCGCGGCCCGGGCCGATGATCGCGCTCGGCACGCGCCTGTTCTTCTTCGCCGACGACGGAGTGCACGGCCGCGAGCCGTATCTCAGCGACGGGACCGCGGGCAACGCGCAGCTCATCGCCGATCTCCGTCTTGGTGCCGAAGGCTCGCTCTCGGAGGTGCAATCCACTCCGCTCGCGGTGCTCGGCCCGGTCGTCCTGTTCTTCGCGGACGACGGCACGCATGGCCTCGAACTCTGGCGGAGCGACGGCACCGCGAACGGCACCTCTCTCGTGCACGAGTTCGTGCCGGGCGCCGCCGGCTGCCGCGTCGACTCCTTCGAAACCGCGGTGCTCCTTGGCCTCGCGTTCTTCGTGGTCGACGACGGTGTCAGCGGCAGCGAGCTGTGGCGCAGCGACGGCACCTCGAGCGGCACCGCGCTCGTGAGCGATCTGCGCGCCGGCTCCGCGGGTGCTCTTCCCTACGGCCTCACGGTCGTGGGCAGCACGCTGTACTTCGCCGCCGACGACGGCATCCACGGGCGCGAGCTCTGGACGAGTGACGGGCAGACCGCCGGCACCTCGCTGCTGATCGATCTCACGCCGGGCCCTGCGTCATCCTCGATGTACCCGATCGTCGGGACCGATCGGCGCCTGTTCTTCTTCCGCTGGAACGGAGGAACCGGCCGGTCCGAGCTCTGGCGCACGGAAGGCAGCGTCGCCACGACCTTCCCGGTGGCGGACTTCGCCGGCCACCGCAGCCTGATGCGCGGCCCGGCGAACTCCGGCGACCTCGTCTACTTCACGGCCAACGACGCCGTGCACGGACTCGAGCTCTGGCGCAGCGACGGCACGTCCGCCGGCACGACGCTCGTCCACGACACGCAACCCGGACCAAGCGGCAGCGAGCCCTGGTTCGGCTGCGTCTTCGGCAACGAGTTCTATTGGACCGCGGACGACGGGCAGCACGGCAAGGAACTCTGGCGCAGCGACGGGACGCCGTCCGGAACGCGCCTCGTCGCCGATCTCGTGCAGCCGCTCGCGCACTCGGACCCGAACGGCTTCACCGCGGTCGACGGTCAAGCCCTCTTCTTCGCCGACGACGGCGTGCACGGCCGCGAGCCCTGGCACAGCGACGGCACGCCGCAGGGCACGCATCTCGTGCGGGACATCGCGGTCGGCGCCGCGGCGTCCGTCGGCACGTCGGCACCGCCGATCACGGCGCTCGACGGAGTCTGGCTCTTCACCGCCGACGACGGCGTGCACGGTACGGAGTTGTGGCGCAGCGACGGCACGGCGGGCGGCACGCAACTCGTCCGCGATCTCGAGCCTGGCCCGGCGGGTTCGTCGCCTTGGCTGTTCACGGTCTTTCACGGTCGGGTCTGGTTCTCCGCGTTCACGTCGGCGCTCGGCTACGAACTCTGGTGTTCGGACGGAACGACGGCCGGCACGGTGCTCGTCGCCGATCTCGCCGCGGGCGCGGCGACGTCGTGGCCGATGCAACTCGTGGTCGCCGCGGGCGCGCTGTGGTTCGTCGCCGACGACGGTGTGCACGGCCGCGAGCTCTGGCGCAGCGACGGCACGGCGCAGGGCACGCGAATGGTCGCCGACATCCTTCCTGGCGCCCCGTCGTCATCCCCGGGTGCCGCGATCGAGTACCACGGCGCGCTGTACTTCTCGGCCGACGACGGTCAGCACGGCGCCGAGCTCTGGCGTTCCGACGGCACGGCCAACGGCACCGCGCTCGTCGCCGACCTCGTGCCCGGCTCGCTCGCGTCCTCGCCGATGTCGTTCGTGGTCGTCGGCGACACGCTCTTCTTCCTGGTGATGGCACCGTCGAGCTACGAGCTCTGGCGCAGCGATGGCTCGGCCGCGGGCACGAGCCTCGTGCGCGACGTCGGCGGAAGCTTCGTGTACCCCGGCTATCGCCCCGACCTCGTCGCGCTCGAGCACTTCGTCGGCTTCGTCACCGCCGATCCGTTGCACGGCTACGAGTTCTGGCGGAGCGACGGCACGCCGTCGGGCACCGTCCCCGTCGTCGACTTGAACCCGGGCCCGGCCGATGGCGTCTTCGGCGTGATCACGCGCATCGCATCGGACGACCGCGTGGTCTTCGCGGGCACGGACGGGACCGGGGGTCTCGAGCTCTGGGTCTCCGACGCCAGCGAAGCGGGGACGCAGCTCCTCCTCGACGCGGGCGGGGTGCTGTCCTCGAGCCCGACCGGGATCCAGCGGATCGGTGCGGCGCTGTTCTTCTCCGCGATCGACGAGCGTGGCCGCGAACCCTGGCGCGTACCGCTCGCGATGACGGGGGCGTCGCTCGCGGTGTCGATCGGCGGCGGCTGCGCCGGCAGCGGCGCCCTCACACCGCGACTGACGACCAACTCGCCGCCGAGGTTGGCCCACGTGGGCTTCTCTGTCGTGCTCGACGACGCGCGCCCGAACGCGCCTGCAGGGCTGCTCATCGGTCTGGCCTTCGGTCGCTATCCGCTCGGCGGTGCGTGCGCGCTCCTCGTCCAGCCGCCCCTGTTCGACGTCGCGCTCGCGATCGATGCCGGTGGCCGTGCGAACCTGCCCGTGCCGGTGCCGGCGGCGCCGGCCATCGTCGGCGCGGAGCTGCTGGTGCAAGCCGTGATCGCCGATCCCGCGGGCGCCGCGCTCGGCGTGGCTTCGCTGTCCAACGGCCTCCATCTCCTCGTCGGCCGCTGACGCACGGACTCGATCGTCGCGCCGCGGGCGGGCCCGGGGGTAATCTCCCGCGCCATGGGTGGTGGCATCGGATCTCGTCGCGTCGCGGCGTTCGCGGCGCTGTCCTCGTGGCTCGCGTTCGCGGGCTGCGCTTCCCAGCGCGACGCGCTCGACCTCGCGCACAACGACAAGCTCTACCGCACGCCGCGCTACCAGGCGCGGCTGCCGGTCGACCGTGCGGTGTTCGTCGCGCCGATCGCCGACGAGCGGGACAAGCGCGCCGCCGACGCCGCCGCGCCGATGTGGCCGCAGCGGCCGATGGCCGACGAACTCTGGGATCGGTCGATCCCCGAGATGCTCGACGACGTGCTGCGCGACGCCCTGCGCGAGTCGGGCGTGGTCGCGCGGATCGACGACACGGTTCCGCCGGCCGACGAAACGCTGCTCGTGACGCCGCGCCTGCACGACCTCCGCGGCTTCCTCGAGGAACAGCCCGCGGGTCGCTGCACGCTCGCGACGCTCTCGCTGCAGATCGTCGTGCTCGGACCGGCCGACGCGGCGGGCGTGCGCAAGGTGCTCTTCGACCGCAGCTACGACCAGTCGACCGGCACGCAGGTCGCGCGGATGCCGATGCCGGTCCCCGAGCTGTACGGGCGCATCGTCCACGACGCGCTCGCGCGCGCGCTCCTCGAGCTCGACCGCAGCAACGTGACGCGTTCGGGGTTGCCGCTCGTCGAACTCGACGCCGCGCCGGCCGCCGGCAAGGCGAAGTGACGTGGCGCGTGCGATCTCTGACGTCGAGGACCTCGTCGCTTCGTTGCGCGAGGACGGCGGCGACGTCGGCACCGTCGACGGCCACCTGCGCCTGCCGCCGCGCGAGGCCCGCTTCGCGCCGTATCCCGACTGGGTCCTGCCGCGACTGAAGGACGCGCTCCAGGCGCGCGGCATCACGTCGCTCTACGTGCACCAGCGCGCGGCGGCGGACCTGCTGCACGCGCGGCGCGACGTCGTCGTCGCGACCTCGACCGCGTCGGGCAAGTCCGTCTGCTACCACCTGCCCGTGCTCGACGCGCTGCTGCGTGCACCGTCGCGTGCACGGGCGCTGTACCTGTTCCCGACCAAGGCGCTGTCGCGCGACCAGATGGCAGAGCTCGAGACGCTGCTCGCGCACGCATCACCCGACGGCGAACGCCTGACGGTCGCGGTCTACGACGGCGACACGCCGCCCGAGACGCGGCGTGCGCTGCGCGAGGGCGGGCACCTCGTGATCACCAACCCGTACATGCTGCACGCGGGGATCCTGCCGAATCACACCAAGTGGCAGGGTCTGTTCAGCGGACTGGAGTACGTGGTCGTCGACGAGGTGCACACGCTGTCGGGTGTCTACGGCAGTCACGTCGCGAACGTGTTGCGGCGCCTGCGACGGATCTGCGCGCACTACGGCAGCCAGCCGGTGTTCTGTGCGGCGAGCGCGACGATCAGCAACGCGGCCGAGCACGCGAAGCGGCTCTTCGAGCGGCTGGTCACCTTGATCGACGACGACGGCAGCGCGCGCGGCCCCAAGCACTTCCTGTTCCTCAACCCGCTGTTGCTCAGCGAGGCATCGGGAGCGCGCGTGCCCGCGCTCGACGCGGCGCGTCGGCTCGGCGCGGAACTCGTCGGCGCGAGCGCCGGCGAGACGCCGCTCCAGTCGATCTGGTTCGTGCGCTCGCGGAGCAACGTCGAGGTGCTGTTGAAGTACCTGCGCGACGAGTGCAAGGCCCGCCACGTCGACCCCGAACGCGTCACCGGCTACCGCGGCGGCTACCTGCCGAACCTGCGGCGCGAGATCGAACGCGGTCTGCGCGACGGCCGCGTCACCGGCGTGGTGTCGACCAACGCGCTCGAACTCGGCATCGACATCGGCAGCCTCGACGTCTGCGTGCTGGTCGGCTACCCGGGCACCGTGTCGAGCACGTTCCAGCGCGCGGGGCGCGTCGGCCGCCGGCAGCGGAGTTCGGCGGTGATCCTGATCGCGCGCGCGTTCGCGATGGACCAGTTCCTCGTACGCGAGCCGGGCTTCCTGTTCGACGCGCCGCGCGAGGCCGTCTCGATCGATCCGGACAACGCGGTGATCCTCGCCAACCACGTCAAGTGCGCGGCCTTCGAACTGCCGTTCACGCGCGGCGACGGCTTCGGCGCCGCGGCGGGGATCGACGACGTGCTCGACTTCCTCGCGCAGGACCTCGGGCTGTTGGTGAAGGAAGGCGACCGCTACCACTTCGCCGCGCCGACTTTTCCCGCGGAGGGCGTGTCGTTGAGTGCGGCCGACCTCGACAACGTCGTCATCCACGACCGCGACACCGGCACGGTGCTCGCGGAGATCGACCGCGCCTCGGCGATCACCGAGGTCTACGAGGGCGCGATCTACGGGCATCTCGGCGAGCAGTACCTCGTCGAGGAGTTCCGCTACGACGACCGGCGCTGCTACGTGCGGAAGGCCGACGTCGACTACTACACCGAGGCCGACACCGAGACCGAAGTGCGCGTGCTGCACGTCGACGCCAGCACGGAGTTCGCGACCTACCAGGCGCACCTCTGCGAGGTGCACGTCAGCACGCTCGCGAAGGCCTACAAGAAGCTGCGCTTCTACACGCGCGAAAACGTCGGCGACGGCGAGATCGACCTGCCGCCGGAGGAGTTCGAGACCGAGGCCTGCGTGCTCGCACTCGACCCCGAGCTCGCCGCGCGCGCGGGATTGAGCGAGGGCGCGAACGGCGGGGGACTGCGCGGCCTCGCCGAACTGATCCAGGGCCTGGTTCCGCTGTTCGTCCGCGTCGACCCGGGCGACGTGCGCGTGACCTCGGAGCTGCGCCACCCTCACTTCGAGCGTCCGACGATCGTGATCCACGACGCGATCCCCAACGGCGTCGGCCTCAGCGAGCGCATCTTCTCGGTGCACGACGAGATCCTCGACGCCGCGCGCGGCGTGCTCGAGCGTTGCCGTTGCCGTTCCGGGTGCCCGGCCTGCATCGGCCCGGCGCGCGACCAGGGCGTGCGGGGCAAGGAACTGGCGCAAAAGATCCTCGCGGAGATGCGCGGTGGATCGCGAGCGTGACCTCAGGAGCAAGCTGAAGCGCAGCTTCGGCGTCGCGCAGCGGGAGCCCCAGCCCGGAACGCGGACCGACCTGCGCGAACGGCTCGCGCGCCACGCCCGCGTGCTCGGCGAGCGGAGCGCACGTCACGCGACGCCGCTCGAGGCGCTCGTGCCCGGCGGCGTCGAAGCGCGCAACGACGCCGGGAGCTTCTGGCTGTGCCGCGCGGCGTTGCCGCTGAGCTTCGTCCACGGCGCGCATGCGCTCGCCCGCGTGCGCGACGTCGACTTCGCGCGCCTGGGATCGCTCGCGACCAACACCGACCTCGCCGATGCGTCGCTCGAGCGCTGCCTCTTCCTCGACACCGAGACGACCGGTCTCTCGGGCGGCGCCGGCACCGCGGTCTTCCTCTGCGGGCTCGCCTTCGTCCTCGGTGACGAACTGGTGGTGGAGCAGGTCTTCCTGCGCGCCTTCGCCGACGAGCGCGCCGCGTTGCTCCACGTCGCACAACGCCTGCGCGAGCGCCCGCTGCAGGTCACCTTCGTCGGCAAGACCTTCGACCGGCACCGGCTCGCCGCGCGCATGACGCTCCACAAGATCGCGCACGCGATGCTCGACCCGCGTCACCTGGACCTCTTCCACCTCGCGCGCCGCGCGTGGAAGAAGGAACTCCCCGACACGAAGCTTCGCACCGTCGAGGAACATCGCCTCGGCGTGTTCCGCGCCGACGACCTCCCCGGCAGCGAAGCCCCACGTGCGTGGTTGGACTGGCTCCGCGACGGCAGCGGCCCGATCGAAAGGGTGTTCGAGCACAACCGCCTCGACGTGTTGTCGCTGGTCGCGCTGATGGCGGAGTTGGGGGTGGCCCATCCTCGTCGAGAGTCGGGCTGAAGGCGCCCGGGGTCGCCGTCCCCGGCCGTTCACCGCATCCGGCGCAGACGCTCCTCCAAGGCCGCGATCTGGCGATTGCGCACGATGGAGTCATGACCGGGGAGGAGCATCGTTCCGGTTCCGTCCGCTGCTTCGCCCCGGTGCCGCATGAAGTCGGCCGCGAGGTCTTCCCCCAGGACACGAAGCACCGCGTCGCAGGCGACGTCGCCGACGCGCTCGTGCTCCGGAGGGATCATCGGCTGGCGACCGAGGATCGAGCCGTCGTGAAGAGCCACATGGCACGCGAGCCACGGGCCGAGCCGATCGAGCTGCCGTCGATCGCGCGACATGCCGAGCCCGGACAGCGCATCCGCGACCTGGCGGCGTCGCGCGGCGCGCAGTTCCTTCGGCATCGACTCGAGTGCGGCCGGCGTGAGGTCGCCGAGCACCCTCGCCCACGGGGCGGCGAGTGCGGCGCACACGGCCGCGTCGCCGCGGTGCGGCGCTCCGCGCTGTTCGAGCAGCCAGGGCACGACATGCATGGCCCGCGTCGGCAGCACCTCGTTCGCCTTGGGTTCGGACGGCCAGTCGCGCATCAGTTCCGGCAGGAAGTCCTGCCGCCACAGGTGGGCCATCCGCTGCAGCTCGTCGCGGATCGCGGCGTCGTCCTCGCGCAGGCGCGCCAACGCCCAGTCGGAGAGGCGCGGATCCGCGGCGAATCGCTGGTCGAGGTGGCGCAGCACGCAGTTCCACGGATGGAACGGCTCGTCGGAGCGGGCCGGTCGAGGCAGGGCGAGCAGTTCCTCGAGCTGCCACGCGCCGCCGACTTCGTCGTGTCCGAGCAGGGTCCCGACCAGGTACAGCGACCCGATCGCGGGCCGCTCGTCGCGGAGCAGCGTTGCCAACGTCGCACGCATCCGCGCCACGCCGTCCTCGTCGGGCGGCAGCCAGCGGAAGGAGAACGGCAGTCCCTCTTCGCCGCGGTTCACGAGCATCTCGTCGTCCAACGCCACGAGCACGGCGACCCGCGCGCTCACGCGCCATTCCTCGTCCGGCACGCCGAGCAGCGCCGTCGCGTAGTCGCTGACCGGAATCGCCGCGCGCGTGACGCCGGGCGGGAGCGGCACCGGCCAGGGCGGGCCGGAGCGCGGGAAGAGGTCGTGGTCCGAGCCGCTGGCGAGGCTGCTGTGGCGCAAGGGTTTGCCCGCCGCGTCGCTCACCTCGGCCTGATCGAGGCGCCAGGAGCAACTCGCGAGCGACAAGGGGCCGTCCGTCTGATTGTCGAACTCGAGCTGCAGCCAATCGCGGTCGGCCGGAGTGGCGACGGCGCGGCAGCGCAGCGAGACCGTCAGACCCGGCCGTTCGTGGCAGACGACGACCACGTCGTCCTGGGCTCTCGTCCCCGCGGCGAGCACTCCGAAGAAGACGGCAGAGCAGCGGAGGGAGGTTCGGGTCATGGGATCGATCCGGGTAAGGTCGGCGTCGCCTTCATAGCCCGCTCGCGCGCGGCGTCACGCGATGGCCGCGCGGACCACGATCCGATGACGAGTCTTCGCCGCCCCTCGCTCGCGCGGGACGTCGCCGCCCTGCTCGCGCTGGCCGCCTGCGCTGCGCCCCCGCGACCCGAGCTCGCCGCCGACGCGCTGTTCCACCAGGACCCACGCTGGCGCGGCGGGGACGGGGCCTACTCCATCGATCTCGGTGCGGAGCGTTCGCTCTGGCTCTTCGGCGATTCGTTCGTCGCGCGGCCGGACGCGGTGGGACGCAGCGGCTGCGCGATGCCGCGCAACACGATCGCGCTGATGACGGGCGACGATCCGCGCACGGCGAAGATGGAGTTCGCGTGGCGGGGGACGGTGGAGCAGCCCGCGTCGTGGTTCCCCGACGACGGCGAGGTCTGGCACTGGCCGCTCCACGGTCTCCGGACCGGCGACGCGGTGATCGCGTTCGCCACGCGGCTCGTCCGCGACGGCGAGGGCATCTTCGGCTTCCGCGCGGTGGGCTGGACCGCGTTCCGCATCACGGGGATCGACGCTTCGCCACGGGACTGGCGCTGCGAACGCCTCGCGACGCCGGACTCACCGTTCGCCGTCGTGGTCGGTACTGCGGTCGTCGCCGAGGGCGACTTCGTCCACGCCTATGCGCTGCGCGAACCCGGGGATCACGCGTTGTTCGTCCTGCGCTGGCGGCGCGACCGCTTCGCGCGTGCTGAGCTGATGGAGCCCGAGTGGTTCGACGGCGGCGCCTGGCGCCCGCATGCGACGCTCCGCGAAGCCCCAGCGCCGATCCTCCGCGACGCCGCTCCGGAGTTCAGCGTGCACCGCGACGCGGCGGGCCGCTTCGTGATGGCGCAGGTGCTCGGCTTCCCCGCGGGCCGACTCGCCGTGCGCACGTCGCCGGGGCCGGAGGGTCCCTGGAGCGAAGCGCAGCTCGTCTTCACGCCGCCCGAGAGCGCGCGCGAGCGCGTGTTCGTCTACGCGGGCAAGGCGCACCCGCAACTCGCCGGCGAGGGCCTGCTGATGACCTATGCGAGCAATCACGCCGACTTCGGCACGCTGGTCGGGGACCTGTCGCTGTACTGGCCGCGCTTCGTGCGCGTGCCCGCGCCGCGTGATTGAACCGTGCTCGTGCCCTTTCAGGGTCCCTCGTCACGTCACGTCAGGGGATCACGCCATGTGGAGCTCGAGGGCCGAAGACCGCGGCGAATGACTCGCGGAACTGCGATCGCAAGGTGAGCCGGCCGCCGCGTGCGTCGAACCAGTCGAGGTGCGCGGCGAGCCAGCGAACGTCGAAGTCCGGACGCTCAGGCTGCGCGTCGAGGGCGCATTGCGCCAGCGGACGCACGCCGAGCCGGTCACGGCGCTCGATCGGTCGGGCGTGCGCGTCGCGGAAGACGAAGCGCGGTCCACCACGCGCCGCGGCGCCGTGCGCCACGTCGACGTCGAGGAAGTCCTCGTGCACGAGCGTGTGGCAGCGCGCGCAGAGCGTGACCAGGTTCTCGGCCGTGGTCGCGCCGCCGTGCTTGCGCCAGACGACGTGATGCGCGTGCAGCCCGCGCCGGCCCTTG
>JACRLW010000015.1 GCA_016235155.1 Planctomycetota bacterium
CGCCGAGATCGAAGCGCTCGCCACGGGCGACGGCAAAGGCTTCGACCGCGCGTTGTGGGCGCACGTCGGTCACGTGATCCGCAACGGCGTGCGCGCCGCGCTGTTGTCCGTCACGCGCGGTCGCCTCGCGCGCTCGCCCGTCGCCGGACCAACCGCGTCGCACTGGCGTCGCGTCGCGTGGGCCTCGGCGACCTTCGCGTTCCTCGCTGACCTGGCGATGGCGGGTCTCGGCGGCGACCTCAAGCGCAAGGAGAAGCTGACCGGCCGCTACGCCGACGTCTTCTCCTGGCTCCTGCTCGTCACCGCGACGCTGCGCCGCTACGAGGCCGACGGCCGCAGGAGCGAGGACCTGCCGCTCGTGCACTGGGCCTGCGAGCACGGCTTCTCGCGCATCGCGCAGGCGATGCAGGGGATCACGCGCAACCTGCGCGTGCCGTTCGCGACGATCCTGCTGCGCGGTCCCTTGGCGCTGTGGGGTCGACTCAACCCGCTCGGCCACGGTCCGCACGACGCTCTCGGCGGCAAGGCCGCGCGCACGATCCTCGCACCAGGCGCTCAGCGCGACCGCCTGACCGACGGCATCGCGCGCGAGCCCGATCCATCGCGCGGTCTCGGCCGGCTCGAAGCCGCCTTCGTCGCGTGCAGCGCGGCGGGCATCGTGCTCGGCAAGCTGAAGGACGCCGTCAAGCGCGGCGATCTCGCCAAGGCCCCGCCCGAGCGCCAGCTCGCGGAGGCGGTGCAGAAGGGGATCGTGACCGCCGACGACGCGCAACTCGTGCGCGACGCCGAAGCGCTGCGCCGCGCGGCCGTCGAGGTCGACTCGTTCTCGCTGGAGGAGTACCTCGCGACGGCGACAAAGGTTGCTCAACACGCCTGACGGCCTACCATCCCGCCCGTGGCGAACGACGAACCGGAGCCGCCGCGGCGACGAGGAGTCCCGCGCCGCCACCGAGTTCTGGGCCTCGCTCACCGGCGAGCAGCGCGTCGAACTCCTCTGGGAGATGGCGCTCGAGGAGCTCGGGCGGACGACGGGCAAGCTGATCGGTCCCGACGAACATCCACCGCTCTTGCGAACCGTTTGCCGCGTGCGTCGCGCGTAGGGGTCCGCTTCCTCGTGGTGGCGGCGACGCAGTGGCCTCGCACGCTGGTTGACAGCCACGACCTTCTTCGGTGCGCCGGACGGCAGCCTGAGCGTCGAGGCTCTCAACGATCCCGAGACCGTCTTCCAGGTCGGTGTGCCGCCGAATCGGATCGACGTGCTCACGGCGCTCTCCGGCGTGGACTTCGAGCACGCCTGGGCGACGCGCGTCGCTGCGCACTACGGCGACATCCCGATCGCCTACCTCGGCCTGGACGCGCTCCTCGATGCGAAGCGCGCGTCCGGGAGACCGCAGGATCTCCTCGACGTCGCGGAACTGCAGCGCGTCCACCACCGACAACCCTGACGGGCACTCGCAGCAGCCCGCCGGCTGCTCGACCCGTGCCCCCCTGTGCCCGGGTCCTTGCCGCTTGCTTCAGGCAGGAGGCGGAGTTCATGCGCGACGCCGAGACGCTGCGCCGCCCTCGGCGACGCGTAGGGTTCCGGCCGGTCTACTTGCCGGAGTTCCCGCCGACGCCCATGCAGCCCCAGCCCTCCGCAGCGCCGCCCGAGCGGCGCGTCTTCTGCAACCGCACCTTGAACATGCGGTCGATCCGCGCGATCGGCTTCGACATGGACTACACGCTCGTGCACTACGACGTGCCGGCGTGGGAGGCGCGCGCCTACGCGCACGTGCAACGCCGTCTGCTCGACGCCGGACATCCGGTGGCCGCGCTGCGCTTCGACGCCGATCGCTTCGCCCGCGGTCTCGTGCTCGACCTCGAGCGCGGCAACGTCGTCAAGGCGAACCGCTTCGGCTACGTGACCCAGGCCGCCCACGGGATGCGTGCCTTGACGCACGACGAACAGCGGCGCTGCTACAGCCAGGTCTGGGTCGATCTCGCCGAGCCGCGCTGGGTCTTCCTCAACACGCTGTTCTCGCTGTCGGAGGCCTGCCTCTACGCTCAGCTCGTCGAACTGCTCGACCGCGGTGAGTTGGCGCAGCCGCTCGACTACCGCACGCTCTACGAACTCGTCGGCAGCACGATGGACGCCGCGCATCTCGAAGGCGCGCTCAAGGCGGAGATCATCGCGGACCCCGAACGCTTCGTTCCGCTCGATGCCGAACTGCCCCGCGCGCTGCTCGACCAGAAGCACGCCGGCAAGCGCCTGTTCCTCGCCACCAACTCCGAGTGGCACTACACGCGCGCGATGATGAGCTTCGCGTTCGACCGCTTCCTTTCCGGCGCCGGCTGGCGCAGCCTCTTCGAACTCGTGATCGTCCAGGCGCGCAAGCCGGGCTTCTTCGACGGGACCGCGGCCTTCGAAGAGGTCGTCGACGAGGCGGGCGCGTTGCGACCGCATGCCGGCGCTCTGCAAGCGGGTCAGGTCTACCGCGGCGGGAACGCGCAGGCCGTGCAGGACCACTTCGGCGTCGCCGGAGAGGACGTCCTCTACGTCGGTGACCACGTCTACGCCGACGTGCACGTCTCGAGCCGCATCCGCCGCTGGCGAACCGCACTCGTCCTGCGCGAACTCGAACTCGAAGTGCGCCACGAACAGGACTTCGCGCCCGACGCCGAACGCCTGGGACGCCTGATGCACGACAAAGCGCGGCTCGAACAAGAGCAGGCCTCGCTGCGCCTCGCGCTGCAGCGTCACGAGCACTCCGAAGCGCCGCCGCCCGGCATCACGGCCGACGGCCACGCGATCCGCGAACGCCTGCGTTCGCTCCGCGCGGAGTCCGAAGCGCTCGACACCCTCATCGCGCCGCTCGCACGCCGCGGCGCAGCCCTCGGACACCCTCACTGGGGCCCCTTGATGCGCGCCGGCAATGACAAGAGCCGACTCGCCCGTCAGATCGAGCGCCACGCCGACGTCTACCTGTCGCGCGTCTCGAACCTCCTCTACCTCACCCCCTTCGGCTACCTGCGCGCTGCGCGCGGCAGCCTCCCGCACGATGGCGCCGCCGTCGAACCGGGGGTGTGAAGGAGCCGCGTCGGGCTCATGGGATCGACGGTCTCAGCCTGTGCATCGGCCGAGGTCCTCGCTGTCGGTGCGTCGGCGCCGACTTCCGACCTTCGATTGCGGCGTCGGACGTGCGCGAGCTGCTCATGCCGGTTCGTTCCGCCACCGCCAACGGCTCCACGCCATCGCGGCCGAGGCCACAGCCCATACGGGCTGCCGGCGTCGTCGCTGACGCGACGACCGAAAAGGCCTCGCCCGCGCTTCTTGCTGGGGCCCTCCGGCCTCCCGGATCGTCGCGTCCCGCGACGATGCTCCGGCCTTCGGGCCCAACGCGGCACCGCGCCTCAGCCTCGAACGCTGCAACCCACGGATGACCGTCGCATCCGGCGGCAACAACCTTGCGCATCGTCTCCGTCCCCACGACGACCGAGCTCGAGAAGGCCGTCGCCAGGTTGCTCCATCAGCCGGAGTGTGGTCCCTCGTCCTCGAAGTTCTCCTGGAATCGCGCGTCGCGATCCTGCGCGCCATGCATCACGTCGAGAACTTCCACACCGTCCTCGACTTCGCGGTAGTAGACCAACCACTTCGCGAAGCCGCGCACGTGCCATGCACGTACCCCTTCGAGCTCGAGCGAGCGGAAGACCTGCAGATGGCCGATTCTTGGCGAGCGCAGGATCAATGCGAAGGCTTCTTCCGCTCGTTCGAGGAAGTGGAGAGCGACTCTCAGACTCGCCTCCGTCGCGAGGTACTCGGCGATGCTGTCGAGGGAGTTCTTGACCACCTCGTGCTTGCGCAGGACGCGGCGAGCCATCAAGTGCGGCGGCTGCCCTTGTGACGCTCGACGAGTTTCTCCCGGACTTCCTTCCAGTCCGCAGCGGTCATCTTGCTCTTCTTGGACTCGAGCGCGGCGAGGAGGCGCTGTTCGACCTCTTCCCGCTCGAGCTCGCGTTGATCGCGGCGGATGAGTTCCCGGACGTAGTCGCTGACCGAGCCGAAACCGCCGGCTCTCACGCGTTGATCGACGAAGGCCTTCTGCTCCTTCGGAAGGGAGACGTTCATGCTCGTGAACCCGGGTCCGGCTGGCATGGCGGCACTCTAGGTGCGATGGCAATAGATGGCAACCGAGCAGCGCCGGGCCAGGGCGGGGCGTCGATCTCCGCGTTCCGCGTCGTCGTCAGCGCGCTCGGGAGATCGCGACCGACGACGCCCTGTGCTGCGACCTATCCACCGCGGCCGAGGCCGCAGCCACACCTGGCTGCCGGCGTCGTCGCTGACGCGACGACCAGAAGGCCTCGGCCGCTCTGCCAGCTGGGGTCCTCCGCCCGGCGAATCGTCGCGTGCCGCGACAATTCACCGGACTACGGACCCACTGCGACTCCGCTCCGCCAGCTCGCGCAGCTTCGCCTCGTCCACCTCGACGCCCAGTCCGGGACCGTCCGGCGGATACGCGACGCCGCCTTCGACGCGGATCGGCGTGCGCAGCACGTCGGCGGTGACGAACTGCGGGCCGTTCAATGCCGCGGGGCGCTGCAATCCGAATGCGGAGTAGATCTGCAGCGACGCCGCCAGCGAGATGTCCGGGTCGGTCAGGCCGCTGCCGAGCCACATCAGGCCATGCTCGTTGCAGAACTCGATCTGCTCTTTGCACGACCTGAGCCCGCCGCACCGCGAGGGCTTCATCGCGACGCCGTCGAGCATGCCGAGTGCGTCGAACTCCTCGAGCTCGACGACGCTGATCACGCCCTCGTCCATGAGGATCGGCAGCGCCCCCTGCTTCTTCAGCGCCTGATAGCCCGTCAACCGGTTGGGCCTCAGCGGCGCTTCGAGCACGTCGACTCCCACGCCGGCGAGGAGCGGTGCGGCGCGCAACGCGGCCTCGAGCGAATAGCCGCCGTTGGCGTCGGCCCACAGGAACCCGTCCGGCGCGCGCGCGCGGACCGCCTTGGCGAGGGCGACGTCGAAGTCGGGGTCGGGGCCGAGCTTGATGTTGAAGTGGCGGTAGCCGCGTGCCTCGCCCTGCGCCATCACCGCATCGACGTCGTCGAGCTTCGTCACGTTGACGGTCCAGCTCAACGTCACGGGGCCGCCGGCCGGCAGTCCCCACAGTTGCGCGAGCGACTGTCCGCGCCGCCTGCCGATCAGGTCGTGCAACGCGAGGTCGATGCCGGCGCGCGTGATCGGCATGCCGGTGCTGAAGCCCGGCGCGATCGCGGCGTCCATCGCCGCAATCGCACCGGCGAGGTCCTCGGCGTCGAGGCCCAACAGCGCCGGCGCGAAGTACTCGCGTAGCGCGATGGTCGCCGTCTCCAGCGTCTCGTCGCTCCACTTCGCGATCGGCACCGACTGACCCCAGCCGACGCTGCCGTCGTCGGTGGTGATCTTGACGACCGCGGCCGCGCGCGCCCCCCGACCCCGCGAATCGGCGAAGAACTTGAAGTACCCGGTCATCGGGTAGCGCAGCGGAAAGACCTCGATGCGCGCGATGCGCGCGCCGTTGCGCGTCGCCCGGCTCGCCGTCGAGCACGACGCCGCGAGCACACCACCCGCCATGGAGAGGAATCGACGGCGATTCATCGCCCGGCCACGTACTCGCGGTAACGCGCGGCGACCTTGCCGCTGGTCGCATCGCCGCGGTGCACGAAGATTCGCACGCGACCGCCGAGCGACTCGCCGCGCGCGAGCACGAAGGGCTTGCCGCTCCGCGCGTCGGCGCGGCGCGGGCCGATGATCCCGTAGTCGCGCGTGACGAACTTCCGCCACTCCCCGTCCTGCGGGAGGAACACCGCGACGCCCTCGGTGACGCCGTCGATCGAAGCGCTCGCGTCGACCCAGTTCGCATGACGGAGATTCGTCGCCGCCTGACCCGAGCGCCCCTGGTCGTCGACGAGGGCGCCGCCGTGCTCGACGCTGAACTGCGGATGCAGGCGCAGGTAGGGCCAGGCGTAGTGCACGGCGTCGCTGTGGAACGAGACGTCGCCGTACGCCGCGCGCAGCGTCCACTCGAGATCGAAGAGGTACTCACCGGCCTCCAGCATCGTGAACACGAGCTTCCGCTCGTCGTCGAGCACGGGCGTGCCGTCCGTGACCCATCGCAGCGTCGCCGTGAACATGCTCCGGTCGTCCTGCGTCGCCCAGCGCGCCTCGCTTGCCGGAGTGATCGCGCTGCGTTCGCTCGTGCGGTGGTAGTAGTCGACGATCGGTCCGTCCCCGAGCTGCACCTTGTCCGCGATCCACAACGCACAGTGATGCGGATAGCGCGACGGCGATTCGTCGAGCAGGTCCTTGCCGGACGGGCTCTTCAGCGAGAACCAGTGCGGGATCGGGATGCCGTCGCCCGCGCGCCAGCCGGGCAGCGCGGACGGCGCCGGTGCCGCACAACCCGCGGCGAACGCGAGTGCGAGAGCGCCGGCGTACCTCACAGCGTCCATGGCGCCCGGTGTTCGTAGTCGAGCAGCGCGTTCGCCGCGTCGTCGCCGACGAAGCGCTCCGCCCGCGGATCCCAGCGCAGCGTGCGTCCGAGCTGCATCGCGATGTGCGTGACGATGCACACCGTGTTGGAGCGGTGCCCGACTTCGACGGGACAGATCGGGTCCTCGCCGCTGCGGGCGCACTGCAGCCAGTTGCGGTAGTGGTCGGTGCTCACGGGCAGGCGCAGGGCGTCCGCGCCGAGCGGTTCCTCGAGCAGTTCCTTCGCCGATGCCTCGAGCTTGCCGCGCTGCACGAAGATCCAGCCCTCGCTTCCTTCGAAACGCACGCCGGCCGGTTCGCCGGTCTGCTGCACGAGCTCGACCCCGTCCGCGTAACGCCACGTCGCCTGGAACTTCGTGTGCACGTCGAAGAGTCCGCGCTGCGGGAACTCCGCACTCGCCGTCATCTCGACCGGTCCGCCGTCCGCATCGCCGCCGTGCCCCCACTGCGCGATGTCGTTCATGTGCGAGCCCCAGCCGGTGATCATCCCCAGGCAATAGCGGCGGATCTGGAGCCAGCCCGGCCGCGAGAAGTCGGGCTTGCCGTCGGCCTTCGAACGCGGGTGCACGCCGGCCTCCGCATACGGCACGACGGCCGTCGGCCCGAGCCAGGTGTCGTGGTCGAAGCCGTCGGGCGGCGGCGCCTCCTTCGGGTCGCCGGTGCCGTGATCGGGCGGCAGCGTGACCAGGATCCGCTGCAAGGTCCCGAGCCGGCCGTTGCGCACGAGTTCGCAAGCCTGACGGAACCGCGCGTCCGAGCGCTGCTGCGAACCGACCTGCAGGACGACGCCGTGCTCGCGCACCGCGCGCACGAGGGCCTTCCCCTCGGCGATCGACCAGGTCAGCGGCTTCTGCAGGTAGATCGCCTTCTTCGCCCGTGCCGCGGCGATCGCGCAGAGCGCGTGCCAGTGGTCGGGCGTGGCGATCGTCACCGCGTCGACGTCGTCGCGCGCGAGCAGCTCGCGGAAGTCGCGGTAGACGGCGACGTCCGGCGCGCGGTAGGCCGCGTCGACCGTTCGCTTCGCGGCGCGCGCGCGCGATTCGTCGAGATCGCAGACCGCGACGATGCGCGCGTTCAGCTCCGGATCGAGTCCGAGCTTCAGCACGGCGTTCATGTCGCCCGTGCCCATGCGCCCGACGCCGATCGCGCCGATGCGCAGCGCGTCGTTCTTCGACGCGCGTCCGAAGAGCCGGGCCGGGGCGATCCACGGGGCCGCAGCGAATCCGGCGCTCGCGCGCAGCACGTCGCGTCGGGAAACATCACGTCGACTCGTTGGCGTCATGGTCGGATCTCCGCCGCGTACTCCGCGACCGCCTGCTGCAGACGCGCAGCATCCCAGCGGCCGGGATGGACGATCACGCGGTAGCGCAGGCGAAGCTCATCGCCCTCGCCCAGCAGGATCACCCCCGGCACGAGCAGCGCGGCATTGAAGAAGCTCATCGCGCCGGTGCGCACGGCGTACCACGCGCTCGGCGCCCGCGGGTTCGCCGGATGGTCGAGCACCGCGATCCCGCACGCGAAGCCGTCGAGCACGCCGCCGTAGTCGAAGCCCGCGGCGACACAGCGCGCACGGTCGCTCGCGTTCCACGCGACGGGACCGTCCGTGCTCACGACCTCGCGGGCGTTCAGGTTCACGAGCCGCACCGCGAGTCCCGCGTAGCCGCCGTTGACCTGGCCGCCCGCTTCGCCCGGCGGCGGGGTACGGCCGAGTTCGCAGGCCGCGGGCGCTCGGAACGAGCCGTCGTGATCGATCGCGAAGCTGCCGTCGGCGGCCGGCGCCGTCACTTCGAGCACGCGCGTCTCACGCAGCACCGGCGCGGCGTCGCGAGGGCCGTACTCGAGAGCGAGCACGATGTGCGCGCTGCCGTCGTCGCGCGGTTCGAGCGCCGTCGCGCGCCACGACGTCCGTCCGGCGGGCCGTCCGTCCGCTTCCGGCTCCCAGTAGTTGACGCCGTCGATCAGCTTCCAGCAGAACCACAGACCGTGGTGCCAGACGTGGTCCTTCGGCGCGTCGATCGTCAGCACCTTTCCGCCGGGCAGCGCCAGCGGATGGAAGCACGGCTTGGGTCGCGCGTCGTGCACGCACAAGCGCCAGACCTCTTCGCCGCCGCGGAACAACGCGAGCGAGCGGTCGGGCTCGAGGTCCCAGCGCAGACCGGACCCCGTCGCCGAGCATCCGGCGACGAGCGCAGCGAGCGGAACGAGGCAAGCGCGGAGCGACATGACGCGAAGCGGCACAGGCTACCGCGGCGGCCGCGCTCTTCGCTCCCTGGGATCGTCGCGCGATGATGCGCGCGCATGACCCCGCTCGCCCGCGGCGTGTTCGCCGCCGTCCTCCTCGCCGTCGCCGTCCACGCCCAGAAGGGCATCGCCGAGCCCCGCGCCGGGGTGGAGATCAAGCCGCCGAAGGGTTGGATCGAACTGCCCGGCGGCGTCGACCGCGGCGCGACCCTGCGCCTCTTCGCCGCCCCGCGCGCGATCACCGGGCGCGCCGAGGGCGCCTCGCACACGCCGCTGTTGCGCGTGATGGTGCTCGACAAGAACGGCGACGTGAGCGCCGACGACAAGGACGGCCTGCCCCGCCGCACGCCGTACCGCAGCCTCGAGGACTTCGTCGCACGCGGCTTCGGCAAGGCGGCGCGGATGGCATCGCGCACCGCGGGCAAGGCCGGTGCGCTCGAGGGTCACCTGTTCAGCGCGGCGCTCGCGCTGGCCGGCGGCGATCGCACGCTCTACGGCTTCGTGCAGCCGATCGACGGCGGCGAGCTGGTCGTCGCCTTCGAGGTCTACACCGATCAACTCGACAAGCTGAAGAAGGACTTCGACGCGACGCTCGACGCCCTTGCGAGCATGCCGCGCGACGCGAGCGCTCCCGCCCCCGATCCGCAGAAGTCCCCCGAGCTCGGCTGGAAGGCGAGCAAGAGCAAGCACTGGACGGTGCTGAGCGCCGCGGACCCCGCCTTCACGAAGAAGGCGATCGCCGCGGCGGAGATCGGGCGCGACTGGGTCGTGCAGGAGTTCGGCACGCTCGTGGCGAAGACCGCGCAGCCGGCGCTGTTGCGGATCTTCGCGTCGGCCGACCACTACAACGCGTTCATCTCCACCACCGACGCGCCCCGCGAGTACTCCTCGCCTCGCCGCGAGCTGTGGTTCTTCGAGGACAAGGACGCCGGCAGCGGCGACGGCTTCGGCATGCTGTTCCGCGCCGTGCTCTGGCACGCGCTCGACGACGTCGACAAGAACATCCTGCCCGCGCTGCCGCGCTGGCTCGACAACGGGCTCTGGGAATACCTGCGCAGCACGAAGCTGAAGGGCAAGACGATCGAGTTCACCCCGAGCGAAGTCGAGACCGGCCGCATCGGCTACCAGCTCCGCGCCGACACGATGCCCGCGCTGTGGCGCCTGATCCAGGAATCGGAGCAGCCGAGCCCGGCCGACGGCGCCGACGAGGAGGTCTGGAGCTACACGCCGGAGTGCGCGCGCCTCGTGCGCTGGCTCTGCGAACACGACGGCGAGAAGGGCTTCGAAAAGCCCGGCCTCCTCGCCGGCTTCTGCCGGTCGCTCGGCGAGCACCACGCGCGTCTCGGCGCCGATCCCACCGCCGACGTCGACACGACGCGCCTCGACGACGTGCTGCGCAAGACACTGAACCAGCGGCACTACGTCTGGCGCGACGCATTGCTCAAGGCGGTGAACGACAACTACCTGCCGTTGACCGTCGAGCAGTGGAACGCGGCCAACGCGAAGTGGCTGAAGTTCAACGAGACCTATCGGTGAGCGCCGCGACGGCGTGCGGCGGCGAGCCGGTCGGGGCATGATGCGCGCCTCGATGTCGCGACGGGAGCACGGATCACTGCACGCCGCTTCGCTCGCGCTGGCGATCGTCGTCGCGTGCGCCGCCCCACTCCGCGCGCAGAGCGTGGGCGACCAGGCGCGCGCGATCGCGACGCGCGGCGGTTACCAGATCGAGCTGCCGGGAGCCGCGAGCCGGGAGTTCCGCGAGTCGCGAGGCGACGGCGGCGGCTCCACGCTGCAGAGCGACGGCGCCGAGCGTCGGGAACCGGCATGGTCCCCCGGTCCGCAGCAGCGCGAGAGCGCGAAGCCGGGGCTGAACGCGTTGTGGATCCTGCTCGGCGTCGCCGCAGTGCTGATCGTCGCCCGCGCCGTTCGACTCGCCCGTGGCCGCATCACGCGTGACGTCGTGTTCCGCGCCGACCCCGCCGGATCCGCGGCGACGGCGCCCGCGGACTTCGATCCCGGCGACACGCCGCTCACGGCGGCAGAGCGCCTCGCGCGCGACGGCCACTTCGCTCGAGCGGTGCGCGCATTGCTCGCAGGGACGATCGACGCCTTGCGAAGTCACGGGACCGCCGGCGTGCCGCGCTCGATGACCGGGCGCGTCCTGGTGCGCAGCGCTCCGCTGCGCGACGTCGCCCGCCAGGCACTGCTCACGCTCGTCGACGAAGTGGAGCGCACGCTGTTCGCGGGCCGCGACGCCGGCGCGGCGGACTTCGCGCGCTGCGCGGAGGCGTTCCGCCTGATCCGCTCCGTCCACCGCGAGGACGCGACGTGAACGGCGAGCGGACCACGCGCGTCGTGACGCTCGCGTTCGCGATCGCCGGCGGCGCGTCGCTCGTCCTCGGTTTCCTCCTCGCGGTCTTCGGCGAACGGATCGAACCGTCGAGTTCGTCCGGCGCCGACTCCTTCAGCCGTTCCGCGCTCGGCCATCGACTCTTCGTGGAACTGCTGCGCGAGCGCGGCTTCCACGTCGTCGCCGGTCGCTGGGACAGCGCGGCCCTCGCCAACCGATCGGGAGCACCGCTCCTCGTCCTCGAGCCGGATCTCGACCCGGATCGCGTGAAAGCCCTGCTCGACGCGGCGGACGTCGCGCTGCTGGTGCTCCCGAAGCGGACGGGCGACACCGCGCGCGGGCGACGCGGCGTGCTCGCCTCGAGCGAGTTGCTGCCCCTCGACCGTCCGCAGCGCATCCTCGAGGCCGTGCTCCCCGACGCGGTGCTCTCGCGCGGGACGGCGACGATCACGAAGGACGTCGCCGACCTGCAGACCATCACGTCCCCCGCGCTGGAACCCATCCTCGCCGCGGCCGGCGCCACGCTGTGCGGCCGCTTGTGGCGGGACGACGACCGCGAACTCGTCGTGCTCGCGGATCCCGACCTGCTCGCGACCCACGGACTCGTCACCGGTGGAAACGCCGCGCTCGCGCTCGGCGTGGTGGCGAGCCTCGAGCGGAGCGGCAGGAAACTCGTCGTCGACGAGACCTGTCACGGCCACGCCGTCGAACCGCGCATCTGGTCCGCGCTCGGCCGCTACCCGCTCGTGCTCGCCCTCGTCCAGACGCTGGCCGCGCTCGCCGTCCTGCTGTGGACGGCCTCGCGACGCCTCGGCGCCCCGCAGCCCGTCGCGCCGGCGCTCGCGCCCGGCCGCCTCACGCTCGTGGCGACGACCGCCGACCTGCTGCTCACGACGAATCGCTCGGGCCCGGTGCTCCTGCGCTACCTGCGCAACGCCGAGCGCGACGTCGCGAAGGCGCACGCGCTTCCCGGCGACGACGACGACGAGCGCCGCGCGGCGCTCGCCCGCATCGAGGTGCGGCGACGGCCTTCGACACCTTTCGATGACGTCGCACAGGCGGTCGAGGCCGCACTGCACGAACCCCGCCGGCAACCGCTGCGCCTCGTCGCCGCCGCGCGAGCCGTCCACCGTTGGCGCACGGAGATGCTGCATGGAGCTCGCTGAGATCGCCGAGAACGTCACCGCCCTGCGCGCATCGATCGCGCGCGCCGTCGTCGGACAGGAGCAAGCCGTCGAGCTGCTCCTCGTCACGCTGCTCGCCGACGGTCACGCGCTGCTCGAGGGCATGCCGGGCACGGCGAAGACGCTGCTCGCGCGCACCTTCGCCGGTTCGCTCGGCCTGGGCTTCCAGCGCGTGCAGTTCACGCCCGACCTCATGCCCGGCGACGTGATCGGCACCAACCTCTTCGACTTCCAGTCGAACACCTTCCGTCTGACGCGCGGACCGGTGTTCACCGACGTCCTGTTGGCCGACGAGATCAACCGCACGCCGCCGAAGACCCAGGCCGCCCTGCTCCAGGCGATGCAGGAGCGCTGCGTGACGATCGACGGCACGACGCACCCGCTCGGCGACGGCTTCTTCGTCGTCGCGACGCAGAACCCGATCGAACAGGAGGGCACCTATCCGCTGCCGGAAGCGCAGCTCGACCGCTTCCTCGTGAAGATCCGCATCGGCTACCCGACGCGCGAGCAGGAGCTCGAGCTGGCGCGGCGACACGGCCACCGCGCGGGGCTGCCCGACATCCAGGCCCTCGGGATCCGACCGCTCGTCGACCTCGACTGGCTGCGCGCTGCGCGCGCCGCGGTCGCCGGCTTGCGGCTCGCCGACGAGATCGTCGCCTACGTGGTCGACGTCGTGCGCGCGACGCGCGAACACGAGGCCCTGGCCGCCGGCGCGTCGCCGCGCGCGATCGTCATGCTGTGTGTCGCTTCGCGCGCGCTCGCCGCGCTGCGGGGCCGCGACTACGTGCTCCCCGACGACGTGCAGGAGCTCGCCCCGCCGGTCCTCGCGCACCGCGTCGTGCTCTCGCCGGGCGCCGAGATCGAGGGCACGACCGCCGACGGCGTCCTCGCCGAAGTCCTCCGCGCCGTCGCCGTGCCGCGCTGATGCACCCGACGCCGCGCTGCGCCTGGCTGTTCGCCGCAGGGGTCCCGCTCGCGCTCGCGCCCGCCGTCGTCGACGAGCGGCTGGACGTCGTCTGGGCGCTGGTCGCCGCGATCTCGTGCGCCCTGGTCCTCTGCGACGCCGCGCTCGCGCTCCCGCGGGCGCGCGTCGAGTGCGGGCTCGACCTTCCGGCCGAGATCGTGCTCGGTCGACCCGCCGCCGCGGCGTTGACCATCTGTTCGCGCGGGCGCGCGACCCGCTTCACGCTGGTCGCCGATCTGGAAGAGCGCCTCGCGCCGCAGCCGGCGATCACGATCGACGTCCCGTACCGCGGCGAGGCGACGGCGGAGTTGCCGCTGGTCGCGACGCGCCGCGGCCCCTGCGTGGTGAGCCGCATCTGGTTGCGCTGGACCGGACCGTTCGGGCTCGTCGCACGCACCTGGGAGCGGAAGCTCGATGCGCACGTGCCGGCCGTGCAGGACGTCGGGGCGGCACGCGCGGTCGCGCTGCGCTTCTTCGGCTCGCGTGCGCTCACCATCGGGCTCAAGGTCGAGCGCTTCGCCGGCGAGGGCAGCGAGTTCGAGTCGCTGCGCACCTGGACCCCGGGCCTCGATCCGCGCGGCGTCGACTGGAAGGCGAGCGCGCGGCACCGGCGCCTGGTCTGCCGCCGCTTCCGCGCCGAGCGCAACCATCAGTTGATCGCCGCCATCGACTGCGGGCACCTGATGAGCGAGCCGCTCGCCGGCATCCCGCGGGTCGACCACGCGGTGCAGCGCGCGCTCGCGCTCGCGTGGCTCGCGCTGCGGACCGGCGACCGCGTCGGGTTGTTCGGATTCGACGCCGAGCCCCGCGCCTTCGTCGAGCCGCAGGCCGGAGTGCGCGCATTCACGGTGCTGCGCCGCGCCGCCGCCGCCCTGGAGTACGGCGACGCCGAGACCAACTTCGCGCTCGGCCTGCTCTCGTTGACCGAACGCCTGCGCCGCCGCTCGCTGGTCGTCGTGTTCACCGAGTTCGCCGATTCGATCACCAGCGAGCTCATGCTCGACCACGTCGCGCGACTGGCGCGGCGGCACGTCGTGATCTTCGTCGCGCTGCGCGATCCCGCCGTCGAGACGCTCGTCGAGGACGCGCCGACGCGCCTGCTCGACGTGCACCGCGCGGTGGTGGCCGGCGGACTGCGCGCGGAACGCGAAGCCGTGCTGCAGCGCCTACGCCGTGCGCGGGTCCACGTCGTCGATGCCGAACCGGACTCGGCGACCGTGCAGCTCCTCAACCGCTACCTCGACATCAAGCGCCGGGAACTCGTGTCGTGAACGCGCCCGACAAGGTGACGCGGAGCTTCGCGTTCCGCCGCGACCGGCAGGCGTCCTGGCGCCGGCTCGAACGAACTCTGACGGCCGCGGAGTCGCACGGACTCGGCTCGCTGACGGAGAAGGACCTCCTCGAACTGCCGACGCTGCACCGCGCGGCCTTGTCCGCGTTGAGCGCCGCCCGCGCGATCTCCCTCGACCAGGCCTTGCTCGCCTACCTCGAGTCCCTCGCCGCGCGCAGTCACGCCTGCGTCCACGGCGTCCGCGGCCGTCCGCTCACGGCGTTGCTGCGTTTCCTGCGGGAGTCCTTCCCCCGTGCGGTGCGGGCGCACGGGGCTGCGGTCGCGTTCGCGACGGCGATCCTCGCGCTGGGCGTCGTGACCGGCTTCGCCGTGACCGCGACGCATCCGGAGTACTACGACTCGATCGTCCCGCCCGGTCTCGCGCAGGGCCGCGACCCGAGCGCCTCGACCGAGGACCTTCGCGAGGGGCTCTACTCCGACGGCGATCTCGTCGACGCGCTCGCGTTGTTCGCGTCGTTCCTGTTCCAGCACAACGCGCAGATCGGGATCCTCTGCTTCGCGCTGGGCTTCGCCGCCGGCATCCCGGTGCTCTGGCTCCTGTTCACCAACGGCCTCACGCTGGGCGCGATGAGCGCACTCCACCACGGTCACGGCCTCGCGCTCGAGTGGTGGGCCTGGGTCCTCCCCCACGGCGTGCCCGAGCTGCTCGCGATCGCGCTGTGCGGCGCCGCCGGGCTGATGCAGGGCCACGCCTTGCTCCTCCCGGAACGGCTCGCGCGCGCCGAGTCGCTGCGCCGGATCGGCGTGCCCGCAGCGACGATCGTCCTCGGCGCCGTCGCACTGCTCGCGATCGCCGCGCTGATCGAGGGCTTCTTCCGCCAGCTCGTGCACTCGGTCGCGATCCGGACTTCGGTCGCGGCCGGCATGTTCATCTTGGTCACCGCGTACTTCGCGTTCGCGGGGCGACGCGAACGATGACCGTCACCGCCGACCGCTTCGACGACGCGCTCCGCGCCGGGCCACGGGTCGTGCTGCAGACGCCCGAGGGCGTCCCGCTGGTGATGACGCTCGCGAGCGTCGGTGAGCGCGCCTACGCGTTCACGATCGACTGCCTGTTCGCCGCCATCGGGCTCCTCGCCCTCCTGTTCCTCTCGCTGCTGACGCAGTTCGCCGGTTCCTCGCTCTTCGGGGCCGTCTTCGTCCTGGCGTTCTTCCTGCTCCGCAACGGCTGGTTCCTCGCCCACGAGCTGCGATCGGGGCGGACGCCGGGCAAGCGCCGCGCCGCGTTGCGGGTCGTCGACGCGCGCGGCGGACCGCTCGAACCGCTCGCGGTCGTCGTCCGCAACCTCACGCGCGAGGTCGAGGTCTTCGTGCCCCTCGTGCTGCTCGCCAACCCGGACTTCGTGCTGGACCAGGGACCGGGCCTGGTGCGCGCGGTCGGCGTGGTCTGGGTCGCGGGCTTCGCGCTCGTGCCGTTCTTCGACAAGAAGCGCCGCCGCATCGGCGATCTGCTCGCGGGGACGCTGGTCGTCCGCGAACCGCGTCACGCGCTGCAGGCGGACCTCGTCGCGGGCGCGGCCGACGGCGAAGACTCTCGCGGCGAGCCGGCGTTCGAGCCCGCCCAGCTCGCTCACTACGGCGTCTACGAGCTGCAAGTGTTGGAGAAGGTGCTCCGCGAGGAGCCGACGCGCTCCTTGGTCCTCGACGCCGTTGCCGAGAAGGTCATGCGGCGCATCGGCTGGACCGGCGACCCGCGCGAGTTCGGCGGCGCCCGCCCGTTCCTCGCCGCGTTCTATCGCGCGCAACGCGCGCGCCTCGAACACGACCTCGCGCTCGGCCGCGCGCGTCAGTCGAAGACCGCAGCGACCGAGCGCGGGTCGCGGCCTTCGACCATGCACCGCAACTCGCAATAGGCCGCGGTGCGTAGCACGGCTTCGAAGGACGTGACGACGGCGAGTCGCAGGCTGCGCGCCGGCGCCCCGCTCGGGCCGATCGGTTCGAGTGCGACGGTCTCGACCGCGCAATGCCCGCGATCGCGTCGTACGCGAGCGGCGCGAGCAACGCGATCGCGACCCATTGCACGCCCAGGCGGATCGCGAACAGCACCCACCAGTCGGGGCCGCCTGGTCCGTCGCCCGGGCCGATCGGCTTGGACTCCATGCATGCCCAAGGCAAGAGCACCACGAGCGTGACCAGGAACAGGCTCGGCCAACGGCGCCCCCACGCGGCGAACGCGAGCCCGAGCACGTGCGCCGGTCGGAACGTGCGCGCGCGCGGTCGGTGCCGCCGCGGACTCACTCGAACACGCGGGCGATCTCGTCGGGATCGACGCCGTCGACCGCGAGGCGCAGGTCGGCTTCCATCCACGCGATGATCGCCACGAGGCCGCTGGACCACTGCCACTCGGGCAGGTCGGGGAAGGCGACGCCGATCACCCCTCCGACCGCCATTCCGACCAGCGCGCCGAGCAGCGCGAAGAAGAACGTCACGGCGAAGAGCTGCGCGCGACTGCCGCGCGTGAGCCGCCAGCTGCGCACCAGCGAGGCGATGACTCCGCAGCGCTCCACGATCGCCACGGGCACGGCGACGTAGAAGCCGAGCATCATCACCACGATCCCGGCGAGCGATCCGAGCCCCAGGACGAACAGCGCCGGCACCGGAACGCCGACCGCTCCCAGGAGGAAGAGCGGGATCAACCAGGCGACGAACGCGGCGCCCTGGGCGATCGCGACGCCGATCGCGCGCGGCAGCCGCAGGAGCCCCGTGCCGAGCGTCGTCCCGAGCGATGCGCGCTTGCCGCGCAGCTCGGCGAAGACCGCACCGATCACCGGGGCGGCGACGAGCAGGCTCGAGAGTCGAGCCAGGAGCTGGTTCGCGAGGGGGAGCCAGGCCGGGGCGTCGTCCTGGTACACGAGTCCCGATTGCCACTCGGACCAGGCCAGGAACCAGGCGTAGGGCACGTACACGATCACGCCGAGCAGCACGAAGGGGAGGAGGTTCCGGCCCCAGATCCGGAACGAGGTGCCGAAGACCTTGCCGACCGCGAGCCCCGGCCCGCGCTTCCTGCGTCGCACACGGGTCGGAGCGGCAGTCGTTCGTTCGCCGTCCGCGGGACTCTGCTCGGTCATCCGGTTCGCCTCGTTCGTGGTTCCGATCGGTTCCTCGTCCACACCGCGAGTCGGAAGGCTAGCGACGGACACCGCACCCGGACAAGCTCGCGGATCCGCCCGTGCGATGGCGGGCCGAAGTGCCCGCCGGGGTCGGGCGGCTGGCTCCGCGGCGTGAGCTACCATTCCCGCGCTCGTGTCTCCGCTCGTGCCGATGCTCCACCGCGCCCTCGCCTTCCTCGTCGCCTTCGCGGCGATGTCGACCGCCCAGTCGCCGGCGAGCTTGCCGAGTTCGCAGGTCCATCCGGTCGAGGTCTCGCCCGACGGCACGCGGTTGTTCGTCGTGAACACGCCCGATGCGCGGCTCGCGGTCTTCGATCTCCGTGATCCGACGCGGCCGCTGCTGCTCGGCGAGGTCGAGGTCGGGTTGGAGCCGGTGTCGGTGCGTGCGCGCGACGACGGCGAGGTCTGGGTCGTCGCGCAGCTCGCCGACTCGATCCAGGTCGTCGACGTCGATCGGCTCGAGTGCGTCGCGACGATCGAGTGCAGCGACGAGCCCGCCGACGTCGTGTTCGCCGCCGGCCGCGCCTTCGTCGCGTGTGCCACCGCGCGCGAGGTGCTCGTGTTCGACCCGGTCACGCGTGCGCGCGTCGCTTCGATCCCCGTGTTCGGCGACGAACCGCGCGCGCTCGCGGCCTCCGCCGACCGGGTCTGGGTCGCCTCGTGGCGCTCGGGCAACCGCACGACCGTGGTGCCGGCCGATCTCGCTCCGCCGCAGCCGCCGCCCTCCCGTCCGGGTCTGCCGCCGGCTCCGGCCGCCGGCCTGATCGTCGACGCGACCGATCCGACGTGGCGGGCCGCGCACGGCGTGACGCTCACCGACGAGGACGTGTTCGAGATCGACGCGCGCACGCTCGCGGTGGTGCGCAGCTTCGTCGGTGCGGGAACGATGAACTTCGGGCTCGCGCTCCGACCGGGCGCCGGCGAGCTCTGGGTGACGAACACCGACGCGCGCAACCGCGTGCGCTTCGAGCCCGCGCTACGCGGTCACGTCGTCGACAACCGCGTCACGCGCATCGCGCTGGGCGCGGCGCCGTCGGTCGTCCCGATCGACCTCAACCCCGGCCTCGACTACGCGATGCTGCCCAACCCCGGCGCACTGGCGACCGCGCTGGCGCAGCCGATGGGCGCATGCTGGTCACCGTCGGGCGACGAACTCTACGTTGCCGCGTTCGGCAGCGACCGCGTCGGCGTGCTCGACGCGGGCGGCGCCGTGATCGCCCGCATCGAGATCGGCACGACGCCGGGCACGCGCGTCGCACGGCGCGAGAAGCGAGGACCGCGCGGCCTCAGATCGCACACCGCGCTTGCCGAGTTCGCGATCGGTCACGATCCGCTGCCGCGCGATCTCCGCGAAGCGCGCGGCTTCCTCTACGACGCCAAGCTGTCGGGCAACGGCACCGCGTCGTGCGCCTCGTGCCACGTCGACGCGGTCCACGACGGCATCGCCTGGGACCTCGGGGATCCGGGCGGAACGATGCGCACGGTGACGGACGGCGGCGTGACGACGAGCTTCCACCCGATGAAGGGCCCGATGCTCACGCAGACCTTGCAGGGCATCGCCGAGTCGGGCCGCCTGCACTGGCGCGGCGATCGCGCGGACTTCGCGGCCTTCGACGTGACCTTCGCGGACCTCCTCGGCGGCGCGGTGCCCGCTCTTCCGGACATGGCCGACTTCGCCCGCTTCGCCAACACGATCCGTTTCCCGCCGAACCCGAACCTGCATCGCGATCGCTCGCTGCCGGCCGTGCCTGCTCCCGACAGCGCGCTCGACGGTCTGGTGTTCTTCACCACCGAGCCGTTCTTCGGAACCGACACCTGCTCGTCCTGCCATCGCCTGCCGACGGGGACGAATCGCGCGATCGTGCCCGCGTCGACCCTTCTCGAAGCGCAGTCCTTCGAGGTGCCGGGACTCCGCGGCATCTACGGGCGACTCCCCGCGAGCGGACCGAACGGCGCGCGCACGTCGGGCTTCGGCGTGAGCCACGACGGTTCTCGCAAGGACGTCGTCGACCTGCACGAACGCACGCCGTTCCACCTCTACGACGGCTCGCTCAAGCTCCAGAACTACCTGCTGCATCTCGACACCGGGACGGCGCCGGTCGTCGGCTGGACGCACGGCGTCGACCGGTCGAACCACGCCGACCCCGCGCTCGCCGCCGCGTGGAACCTGCTCGAGACGCGCGCGGCGCTCGGCGAATGCGATCTCGTCGCGCGCGGCGTGCTCGACGGCGAACCGATCGGCCTGCTCTTCGCGCCCGCGACCGGCACCTGGCGCCGTGACGTCGCGAACGCGCCCACGTCGACCCGCGCGCAACTCGAAACACTGCTCGCCGCCGGACGACTCCGCATCACCCTGTTCGGAGCCCTTCCCGGCGATGGCCTCCGCGTCGCTCTCGACGAAGACCTCGACGGCGTCCTCGACGGCGACGCACGGGCGACGACTCTTGGTGCGGGCACCGCGGGCTGTTCGTTGGCGCTGCGGACCAACCGCGAGGCGCGCCTCGGCGATCCCGACTTCGCGCTCGTCGCGTCGGGAGCTCCGGCCGCCGCGCGTGGCGTCGTGCTGCTCGCGAGCGCGAGCACGGTCTGGCGCGGCTTCGGTCTCGACCTGCTCGTCGACCCCCTGGCCTCGTCGATCGTCGAAGTCGCCGCCGACGGCCGCGGCATCGCGCTCGTCCTCGTTCCGATCCCCGCCGATCCCGTGCTCGCCGGGACGACGCTGCATTGCCAGTCCGTGTTCATCGCCGCCTGCGGACCGAACGGACTCGGCGCGTCGCAGGCGCTGCGCATCGCGCTGCGCTGAGCGACTACCGCGGCATCCGCACCAGAACGATCCCCGCGTCGACGTACTGCCCCCCGCCGGTCTGCTTGCAGTGCACCGCGAGCACGTGCTCGCCGCGCGTGAGCTTCGCCCGCGCGGCGGCGCTGATCGGGAAGCGCTCGTAGTCGCGCGTATAGCCGGCGACGCGCACGGCGAGGACGCCGTCGATCCAGACCTCGGCGTCCTCGTCGTGGTGCAGGAGCAGGCGCAGGCTCTCGTCGGCGCTCTTGTCGTCGTCGAGCGAGAAGCTGCGGCGCAGCCGGATCGCGCCGCTGTTCCACTCGGTGCGCACGTGAGCACCCGGCGTGCCCGTCGTGCCGAAGCCCGCTTCGCCGCGCGACCACGCTGCGTCGTCGAAGTCCGCCCGCTCCCAACCGCCCGGCGGCGCGTTCGTCGTGTAGCGCCACTCGATCCCGTCCTCGATCGACGCGGGCACGATCGCAGTGACTTCGGCGAGCGGCAGCGGCGCCCAGTCGTCCGCGCCGCGCACCCCCCTGTCGAACCAGGCGCGCCAGACGAGCTCGTCGCAGAGAAAGCGCAGGAAGAAACCACCGACGACCGGCCGCGCGACGAAGCCGACCTTGCGCGAGGACACCGTGTCGTACCAATCACTGAGCGGGACGCGGTCCGGCGTCTCGTGCGCAAAGCGCCAGACCGGTTCGACGAGCGCGTCGAAGTCCTCGCGCTTCCCGCTCAGACACGCCGACCAGAGCGTCCAGTCGTTCTTCGTGAACGTCGCGCGCGAGTCGAGCGGCAGGCCGAAGCGGTTCTGCACGCCGCGGTAGGCGGCGAGTTCGCGCGTGAAGACTTCGGCGGGGAACACGCCGAGCCCGAGGATGCGGTCCCAGACGAGGTTGTACTTCTGGCTCCAGGTGCCCGGCTTGTCGAAGGCGAGCTTCGTGCGCTCGCCGTCGCGCGCGGCCTCGATCCATCGCGCCGCGAAGCCCTCGGCGACGCCGCGCCATCGCGCGCTCTCCTCGTCGCGCCCGTCGAGCGCGCAGAGTCGCCCGAACGCCGCGAGCGCCAGGATCGCCTTCGCCGAGAGGTTGACGTTGTGCGCGAGATGCCCGGTGAAGTCGTCGGTGCAGAGCTGGCTCTCCGGGTCGAAGCCCTTCTGCTCCAGGTACCCCGCCCACTTCGCGAGCGCCGGCCACCAGCGCTTCGCGAAGCCGGCGTGCCCTTCGCGTTGCGCGATCGCGGTGACGAGCAGCAGCAGGTTCGCGGACTCCTCGACCGGCATCTGGTTCTGCTCGTCGTGCTCGCCGCCGCCGTAGACCTGCCCGGTCGCATGCGGATAGGTGCCGAGGTCGTGCGGCGCGAACGGAAAGCGCCAACGCGACGAGCTGCCGTAGTCGAGCACCGGCACGAGCATCGCCTTGGCGAGGTCGGCGCCGAGCAGGAGGAACAAGGGCGCCATCGGGTAGATGACGTCGACCGTCGCGATGCAGCCGTTGCTGAAGTTCTCCTTGGGGAAGAGCAGCGGACGGCCGGCGCGGTCGGCGCAGAGCCGGTTGCCGCCCAGCGCCTGGCGGTAGGCGAGGGCGATCAACTGCGCGTAGCGCGGGCCGCCGAGCGACTCGGCCAGCCCGAGGAGATCCTGGTCGAAGGCGCGGCAGCGGGCGTCGAGCTTCTCGAAGTCGGCGGCGGCAGCGCGCAGCAGAGTGGCGGCAGAGGCGTCTTGCGCGCGACGCCAGTACGCCGGGAGATCCGCATCGAAGTAGCGGATGGCGCGGAAGTCGTCGTACGCGAACAGCATCACGTGCCGCGCCTCGCCTTGGGCTGGCACGACGAGCGGCGCGCGCGCGACGAGCGCGGTCGTGCCCTCGTTGGTCACCGAGCCGAGACCCTCGGCCTGCGCGAGGTACGCGTGACCCCAGTCGATGCGCAGGTCGTCGCCGCGCTTCCCGAGAACTTGCTGCTCGACGCTGCCCGCGCCGGCGATGTCGAGGCCGTCGACATCGAGCGTTGTCGCAGCGACAGCTTGCTCGGGTCGATCGACGCAGACCAGCGTCGAGACTTCGAACGCGAGCTCGAGCCGGTGCGGCGCGCCGTCGCGGCTCCGCGCAGTCCACACGACGTAGGTCAGCGGGCGCGAGAGGACGTCGAGGTCTTGCGGCAGCGACGGGGTCACGAACGCGAGTTCCAGCGCGAGCGCGTCGGTTGCGTAGGAAAACGTCGTGCGCGTGGCCGTGACCTGGGTACGCGTCCACGGCAAGGACGGCGCGTGCTCGACCGCGCGGCCGAGGGCGCGGAACGGCACGCCGTCGATCGCGACGGTCGCGACCAGCGGTTGCTCGCGTCCGGTCCAGTGCGTCGTCGGTCCGTCGGTCGGCAGGTCGTGCGGCAACCAGATCGAGAAGTACGGGTCGTGGACCACGAGCGGCACGGACGGCGCGCGCAGGTCGACCGGTTCCTGGGGGCAGACGAAGAGGGACAGCGCGAGGGCGGCGAGGGTCATGGCGGCGGGCCGCTCAGGAGACCACGGGCCGGCAGTCCGGGCGAGCGCGCGCCCGCGCCCGCGGCGCCTCGAGCCTCCGCAAGATCCAGTGCCCGGCCATGGCTCCGACCCCCAAGCCCTCGTAGCCTCCCGCGCCATGCTCGCGCACGACCAGGCGTCCAAGGTCTTTCGCGTCTACCTCGTCGGCTCCCATGCCACCGGCAAGACGACCCTCGCCCGTTGGATCCGCGACCGCTACGGGCTGCCGATGATCGCGGAGGTCGCGCGCGGCGTGCTCGCGGAGATGGAGGCGAAGCTCGAGGGACTTCGCACCGACATCGAGCTCGTCAACCGCTACCAGGCGGAGGTCTTCGTGCGGCAGGTCGAGGCGGAGCAGCGCGTCGACGGTTCCTTCGTCAGCGACCGCGCGTTCTGCAACCTCGCCTACGCCGCTCATCACTCGACGATCCTCGCCGACGTGTTCCGCGACCCGCGATTCCTCGCCTACATGGAGTCGGTGCGCTCGGGGATCGTGTTCTTCCTCCGCCCGCACAAGGAGCTCGTCGTCGACGACGGCGTGCGCGCCGGTCTCGCCTGGGAGGAAGTCGTGCGCATCGACGGCATGGTGAAGCTGCTGCTCGAAATGTTCGCGGTGCCTTACATCCCGCTCGAGTCGCTCTCGATGCAGGAGCGCGTGCGCGGCGTCGAGCGCGTGCTCGACCTCGCGGGCCTCTGCGCTTGTGCTCCGCGCAAGGACGCGCTGCCCGGGCACGTCGAGACCGGCGTGCGCCAGCCGAAGAACGGTCGCAAGGACCCGGCGTTGCGCGAGAACTGACGCGCGCATCGCGATGGACGTCCGCCTGTCGCGCGCGCGCCTGCGGCTGCCGCGCCAAGACGACGCCCCCGCACTCGCGCGCCATCTCGACGACATGGCGATCTGGCGCAACCTCCGCGACCGCGTGCCGCAGCCCTACACGCTCGCCGACGCGCAGGCCTTCCTCGCGCAATCGCTCGCCGAGGACCCCGCGGCGAGCTTCGTCCTCGAGATCGACAGCGAAGCCGCCGGCGGCATGGCGCTGCACGCGCTCGACGACGTCCACCGCCGCAGCGCCGAGATCGGCTTCTGGCTCGGCGTGCGCTGGCACGGCTTGGGGATCATGACCGAAGCAGTCGGCGCGCTCGTACGTCACGCGTTCGCGCGCGACGCGGCCCTCGCACGCGTCGAGGCGCGCGTGTTCGGCTGGAACGCCCCGTCGATGTGCGTGCTCGAGAAGAACGGCTTCGTGCGCGAAGGCCGCCTGCGCGACGCCGTGTGCAAGGACGGCGCGTTCACCGACGAAATCGTCTACGGCCTGCTCCGCGCGGAAGCCGCGCGCAGCTGCTCGACCTTCCGCTGCTGAGCTCCCCGCCCGCGAGCGCCGGCCGCCGACCACGCGAGCCCCCGCCTTCGCCGATTCACATCGCGCGCCGCACCTCGAAGTCCCGCGCCTGGTGGCGCAGTGCGCCCCCCGATCGCGATCGTCGTGCTCGTCCTCTCGAGGAATCGACCGGCGTGGACTCTCCCGGGACGCATCGCTCGCCGGAGACCGAGCGTCCTCGCGAGGTGGCGCAATGCGCCGCGCGATGGCGATCGCCCTGCTCGCCCTCTCCGGGAATCGACCGGCGTCGACTCACCAGGGCCGCCTCGTTCGCCGGAACGCGCAATCCGCCCGGCGCCGCCGCCGGAACGCCCCTTGCTCCATCACGAGTTCACGAGGAAGGTCGCGACGCCGTCGAGGAAGACTTCGACCTCGGCGCGCACGCGCGCGTCGAAGCCGAGCTCGTCCATCGCGGCGCGCATCAGTTCCATCCAGCGATCGCGAGCGGCCTGATCGACGCGGAACGGCGCGTGGCGCATGCGCAGGCGCGGGTGGCCGCGCTCGCGCGAGTACGCCTTGCTCCCGCCGAAGCGCTGCACGAGGAAGCTGGTCAGTCGTGCCTGCGCGCCGCTCAGATCCTGCGGCGGGTACATCGGGCCGAGGATCGGATCCCGCGGCACGCGGCGGTAGAAGGCGGCGACGAGCGTGCGCACGGCGTCCTCGCCGATCAGCGGGACGATGTGCGCGACGGGATCAACGGGCAGCGAAGGGGGTGACGCTTCGGACACGGCGCGAAGCGTAGGCGCCGCGACGCGCGGCGCGACGCCCTTCAACGCCACAGGTTGACGAGCAGCCCGTTGCTCAGGTCGAAGCCGAGCCGCGCGTTCGTCGGCGCGACGGCCGCCTGCAGCGTCGCCTGCACGCCGCGCAATGCGGCGTCGGCGGGCAAGGGCCAGCTCCGGGTGAAGCGGCCGTTGGTCAATGGCGTCTGGAGCAGCACGACATAGGCATTCGGGTCGACGTCGAGGATGCAGCGGCCCGCGGACGGCAGCGGAGTCGGGCGCAGGGGCGGCGCGCTCATGAAGACGAGGGCCATGCTGCCCGCCGACGAACGACCTTCGACGCTGAGGCCGCCGAGTGGTGCCGGCCCCAGGCTCGCGAACAGTTCCGCTTCGCGACCGAGTCCGCCGCAGCCGCGTGAGAGGGGCTCGACGCTCGAGTCGAGCTCGATGACGTGCGGCTCGATCCCGGCGACGGGGTCCAGCATCGCGACGTAGGCGAGGCCGTTGGCGGCGTTGAGGCTCGGCTCGGATTGGGGACTCAGGCCATCGATGAGCACGAGGTCCGAGAAGACGCGCGTGCCCGACGCCGTTCCGTCGGTGATCCAGGTCGAGGTCCGCCCGTTGGAATCCCGCGCCTTGAACAGCGCGTGCCGCGCGCCGATCGGCGTCAACTTCGTGGGTGTTTGGGACGATTCGCGGCCGATGGGAGGCGTGATCGGGATCGTGCCCGCCGCGCTGCCGTCGCTCGACCACAGGGAATACGCCGTGCCGCCGGTGCTGGACCCTCGACACTCGAAGACCAGGCGCTCGCCCAGCACCCTTGCGCCGGAGGCGTCCGCGGTGTGGCCGCGAAGCCCCAATGAAACGGGACTGGTCGCCGTGCCGTCCCACACGTAGATCGCGAACGTCCAGAGCGCGAAGAGACGCTGGCGCGTCGAGAAGAGCCGCGGGTCTCCCGCCGAGATCGGCAGCCTCGCGTAGGGGCCGGTGCCAGCCGTCGAGCCGTTGGTGAACCAGAGTTCGAGCGGGCCCGTCGCCGAGAGGGATTGAGCTACGAACCAGACGCGATTCCACCAGCGGGCCATGCCGGTGATCCTCGCGAAGCCCTGCAGCGATCGCGTCCCGCTCTCTGTTCCGTCGCTGCTCCAGAGCTCGTGCGGGCCCTGCCAGGGTCCGGCCGTGAAGACGACCGACTCGCCGAGTTGCACGAAGTTCGACGGAACGACTCCGGCAGGAAAATCGCGCACGTAGCGCACAGTGACGCCATCGCTGGCGAAGAGGGCAGACCGGCGACTCTTCGTGCCGGCGAAGAGGATCTCGCGGCCGAGGACGATCGGGCTCGCGGAGACGAGTTCTATGCCCGGAGCCGGCAATCGTCGGGTTCCGGCCGGAGTGCCGTCGGTCACCAGCAACCCATAGCCGATGCTCGGGTCGAGAATCTGCGCGAAGAACTGGCCGCCGGCGCTGACCGCGAAACCCCAAAGCGACAGGCCGCCGGTGATCCGGCGCGTGCCGACCGCGGTTCCGTCGCTCAGCCACAGCGCGAAGTCCTGGTTCTGCCCATCGCCCGCGACGAAGGCCATACCCCCGGCAAGCGCCCAGAAGCGCGACGGAAAGCTGTCCTGGGTCCGCAGCGGGCTCTGCGCCAGGTCGGCGAGCAGGCGGGTCCCGCCCAGCGTGCCGTCGGTGAACCATGGCTCGCTTCCCACGATGCCGTCGTCGTGCGCGAAGTATGCGCGGCCGAACCCCTCGCCGAACTCCACGTTGCCCGCTCCCGGAATCTGCACGCCCAGATCCGTCGCCGTCCGCGAACTCGGGTCGAGGACTCGCAAACGACGATCGCCGAGGAGGACGACTCGACGGCTGCCGAACTGCGGGCCGATCTGCGCGGAGCTCAGGTCGATCGGCGAGGTTCCCGCCGGCGTCGGATCGAGGATGCCAGGATCGACGCGGAAGAGCCGCGACCCGGCCGCCAGCCAGAGCGCATTGCCGCTCACGCCGAGCGACGCGGTGACGTGCAGGGACACGCCGTACTGTGACTGCGGCAGGACTCGCGTCCCAACCTGGCTGCCATCGGTGACGAGCACGAACGCGTTGGCGATCCCGTACCAGATCCACGCGCGCCCGTCGAAGACTGCGACCGTCGCGTTGATCCCCCCGGTCCAGCCCGTCGGACCCAGCAGAAGCTGCGGCGGACCCGCGCCGTCCCACGCGTACAGGTAGTCGCGGCGCGTCGTGGGGAGGATCCATTGCGACGCCAGGACGAGTGCCCGGTCGTTCACTACGCCGAGGAGCACCACGCTCCCTCCGACGGGCAAGGCGACCCGCAGCGTGCCGGCCCGGGTTCCGTCCGTGCGCCAGAGGTAGCCCGGCGCGAGTGAAGAGATCGCGCTGCGGAAGTGACACAGTGGCGTCGCGCCGCCTGACGCGATCAGCGCCGGCGAGGATGACCCATACCCGGAGAGCTGCTCGCCCTCCTCGAGATCGGCCTGCTCGACGATCGGGCTGGTTCCCGCCGCGCTGCCGTCGGTCACCCACAAAGTCTGCGCGCCGGGCAGTCCGGCGAGGAGCACCCAACGCGAGCCGAGCACGCCGACGGACTGGTAGCTCGTGCCCGGCGTCCCGAAGCCCGGGATCCGCCGTGTGCCGCCGGCACTGCCGTCGCTGACAAAGGGCTGCGGACCGTCAATGCCGTCCTCCGCGACGAAGAAGAGCTGGGTGCCGGCCGCGGTCAGCAAGCGTGGCGTCGAGCCGATCGGTCCCGGGAACAGAGCGGCGAACAGCGCAGTCCCCTGCGCCGTGCCATTGGTCCGGAACAACTCCCGGCCGTGATCGGAGTACGTCCACGCGCCGACCCGCGCAAAGTCGGTCGGATCCGACGAAGCGATCGGCCGCGGCACCGGCCGCGCGTCGAGGTCGGCGAGCAGCCGCGGCGCCGATTGCGCGGACGCGAGCGCCGCGAGGAGGAGAGTCGCAAGGAGCGCGGGGTGCATGGGCATGTTCAGCGCCAGAGATTGACGAGCAGGCCGTTGCTCAGGTCGAAGCCGAGCGGCGCGTCAGTCGGAGCGATCGCGGCTTGAAGTGTCGCCTGCACGCCGCGCAATGCAGCGTCGGCGGGCAAGGGCCACGTCCGCGCGAAGCGGCCGCTGGTGAGTGGAGTCTGAATGAGCACGACATGGGCATTCGGGTCGACGTCGAGGACGCAGCGCCCCGCCGACGGCAGCGGAGTCGGGCGCAAGGGCGGCGCGCTCAGGAACACGAGAGCCATGCCTCCCGCGGACGAACGGCCCTCGACCGTGAGTCCGCCCAGCGGCGCAGGCCCGAGCGACGCGAAGAGTTCCGCCTCGCGGTCGAGACCGCCGCAGCCGCGCGACAGCGGCTCGATGCTGCTGTCGAGATCGATCACGTAGGGTTCTTGACCGAAGACCGGGTCGTACGCCGAGACCCAGGCGAGGCCGTTGGCGGCGTTCAGGCTGCGCTCGTAGTAAGGAATCTCGCCGTCGAGCACGAAGCGATCCCAGAAGAAGCGCGTACCGGACGCCGTGCCGTCGGTGATCCAGGTCCCCGCGTTCTCGGTGATGAACAGCGCGTGCCGCGCACCAATCGGGATCAACGTCGTGCCGGTGGAGCTGCTCCAGCGCTGGTAGGGCGACGAGATTGGCGTCGTACCGGATGTCGTGCCGTCGCTGGACCACAGCACCGATTGTCCGGGTATCGCGCCGCTTTTGACTTCGAACACGAGCCGCTCGCCCACCGAGCGCGCATTCGCTCGTTCGATCCAGCCGATCGGGGATCGGATCATGACTGGTGAAGGCGAGACTCCGTCGAAGGCGAGCAGTGTGTCCATGGCGAGAGCGAACAACCGCTCGCGCGTCGCGACGAGCGAATAGCCGTACGGGCTCGTGCTCAACCGTGCGAACGGCGCCGTGTTCGCCGCGGTGCCGTCGGTGGACCACAGCTCGATCGGACCGGTGGTCGAGTTCGCGCGCGCGAGGAACCACACGCGGTCCCGCCACCGTTTCAGGCCAAGGATCGCCGCAAACGTGAGGAGCTGCTGCGTGCCGGATGCCGTCGCGTCGGTGCTCCAGAGTTCGACCCGGTCCGCGAGGCCGCCGTGGATCGAGAAGACGATGCGCTCCCCGAGCCTCACGGGTTCGCCCCCGACCGCCGTGCCGGGCAGATCGCGCACGAAACGCACGGCGAAACCGTCCGTGGCAAAGATCCCCGGCCGACCGCTCTTGCTCCGGAACAACACGAGCTCGCGCCCGAGTGCGACCGGCACGGAGTACGACGACTGCGGCCGCGGCGGGATCGACAGCCGGCGCGTGCCGTTCGTCGTGCCGTCGGTGACGAGCAACGCGTCGCCCAGCGTCGGATCCTGGATCTGCACGAAGAGCTGGCCGGCGACGGTG
>JACRLW010000103.1 GCA_016235155.1 Planctomycetota bacterium
GCCGATCCACTCGCCGGCGACCAGCTTGGGGAAGTAGCGGCGCTTCTGCTCGTCGTTCCCCCACTTCGCGAGCGGCGAGGACACCAGCGAGTTGTGCACGGAGATCGTCACGCCCGTCGACGGACAGCAGCGGTTGATCTCTTCGAGCATCACGCAGCTCGCGACGTTGCCGAGCTCGCTGCCGCCGTACGCGCGCGGCGTGGTGACGCGCAGCAGTCCGAGCGCCGCGGCCTTGCGCACCGCGTCGGCGGGGAACTTCGTCTCGCGGTCCCACAGCGCCGCGTTCGGGCGCAGCTCGCGCTCGGCGAAGTCGCGGCACGTCTTGCGGAAAGCCGCGAGCTCGTTGCTGAGCTCGAAGTCGGCGACCTGGGGGCTGCGTTGGGTCGTCGCGTCGGTCATGTCGTGTACTCGTAGAAGCCGCGGCCGCTCTTCCGCCCGAGGTAACCGGCAGCGACCATGCGGCGCAGCAGGGGGCAGGCGCGGTACTTGTCGTCGCCCAGACCGTCCTTGAGGACGTCGAGGATGTTCACGCACACGTCCAGCCCGATGAAGTCGGCGAGCTGGAGCGGGCCCATCGGGTGGTTCATGCCGAGCTTCATGATCTCGTCGATGCCCTCGCGGGTCGCCACGCCCTCCATCAGGCAGAACGCGGCCTCGTTGATCATGGGCAGCAGCACGCGGTTGCTGATGAAGCCCGGGTAGTCCTGCGCCGCGACCGGCACCTTGCCGAGCGCTTCCGACGCGCCCATCACCCAGGCGGTCGTCTCCTCGCTCGTCGCGTGCCCGCGGATCACCTCGACCAGCTTCATCAGCGGGACGGGGTTCATGAAGTGCATGCCGATCACGCGGTCGGCGCGCTTGGTCGACGAACCGATCCTCGTCACCGAGATCGACGACGTGTTGGTCGCCAGGATCGCGTGCGGCGGCGCGCCGCGGTCCGCCTTCTTGAAGATCTCGCGCTTCACGTCGAGGTTCTCGAAGACCGCCTCGACCATCAGGTCGATGCCGAAGCACGCGCTCTCGACGTCGGTGTTCTTGCTGATGCGCGCGAGGGTCTCGGCCTTCTGCGCGTCGCTGAGCGTGCCCTTCTTCACGAAGCGGTCGAGGCTCTTGCCGATCGCGTCGATGCCGCGTTGGACGGCGCCGTCGTTGACGTCGCAGAGGACGGTCTGCACGCCGTGCGACGCGAACACCTGGGCGATGCCGTTGCCCATCGTGCCGGCGCCGATCACGGCGACTTTCTTCGGGAGGCTCATGGGTGACTCGTTCTCCTCAGGTTGCCGGTGCGGTTCAGGATTCGATCTCGACGGCCAGCGCGACGGCGTTGCCGCCGCCGAGGCAGAGGCTCGCGATGCCGCGCGACTTCTTCTTGTCGCGCAGCGCGAAGAGCAGCGTCGTGAGGATGCGCGCGCCCGAGCAACCGATCGGGTGGCCGAGCGCGACGGCGCCGCCGTTCACGTTGACCTTCTCCGGATCGAGGTCGAGCACGCGGTTGAGCGCGACGGTCTGCACGGCGAAGGCCTCGTTCAGCTCGACCAGGTCGTACTGCTTGGGCGAGAGCTTCGTGATCGCACACAGCTTCTTCACCGCGACTTCGGGAGCCATCATCACCCACTCGGGCGCCATGCCGCCGGTCGCGTAGCCGGTGATCGTCGCGAGCGGGCGGATGCCGCGGCGCTTGGCTTCATCGGAGTCCATCACGACCAGCGCCGACGCGCCGTCGTTGATCGTCGACGCGTTGCCGGCCGTCACGGTGCCGTTGTCCGGCTTGAACGCGGGCTTCAGCTTGCCGAGGCCGTCGAGGGTCGTGTCGGCGCGCGGACCTTCGTCCTTCTCGATCCGCGTGACGTTTCCCTTCCGGTCCTTCTGTTCGATCGCGAAGCGTTCGGCGGCGAACTTGCCGGCCGTCTCGGCGGCGGCCGCGCGTTGATGGCTCTGCAGCGACCAGGCGTCCTGCTGCGCGCGCGAGATCTCGTACTTCTCCGCGACCAGTTCGCCGGTCATCCCCATGTGGACGTCCTTGTAGGGATCCCAGAGTCCGTCGTGGATCATCCCGTCGAGCAGCTTGCCGTGGCCGAGCCGCTGGCCGCCGCGCGCCTGCGGCAGGTAGTAGGGGACGTTGCTCATCGACTCCATCCCGCCCGCGACGATCACCTTGGCGTCGCCCGCCTTGATCGCCTGCGCGGCGAGCATCACCGCCTTGAGGCCCGAGCCGCAGACCTTGTTGATCGTCACCGCCCCCACCGAGTCGGGGATCCCCGCCCCCCGCAGCGCCTGCCGCGCCGGCGCCTGCCCGATCCCCGCGCTCAGCACGTTGCCGAAGATCAGCTCCTCGACCGCGTCGGCGGGAACCTGGGCACGGGCCAGCGCCTCCTTGATCGCGAAGGCGCCGAGTTGCGGTGCGGAGAACGACGCGAGTGCACCCTGGAACTTTCCGATCGGGGTGCGGCACGCGGCGACGATGACGGGCTTGCCCATGGGAATCCTGCGGAAGTCGAGGGAGGGGGAATCCAGGGGCCCGCCGCGAGTTTCGGCCCGGCGGGCGGGGCTCGGGAGGGTGCTCGGCGTCGCGCGGCGAGCGGGGCATTCTGGGTTCGGGGTCGGGGGGAGTCAACGCGGCGGGGAAGGGTGGGGAACTCGCGGACGGCTCGCCGGCGAGCTCGCTACGCTCCGCGCCCGATGGGGTCGGCCGACCGATCGGTGTTGCACGAGGATGCGTTCTGTCGCTGCTTCTGGGTCGGCGCCGCGCCGGGGCATGCCGTCGTGGAATCACGGCGTGAGCTGAGCTCGGTTGCGAATGCGAGCGCCGAGGAACGCCGTGCGCTGATGGACGCAGTTGCACTGGCGACGCGGATCGTTCGCGAGCGGTCTGCCGGGATGGATGCCGCCGTGGACTGGGTCGAACGCGGACCGCTGCGCATCGTGGTGACGCCACGAGCACGCGGCGGATCGCTCCTCGTCCGCGGCGGTGTCGACGATCCGCTGTTCGAACAGTTGCGGACGGCCTTGCCCGCGGTTCGACAGCTCGACGTGGTGGTTGCCTTCGCGATGGTGGGCGGCGTCCAGTTGATGGCGGATCACTTCGCGGAGCTGCTCGCGCGTGGACGGCGGCTTCGACTGCTGACCGGCGACTACCGCTGCGTGACGGAGCCCGACGCGTTGCAACGCCTTCTCGATCTCGACGGCGACGTCGAGCTGCGGGTGTTCGAGACCAAGGGCGGCCAGAGCTTCCACCCCAAGGCCTGGATCCTGAGGAACGAAGACGGCAGCGGGCTGGCCTTCGTCGGCAGTTCGAACCTCTCCGAGACGGCCCTCGAGACGGGCATCGAATGGAACTACCGGGTGATCGACGCCCGCGACGCCGACGGCTTCGCGGCGGTGTGCGAGGGATTCGAGCGGCTGTTCGTGGATCGGCGAACGCGGCCGCTGACCTGGGAGTGGATCGATGACTACCGCAGGCGCTTCGCGAATCGCGTCGCCGAAGTGCGCGAAGTCGCGGACGAGACCGTCGAGCCGCCGAAGCCCAACGAGGTGCAGATCGACGCGTTGGCGAAGCTCGCGGCGTGGCGAGCCGAAGGCAACCGCGCGGGACTGGTCGTGCTCGCGACCGGACTCGGCAAGACCTGGCTCGCCGCGTTCGACTCGCGCGCCTTCGGGCGCGTGCTCTTCGTCGCGCACCGCGAGGAGATCCTCGCGCAAGCGCGCGCGACGTTCCGGCGCATCCGACCGAACGCCAGGCTCGGCCTGTTCACCGGCAGCGAGAAGGACGGCGACGCGGAAGTCCTGTTCGCGTCGATCCAGACGCTCGGCAGGGCGAACCATCTACGCGGCTTCGCACGCGATCACTTCGACTACATCGTCGTCGACGAGTTCCACCACGCGGCGGCGGCGACCTATCGGCGACTGATCGAGCATTTCACGCCGCGCTTCCTCCTTGGCCTCACCGCCACACCCGAGCGCAGCGACGGCGCCGACCTGCTCGCGCTGTGCGGCTACTCGGTCGTCCATCGCGTCGGGCTTGCCGCCGGCATCCGTCGCGGCCTGCTGTGCGGGATCGAGTACCACGGCGTGGCGGACGACCTCGACTTCGCGCAGATCCCGTGGCGCAGCGGACGCTTCGACCCCGACGCCCTCGATGCCGCGCTCGCGACGCAGCGACGCGCCGCGCTGGCGCTCGACCATCACGCACGCTTCGGCGGCGCGCGGACGCTCGCGTTCTGCGCGTCGCAGCGGCACGCGGACCACCTGGCGGAGTACTTCCGCGGGTGCGGCAAGCGGGCCGTCGCCGTGCACGCGGGCGCTTCGAGCGCGCCGCGCGCGAATGCGCTCGAGGATCTCAGGGACGGAAGACTCGACGTCGTCTTCTGCGTCGACATGTTCAACGAGGGAGTCGACGTCCCCGCGATCGACACCGTGCTGATGCTCCGACCGACCGAGTCGCGCATCGTCTGGCTGCAGCAGCTCGGTCGCGGACTGCGCAAGGCCGAGGGCAAGTCGCACTTGCGCGTGATCGACTCGATCGGCAATCACCGCTGCTTCCTCGACAAGCCGCGCGAACTCCTTGCGGCGTTGTGCGGGGTCGACGGCCGCCGCGAGTCCCTGCGTGACGCCCTGTACGCGCTTCGCAATCACACGCTCGAACTACCACCAGGTTGCTCCATTGACTACGAACTCGACGCAATCGACATCTTGTCGAAGCTCCTCGAGCCCGCTCGCGCCGAGGACTTCTTGCGCGACGCATATGTCGACTTCCGTGCCCGGCATGACCGACGACCAACCGCCGCGGATCTCTGCGGAAACCGCTCCCTGGATCGTCCCGACGTCCGCCGATTCGCGGGATCGTGGTTCGCGTTCGTCGCTCGGATGAGTGACTTGAGCGCGACCGAATCCGTTGTCGCTCGCGTTCACGCGCCGTGGTTCGCAGAGCTTGAGTCGACCCCGACCGAGAAGAGTTACCAGATGCTCGTGTACTTGGCCCTGCTAGAGCTCGATGCACTGCCCGGCGAAGCCTCATTGGATGAGATCGAGAAGCGCGTCTTGACCATTGCTTCTCGTGACGAAAGGTTGTGCTGCGAGCTCTCAGCGGCAGCGCAGAAACGAGGCCTGCGGGCGGTCTTGATGCAGAGCCCCATCCCGGCCATCACTGGCATGAAAGTGCGAGACGGCGAACGCGGACCGGGCTCGCCTTTCTTCGAACCAACCACCGACCCAATTCGAACGAAGATCCAGGTCGCCGATGGACACCGTCAGACCTTCGTCGCGATGAGCCGCGAACTCGTCGAGTGGCGCCTCGCGGAATACCTCGCCGCTCGACGCGCCTGACCCGATGTCCTCCCAAGCGAAGTGGTGCGCTGCCGCGCTGATCACCGTCCTCGGCGTATGCAGCTCCATCGCGGGACTCGCGGGGCCCGAGTACCCCGCACTCGTCTCCGCCGCACGCTGGGGCGTCCTCGCGGCGCTCGCGCTCCTCCTCGTCCAGCTCACGCGATCCGCGATCGAGTGGATCCGACGGCGTGGGAACGACGAGCCCGGCGATCGATACCGCGAAGAGCCGGCAGGGATCGGCGCCGACATGGAGCAGATGGACACGTTCTCCCGCGCGCACATCGGCGGCGGCCTGCTCAACCTCACCCACAAGCGGGCGATCCAGCGCCGCCGACCGTGCTACTTCGTCCTCTGGGAAGTGAAGGACTCCGGTCGCAAGCAGTCGCGCGAACTCGTCGGGTACTACGGCCTCTATCCCCTGATCCCGGGCCCGATGCGTGAGTCACCCGAGGGCCGCACCGCGAAGGAGATGCTCGACCTCGAGGAATTCAACGCGACGCAGTTCCGCGCGCACCACGTCACCACGGGCCGCGACTTCGAGGTGCTCTACATCGGCGGCGTCGCCGCGCTGCCGCGCGCGCGTTACCACGTGACCAAGTGCCTCCGTCGCCGCCTCCAGCGCTACCTCGCCATCGCGCGCGAGTCGGGCCGCGATTTCGTCCGCGTCTACACGCGGCCGACGACCAAGGACGGACTCTCCGCGGTGACGAACGCACGCGTCCCGTTCCGCTGCGTGGGGAACCGGCCTCCGCTCGACGGCGAGCTCGGGCGCGTCATGGTCCGCGTCTTCAACACGGATCCGGAACGACAGCGCGAGTGAAGCGGTGAGTGAGTCCGCCGTGCACGCGCCCGAAGTCCAGTCCAGCTGCTTCGGCACAACCCACCGCCCGATCAAGCTCGCGATCAGCTACGCCACCGGTACGACGACCGAAGTCGTGCGGTGTCGCTCCCGCCGAGTTCAACGCCCCAACGTCAGCAACACCCCATTACCGAGGTCAGCGCCCAGCGGCGCGTCCGTCGGTCCCACCGCGGGCTGCACGACGACCTGCATCCCGGCGAGGAACGGCGCATCGGGGACGGCGAGACCAACCGTGAAGGACCCAGCCTGGATCGGGACGGCCGGCAAGGCGACGAAGTCGGCGCCGGTCTCGAGCACGCATGCGGCCGTCATCGGCATGCGCAGCGGAGTCGGCGGTGCGAGGCCGAGCAGCGGCACCGCGACGCTGCCCGCACTCGCGAAGCCGCGCAGTTCGCAGCGCACGCCGAGCACGGGATCGGTGATCGCGCGCAGTTCGACGTCGCGGTTCACGCTGCCGCAGGGGTTGCCGATCCGTTCGGACGTCGCGATGCCGTCGAGGACGTACGGCTCGACGCCGAACTGCGGGTCGAGCACCGGCAGCCAGACCTTGCCGTCGACGTGCCGCGGGACGTAGCGCCAAGGCGCGCCGCCCCACCCGAGCGCCGGACTCACGGACTGGAACAGCCGCGTCCCCGTCGCTCGGCCGTCCGTGATCCAGAGCTCGCGCGCGGCGGGCGTCGTCGCGTCGATCGGGAACAGGACGAAGCGCTCGCCGATGCGCGCCAGCTCGCGGCTCGCGAACGCGCCACGCGGCCGCAAGGAGAGGAGTTCGAACCCGTTCGTCGTTCCGTCGTGCGACGCGAGGTGGCGCTGGTTGCCGAGTGCGACGTCGAAGAGGAGTCGGTTGCCGAGCGCGATGACCGAGAAGGGGGGCGCGACCTGGTAGCCGCTCGGGATCGCCGCCGACACGAATCCTCGAGCGGGGTCGTCGAGGTACCAGAGCCCGGCCGAACCGAAGACCCACAAGCGATCCGCGCTCGGGACGATCTGCACGAACCGCGACACAGTCGGCGCCGGCACGATCGAGGCAACCTGCACCGTTCCCACGACGCTCCCGTCGGTCGCGAAGACCCAGATCTCGGGCAGTTGCGGGAACACATGCGTGAACCACAGCTTTCCCCGCCAGAGGTTCGTGCTCGCGGGCACGACCGACACGTTGAGACTCCGGAAGATCAACTGCGTGCCGCTCGAGGTCCCGTCGGTCGTCCACAGCTCGTTCGCGGAATAGCGCTGCCACGGGACGACGATCGCGATCCGCTCACCGAGGCGCAGTGACTGGAACGGAGCGAGTTCGTCGTCGACCGGCATCGTCGCGATGAAGCGCAGGTTCGTTCCGTCGCTCGCGAACAACCCGGCGCTCTGGCCATCGCCCCCGATGAAGAACACCTCGCCGCGCAGCTCGCCGAGCAACGCGACGACGCCGCTCTCGCTGCCGGGCCGCAGGTCCGCGACGAGCCGGGCCGGCGACAGGCCGCCGTCGCAGACCCAGAGTTCTGTTCCCGTCGCCGCGGTCTCCGCCGCGAAGAACACGCGCGAGCCCTCGGGAATCATCACCGGCTGCACCGCGCCCAAGCCGCGGGCGAGCGTCACGGTACCGTTCGCGGTGCCGTCGCTCGCGAGCACCGCGTCGCCGTCGGCGAGTTGCGCGCGGAAGACCGTGCGCGCGCCGGCGCGGACGAAGCCGTCGGGCCAACTGTCGTAGGTCGCGGGCCCCGGGGTTCCCGACCGGATGTCCTTCACGAGCCTAGTGCCGAGCGGCGTGCCGTCGGTGAGCCACGGTTCTATGCCGAGTTCGGACCAGCCGGCGAGGTAGACGCGGCCGAGGCTCGTGACGAGGCCGCGAGCAGGAATGCCCTGGACACCGGCCAGGAACTGCGCGGTCATCGTCCGCGGATCGAACCCGTAACAACCGCTTCTGCCCGAGCCGCCGATCAGGACGAAGCGGGGACCGACGCGGGCAGCAAAGCCCGACGCTGAATAGGGAGACGGTGTGAAGACGGCGAAGGGCAGCTCGCCATCCCGACGCCACGCGTTCGCGCCTCGTTCGATCCCATAGACGACGGCGTTCGCGCTCGATAGCGCGGCGACCGCCCACAACGCACCGTCGAGTTCGCCGAGGAAGTACGGCTGCAACTGCGGCGCTCCGCCACCAGTGAGAGGCACGACGCGAGAACCAGCGACGGTGCCGTCGCTGACGACCGACATCGAAGAACCGTCGGCCGGGAACCAGGCCTTGCCGTCGAAGCGCTTCGGCGGCCCGAACTGCGTGCGCGTGGGCAAGGACCAGAGCAGCGGAAAGGTCCCGGCGCTGGTCCCGTCGGTGCGCCAGAGAACCACCGAGCTGAACGGAACCTGGCCGGTCTGCGCCGCGAGGACGATGACGCCGTGGTCGAGCACGACCGGCGCCGAGAACGACGAACCCGCGGCGTGGAAGGCGTCGGTGCGAAAGAACGTGCCGGCCGGCGTGCCGTCCGTCCGCCACAACTCGAGCCGGTAGTTCCGCACCGCGGTGAAGAGCACCTCGTCGCCGATCACGGTCGGCCTCACGACCATGAACCCGACCGGGAAGGAGTACCGCGACGCCCCCGGCCCCGGCTCGATGTCCGCGAGGCGCATCGTGCCGGCCGCGGTGCCGTCGCTGACCCATGGTTCGGTTCCGCCGATCGGCTCGGTCACGTCGAACACGAGACGGCCGTCGAGCGCCACGCGCTCGCCGATCACGATCCCGCCGGCGCCCGGGACGATCTCGGTCACGAGTTGTGTCCCCACTTCCGTGCCGTCGCTCGTCCACAGTTCGCGCCCGCGCATTTCGTCGTACGCGGTGAAGAAGAGGCGGCCGCCGACCGCCGTGAGGTCCCTGGGGATGGAGTTCATCGTGCCGGGACGGAGGTCCTTCACCATCGCGGTGGTCGCCGCGGTGCCGAGAGTCCGCCATAGTTCGATGCCGTGGACGCCGTCCTCGGCGGCGAAGAACGTGATCCCGCCCGCGGTCGTGAACTCGGTCGGGTTCGACGACGCACCGATCTGCGGAGTGTCGTTCAGGTCGGCGAGCAGACGGGCCGGCGGCGGCGAGCCCTGCGGTGCGGCGGGAGAGACGAGGAGCGCGGCGGTGAGAGCCGCGACGGCGAACGAGAGCGATGCCATCTTCGGAGAGTCGCGAGGCGGACGGGCGCCGATAGCCCGGCCGCGCGGCGGGGTCACCCGAGACGACGGCATCCGCACCGAGCTCGACTTCCATCACCCGCTCCATGCGTCTCCGGCCAGCGGGTGGCCCGTCGTCCTCGTGCTCCACGGCGGCGAGAGTTCACGGCGTCACCCACCCACTCATCCGCTCGCGTCGCGAGCTCCTCGCGAGCGCCGGCTACGTGCGCCTCGCCTTCGGTGAGCCCCTCAGCGGGCGCCGTTTCCTGCCCTGACCGGGCGTTTCGCCCGGGTCCCGGACGGGCTGCGACGGGGCGCGCTCCACGGGCCCCAATTAATACGTCTCCCCCGCCAGCCTCCGACTGGTCCGGCCCGGCCGGATCGGGGGGAACGCCGCGGCGGTCGAGGCCGTCGCGGTGGCGCAATGCGCCAGGTCGACGTGGACGTAGGCGTGGTGGACGAAACGTGCGTCAGCGAGCGCGGAGCGTGTCGAGGTTGTCGGGCGTCGTCGGCCCGCGATCGACCGCCTTGCGCATCGGCACGCGTCCCTCGGCATCGCGCGCGAGCACCAGCCGCCGCATCTCGTGCGGGATGTCGGCGGCCCGCAGTTCATGGTCGTCGCCGAACTGCGCGCGCAGCTTGGCGCGTGCGTTCTCCCACATCTGCCGGCGCGAGGCATCGAGCTCGACACGGAGCGCAAAGCGCGCGTGCGTCATGCCGGAGCCGTCGAGCGGCGCATCACCGCGGCGCGCCCGCCGCAGGCGTCGCTCGAGTTCGTCTTGCGTCGTCGCGAGGGCCTTCTCCTCCCGTGCCGCCTCTCTCTCCGGCGTCGCAACCTCGCAGAGCCCACGCACACGAGACCACGACTCGACGATGCGGCGCCGCCGGGATCGAAGCGTGACCAAGGCACCGTGGCTACGCTCCCGCGCTGTCCGGCTCAACCATGCGTTTCACGCGACTCCGGCTGAAGAACTGGCGCAACTTCCGGAGCGTCGATGTCGTCCTCGGCGAGCGCGTGTTCACCGGCAAGACCGGAGACCGGACGCCGCCTTTCTCGCGGCGGACGTCGTACGCGGACAACCCGGCCTTCAACGATTCGGTGGACGAGACCCACGGCATGATCCGCATCTTCGAGGTCGAGTTTCGGCCCAGCGCGGTTCTGTTCCAGATGGAGCCGGTGAGCTACCGCGTCTGTCTGGCCGAGTTCGATGGCGAGGCCGACGGCGCCGAAGCCATGGCCACAGGCGATGGGCCGACGGAGGTTGCGTCATGAGAGAGCGAGGCGGCACTGAGTCTGTCGTCGAACAGGCCGCCCTCGCCTGGCTCGAAAGCGCCGGCTGTTCGGGCCGCTACGGCGTCGATGACTACGGTGAAGTGGCGCTCGCGCAGCGACTGCGCGATTCGCTCGCCCGGCTCGACCCCGCGCTGCCGGCCGAGGCGCTGGACGACGCCTTCCACAAACTGACGCGGCTGGAAGGCGCGGAACGGATCCGGCGAAACCGCGCCTTCGTGCCAGAAGCGCAGGAGGATTGGAAGTGACCCACGACGCCGAGCCGGACATCCCCCGCGGCGAAGTCATCGTCTACGAGGCTCCCGACGGCGAGGTGCGGATCGACGTGCGGCTGGAGCGGGAGACGGTCTGGCTCTCGCAGAAGCAGATGGCCGAGCGGCTCGGAACTTCCGTCGACAACGTCGGCCTGCACCTCAAGAACATCTATGTCGAGGGTGAGCTGGACGAGGCGGCAACTACCGAGGATTCCTCGGTGGTTCGAACCGAGGGCCGGAGGCAGGTGAAGCGTCAGCTCCGGCTCTACAACCTCGACGCGATCCTCTCGGTCGGCTACCGCGTCAGCTCCAAGCGCGGCACCCAATTCCGCATCTGGGCCACGCGCACCCTCCGCGAGCACCTGCTGCGCGGCTACACGCTGAACGAGCGCCGCCTGCGCGAACGGGGCCTGAGCGAGATCGAGCAGGCCGTCGGGCTCCTGGCCCGGACGCTGACGAGCCATGCGCTGGTCACGGATGAGGGTCGCGCCGTGCTGGACGTCGTTCAGCGCTACACCCGTTCCTGGCGGCTCTTGCTGGAGTACGACGAGGAGCGGTTGGCGGAGGTGCCGGGGCGTCCGGTGGCGCCGACCGCGGCGCTCTCGCTCGACGACGCCCGCACTGCGCTCGCGAGCCTGCGCGACGACCTGCTCGGACGCGGCCAGGCAGGTGTGCTGTTTGGCCAGGAGCGCGGCGAGGGACTGGCGGGGATCCTCGGCGCCATCGAGCAGACCTTCGACGGCCAACCGCTCTACCCGAACGCGCAGCTCCGTTCCGCCCACATCCTCTACTTCGTCATCAAGGACCATCCCTTCGGCGACGGCAACAAACGCATCGGGGCGCTGCTGTTCCTGGAGTACCTGCGGCGCAATGGCTTGTTGCTGCGCACCGACGGCAGCCCCCGACTCGCGGACAACGCGATGGTGGCGCTCGCGCTGCTCATCGCCGAGAGCGATCCGGCGCAGAAGGACCTGATGATCCGGCTCGTGCTGAACCTCCTCGAAGTCGATCCGTCATGAGCGAGCGCAGCGCCACCGAATCCGTCGTCGAACAAGCCGCCCTCGCCTGACTCGAAAGCACCGGCTGGTCGATCAGGAATGGCGCGTCGATCCGGAGCGCCTGGCAGCAGTTGCAGACCTACAAGGCGGAGATCGCGTCGCGGTTCGCCACCGACGCCCTGCTCGCGCACTCCGAAGCTGACTCTCACCTCCCGCCTGAAGAAGATCCGCGACGCGCTGCGGGTCGCCGTGCCGCAACTGAAGGAGCTCGACCTGGAACGCGACGAGGCCACGGGGACGCCGCACCTGAAGGGCCTCTACGAGCACTGGCGCCCCGGCGCCGGCTGGCAGTCCGAAGAGCAGTTCTCGGACGGCACGCTGCGCTTGCTCGCCTTGCTCTGGAGCCTCCTCGAAGCGAAGTCCCCGCTGCTCCTCGAAGAGCCTGAACTCTCGCTGCACCCGGCGGTCGTGCGTCACATCCCGCAGATGCTGCACCGGCTCGAGCGGGCACGCGGCCGGCAAGTAATCCTGAGTTCGCACTCCTCCGATCTCCTGCTCGACGAAGGCATCGGCGCGGAAGAGGTCCTGCTCCTCGAACCGACGAAGGATGGAACGAGCGTGCACGTCGCCGCGAGCATCGGCGAGGTCGTCGACATGCTGAGGTCCGGCATCCCGCTCGCCGAGGTGGTCGCAGAGCGATCGGCGCCTCGTGATGCCTCCCAGCTCTTGTTGTTCGACCTGTGAGCCGCACGGTCTCGATGCACGTCGCGGTGGAGGGTGAATGCGACCGGGCCATCGGCCTCGCGAGCTACAACCTCGCGCGCGCCACGCTCCATGGCTCGCGCTCCGCGACCTCGATCGCGATGAGTGCGCATCGCGGTTGATCGCGAGAATCCTCCGGTAGACGTCGATGTCGATGTCGCTCCACATCGCCCTGCGTGAGGCGGACGAATGGATCCTGACGGATCGCAACGTGGCACGGCACTCACGCCGTCGTGTGACCACGAAGGACCTCGTACCGACGCCGAGGGATACCGAGAGTGTCGGACGCGGCTGCGTGGGGAGCCTGGTCGGATTGGGCTTGCGCATCTGGCGGCGGGAGGACGCGGCCTTGACGAGCGACAGCCTCGCGCACTGAGAGCACGCGGTCGAGCGCGACTCCGGCACTCCGCTCAGACCCCGATCCGCAACCGCAGCCCCCGCGAGAACGCCAATCCCTGGCTCGCGCCAACGTCGACGACGACTTCCTGCACGAAGAGCTGGGCGCCGCTCAGCGCGTTGTCGTCGGGGATGGCGAGCGGGAGCGTCGAGCCGCCGGGCGCGACGAGGAGCGAGGGCGCGAAGATGATCAGGTCGACGAGCAGCGTGCCGTCGAAGGGGGTCGGCAGGTTCGCGGGGAGGAGGCCGATGAGCAGCGCGGCGAGGGTGGTCTGGCCCAGCGAGTTGCCGAGTTCGAGGTTCGGCGTGCTGCCGAGCATCGGGTCGATCGACGCGCCGAGCGCGGGAACGCCGAGCGTGCCGGGGTGGCCCGCGCCGTAGAGCTCCTGCTCCGCGACGGGGATCTCGAGGCGTGCGACCCAGACCGCGCTCGTGCCACCACCTGGGGTCTGGAACGCGCCGGGAGTCACGGGGATGTCAGTGCCGCCGCCGGCGCCGCTGAAGAACACCGCGTCGTGCGGCCCCAGCGCGACGCGGTCGGCGTTGAGTCCGCGGATCGTGGTGCCGAGCGCCGACGCAAAGCGCAGCGTCGAACCGGATGCGTCGAGCATCGCGAGGAGGGCGAGGTCGAACTGCGTCGACACCACTGCTTGCTGGACGGGATGCACGTACGGAAACACGGTCGAGCGCGTGGCGCCGGCGAGCCAGCAATGGCCGTTCTCGTCGACCGCAACGTCGTAGAGGTTGTCGGTTGCGGTGCCGCCGAGGTAGGTGAGGAACACGAGCGACGCCGCGCCGCCAAGCGATGGATCGAGCTTCGCGACGAAGCCGTCGCGCAGGCCGCCGAAGGTCGGCTTGAACGCGCCGGGCGTCGTCGGGAGATCGTTCGAACGCGTGTTGCTCGCGATCACGACGCAGCCGAGCGGGTCGACGTCGATGCCGAGCGGCTCGAAGCCGACCTCGCCGTCGTCGTTCGAACCACCGACGTACGTCGAGTAGACGAGGTTGGAGAGGGTGGAGTCGAAGACCGCGACCCAGGTCTCCATGTCCCCTGACGGATGCGAGGTGCGGAAACCGCCCTGGATCGGCACGGTGAATCGCGTGCGGCCTGCCACCGCGATCTTGCCATCCACGGCCACGGCGACGTCGAGCGCTTCGCTGGTGCTCGTGAGGCCGAAGTAGGTCGCGCCGAGGAACGCACCGTTGACGTCGAAGCGGGCGACGTAGGCGGAAACCGAGCCGTTGCGTTGCGTCTGGAAGCCGCCATTGCCCAGCGGCAGACCCTGCGTGTTGGTCGAACCGCAGATCACCACGTTGCCCTGGGCATCGGTGGCCACGCCGCGCGCCGGAGAGTTGGTCGCCGTCGTCAACGTGTAGTAGGTCGACCACACCAGCGTCCCCGTCGGCGAGAGCACCGTGACGCCCGCGACGCCGCTGAACGCGACGAGCGGCCCGGGGAACGCGGCGTTGAGCAACGGGTAGTCGGGCGAGCCGGTCGAGCACGCGACGACGGCATTGCCGTTCGGCAGGACCGCGACTCCCCCCGGCACGTCGGCGGCGCTCCCGCCGAGGTAGGTCGAGTAGACGAGGCTCGAGCCATCCGCGCTGAGCTTCGCGACGAAGACGTCGGTGGGACTCTGGCGAGTCCCGATCAGCGGGTTCTGCACCGGGAAGTCCGTCGAACTGGTCTGTCCGACGATCACCGCGGAACCCTGCGCATCGACCGCGACGCTGACCTGCTGCTCGGTGTCATTGCCGTCGAAGCGCGCGACGTATGCGATCACGGGATCGATCACGAGTTCCCTCGTGCGGTCCCAGGCGCCGAGTTCGATCGCGAACGTCGCATCGCCGCGCGGCACGTACCGCGCGGCCACCTCGCGACGACCTTCCGGCGTGGTCTGGAACGCGATCGGCGCATGGTGGCGACACTCGCCGAGCGCCGTCGTGACCACGAGATCGCCGCTGTCGTCGAGGACGACGCGTTCGGCGCCGTCGATCCGCACCGCGAACACGGACGGATCGCCGCCCGGCGCGACGCAGAGGTCGTACTCCAGAGCACCGCCATCGGCGCGCCACACGACGTCGATCCCGGGCCACACGGAAGCACAACGCACGCGCTCGAAGGTCGGCACCCCGATGCGCCAGGTCTCCGGGTCCGCGCCGCGGATGTGATTCACGAGCTGCGGCGTCTTGGCCTCGCCCTCGGCGGGTCCCTCCGCACCTGCCCCGACGAAGCGCACGCCGAAACCGCCGGCCGCATCGCCGCGCCGCATACGGAGCCACGCGCCGTCGCGATCGACCGCTGCCTCGCACTCGAGACCACGTGCGATCCAACGGGGCGCGACTCCGGCCGTCGGCTCGAACACTCGCGGACGTGCGAGCAGTTCCTGAGGTGCGGGGACGAGGGTGACGGCAAGGACGGCCGAGGCGAGCAGGGTCGAGGACATGGCGGGCTCCGTGTTGGGTTCCGCTCCCGGTTCGTACGTGCGGGGTCCGATCTGCCGCGACGGCGCGGAATCCGTCCCCCATCGACCCGGGCTATGCTCCCGCGGCCTTTGCCGGCCATGCGTACGACCGTCACGAGCGACGACCTGCTCGCGGGACTCAAGGACCCCGGCAATGCGACGGTCTGGAACGACTACGTCGGGCGCTATCGCCCCGTGCTGCTCGAGTTCGGCCGGCGTCTCGGACTCCGCGACGCCGACGCCGAGGACGCCGCGCAGCAGGCGCTGCTCACCTTCGCGCAGTCGTTCTGCGCCGGACGTTACGACAAGGACCGCGGCCGCCTGCGGCACTGGCTGTACGGCATCGCCGCGAACGCGATGAAGGAGCAGCGACGGAAACTCGCGCGCGAGCGGCGTCCCGGTGCGGGCGACGCGAGCTTCGACGCCGACGTGCTCCCCGCCGCCGACGCCTTGGAGGCGCTGTGGGACGAGGAGTGGCGCGCCGCGTTCCTCGCGCACTGCCTCGCGCTCGTGCGCGACGAGGTCGAAGCCAAGACCTACGCCGCGTTCGACCGCTTCGCGTGCCAGGATCGTCCGGCTGCCGAGGTCGCGGCCGAACTCGGCATGACCGAGAACGCGGTCTACGGCTGCAAGCGGCGCGTGCTCGAGCGACTGCGCGAGCTCGCAAGCACGCTGGAGGAGTCGTGGTGAACGACACCGGCCATGACGACGGTGGGTTCCTCGATGCGGTGAAGCGCGCCGCGAGTCGACTGCGCGACGACGAAGCGCGCCGAGCGCCGCCGGAGTTCGTCGCCGGCTTCCGCATCGTGCGGCGCATCGGCGAGGGCGGGATGGGCGTCGTCTACGAAGCGGAACAGGAGCAGCCGCGGCGACGCGTCGCGCTCAAGTTGCTGCGCTGCGCGTCGAGCAGCGCGTCCCTGCGGCGCTTCGAACGCGAGGGCAAGGCGCTGGCGCGCCTGCAACATCCCGGCATCGCGGCGGTGCACGCCGCGGGGACCTGCGCGACGCCCGCCGGTGAGCAGCCCTTCCTCGCGATGGAGTTCGTCGACGGTGAGCCGATCGATCGCTGGCTCGACCGGCGCGGGGCGTCGCACGACCTGCGCTTGCGGCTCTTCGCCGACGTGTGCGATGCCGTGCACCACGCCCACCAGAAGGGCGTGATCCACCGCGACCTCAAGCCGTCGAACGTCTTCGTCGACCAGGACGGCCGCGCGCGCGTCCTCGACTTCGGCGTCGCGCGGCTGCTCGACGACGAGGACGACGGCGCGGAGCGGCAGACGATCGCGGGGCAGCTGGTCGGCACGCCGGCCTACATGAGCCCCGAGCAGGTCGCCGCCGATCCGAGCGCGGTCGACGTCCGCAGCGACGTCTGGTCGCTCGGCGTGATCCTCTACCAGCTCCTCTCGGGACGGCTGCCGATCGACGTCGACGGTCGCACGACCGCCGACGTGCTCCGCGCAATCGCCGAGCAGGAGCCGCGGCGCCTCGGCACGATCGCGCCCGACTGCCGCGGCGACGTCGAGACCATCGTGCACCAGGCTCTCGCGCGCGATCCGGCGCGGCGCTACCCCTCGGCCGACGCGCTCGCCCGCGACATGCGGCACTTCCTCGCGCACGAGCCGATCGCCGCGCGGCCGCCGTCGCGCGCGTACCTGTGGTCGCGCTTCGTGCGACGCAATCGTGCGCTGGTCGTGGCGGGCGCCGTCGCCGTGCTCGCGCTGATCGGCGGCACGATCGTCGCGGTCGTGCAGATGGTCGAGGCGCAGGCGCAGACCGCGCACGCGAAGGGCGTGAACGCGTGGTTCGACACGCTGCTCACCTTCGCCGACCCCAACGAGAACGGTCGCGTCGACATCACGCTGCGCGAGGCGATCGAGCGCGCAGCCGATCGCATCGACAAGCTGGTCACGACCCCCGAAGTCGAGGCGTCGGTCCGATTGATGGTCGGTCACGCGTTCCGCAGCTACGGCGACCTCGATCGGGCTCGCGACCATCTGGAGAAGTGCCTGCGTTTGCGCCGCGAACGCTTCGCCTCACCGAGCGACGAACTCGCGGAGGCGTGCAACGCGCTCGCGCTGCTCTACGAGCGGGTCGGCCGGCAACGCGACTCGGTGTCGCTGTACGAGGACGCGGGGCGGCAGTACCTCGAACTCCACGGCCGACTCGACCAGCGCCACGCGCGCGCGCTGGTCAACGCCGGAGGGGCGCTCGTGCAGCTCGGCGATCTCGACGGTGCCGAGGCGCGCATCCGCGCGGGCGTCGACCTGTTGCGCGAGTCGAACCCCGACCACGCCTGGCTCGGCACCTTCCTCGCCCACCTCGCGAACGTCGAACGACGCCGGGGGCGCTTCGACGAAGCCGAGCGCTGCATGCGCGAGACTCTCGCGATCTACGCGCGCACCGACTACGCCGACCATCCCTACGCTGCGATCGTGCGGCGCAACCTCGGCGGACTGCTCGCGGAGTCGAAGCGCTTCGCCGACGCCGAAGTCGAGTTCCGCGAGGCGCTGCGGATCATGCGGGCGCGCCACGGCGAACAGCACGAGTGGACCCTGCAAGCCTGGCGCGACCTCGTCGCGATCCTGCGTTCCCAGGGCCGCGAGGACGATGCCCGCGCCACCGAGGCGGACGCGACCGCGGCGCGCGCGGGGAAGTGATCGGTCCTGGTCCGAACCCGACGGAACGCGCTGGGGCCGATCGCGGTATCCCGCCCCCGATCCGAGCCGCCGCGTCCCGCACCGGGCGCACCCGTATCATCCCGCCCCCCGATGCATCGATTGCTCCGCTTCTTCTTCGCCGCGCTCGCGGCCGCCCTTCCCGTCGCCGCGCAGGACGGGTCGCCCAGGGTCGTCGTGAGCGCGCAGTTCGAGCCGGCGACCGCGACGCCGGGCAGCGAGGTGACGCTGGTGGTCACGCTCGACGTCGACGACGGCTGGCATGTCTACGGGAGCAAGGAGACGCAGAGCCCGCGGACCGCGCTGCGGTTGAGCGACACGGGTGAGCTGCGCGTCGTCGGCGATCCGAAGGTCCCGCCGGGCATTCCGAAGACCGCGGCCGGCGACACGCACTTCGAACTGAAGGGCAAGGTCCTGCTGAAGCAGACGCTCAAGGTCCCGGCCGCGCTCGGCGCGGGTGCGCAGACGGTGCGCGGCACGGCGTCGTTCATGGTCTGCGACGAGACGATGTGCCTGCCGCCGCAAGAGGAGCCGTTCGTCGCGACGCTGGCGATCGGCGCGGCGGGCGGCGGCGCGACGGCGGCGGCGAGCGATGAGCCGGTGAGCGTCGCGGCACGCTTCGCGACGGAGCGCGCTTCGCCCGGCGACGAGGTGACGCTCGAGGTCACCTTGGACGTCGCGGACGGCTATCACGTCTACGGCAGCAAGGAGACGCTGAGCCGGCCGGTGGCGCTCGCCGTCACCGACACCGGCGAGCTGCGCGTCGCGGGCGACGCCGAGATCCCCGCCGGCGACGAGAAGGTCGTCGAGACGACGACGAGCTGGGAGTTGAAGGGCAAGGTCGTGCTGCGTCAGAAGCTGAAGGTGCCCGCCGGGCTGAGCGCGGGGACGCAGACCGTGCGCGGCAAGGTGAGCTGGATGGCCTGCGACGAACAGGCCTGCTTCCCGCCGGCCGAGCAGGAGTTCACCGTGACGCTCGCGATCGGCGCGCCCCAGGTGCAGCAGGAGCCGAAGAAGCCGCCGATCCGTCTCGGCTTCGACGACGAGAAGGTGCAAGCGAGCGCGCGCATCGAACCCGCGAGCGCGGCGGCCGGCAGCGACGCGACGCTGGTCGTCACGCTGTCGATCGTCGACGGCTGGCACGTCTACGGCAGCCTCGACAAGAACAGCATCCCGACGAGGCTCACGCTGCTCGACACCGGTGCACTGCGCGCGGTCGGCGGCGCGATCGTGCCGCCGGGCGTCGAGCACAAGGACGCGATCAACACCAACTACTGGCTCACGGGTGAGGTCGAGCTGCGCCACGCTCTGCGCGTGCCGGAAGGCGCGAGTGGTGAGCAGCGGGTGACGGCGCGCGTCGAGTTCATGCCCTGCGACGAGTCGCAGTGCCTCGATGCGACTTCGCTCGACGTCGAGGCGGTACTGACCATCGCCGGCGGCGGCGGGGCGGTGCAGCCGAGCGGCCCCAAGGCGTTCGCGTGGACGCAGCGGTTCGAGCCCGTCGATCCGCGCCCCGGCGAAGCGGTCGACGTCGTGATCGCCGTGCAACTCGCGCCCGGCGTGACGGTGACGGGCGGCGCCGACGAGAAGCCGACCAGCCTGCTGGTCGCCGGCGCCCTGCTGCCGGTCGGCAAGAACCGCCTGCCCGGCGGGAGCGAGACCTCGATCGCGGGCAAGCCGCGTTTCGTCATCGACGGCGGTTTCGAACTGCGGCAGGCGCTGCGCGTGCCGGTCGATGCGAAGCCGGGTCCGCTGACCGTCCCGCTCGAGCTGCGCTACGAACTCCACGACGCCGACGGGGCGTTGGCGCGCACCGAGCCGGTGAGCGTCGCGTTCGACGTCGTCGCGGGCGAGGCGCGCAGCGAGTACCTCGGTGCTGCGGCGCGCGTCGACGAGTACGGCGGCGTGCTCGGCCTGCTGCTCGCGGCGATCGGCGCGGGCCTGCTCGCGCTGTTGATGCCGTGCACCTACCCGATGATCCCGATCACGATCTCGTTCTTCACGAAGCAGGCGGCGGCACGGCACGGCAGCGTGCTCCCGCTCGCGCTGGCCTACGGCCTGGGCATCGTGCTGATGTTCATCGCGATCGGCCTGTTCGCGGCGCGGGTGATCGTTCCGTTCGCGACGCACTGGATCACCAACGCCGTGATCACCGCCGCCTTCCTCTTGTTCGCGGCGTCGCTGTTCGGGCTCGTCACGTTGCAGCCGCCGCAGTGGCTGCTCCAGTTCGCGGGGCGAGCGTCGAGCAAGGGCGGCTACCTCGGCGTGTTCTTGATGGGCGCGACGCTGGTCGTCACGTCGTTCACGTGCACGGTCCCGGTCGCGGGTGCCCTGCTGAGCCTCACCGCCGACGGCGGCGGCTGGTACGTCGTGCTGGGCATGGCGACTTTCGGCCTGACGATGGCGGTTCCGTTCGTCGCGCTGTCGCTGCTGCCCGGTCGCCTGCGCCAGGTGCCGCGCGCCGGCGAGTGGATGAACACGCTGAAGGTCTTCCTCGGCTTCGTCGAGATCGCCGCGGCGATGAAGTTCGCGAGCAGCGTCGATCTCGCGCTCCACGACGGCGAGCCGCGCTGGCTCGAGCGCGAGCCCTTCCTCTGGGTCTGGGTCGCGCTGTTCGTCGTCGCGGCGGGCTACCTGTTGCTGCCGCTGCTGCGCGGACAGGTGAAGCTCCGCGCGGGTCGCGCCATCGGCCTCGCGTTCAGCCTCGCCTTCGCCGGCTACAGCGGCTACGGCGCGCTCGGCAACGACTATCCGAAGGGCGACGTCGTGATGCCCGCGCTCGCTCCGCCGAAGACCACGGACCCGAGCAAGCACGACAAGGTCAAGGACGACTACGTCAAGGCACTCGCGCGCGCCAAGGCCTCGGGCAAGCTGCTGTTGATCAACTTCACCGGCTTCCAGTGCGTGAACTGCCGCGTGATGGAGCAGACCGTGCTCCCTGCGCCGAAGGTCGCGCCGCTGCTCGAGCGGCATTTCGTCGAGGCGCGGCTGCACACCGACCACCCCGACGCCGAGAAGGGCGACGCCAACCGCAAACGGCAGATGGCGACGCTGGGCTACATCGCATCGCCCTACTACTTCGTGATCGACCCGGCGACGGAGCGCGAGATGGGGCGCTTCTCGCTGAGCAATGTCGGCAAGGACTGGGAGCAGCTCTTCGCCGACTTCCTGTCGGCGATGCTCGCGCAGCGCTGATGAGCGCCGACCGGCGCCTTCTCGTGCTGTGGCTGCTCGTCGCGGCGGGGATCGCCTACGGCTCGCTGTATCCGTTCGACTTCGACAAGCCGCTCTTGGAAGGCGGATTCGTCGCCGCGCTCCGCGAGAGCCTGCTCGCGTTCCCGTCGCGCGGCGACCTGCTGAGCAATCTCGTCCTCTACCTGCCCTTCGGCATGGTCGGTGCGCTGGCGTTGCGCGGCACGGGGTCGCGGGCGCAGGCGTTCGCGCTGGTGCTCGGCGCGGGTGCCTTGCTGTCGTGCGCCGTCGAGTCGGTGCAGTTGTTCGTCGTCGACCGCAACACCAGCGCGTTCGACGTCGCGCTGAACCTCGCGAGCACGGCCGTCGGCGCGATCTTCGGCTTCGCGTTGCAGCCCGAGCGCTTCGCGTTCGCCGCGCGGCTCGGCGTGCGCGACCGCATGGCGCTCGTGCTCGCCGCGAGTGGGATCGCGTACCGCCTCGCCCCGTTCGTGCCGACGCTCGATCTCCAGCACGTGAAGGACGCGGTGAAGGCCGTGCTCGCGGGCGGTTTCTCGCCAAGCACCTTCCTCCGCTACACGGTCGCGTGGCTGGTCGTCGGCATCGCGCTGCGGACCGGGTTCGCGCGCGTGCGCCGTCACGCGCTGCCGATCACCGGCCTCGCCGTCGCCTGCGCGCCGCTGTTCATCACGCGCATCGGGATTCGCATCGAGGAGTTCGCGGCAGTCGGCGTCGCGACGGCGTTCTGGCGCTTCGTCCCCGCGGGTCGCGCGACCAGCGGCCTCGTGCTCGCGCTGCACTACCTCGTGATCGCGGGCGCGCAGTTGTGGCCGTTCGACTTCGCGGGTCCAGCGCACGAGTTCCGGTGGGTCCCCTTCGCGGGATACCTGCACGGCTCGCGCGAGACCGGCGTGTTCTCGATCTTCGAGAAGTTCTTCCTCTACGGCGTCGCGGTGTGGCTCCCCGTCCGCCTGGGCAAGCCGCTCTGGCCGGTCGCATTCGCGGTCGCGGGCGTGCTGCTCGTCACCGAGTTCCTGCAGACGCAGATGCCGGGTCGCAGCGCCGAACTCGCCGATCCGCTGCTCGCGCTGATCGCGGCGGCGCTGTGCTCCGCGCTGCGCGGCAGCCGATGAGCGCGGGCTTTCCGTGGCACGAGACGAAGGCGCGACTCCGCGAACTCGACGCGACGAGCCGTGCGGGCTCGCGCATCGTGCTCCCCGCGGTGCTGCCGCCGATCGCTCCCGGCGAAACGCTCGACGACTGGCTCGCACGCGTGCCCGACGCGCTCGGCGTACAGGTCGTCGTCCTGCTGCGCGCGGGCAGCGCCGCGCTCGGGCTCTGGGACGGCGACGAGTGCGTCGTGCACAAGGTGTTCACGCGATACGTCGTGCGGGGCAACGGCAAGGCGCAGCCGCTGCATGCGAAGACCAAGGGCAAGTCCCGCTACGGCGCGCGGCTGCGCCTCCAGAACGCGCGGCGCTTGCTCGAAGAAGTCGGGGAACGCCTCGTCGAGTGGTTCGCGACGTGGCCTGCCCCCGAGGCGATCCACTGGTCCTGCCCGGTCCGGCAGTGGCCCGAGTTGTTCGCCGCGAATCCCCCGCCGCCGTTTCCGCGCGACGATCCGCGCCTGCGTCGCATCGCGATGCACGTGCACGAGCCGCGTTTCGAGGAGCTGCTGCGCGTGCGGCGAGCGCTCGCGCGCGGGCGGATTGGCGAAGCGACGGATCGCTCACGATCATGACCGCGATGCCTGCCACGCCGCGCGACCGCGCCGCCTTCGCCACGCTCGCCGGGCTCGCGCGCCGATTCGGGTTGCGGCTGGATGGTGCGCGCGTGCGCCGCACCTCGTCGCGCTTCTGCTTCGGCGTCGAGCACGGCGACTACAACGGGACCGCGCTGCTCGGCGTCGGCACCGATCGCTTCCTGTGGCTCGCGTATGCGCGCAACGGCACGAACCGGCTGCGCCTGTGCAGCGCGAACTTCGAGTCCGAGGGCGTGGTCGACGTCGATCCGTCGCGGCTTGCCGCACCAAAGGACGTGTCCGGCTGGGCCCGCTACGCGCACGGTGCCGCCGCGATCCTCGCGCGTGAGGGCTTCGCGCTGCGGTGCGGCCTCGACGTCGCGATCTTCTCCGACATCCCCGGCGGCGGCATGTCGCGCTCGGCGTCCTTGTGCGTCAACCTCGTTCTCACGTTGCTCGAGGCGAACGAGCTCGCGGTCGCCGACCGCTTCCGCATCGTCGAGCTCGCGCAGGCGATCGAGACCGACTTCGTCGGCTCGCCGTGCGGCGTGCTCGACCAGACGATGATCCTCTTCGCGCGCGCGCGGCACGCGACGCACTTCGACCCCGCGACGCGCGCGATCACGCATCTGCCGCTCGGCGCATCGGCGCCGCCTTTCCGCCTGCTCGCGCTCGACACCGGCACGGTGCGTCCCGGGCTCGAGGCGTCGACCTACAAGCTCCGCCGCGCCGAGTGCGAGGAACTCGTGCGCCTCGTGAACGGGATGGGCATCCCGATCCGGAACCTCGCCGAGGTCCGCGACGACGCCACGCTGGCCGCGATCCGCGATCGACTCTCGTCTTCACGCCCGCAGCTCGTCGCGCGCCTCGAGTACCTCTTCCACGCGCAGCTTCGCTTCGCGGAGTTGCAGCGCGCCTGGACCGCGGGCGATCTCGCGAGCCTCGGCGCGGCGTTCCGCGCCGACGGCATCGGCCTGCGCGACCTCTACCGCATCTCGGGCCCCGAGCTCGAAACGATGTGCGACCTCGCGCGCAGCGTGCCCGGTTGTCTCGGCGAACGCATGCTCGGCGGCGGCGACAAGGGTGCAGCCGGCGCGATCGTGTCGGCCGACGCCGTCCAACGCGTCTCGGAGGCGATCACGATCGGCTACCCGCGCAGCCATCCGGCGTACGCGTCGCGCTTCGCCGTCCATGAGCTCGACGTGGTCGACGGCGTCACGGTGTTCACCGGGCTGCCGTGAGCTTCATCGCCGCTGCGCGCGACGCGCCTCGAGTTCGCGCAGCGCGCGTTCGGCGGACTCGAGCTTCAACCCCTCACCGCCGGCCCTCACGATCTCGACCGCTCGGCGCGCGTGCTCGATCGCCGCGTCGAGATCGCCCTGCGCATGGCAGGCCTGCGCGAGGAAGTACGCCGGCCGGGGACTTCCGGGCAGCGCGCGTTCGGCTTCGACGAGCACCGCGATCGCCGCGGCGTGCTCGCCGGACTTGACCAGGCTCTCGCCCAACACTGCTCGACTGATCGCGTCGGTCGGATCGAGCGCACAGGCGCTCTGAAGCGCGCGCGCCGCCGCGGCGAAATCCCGGCGCTCGTACTCGACCCGTCCGAGATTCGCGTGGATCGCGCCGATGTCGGGCGAGAGCGCCGCGGCGCGCGTGAGCGAATCGCGCGCGTCGTCGTACGAGCCGTCCACGGCGAGCAGCCGGCCGAGTTCTGCGTGCAGGTGGGCCCAGCTCGGATCGCAAGCGAGACCCCGGCGACAGGCTTCGACCGCCGCGGCGCGATCGCCGCGACCTTCGTGGATCGCCGCCAACCACGACCATGGCGACGGGTCACTTGCTTCGCGTTCGAGCGCTTCCTCGGCGCAGCGGATCGCCTGGTCGATCTCGCCGAGGCGTGCACTCGTCCTCACCACGACTCCGTTCAACCACGTGCCCAACTCGGGAAGGAGCGCCATCGCGCGCTGCGCGTGCTCGCGCGCGCGCGCGGCGTCGACCGACTCCAGACACAGCGCGAGCCAGGCCTGCGCATGCGGCGAGGCGGGCCAGGTCGTCCGCAACGCGTCGAGCGCCGCGTCGCGGATCGCGTCGAGTCCGGCGTGCGTCGCGGCGAACGCGAGCATGCCGCGGTGAAGGAGGCTCGCCTCCGACTCGACGAAGATCAGGCGATGGAGCAGTTGCGTGGCGCTCGCGTACTCGTCGCGACGATCGTGCCGCAGCGCGGCGAGGTAGCTCGCCGTCGCGGTGAAGCGCAGGCGTTCGGCGGCCTTCGGGTCGAGGACGTCGACTCCGGTCCCCGGGCCGGTCGCCGCACCCGCGAGTTCGACGATCGACGACGCCTCGGGGATCGCCGCCGTGAGCCAGGCGTTCGAGGTCAGGAGCGCGCGTGCGTCGTCGCGCCGGCCGAGCAGGACCCGCGCAGCGAGGGCGCCGAGCATCGCGTCGGTGCGACGACCGTCGACCGCGAGCACGGCGTCGAACTCGTCGCGGGCTCGCGCGCGCTCGGCGGGATGGACGAGCCGCACGAACGCCGCCTGCTCGCGATCCGCCAGCGTCCTCGCATGGGCCGTGCGCTGCGCCGACTCGATGGTCGGCCACTGCCAAGCGAGCACCGCGCCGGCGCCGATCGCGATGAGGATCGCGACCGCGGCGGCCGTCCTCGTGCGATCGCGGACGATCCGGTGCCAGGCGCGACGAAGGGGACCGCGCGGGCTCGTCCGGATCCGTCGTCCGGTGAGCACCGCCTCGAGTTCCTCGCCGAATCGCTGCGCAGAACCGAAGCGATCGCGCGGGTCGCGCTCCAGCGCCACCGCGAGGAGTTCCTCGAGTCCCTCCGGCACACGGATGCCGGCGGCGGCCAGGCCCGGAACTTCGTCGCGATCGCCCGGCCACGCGCCGAGCGGCTCCCGACCGCTGGCGCGCCAGATCGACGCGAAGATCGTCTGCCCCAGCGCGAAGACGTCGGCGCGCGCGTCGACGACTCCGTCGGGTGCGAGTTGCTCCGGTGCGGCGAAGGCCGGCGTGCCGGCGAAGCCCGAGGTCAACGACTCGTCGGACTCGAGATCACGCACGAGTCCGAAGTCCGCGAGCATCGCCCGGCCGTCGTCGGCGCGGATCAGGATGTTCGACGGCTTCACGTCGCGATGCACCAGTCCGTGTGCGTGCAGCGTGGCGAGGGCGATCGCGACTTCGCGCCCGGAGCGAACGATGGATTCGACCGCGGGGTCGCGCCGATCGCGCAGTCGATCTCGCAGTCGATCGCAGCGCGACGCCAGCGACTCCCCCACGACCAGTTCCATCACGATCGCCAACACCGACTCCGTCTCGACGACGTCGAGGATCGCGACCGCGAACGACGATCGCACGCGCGCCATCGCGCGCGCCTCGCGGAGGAAGCGGCGACGGATCGACGGGATCTGCGCGAGCTCCGGACGAACCACCTTCAGGGCGACGTTGCGATCGCGCACGAAGTCGTGCGCCGCATACACGATCCCCATCCCGCCCTCACCGAGGATCCCCAGCAAGCGGTGGCCGGGCACGACGACCTCGATGGTCTTCGCGATGCGTCGTTCGGCGAGGCACCGCAGGAAGTGGACCTGTCGCAGGAGATTCGCCAGGTCCGCGTGCTGCACGCAGAGCGAATCCAGCGCAGCGTCGGTGAGGGCATCCCCGCGCCCGGCGTCGGCGTACACGCGCTCGGCTCGCCCGACGACGGAAGGCTCGCCCGACATGATGCTCAGGGCGCTTCGAGTTCCTCGCGCAGGAGCTCGATCGCGCTCGTCACGAGTCGCTGCGCGTGCGACAGGCTCACCCCCATCGCGTCGCCGATCTCCTTGAGCGAGTAGCCGGCGAAGACCCGCAACTCGAGGATGCGGGCGAGTCGTTCGTCCTTCTCCGCCACGCGTTCGAGCGCGTCGTCCATCGCGAGGACGTCGATCGGGTCCGAGAAGGCCTTGTCGGCCGCGATTTCGTCGAGGTCGAGCGTGACCCTCACGTGCGCGCCGCGCTTGCTCGCGGTGCGACGCCGCGCATGGTCCACGAGCGCGCGGCGCATCGTGCGGATCGCCAGGCGGCGGAACACGGCTTCGTCGCCGAACTCCACGCCCGAGGCGGTGAGGCGCAACCACGCTTCGTGGACCAACGCGGTCGGCTGGAGCGTGTGGTTCTTGCGTTCCCCGCGCAGCAGTTGGCGGGCGACCGCGCGCAGTTCGTCGTAGACGAGCTGGAGCGAATCGTCGTCGTGACGATTCGACTCCAAGCCGTCGCGCTCGTTCGCCGCCATGGATGGGAGGATAGCCGCGGGTCCGATCGATCCGCGGGCGACGTCAGTCGCCGAACCGGAACTCGATCCGGTCCGAGGCGACCAGGCCCGCCGGATTGGCGAGGGAGTCGACCGCGACGGTCTGGAAGGCCATCGCAAGCCCGATGATCGCCGGGACGTTGGGAACGATGAACGGACCGATGTTCGCGACTCCCGCGCCGTCCGACGAGGTGAAGATGTTGAAGCCGTCGGTCGTCGCGTAGGCGGTGCAGCCGGTCATGCCCAGCGCCGTGAGCGGGATCGCCGCCGGCATCCCGAGATTCATCACGACGGGAGTCGACGCGAGCGCATTGCGCGCCGCGAAACCGACGGACTGCGAGAGGCGCGGACAACCGGTGAGGTACGCCCGGATCCGATTGCCCGCGCTGCCAAGACACGCGATGCCGGAGCGGGTCACGCGCGGCGGCGCGCCGGTGAAGCCGAGGTCGTACAGGCGCGCGAAGCCGACGTTGGTGCCGACGAAGGGTGAGTCCTCGCGGGACGCGACGACCACGTCGGGATGGCCGTCGCCGTCGGCGTCGCCGACGCCCGCGATCGAGTAGCCCTTGGTCGGACTGACCGCGGCGTTCAACGTGACGCCGGTGAGTTGCGCGAGGACGGCGCCGCTGGTTCCCGACCGCGCGATGAGGTTCACGGTGGCGTTCAAGAGGCCCGTGAGTTCGAGCGTCACGAGGTCTTGGATGCAGTCGCCGTTCACGTCGCCGGCCGTCGCGAAGATCTCCGCGCCGATCGGGGTCCAGGAGGCGAGGAGCGAACCGTTCGCGCCGCTGCGGATCTGCGACAGCGCCGAGCCCGCCGCCGTCGAGATCGCGTAGTCGTCGCGGCCGTCCTGGTTCACATCGCCGACGAACGCGATCGAGTGGAGCGTGTCGAGGGACCCGAGCGCGTGCGTCGTGAGCAGGCTGCCGTCGGACCCGGAGCGGACGTAGACGCTCGGGCCGCCCGAGGTACCGATCGCCGCCGCGACGAGGAAGTCGCGGACGCCGTCGCCGTTCGCATCACCCCGCCCGGCGAGCTGCGTGCCGAGGCGCTGGCCGGCGGTGCCGACGAAGGCCGGCACGATCAGCGCCTGCGTGGCGCCGGAGACGAGCTCCACGCGACCCGGAACCGCGGTCGACGTCGACGCTGCGACGACGAAGTCGGGAACGCCGTCGAGGTCGACGTCGCCGACCGCGGCGAGCTGCGATCCGTAGCCGAGACCGGGAGAGCCGAGCACGGTGAAGAGGAGTGACCCGGTCATCCCCGAGTAAGCGCGGACCGAGCCGGCCCCCGCTCCTCCCGTCGCGTCGCCGGGCGCCGACACCGCGAAGTCCGCGCGGCCGTCCAGGTCGAGGTCGCCGAGCATCGCAACGCGAGTCCCGAACCCCGAACCGGTCGCTGGTCCGTGCAGGATCCAGATCACCGCGCCGGTCGAGCCGGAGAGCACGCGGGCCGTACCGAAGGTCGGACCGCCGACGCTCGAGTTCGAACTGCCGACGATCACGTCGGGGCGGCCGTCGCCGTCGACGTCGTGACCGCCGTCGACGCTGTTGCCGAGGCGTTCGCCGGCCGTCCCCGCGAAGTTCCAGAGCGCGGTCGGTGTCTGAGCATCCGCGAGACTCGCGGCGAGGGCGAACAGGACGATCACGCGCATCGCGAGCGCGCGCTTCTGGTCGGGGGAGGATCGCATGGTTCGGTGGCGAGCGGGACGGAGGAAGAGGACCGAGCCGAGGACGGCGAGCAGCGCGGACCGGCTCGCGTTCGGGCGCCGCGCGGGGGTCATGGCGCAGGAGCGGGTCCGCTTTCCCCTCCGCGACGATCCGATGTTTGGTCGCTATCCTCCGGCGCTCGCGTCGAACCCTTGGCGCGGCCAACGACCTCCGCGCCGAACGCAGCGCGCGGGCCCTCCCTGCGAACGATGAGCTCCGCGACGACGTCCGATTCGCTCCACCGCGATCCCGCCGCCGATCCCAACCCGCTCCTCGGTCCGCTCCACGCGCTGCCGCGCTTCGACGTGATCCTGGCCGGGCACGTCGAGCCGGCGATCCGCACCCTGGTCGCCGATCTCGACGTCGCGCTTTCGCGACTCGAGTCGAACGTGCGTCCGGACTGGGAAGGTCTCGTCGATCCGCTCGAGCGACTCGTCGAACCGTTGCGCCTCGCGTGGGGCGCGGCCGGTCACCTGATGGGCGTGAAGAACTCGCCGGAGCTGCGCACGGCGTACGAGACCGTGCAACCGGACGTCGTCCGCGCCTGGACCCGCATCGGGCAGAGCCGGCCGCTGCACGAAGCGAGCAAGGCGATGCGGGCGTCGAGTGCGTGGGCGACGCTGTCGGACGCGCAGCGGCGCATCGTCGAGAAGATGATCCTCGACGCCGAACTCTCCGGCGTGGGTCTCGACGGTCCCGCGAAGGAGCGCTTCAACGCGATCCAGCGTGAACTCGCCGATCTCGCCACGCGCTTCGGCAACCACGTCCTCGACGCGACCAAGGCCTTCGCGCTCGATCTCGCCGATCCGCGGGACGTCGACGGCCTGCCGGAGAGCCTGCTGCAACTCGCGGCCAAGGCCGCGCGCGAGTCCGGCCGGACCGAGGCGAGCGCCGAACTCGGACCGTGGCGGATCACGCTCGACGCGCCGATCTCGGGCCCGTTCCTGCAGCACAGCAAGCGGCGCGAGCTGCGCGAACGCGTCTACCGGGCGTGGATCGCACGCGCGAGTTCCGGCGAGTTCGACAACACGCCGTTGATCGACCGCATCCTCGCACTCCGTGACGAGAAGGCGAAGCTGCTCGGCTTTCGTGACTTCGCGGCGTTGAGTCTCGCGAGCAAGATGGCGCGCAGCGCGGACGACGTGCTGGTGCTGCTCGAGGAACTACGGGCGAAGGCGATGCCCGCCGCGCGGAAGGACTTCGAGGAACTCGTCGCGTTCGCGCGCACGCGCGGCGAGAACGACGTGAAGCACTGGGACCTCGCGTTCTGGGCCGAACGCCTCCGCGAGGACCGTTTCGCGTTCAGCGAGGAGGACCTTCGGCCCTACTTCCCCTTGCCGAAGGTCCTCGACGGTCTCTTCGCGCTGGCGGAGCGCTTGTTCGACGTGCGCATCGTCGCCGCCGACGGCGAGACCCCGGTGTGGCACGACGACGTCCGCTTCTTCCGCATCCTCGACGCCGGCGGCTCGCCGCGCGCCGCGTTCTTCCTCGATCCCTATTCGCGTCCCGCCGAGAAGCGCGGCGGCGCGTGGATGGACGACGGTCTCGTGCGCAGCAAGCTGTTCGCGCCGCCCGGCGAACGCGTGCGCCTGCCGGTCGCGCACCTGGTGTGCAACGGCACGCCGCCGGTCGGCGAGCGACCGTCGCTGATGACCTTCCGCGAGGTCGAGACGCTCTTCCACGAGTTCGGCCACGGCTTGCAACACATGCTCACGACCGTCGACCACGAGTCGGCGGCGGGGATCAACGGCGTCGAGTGGGACGCCGTCGAGTTGCCGAGCCAGTTCATGGAGAACTGGTGCTACCACGAGCCCACGTTGATGGGCCTCTCGAGCCACTGGCAGACCGGGGCACAGCTGCCTCGCGCGCTGTTCGACAAGATCCAGGCCGCGCGCACCTTCCGCGCCGGGAGCGACACGCTGCGGCAGGTCTACTTCGCCTGCACCGACCTCGCGCTGCACCACGATCACGAGCCGTCGCGCGACGGCACCCCGTTCGATGTGATGCGCAAGGTCGCCGATCGCACGACCGTGCTGCCGCCGCTCCCCGAAGACCGTTTCCTCTGCTCGTTCACCCACGTCTTCGCCGGCGGCTACGCAGCGGGCTACTACAGCTACAAGTGGGCCGAGGTCCTCAGCGCCGACGCGTTCGGCGCCTTCGAAGAAGCCGGCCTCGACGATCCCGCCGCCGTGCGCCGCACCGGCCGCCGCTTCCGCGACACGGTGCTCGCGCTCGGCGGCAGCCGCCACCCGATGGACGTCTTCGAACAGTTCCGCGGCCGCAAGCCGTCGACCGAAGCCTTGCTCCGGCACTCGGGACTCACGGCGGGTTGAGCAGCGTACGGGTCAGAGCACCCACGCCGACGGCGCGGATCCTCTCACCGAGCACGAAGACGTCGTCGCCCGGCCAGATGACGTCGAGGCGCTCCAGTTCGAGGTGCTCGAGGGCGCTGCGCATCGAGGGCGTCACCTTCGGCGCAGACGTGTGCTTGATCTCGAAGCCGATGCGGCGCGCGCCGCGGACGAACAGGAAGTCCAGTTCGGCGCCGCCGTGCAGCCCCCACGAGAAGCACTCCTCGTCCTCGGCATCGAGCAGCCGGACGACCTGCACGGACTTCGCGCTTCGCGAGGTTCTGGAACCACGGCGGCAGCCGCCGCGCCATGAAGGTGTCGCAGAGGATGTCGAGGTAGCTGCGTACGGCGTGCTCCCCCACTCCGAACGCGCGCGCGAGTTCGGCGCCGTTCCAGATCTGACCGTGGTAGTGCGCGAGCATCGTCCAGAAGCGGCGGATCGTCCCACTCGGTACACGGATCCCGAGTTCCGCGATGTCGCGCTCGAGAAAGGTGCGCGCAAAGCTCTGTCGCCATCGTCTGCTCGCCTCGTCGTCGTCCGCGAGGAACGACGGCGGGAAGCCACCGCGCATCCAGAGCGTGCGCCAGTTCGCCGTACCGGCTTCGTCGAGATCGAACGGGTCGAGGCGATGGAACGCGATGCGGCCGGCGAGCGACTCGCTCGCCTGGCGCAGCAGTCGAGGCGACGCGCTGCCGAGCAGGAGGAAACGCGCCGGCAGCGGCCTGCGATCGGCGAGCACGCGCAGGATCGGGAACAGCTCGGGAGCGCGCTGCACTTCGTCGATGACGACCAGCCCCGTCAGTCGATCGAGGACCAACTTGGGATCGCCAAGTCGAGCGAGGTCCGTGGGATCCTCGAGATCGAAGGTCGTGGCGTCGGGTGCGGTTTCCTGCACGATCTGCCGGGCGAGGGTCGTCTTCCCCGCCTGGCGTGGACCGAGGATGGCGACCGCGGCGAACTGCCTGAGGAGCCCGAGGATCGTGTCGATCTGGTGCCGGCGACCGAGCATGGATGGCCTTCTACCATGAAATCCTGCGGGTAGAGCGCAGGATTTCATACCTGGGCCTGGTCGTCCCGACCACGACGGGTCGGGATTCTCCGCTGCGTCGGGGTCCTCGGGAAACGGCCTGTCATCGATCGCACACGCGCCCAAGGGGAGATCCGAGCGGCATCGTGCAGGTCTCGAACGAATCGAAGCGACGGCGCGAGGAATCGACGCCCGAACGCGGGGAGACGCGGCACGGACTTCATCGCGGCACATCCGTTGCCCTGCGCGGCGCCCACCGCGCGAGCGAGTCCCCGCTCGCGTCCCTCCCCTCGATGACCATGACGACGTCTCGCATCGCGTTTGCGTCTCTCCTCCTCTCCACCGTCGCGACGGCCCAGGTCCCCGACGGTTGGTACGCCTGGACGGCGTTCGGCACCGCCGGGCGCAGCGGCATCTTTCTCTCGCACCCGCGCACGCCTTCGATGCCGATCGCGGTCGAAGGCTTGAACCCCGACCTGCTGTACGTGCCCGGCGGTCGTGCCGGCGGCGCGTGCATCCTGGTGCGATCGTCCGACGGCGCCCTGATCGCCGGCGAACGCGCCGCGGTCGGCAACAGCGTCGACCTCCACGTGATCCGGTTGAACGGCGTGAGCGTCGCCTTCGACCAGCTCTTCAGCGTGGGCACCGCCGGGCCTGCCGGCGAGATCCCGCAAGCCGCGCTGATGCCCGACGGTCGCGTGCTGGTCGCGGCGACCGATCTCGTGCAGGGTCCGCTCGCGAACGTGCCGACCGCCAACTACGGGATGGAAGGAGTGGGCATCGTCGATCTCCGCGGTGGCGCGGTGACGCCGGTGCCGATCGCGAATCCCGCCGTGTTCCAGAGCGGCGTGTTCAACGGGATCACGCTCTCGGCCGACGGCACGACGGCCTACATCGCGAACTACGTGTCGTCGACGCTCGGGGAGGTCTGGGCCCTGCCGGTCCCCGCGGGCGGCGCCGCGACGCTGCTCACCACGGTGCCGGCCGGCATCTCGAACGTCGGCCTCGATCTGAACGGCGACCTGATGATCGTCTCGCTCAACGGACCGCCGAACTGCTGGCGCTGGGACTTCGCCACGCAGACGCAGACGGCGATCACGACCGGCACCGGGCCGCTCAACGCGATCGGGCTCGAGTCCGTGACGGGCATGTTCCCGTTGTGCACCGCGAACGCCGGCACGCCGATCCGCTCGATCCTCTGGATGGACCCGAGCGGAACGACTTCGCTGCTGGCGACGCCCGGCTACGGCACGCCGTCGGGCATCGCGGCCCGCGACAACCCGCGCACCTTCGGCGTCGCGACGGCGAGCGCAGACGTCTACCTCTGGAAGCTGCGCCCGAACCAGGGCGGCCTGCCGACCGTCGGCAACGCGGGCTTCAGCCTGACGATGGAGGCCGGCAACCCCAACGCGATCCTGTTCGGCGGCGTGTTGCTCGGACTCGCGAAGGCGGCCACTCCCGTCAACGTCGCCGGAGTCGACGTGCTGCTCGACCCGGCCCTGATCGTGTGGGCCGGCGTGCTCGGTGCGAGCGCCACGCAGTTCCTGCCGCTCGGCATCCCGAACGACGCGTCGCTCGCCGGTGCCTCGTTGTTCGCACAGGGCATCCACGTGTCGCAGACCGGCCTGATCGGCACGAACGGCCTCGAGTTCACGATCCTCTGATCCCGATGCCGACCTCGCTCCGCGTCGCACTCCGTTCGTTCGCCGTCGTTTCGCTCGCCGTGTCGGGCGCGCTCGCGCAGACCGTCGCCGCGAACGGGAAGCCGACCGACGGCGAGGTGCCGCTCGCCTGTGCTCCGGACTGGACCGCGTTCCTCGTGCACGACGCGGGCGCGGGCATCTGGACGGTGAAGTCGTTCGACGTGCTGCCTTGGTACGGCTGCCCGGAGATCGTCGGGATGGACGACAAGGGGCGCTGCACGATCCTCAGCTCGTACTCGGGCAAGTGGACGCCGAACGACACCGTCTTCGACGGCCAGTGGCTCGCGCCGGTCGGCCACGCGGACGTGGATCCGCGTCGCGAGGGCAAGGAGCTCTACGTCGGCGGCAAGAGCGGCAACCTCTACCAGCTCGCGCTGCGCGGCGAACACGAGTGGGACAAGCTCGAGATCGCGCACTGGACCGAAGAGATCCACACGATCGTCGCCGGCGAACTGCGGCCGGAGCGTCCCGGCGCGGAGTTGGTCGCGTTCCTGAAGAACGGCGACGTCTTCGAACTCGTCGCCGGCGGGGCGCAGGGCTTCGCGAGCCAGCGGCTCGGCACGCTACCGGGTCGCGTGCGTGATGCGGTGGTCGTCCCGGGGCGTGAAGCGGGCGCAGCGCCGCGGATCGTCACGGTCAGTCGCGCGGGCGAGGTCGCGATGATCGAGCTGCGCGGCGACGGACTCGCGCGCACGGTGATGCTGCAGGAGCCGATGGGCTTCGGGCGCGTCGCGCGACGACCGCCGCGCGCGGGTCGGGGCGAAGTGTTCTACATCACGCGCGACGACGGGCTCGTGCTGCGGCTGGAGGAGCGCGCCGACGGCAGCTTTGCGCGCAACGAGGTCTATGCGGGACCGCAGGGACTGCGCGGCGTCGCGGCCGGGCGCTTCACGAACGATCCGACGGACGAGTGCGTCGCAGTGTTCGGGTACTCCGCGCGCGTGCAGTTGCTCGTGCGCAAGGGCGAGGGTCCCTGGCACGTGAGCGACCTGTTCACCGACCTCGACCGCGGGCACTGGCTCGACGTCGCGGAACTCGACGGGCGCAACGGCACCGACGAACTGATCGCGTCGGGTTACGGCGGTCGCATCGTGCTGCTCGCGCGACCGCCGGGTTACGCGCTCGGCGGCGTGGCGACCGATCCGGTTCCGGCGCTCGGCGGGAAGCCCATCGCGCGCATCGCCGCGAAGATCAACGAGCCCGGCGTGCGCGAGCTGTCGCCGCTGTGCTACCAGGGCGGCTTCGAGTCGAAGACCGCGGTGTACGAGACGCTGGTGCGTCGCGATTCAAAGGGTCGCATCGCGCCCGCGCTCGCCGCGTCGTGGCGGATCAGCGACGACGGCCGCACGACGACGTTCGTGCTGCGCGAGGATGCGCGGTTCCACGACGGCACTCCGGTGACGAGCAGGGACGTCGCCGTGCACATGAAGCGCTGGGTCGGATTGCCCGAGCATGCCTGGCTCCGTTCGAGCGATCGGATCGTCGCGATCGAGGCGCTGACCGATCGCGAGCTGCGCGTCACCTGCGATCGGCCCGTCGCGTTGCTGCCGGATCTCTGTGCGATCAACCCCTGCGCGATCCGGGCTCCGGCGGCGCTCGATCGTGAGGGTGCCTTCGTGCGCGCGGTGGGCAGCGGGCCGTTCACGGCGCTCGGCTGGTCGAGGGATCAACGCACGCTGCGGCTCGCGCGTGCGACGCGACCGAGTGCGCTGCTCGATCTCGTGCGCAGCGGCGACGACGACCCGCTCGCGATGCTGCGCAAGGGCGAAGTCGACGTCGTCGCGAGCAGTTGGCTCGTGAAGATCGACCCGAGGATCCTCGCCGAGCTTCGTCGCGACGCGGGCTACGTCATCCGCGAGGGCCCGGGCTCCGCGGTGCGCTACCTGAGCTTTGCGATCGACGGCGGACGCATGGGCGACGTCGCGCTGCGCCGCCGCGTGGCGAACGCGATCGATCGCGCCGCATTGGTCTTGGACGTCGAAGCGGGCTTCGCCGATCCGTGCACGGCATGGGCCGCGCCGAGCGTGTCGATCTGGCCGCAGCCCGCGGTCCGCGCGCGCGACGCGTCGCTCGCGACGGTGCTTGCGCTCACGACTCCGCTGCGGCTGGCGGCACCGCCGTCGATGCTCGATCTCGCGCGCGCGGTCGGCGGACAGCTCGGGCGCGACGGAATCGCGGTCGACGTCGTCGAGACGATCCCCCGCGGCGCGGAAGTCGAAGCCGACCTGCGGATCGAGACGACCTGGGGCGTGCCCTACGACCCCGAGCTCTCGCTGATCGCACGCTTCGGCAAGCCGCTCGCGCAACCGAGTGCGGCGAGCCCGCGCGCGCGATCCGTCGACCCGCGCGTCCAAGCGCTCGTCGAGCAGCTCGTCGCGACGCCGCAGGAGAAGGACCGCGAGGTGCTGTTCGCGCGGATCCAGACGCTCCTCGACGAAGAGGTCCTGATCGTGCCGCTCTACGCGCAGCGCCGCGCGACGATCGTGCGCGCGGGACTGCCCGAACCGCCGGTCCCCGACCACGACCTCTATCGCGCGGACTGGACCTTCCTCACCGACCGTGCCACTCCGCGGTGAGGTCCATCCACAGGGCGAGCCCGCGAAAGATCGAAAAGCGCGCGTACTCCGTCGCGAACCAACGGTCGCTCGGCGGGCGCTTGCGTCCGAGCAGGGTCGCCATGCGCGCGCGGCACCACGAGTCGAGTGCCAGGTCTTCGAAGTGCCCGAGGCCGCGCAGCGCGTGGCCGACGGCGTAGGGACCGAAACCCGGCAGCGCGAGCAGGCGCTTGCGGAGTTCGTCGGCCCCGAGCGCGGGATCCTCGAAGGTCGCGGCGTCGAGCACACCGCTCGCGAAGGCCTCGGCGAGCAGGCGGCACGACTTCGCGCGGTAGCCGGTGCGCACGACGTCGCGCCAGAACGACTCGGGCTGCGCGGCGCAGGTCGCGGCACTCGGGAACGCGCGACGACCCGAGGGTGCGCAGGGACCGAGCGCGTCGATCGTGCGCGCGCACATCAGCCGCGTCGCCGCCCACGAGCAGTTGGTCGTGAACAGGATGCGCAGCAGGTCCTCGAACAGCGTCGCGGACTGCATCAGATGACCCGCGCGCTTCTTCGGCACCCAGGCGAGGCGTTCGTGGCGCGCGCACTCGGTCCAGAATGCGGTGAGGTCGACGTCCAGGCGGAGGATGCGGCGCAAGGCTCCGCGCAGGTGAGCACCTTCGTCGCGCGTCAGCCGCTGCGCGGATTCCACGCGCGCGGCGACACCGTCTTCGACGCCGGTGATCGCCACGTCGACCGCGCGTTGCGCGTCGATCGCGAGCGTCGTGGTCAGACTTCCCGCCGCCTCATCCCATGCGTGCGGCGCCAGGTCGTACCAGCCGTGCCCGTGGACCGCGACGCGCAGGTCGTACGGGCCGCGGGCGCGGAGACGCCAACTCGTCTTCGCGCACGTACCCTGACGCGTCACAGCGCGAACCGGGTCGCCCTCAGGCCTTGACGCCGAGCGCGGCCAACAGACGCTGCGCGCGCGCCGCGGCCTTCGTGTTCGCGTGCTTCTCGGCGAACTTGGCCAGCGCCTTGGCGGGCACGGCCTCGACGCCCTTCTCGAAGAGCGCGCGCTCGATCTTCAGCAGCGCCTTCTCGGCGGCGAGTTCGGGTGCGAGTTCGTCGCTCGAGAGGCGCGTGCGGATCTCGGCCGCGTTCTGCTCGAGGTCGCTCAGGCCCGCGATGCCCTTCTCGACGTCGCCGAGGAGATCGGCGGCCCGTGCGAACTGTCCGGCTTCGACCAGACGTCCGACCCGCGCCACCGCCGCGGCAGCGCGCGACTGGATGTCGTCGATCGCCTTGGCTGCTGCTTCGGCGAGCGCGACGTCGTCGGCGCCGTTGGCGGGCTTGTCGAGGAGCTTCTGCGCAGCTTCGATCGCGGCGGCGAACTTGCCCTTGAAGGCGTCGCGCCAGATCGGCTTCAGCTCTTTGCCGGCGTCGGTCGGACCCTTCTGCCGGATCGCGATCTGCGCGCGGATCGCTTCCTCGAGCTGCTTCTTCATCGAGATGGGGTTGCCCTCGAGGATGCGACGCCCGTCGACGTCGAGCAGCACGAAGTTGGGGATGCCGCGAGCGTCGGACCGCACCGGCCGCTCGCTGGTCCAATGCGACTTGCCGCCGAGCCAGCCCCGCTTCAGGCCGAACGCTTCGACCTCCTCGATGCTGTGACCCTGCACCTCCGCGAACACGATCGCGAGGTCGTCACCGAACTCTGCCTGATCCTGGAGGGACATCGGCACGGATGTCCCGACACACGGGCCTCAATTGATTCCCCAGAACTCCACCAGGATCGGCTTGCCGCGAAGTTCGCTGAGTTTCGAGATGCCGTCGAGCTGGAGCCCGGCGGCCTGGAACTGGAAGTCCTCCGGCTCACCCGCGGCGATCGGCGCCTGGGCGGCGACGGCGTTCGCGAGGAGGACGGCGGACAGAAGGGCGGTCGTGCGCATGAACGGGACTCTTGGTCGTGACGAGCGGGACTGGCGAGTGGCGCGGATGGTAGTCGTCCGATCGGTCCCCGCCCCTTCACCGGACGACCCGGACGAGTACCGCGTTGGTATCGCTTGTGCCGCCGGGCCCGCGCGGCGAATCTCCCGGCCGCTCCATGACCCACCGGACCAAGCGCCGCATCGCGATCGTCTCGACCGGCGGCACCATCGAGAAGACCTACGACGAACTGCAGGGCGTCCTCCAGAACGAACTGAGCAACCTCGACGTGCTCCTCGCCTCGCTTCGGCTCGACGGCGTCGAACTGGTCCGCGTGCCGCTGATGAACAAGGACAGCCTCGACATGTCGCCCGCCGACCACACGCTGATCGCGCAGACGGTCGGCAGCATGGCGGCGGGTCTCGACGGCGTGGTCGTCGTGCACGGGACCGATCGGCTCGCCGTCACCGGCGACCGCATCGTCGAGTTGCTGGGGACGCCGCGCGTGCCGGTCGTACTGACGGGCGCGATGCGACCGTTCGTGATGCGCAACACCGACGCGGCCCAGAACATGACCGAGGCCCTGCTCGCCGTGCAGGTCATGCCGCCCGGGGTGTACGTCGCGATGCACAACCGCGTGCTTCGCTTCCCGGGCGTCGTGAAGGACCGCGCGCGGATGACCTTCGCGATGGCCGACGAGTTGACCGACGCAGGCGACGAGCGCGACCGCGATCGCGACGCTCACTCCGGGTCGTAGGCGAGATTCGGCGACAGCCAGCGTTCGACGACGCGCGCCGGCTCGCCCTTGCGCCGCGCGTAGGCCTCGACCTGATCGCGATCGACGCGGCCGACGGCGAAGTAGCGCGACTGCGGATGCGCGAGGTAGATGCCGCTGACGCTGGCCGCGGGCATCATCGCGAAGTGTTCGGTGAGGGTGATGCCGGCACCCTCCGCGCGCAGGAGATCGAAGAGACGTCGCTTCTCGCTGTGGTCCGGACACGCCGGGTAACCGAACGCGGGACGGATGCTGCGGTACTTCTCGCGCGCGAGTTCGTCGGCGCCGACGTCTTCCGAGTCGGGGAAGCCCCACTCGGCGCGCACGAGCTGGTGCAGGCGCTCGGCGAAGGCCTCCGCGAAGCGGTCCGCCAACGCCTTCACCATGATCGACGAGTAGTCGTCGTTCGCGTCCTGCCAGGTGCGCGCGAGTTCGTCGGCGCCGATTCCGGCGGTGACGGCGAACGCGCCGACGTGATCGCGAACGCCGCTCTCGAAGGGCGCCACGAAGTCCGCGAGCGAGAGCGTCGGCCGCGCGGGATCGGGTGTCCGCTGCTGGCGCAGCATCGGGAACCGCGCGATCTCGTGCGTGCGCGTGTCGTCGGTCCACAGCACGACGTCGTCGCCGATCGAGTTCGCCGGCCAGAAGCCGTAGACGCCGCTCGCGCGCAGCGCTTCGTCGTCGATCAGTCGGCGCAGCATCTCCTGCGCGTTGTCGAACAGTTCGCGCGCCGCCTTGCCCTGTTCGGGGTGGTCGAAGACCTTGGGCGCGCGACCCTTGATGCCCCAGGCCGAGAAGAAGAAGGTCCAGTCGATGTACGGCACGAGCTCCGCGAGCGGCAGCGACTCGATCGTGCGCCGGCCGAGGAAGGTCAGCGGCTCCTCGACGCGCCGGCGATGGAGTTCGCGCAGTTCCTCCTGGAGCACGCGGTTCTGCTCGTCGAACTGCGGCTTGCGCTCGCGGTCGAGGAGGCTGCCGACGACCTGGGCGACGCGCGATGCGTCCTTCACGTGCACGGTGCTCTCGCGGTAGGCGCCGGCGATCTTCACCGCGGTGTGCTGCTTGCTCGTCGTCGCTCCGCCGATCAACAACGGCTGGTGCATGCCGCGCCGCTGCATCTCCTTGGCGACGTGCACCATCTCGTCGAGCGACGGCGTGATGAGGCCGCTCAGTCCCACGACGTCCGCGCCCTTCTCCTGCGCGACGTCGAGGACGCGCTCGGCCGGCACCATGACCCCGAGATCGATCACCTCGTAGCCGTTGCAGCCGAGCACGACGCCGACGATGTTCTTGCCGATGTCGTGGACGTCGCCCTTGACCGTCGCGAGGACGACGCGGCCCTGCGACTTGACGTTGCCGTCCGCCCCCAGCGCCATGTGCGGCGTGAGCACGGCGACGGCCTTCTTCATCGCGCGGGCGCTCTTCACGACCTGCGGCAGGAACATCTTGCCCGCGCCGAACCGGTCGCCGACGACCTTCATGCCGTCCATGAGCGGTCCCTCGATCACGTCGAGCGGCCGCGGGTACTTCAGCCGCGCCTCCTCGGTGTCGGCTTCGATGTAGTCGACGACGCCGTGCACGAGCGCGTGGACGAGTCGCTCCTCGACAGTGCCCCAGCGCCACGGCAGCTCCGCTTCGCGCGGCTTGCCCGCACCCTGCACGCCGGCGGCGTAGGTGACCAGGCGTTCGGTGGCGTCGGGACGGCGGTCGAGGACCACGTCTTCGACGATCTCCCGCAGTTCGGGCGGCACGTCGTCGTACGTGCCGAGCATGCCGGCATTGACGATGCCCAGGTCCATCCCGGCGCGGATCGCGTGGTAGAGGAACACCGTGTGCATCGCCTCGCGAACCGCGTCGTTGCCGCGGAACGAGAACGAGAGGTTGCTCACGCCGCCCGACACTTTCGCGCCCGGGCACGTCGCCTTGATCACGCTCGTCGCTTCGATGTAGGCGAGCGCGAACTTCGCGTGCTCCTCGATGCCCGTCGCGACGGCGAGGATGTTGGGATCGAAGACGATGTCCTGCGGTGGGAAGCCGACGCGCTCCGTGAGCAGCCGGAAGGCGCGCTGGCAGATCTCGATCTTGCGCTCGGCGGTGTCGGCCTGGCCCTGCTCGTCGAAAGCCATCACGACGACGCCGGCGCCGTGGTCGAGGACCAGGCGCGCCTTGCGGAGGAAGTCCTCCTCGCCCTCCTTGAGGCTGATCGAGTTGACGATCGCCTTGCCCTGCACGCACTCGAGCCCCGCCTCGATGACCGACCACTTCGAGCTGTCGATCATGATCGGGATGCGCGCGACCTCGGGCTCGGTCGCGATCAGGTCGAGGAAGGTCCGCATCGCCTGCTCGGAGTCGAGCAGCCCCTCGTCCATGTTGACGTCGAGGATGTTCGCGCCGTTGCGGACCTGGTCGAGCGCGACCTGGAGCGCGCTCTGGTAGTCGCCCGCGAGGATCAGCTTGGCGAACTTGCGCGAACCGGTGACGTTGGTCCGCTCGCCGATCATCACGAAGGAGGTCTCGGGGCGCAGCGTGAGGCGCTCGAGTCCCGCGAAGTGCGCGAGGCCGTCGTCGGCGACGCGCGCGCGCGGCCGCACTCCCGCGACCGCGGCGGCGATCGCGCGCACGTGATCCGGCGTTGTCCCGCAGCAACCGCCGATCAGGTTGACGAAGCCGGCGTCCGCGAACTCGCGTAGCAGGCGCGCGGTCGTCTCCGGGGTCTCGTCGTACTCGCCGAACGCGTTGGGCAGCCCCGCGTTCGGGTAACAGGTCACCCAGGTCGGCGCGATGCCGGCGAGCTCCTCGAGATAGGGCCGCATCTCGGCGGCGCCGAGCGCGCAGTTGAGGCCGACGCTCAGCGGCCGCGCGTGCGCGACCGAGGTCCAGAACGCGTCGACGGTCTGCCCGGACAGCGTGCGTCCGCTGCGGTCGGTGATCGTCACCGAGAGCATCAGCGGCACGTCGACGCCGCGGCGCTCGACGACGTCGCGCCAGGCGATGATCCCGGCCTTCGCGTTGAGCGTGTCGAAGATCGTCTCGAGCAGGACGAAGTCGACGCCGCCCTCGATCAGGGCGTCGATCTGCTCGACGTAGGCGTCGCGCAGTTCGGGGAAGCGGATCGAGCGGAAGGTCGGATCGTCGACCTTGGGCGAGATCGACAGCGTGCGGTTGGTCGGACCGACGGCGCCGGCAACGAAGCGCGGACGGCTCGGGTCGCGCTTCGTCCACGCGTCGGCGCACTCGCGCGCGATCGCCGCGGCGGCGCGGTTGATGTCGCGGACGGCGGACTCGAGGCCGTAGTCGGCCTGGGCGACGCGCGTCGCGTTGAAGGTGTTGGTCTCGATGACGTCCGCGCCGGCCGCGAGGTACTCCTCGTGGATCTCACGCACCACCTCGGGCTTGGTGAGCACGAGCACGTCGTTGTTCCCGCGCAGATCGTGGCCGTGATCCGCGAAGCGGGCGCCGCGGTAGTCCGACTCGACGAGGCGACAGCGCTGGATCATCGTGCCCATCGCGCCGTCCATCACCGCGATGCGCTCGGCAAGGATCGCTTCGAGTCGGACGCGCGCCGAGGTCGGCGCAGCGAGTTCGAGGTCTCTGGTCGTCATGCTGTGATCGGTGAGTCGGGCCGATGCGCCGTGGCGATGAAGGTCGCGGGAAGGTCGTGCGCGGCGCTCTGCGATCCGTGCACCTCGACCGCGACGTCGTCGAGTCCCGCCGCCGCGAGCCAACGCGTGATCCGCTCGGGCGCGAAGCCCTCCCAGAGCACGCCGAGATCGCTCCGCATCCACTCGCGGTCGTGACGCTTGTCGTCGTCGTCCGCGACGAAGTCGACGATCACGACGCGGCCGCCGGGTCGCACGACGCGCGCCATCTCGCGCACGGCGACCGGCGGCGACGAGACGTAGTGGAGCACCATGTGCGCGACGGCGGCGTCGACCTCGCCGTCGGCGAGAGGCAACGCGGTCGCGTCGCCGCGCCGCAGTTCGATCCCGTTGATCGCGTGCTCGCGGATCTTGTCGCCCGCGGTGGCGAGCATCCGCGGCGACGAATCGACGCCGATCACATGGACCCCCGCGCGCGCGAGCTCGACGGCGAGGATCCCGGTGCCCGTCCCGATGTCGGCGACGCGGATCCCGCGCGGCACGAGCTTGCCGATCGCGCGCGCGCGTTGGACGTCGTCGTGGAAGATGCCGCGGAGCCGATCCCAGCCGGGACCGATCTCCTCGAACCAGTCCTGGCTCCGCAACGCGCGCTCCTCGAGCAGGCGGCCGAGGCGCTCGGCGTCGCGCGCCGCGTGCGGGTCGTCGGCCAGGGCGTTCCGCGCGAGATCCCACGCCGGATGCCACGGCCCGTCCGCCGGCGGCTCGAAGCGCGAGTAGCTGTAGGTCCCCTCCTTGCGATCGCGGAGCACGCCGGCTTCGCGGAGGACGGCGAGGTGGCGCGAGACGGTCGACTGCGGGACGTCGAGGATCCGGACCAGGTCTTGGACGGCGAGCTCCTCACGCGCCAGCAGCGCGAGGATGCGGAGCCGGGTGGGATCCGAGAGCGTGCGGAGGACGCGGTGAAGGGCTTCGACGGTCACGAAGGCGCGGGAGTGTATCTCTTGATCCGCATGGACGGATGATGAACTTGAGCGCCTCCAGATCCTCCGCCCGATGACCTGGGTTTGGAGCGTCGCAGGTGCCCGTGGCTTCGACGCTTGCGCGGATTGGCGCCTGCTTCCCCCTGCCGATCCCTGGGTCCCACACCCGAGCCCGACGCCGAGCCCGACGCCGGGCCCGACGGAACGCGAACGGGGCGACGCCTCGCGGCGCCGCCCCGTTCGTCTCGACCAGCGGTTGGAGGCGAGGGGAGTCGAACCCCTGACCTCAGCATTGCGAACGCTGCGCTCTACCAACTGAGCTACGCCCCCGAGGTCGGTCGGGCCGGGGATGCTAGCCGGCCGGCGATCGAATGGAAGAGCCGACCTGAGCTGGTCAGGACCGCGGCGCGCCGGCGCCCTCGAGTTCGGCCTCGACCGGCTCGACGACCGGCTGCGCCGGTTCGCCGGGCCGGACCTCGGTCCGCTCGGGCTGCATGGACTCGATCAGGAGGTTCATCTCGTCCGCGACCTCGCCGAGGAAGTCCCCTTCGCGGAGCTTGACCCGGAAAGCGACGTCGCCGGAGCGGATCCGTTCGAGCGACTTGCAGAGGCGGTAGGCCGGGCCGGCGACGTGATGCGAGAAGCGCAGTCCGCGGACGACGATCACGAGGGAGCAGACGACGCAGAAGCCGAGGACCGACCACAGCAGCGGCGAGAGGCTGGGAAGGTCGAGGTCGACCTGCGTGGCCTCGTCCACCAGGCGGCGGCAGAAGTAGGCGACGACGAGGGTCGTGATCGCGAGAGCGGCGGTCGGGACGAGGACCACGGCGGCGACGATGCGTTGCTGCACCGGCCGGTTCACGATCAGGATCCTGCGGCGTTCTCGCGACGAATCGGTCATCCCTCAACCCCTGGCGACGCGCGACGGCGCGCACCGGGTTCGCCATCGGCAGGATCGGTCGTCCGGGTCAAGCGGACGCGGCCGGGAAACGCGGCCCGGTCGACCCGGATCATCTCGCCCTTCCGCAATTTGCCGACCCGCCGGCACAAGTCGGGATCGGTCCATCGCCGAAAGACGCCGACGGACTCCCAGCGAGATCGAGTTCGATCACATGGAGCGCATCACCACGACGGAGGCCGCCTCGCGGCTCGGCATCGATCAGGCGGGTCTCACCCGCCTGCTTCGGCAGCACAAGAACTCGATCCCGGGGCTCGACTCCGAGGAGAAGGATCTGCTGCCGGTCGAGGCCGTCGATCAGCTCGCGCAGTTGGTGCGCAACCAGGGCAAGGCGGGCGGTGCGGGCAAACAGCTCGCGTCGGTCATCGCGGTGACGTCCGGCAAGGGCGGCGTCGGCAAGACCTCGGCCAGCGTGAACATCGCGACCGAACTCTCGCTGCGCGGACATCGCACCGTGCTGGTCGACGTCGATCTCGGGCTCGCGAATGCGCACATCCTGGCCGGCAAGGCGCCGGGGAAGACCCTCTTCGATTGGCTCGGCGGTCGCGCCGAGTTCGGCGAGATCGTCGTCGACGGTCCCGGGGGCATGAAGATGATCTCGGGCGGCAGCGGCGTGAAGGAGTTGGCGAACCTCGACGAGAAGGGGCGCATCAAGCTCGTCGATGCGATCCTCGCGCTCCGCCCCCATTGCGACGTCGTGATCCTCGACACCGGGGCCGGGATCGGCAGCGGCGTCACGGACTTCGTCGCGGCCGCGGATCACACGCTCGTCGTCACGACGAGCAACTTCGCCGCGATCGCGGACGCATACGGGATCGTCAAGGTCCTGGTGCAGGGCGGGTACCGCAAGCCGCTGCACCTGATCGTCAACCGCGTGCGTTCGCCCGAGGAGGCCGAGCAGGTCTTCAAGAAGCTGCAAGGCTGCACGCAGAGATTCCTCAATCACGAGCTCAACTGGCTCGGACTCCTGCCGGAGGATCACTCGGTGGAAGGAGCCGTGCTCCAACGGACTCCCTTCTGCGAGGCGTATCCGGCGAGCGTCGTGACGAAGTACCTGAAGAAGGTCGTCTCGGCCCTCGAGCGATACCTGCCGAAGCGATCCTGATCGCGACGGCGGTCGCTGCGCAGCGCAGGCGGGGTCCGCGTCCACGACCCACAATCGGCCGCCGAGCTGCATCGAGAGGAAGAAGATGAATCGAGCATGACGATCCCGCCGACGACCAGGGCGAAGGCTTCGGTCGTCAGGCCAACAAGGGCATCCTCGCGGAGCGTGTTGCCGAGGAGTTGAACGTCCCGCGTCGGACCGCCGCGCGCGTCCTCGACGCCGTGCTCGACTCGGTGCGGGACCTGCTGCGCACGCGCGGCAAGGTCGCCGTGAAGGGCTTCGGCACCTTCGAGCGCAAGGTGCGCAAGGGCCGCGCCTACAAGCATCCGCTCACGGGCAAGAGCATCGACGTCGCCGACAAGGAGACCGTGCTCTTCAAGCCGAGCGACCAGCTGATCGCGGACAGCCGCGCGGACGCGGTGCCTCCGCAGCGCAAGAAGCCGGTCGGTCGGACCGAGGACATCCTCTTCAAGGGTTGATCGCCCTTCGCGGCCAAGGCCGCAGCCAACCTTGACTGCAAGCGTCGGCCACGAGTGATGACGTCTGGATGGCGCCTCGTGCGGCTATCCTGATCCCGTGGCCAAGGAATCCCATCCGCGCCGCGTGCGCAGCGCTTGCGTGCAGTTCGACGTCCGGCGTGGCGAGGTGGAACAGAACCTCGCCGCCGTCGAGTCGCTGCTGCGCGAGGCGGCCGCCGGCGGGGCACGCATCGCCGTGCTCCCCGAGATGTGGACCTGCTCGTTCGTACCCGAGCGCGACGACGCCGTCCTGCGCGCGTCGTCACGGGCCGAGGTGCGGCTGCTCGAACTCTCCGCCGAGCTGGGATTGATGGTCGTCGGCTCCGCGCCCCATGTCGACGCGGGCCAGGTCTTCAACCGCGCCCAGTTGATCGACGCCGGCCGCGTGCTCGGCGAGTACCGCAAGATCCATCTGTTCTCGCCGATCGGCGAGCACCGGTGCCACGTCGCCGGTTGCGACCCGCTGGTCGTCGACACGCGCTTCGGACGGGTGGCGGTCGCGATCTGCTACGACATCCGCTTCCCCGAGCTCGTCCGCTACTACTTCCACCGGCAGGCCGACATCCTGCTCGTGCCCGCGCAGTGGCCGGAGGCGCGTTCCGACCATTGGCGCTGTCTCGTCAAGGCGCGCGCGATCGAGAACCAGTTGTTCGTCGTCGGCTGCAACCGCATCGGCGTCGAAGCGTCGAACCGGGGCGACGAACAGCTCGTGTTCCCCGGCGACAGCCGCGTCGTCGATCCGATGGGCGCGGTCATCGCGTCGGGCGCCGGCGAGGCCGCGCCGATCTTCGCGGACCTCGAACTGCGGCGCGTGCGGATGATGCGCCGGATCCTCCCGATCGCGAAGGATCGGCGACCCGAGGTCTACGTGAGGATCTGGAAGAACGTCTGGTGAGCGGCGCCTCGCCGACCCGGCGGACGATCCTCACCCGAAGATCTTCAGGCGCTCCATCGCGTCGGGCCGGCGCAGCCGTTCGATCGCCGCCTTCTGGAGTTGCCGGACGCGCTCGGCGGTGACTCCGAGATCCTGCGCGATCTGCAAGAGCGTCTCCGGTTCGCGCCCGCCGAGGCCGTAACGGCGCATCAAGATCATCCGCTCGCGGTCGGGAAGACCGGCGAGCGCGGTGTGCAGCTCCGCGTCGAGGTCACCTTCGCGGATCGACTCGTGGATCGGTTCGAGGGACGAATCGGCCAGGGACTGCGCCAGCGACGACCCGTCGTCCTCCGTACCGATCGGTGCATCGAGGCTCACGGCGTAGCGACGGACGGCGAGGATCTCCTCGATCCGTTCGGTCGACAGTCCGAGATCCTGCGCGACATCGGCGAGATCGGGCGCGGCACCGGTTTCGTCGCGACGGCGATCCTGGGCGCGCTTGATCTTGCGGAAGGTCTTCTGCACCCAGATCGGGATGCGCACGGTGCGCGACGCGTTGTAGAGGGTCTTGAGGATCGCCTGTTGGATCCAATACACGGCGTAGGTCTTGAAGCGCACCTCGCGCCGCCAGTCGAAGCCCTCGATCGCCTGGAACAACGACGCGGCGCCCTCCTGCAGGAGATCACCCTCGTCGACGCCGAGGTCGCGATAGCGACGTACCGGCGAGAAGATCAGGTAGAGCGCTCCCTCGACGTAGAGGTTGCGGAGTCGCTCGAACTCGTCGACGCAGCGGGCCAGGTGTTCGGTCGCCGCCTGGGTCGTGCGACGAGTCGCCGCCGGCAACGCGTGCAGCGGGCGAAGCACCAGTTGATCGAGCTTGGACTCGGCGTGTCCGGCCCGCGCGAGGGCGTCGCGGACGCGCGCGCGCAGGAACTCGTAGCGCCGCGCCATCCGGAACTCCGCGGCGCGATCGAGGTGAGGAAGCGCCTTCACCTGCGCTTCGAAGAGACCGCCCCACGTCACCTGGCTCGACGCGAAGTTGGCGAGGATCGGCGAGTCGGGGATCTCGATGCGCGCCCCGCGCCCCCGAAGGTCGCGAACCGACTTCGCGACGCGCCGATCCCACTGCTCGACGGAGACGTCCAGGAGCGCATCGACGGCCGCGAGGTCGATCACCGGCGGAGCGGCGCCTCGAGCGGTCGACTTGCGGAGACGGAGGCCGACTGCCATGGATTCGGGAGTCCCGGTCGTGCGTTGCATCCCCGGCCGGGCCGGAGACGCGGGAGAACTGTCGCCGCTGACGGCCGGTCCTGGCTAGCCCTCCTTGGGGCTTTCCGGCTCCGGAAATCCTCGGTGACGGGGCCTCTACGTAGCGGAGCGCCCGCCGGATGCGCGCCGGGATCGGCAATCACACCGATCAGGGTTTGTTTTCCCCGAGTCGGTGCTGTCCTCAGCGCTTGGCCCTGAGCGCGCCGATCGCGAGGACGAGCAATCCGAGCCCGACCACTCCACCGCCGATCCACAGCAGGCCGTCGTCGCCGCCTTCGCCGTAGTCCGCCGACTCGCCGGCTCCCTCGGGGGGAGATCCCGACGGCCGAAGATCCCGGCCCACTGCCGGACGCGCGACGAGTTCGCCCGTCCCAGCGGGGCTGCCGTCGTCCGCGACGGGAGCTCCGCCCGCCTGCGGATCGACGCGAACCGCCGGCTCGAGGGTTGGGCCCCCGGACCCCGCCGCAACGGCGACCGGCCGCGGCGGGGTGGGCAGCGGCGGACCGACCACGAGCTGGGCCGTCGCCGGTCCCTGGAACTGGCCGATGTTCGCGCCGAGTCGCGGATCGGCGAGCTTTGCGATCACCGACGCGCTCAGCGGGTACTTCCCGTGCGCCGCGCCGGCGTCGACCGACAAGGGGATGCGGACGATCGCGTAGTTCTCGAAGACCGGCTTGCCGCGGAACGCGCCCTCGCCGGTGCCGGGCTTCGGGTCGTCGATCGTCCAGGTGCCGAGCTGGGCCGGGCTCTGTGCCGGCGAGTACTTGAGTTCGAGATCGGCGGCGGTCGCGAGCACGGCGCCTTCCCGCATCACGAACGCGATGATCAGCGTCCCGGTGCCGCCCGGCGGGATGCGCGCCGGTTCGATCGACGTCACCGGCACCATGAAGCGATCGAGTCCGCCGCCGATCGGCGCCGGGCCCGGGTCGACCTTGCCCGCCAGCTCGGCCTTGCGCCGCAGCGCGTCTTCCTCGCCGTCGCCAGCGCCGCTCTCCTTGATCCGCGACGCTCCCGCGTCATCGCCCTCCTGCGCGCGGAGCGCCCGGGACGGCGCAAGCGCACAGGCGAGGAGCAACGCAACTGCGGAGAGACTGCGGCGGCAGGTCATGGATCTGTGGGTGCGGGCTCGAAGAGCGAGCGGGCTCGGCATATTACAGCGGCCGTCGTCGTCGTGACCGTCGCCGGTTCCGGTCGACGTGCGCCGCGGCGGCCTAGGACGCCGACCCATCCCCGAAGCTTCCGAACCTGGTCCACGATCGATTCCGATCGCCGATGAGTTCCGCCCCATCGATCGAAGCGCTGACCGCCGCGCTCCGCCGCATTCCCGATCCCCACCGTGGGGGCGACATCGTCACCAGCGGCGCCGTGCGGGAGCTCCGGATCGAGACCGGGAAGGCGCGCTTCCTCCTCGCCCTGGTCGAACCAGCCAGCGAAAAGGCGCAGGCGACGCTCGCCGCCGCCGAACGCGCCGCGATGGCGGTGCCGGGCGTCGCGGAGGTCAGCGCCCGGGTGGTGCAGGCCGCGCCCAAGGCATCGGACGGCCTGCCGCAGAAGCAGGCGATCCCCGGCACGCGGCGCGTCGTCGCCGTCTCGTCGGGGAAGGGCGGCGTGGGGAAGTCGACGGTCTGCGTCAACCTCGCGTGCGCGATGCAGCTCGCCGGCGACCACGTCGGCGTGCTCGACGGCGACATCTACGGCCCCGACATCCCGCTGATGCTCGGCGTGAAGGGCAAGCCGCAGGGCAGCGGCGACAAGCTCTTCCCGTTCGTCGCGCACGGCATGCAGGTGATGAGCATGGGCATGCTGGTCCCCGAGGACCAACCGATGATCTGGCGCGGCCCGATGCTCAACAAGGCCGTGCAGCAGTTCATGTTCCAGGTCGACTGGCACGACCTCGACTGGCTGTTCGTCGACATGCCGCCGGGCACCGGCGACGTGCAGCTCACGCTGACGCAGAACACCGACATCACCGGCGCGGTCGTCGTGACGACGCCGCAGGACGTGTCGGTGCTCGACGTCAGGAAGGCCGTGCGCATGTTCGAACGCATCGACGTGCCCGTGCTCGGCGTCGTCGAGAACATGTCCTGGTTCCAACCCCCGGGCAGCACGGAGCGCTACGAGCTCTTCGGCAGCGGCGGCGGCGAGCGCATCGCTCGCGAGTTCGGCATCCCCCTGCTCGGACAGATTCCGATCGGCATCCCGGTCCGCGAAGGCGGCGACCGCGGAGCACCGATCACGCTCACCGATCCCGACGGTGAGATCGGAAAGGCCTTCCGCGCGGCCGCTCGACGCATGGTCGAACGCGTCCGCGAAATGGAGACTGCAAACCCATCGCGGTCGAGGCCGCAACCCTGACGGGTCGCAGCGTCGACGCTACCGCGTCGACCAATCGGCCTCGACCGCTCTACCTGCTGGGGTTCTCCGGCCCGCGAATCCTCGCGTGCCGCGCGGATTCGCCAGCCTACAAACCCATGAACGCACCACAGAACCCGACTCCGACGACGGCCCGCAAAGACGGGCCTTTCTCCACCCAGACGACGATGGCCGAGGTCCTGCGCCGCGACGCTTCGCTGCGCATGGTCCTGATGCGCTTCCACATCGGCGGCTGTTCCCACTGCGGCTTCGATCAGAACGACTCGATCGAGCAGGTCGCGACCGACAACGGCGTGCCCGTCGCCGATCTGCTCGGCGCGCTCAACTCCTCCGTCCGCTGAAGCAAGTCGCACGCGCGGTCCCGGCGCTTGATCGCCGGCCGCGCGTGCCCACAATTCCGCAGCTTCCAACTCCGATCAGGACTCCACCGACTTCGACACGCCGATGGGAAACGTCAAGAACCTCACCGACAGCGACTTCGACTCGACGATCAGCGGCGCCAAGCTCCCGCTTCTCATCGACTTCTCGGCGACCTGGTGCGGGCCGTGCAAGGCGCTCGCGCCGACGATCGACTCGGTCGCCGGGGACTACAAGGGTCGCCTCGAGGTCTACAAGGTCGACATCGACGAAGCCGAAGGCGCATCGACGCGCTTCGGCATCTCGAGCGTCCCGACCTGCGTGTTCCTGCGCGACGGCAAGGAAGTCGACCGGTTCATCGGCATGCTCGACGTCCGCTCGCTCAAGCAGCGCGTCGAGCGCGTGCTCGGCGGCTGAGCGCCCAGAGGATCCCAAGTGACGCCGCGACGCCCAGCGTCGCCGACCAGACCCGCGAACGACGCTCCGCGACGACGAGCGGAGCGACCAGGTCGACTCCCGCGACGCGCGCGCGGAGCGCGAAGCCGCCGGCGGCTTCCGCGACGAAGCTCAGCGTGCCCTGGGCATCGCTCGCGCCGAGCGATCGGCGCCGTGCCTTGCCGTCGGGCGCGGACTCCACGAGGTCCACGTCGACCCCGGCCAGCGGTCGCTCGCCGGCGTCGCGCACCGTCACCTGAACGGTCTCGCCTCGCTCGGCGACGGCCGGCCGCGGCTCGAGCGACTGGGGTCCGATCGCGGACACGACGCAGGCGGCGAGGATCGCGAGCATGAGCGAGGACGGCCGGAGCGACGAAGCGCGCGATGTGACGGCGATCGCCGTCGAGGATCTCGGCCGGTGCGCCTTCGCTCCGGTCCATCGCGCGATGCTCGACCTCGCCGGGAGCATCCGGCGCGGCGAGAGCGGCGGCAAGGTCTGGCTGGTCGAGCACGACCCGGTGCTCACCGCGGGGCGCGCGACGCAAGCGGACGAGATCACCGGCGACGTCGTGTCGATCGAGCGCGGCGGACGCGTGACCTGGCACGGCCCCGGCCAGCTCGTCGTCTACCCGATCGTGCGCCTGCCCGAGCGCGACGCCGGCGCGTGGCTGCGCGCGCTCGAGCGTTTCGGCGTCGACGTGTGCGACTCGTTCGGACTCGCCGCCGTTGCGTCCGAGGACGGCACCGGCGTGTTCGTGGGCGGCAAGAAGCTCGCTTCGATCGGCGTCGCGCTGCGGCACTGGATCAACCTGCACGGGATCGCGATCAACGTCGACGTCGCGCCCGACGCCTTCGCCGGCATCCGCCCCTGCGGCCGCTCGCCCGAACTGATGTCCGACCTCTCGCGCGCGCTCGCGCGACGCGTCACGCTCGACGAGTGCAAGGCCGCGGCGCGCAAGGCGCTGCCACGACTGCTCGGTCGCTGAATCGGCCTCTCGCGCCGCTACGATCCGCCCCCTCATGAGCGGCAGGATCGAGCTCGACCGCGACGGCCGGACCCTTTTGGTCACGTTCGCCTACGACAAGTACCTCGTCGATGAGGTCAAGGCGCTGGCCGGTCGCCGCTGGGATCCGGGTCGCAAGGCCTGGACGTTCCCGATCGAGCGCGCCGAGGCCGTCATCACGTCGCTCATGCGGCACGGCTTCTACATCGACACCGACGTCACCGCCGTGCTCGCCGGCACGCAGGCCACGCCGCCGCCGGCGCCCGAGCTGAACGGCGCGAACGCCGTGGCCGAGCCGGCGCCCAAGCCGATGACCCGCGGCAAGCCGGCGCCGACCCCGGCGAGGATCACGACCGCGACGCCGTCCGGCGAGTGGCGCGTGGCCGAGCTCAACGAGCGGGTGCGCGCCGCGTTGACGCAGACCTTCCCCGAGCGGGTCAAGGTCATCGGCGAGATCAGCAACCTCGACAAGAACCGCGAGCGCAAGCACCTGTTCTTCTCGCTGGTCGAGAAGGAGCCAGGCGGCGGCAAGATCCTCGCCAACGTCGACGTCGCGCTGTTCGAGCGCACCGCCCAGCGGCTGATCCCGTCCCTCGAGCGCGCCGGGCTCACGCTGCGCGACGGCATCGAGATCCTCGTCGAGGCGAAGGTAGACCTCTATCCGCAGACCGGTCGCTATCAGCTCGTCATCGAGTACATCAAGCCCGAGTTCACGTTGGGCCAGATGGCGCTCTCGCGCGAGCAGATCCTGCGCGAGCTGCGCGCGGCGGGACTCGAGCGGCGCAACGCGGAGCTCGTGCTGCCGATCCCCGCGATGCGGATCGGCGTGCTCACGAGTCCCGACTCCGACGGTTGGAACGACTTCCTGCAGGAGATCAAGGCCTCGAAGATCGGCTTCTCGGTCGAGTTGTTCCCCGTCCGCGTGCAGGGCGAGGAACTCGAGCCGACCATGCTGCGCGGCCTGAAGTGGTTCGCGCGCCATGCCGAACGCTTCGACGTGCTCTGCATCGTGCGCGGCGGCGGTTCGCGCACCGATCTCGCGTGGTTCGACGACAAGGCGGTCGCCTTCGCCGTCGCGCAGCACCCGCTCAAGGTCCTGGTCGGCATCGGCCACGAGCGCGACCGCAGCGTGCTCGACGAGATCGCGCATCCGCTGAAGACCCCGACCGCCGTCGCCGCGTTCCTCGTCGAGCGCTGGCACGCGACGTTCGACGAACTGCACGACGTCACGCGCCAGCTCGCCGACGCCGCGCGCAAGGTGATCGCCGTCGAGCACCAGGCCCTGGCGTCGCGCGGGCACGCGCTCCTGCGCGGGGTCCACGTGCGTTTCGCCACCGCGCGCCATGGGTTGGCGGCGACCGCCGCGCGGATCGCACGCAGCACGCAGACCCTGCTGCGCGATCACGACCGGCGCATCGCTCGTTCGACGGAGCAACTCGTCGTCCGCGGGACGAACCGCTTCGAACGCGCGCGCGCCTGGCTCGACGCCTCGGCGACCCGCCAACGCCTCCTCGATCCGAAGCGCGTCCTGCAGCGCGGCTACGCCATGCTCCGCGACGTCAAGCGCGGCCGCGTCCTCACCGACGTCGGCAAGCTCTCGCCCGGCCTCGAGGTCGACCTCCTCCTCCGCGACGGCGAAGCGCGCGCGCGCGTCGAGTCCGTCCGCCCGAACCCGCAACCAGACTGATCCGATCCCCATGGCCGCAGCGAAGAAGAAGCCCGAGTCGGGCAACTACACCGAAGCCGCGACGGAGCTCGAGTCCATCCTCGACGAGATCGAGAACGGCAGCGCCGACATCGACGTGCTCGGCGAGAAGGTCGAACGCGCGGCGGCGTTGATCCGCCAGTGCCGCGAGACCCTCGCCGGGACCGAACTCCGCGTGAAGAAGGTCGTCGACGAACTCAGCGCCGCCGGCGGCGACGCGTCGGACGACGGCGACTCCGACGAGGAGTGATCGGCGCCGCGGCGACCATGGACTACCAGCAGATCGTCCTCCTCTACGGCGTGCTCCTCGTGAGCCTCGTGGTCCACGAGGCCTCGCACGCGCTCTTCGCGCTCTGGGGCGGCGATCGCACCGCCTACGTCGGCGGCCAGGTCTCGCTCAATCCGATCCCTCACATCCAGCGCGAGCCCTTCGGCACCGTCATCCTGCCCCTGCTCGTCCTCTTCATGAGCAAGGGCACGATGATCCTCGGCTACGCGCACATCCCGGTCGACCCGGTCTGGGCAGAGCGCTATCCGAAGCGCGCGGCGCTGATGTCGGCGGCGGGACCGCTCGCGAACTTCGCGATCTGCGCGGTCGCGTTCGTCGGGTTGAAGACGCTGTGTTGGACCGGCCTCACCGACGCGTGGCCCGCGGGCAGCGGTCTTCTCGGCCCCTTCGTCACGCCCGTCGACATCACGAACGACTACGTCTACGGGGCCGCGCGGGTCGGATCGGCGTTCCTCACGCTCAACCTGCTGCTCGGGATCTTCAACCTCTTCCCCTGGCCGCCGCTCGACGGCGCGGGCGTCCTCGGCGGGCTCTCGCGCCCACTGGGCACCTTCTATGCGTTCGCGCGCACGCAGCCGATCCTGATGCTCATCGGCATCGTCGCGGTGTGGCGCCTGATTCCGTACGCGTTCGAGCCGGTGGTGGTGCGTGTGCTGAACTGGCTGTGACGACCGCTCAGCGCGGGGCAACCCGCACGAACCCCCCAGCACCATCCCAGCGCCACGACTCGCGGTGTGCACCCCACACGACGGTGCAAAGGAGCGCCCCACCCTCTTCGCGGCATTCCAGGTCCGTGACATCGCTCGCGTGATCGGCGGTGCCGGCCTGGAGCACGCCGGCGAAGACCACGCCGGCACCACGCCGCTCCAGAGCGACGAAGGGTGCCCGGTCGTCCACGGATTGCAGCGGTCCGGTGCCGAGCCGCAACCGCGTGGGTCCACCGGCCGCGACCAAGAGCGTCGTCGTGACCTTGCCCCCGCCGAAGTCGACCGAAGCCCCGCTCCCGGTCTCGCCCTGCGCGAGCCATTCCACGAACTCCTCGCCCTGCAGTCCGACCTCGCCGGCGACCTCGTCGACCGCGAGCGCGCAGCGCACGTCCGGACCGCGGTCGTGGTAGATCCAGTCGAAGCGGTGCTCGCTCTCGCTTCTCAGCCGGTCGAGCACCAGGACGTAGCGATCCGTGAGACACAGGCAACGCGCGTGCTCGACGCCCGGATAGGCATCGATCGTCTTCGCCGCCACCGCGACGAAGTCCTCCGCGTCGACGAAGCCCAGCAATTCGCCGCCGCTCTCGTGCTGCGGCCGGCCGTCGACGACGACCGTGTTGTGCGCGAGTGTCGTCCGGTACCAGCCGCCGTGGATGGGAAGCCGGTAGGCTTGGCTCTTCGCACGCCCCGGGTCGACGCCACGCTCCTCCCCGAACGCAAACCAGACGAAGGACAGCCGATCGAAGTGGTCGTGGAAGCCGCCGAACGGAGCAAAGGTCACCAGCGCCGACATCCGCGCCGCCCCACCGCGGCGCAGGATCGCGTGCCCCGACGCGCGCAGCACCTCACTCCGGAGCACGCCCTCCGGTACGGACTGGCCGGGGTCGCGCCCGAAGCGGATCGACTCGAAACTCGGCTCGGCCGACAGCACGACCCCAAGGCGCGCGTCGCGGGTCGCCGCAAGAGCCGCCTCGAGCGACGCTGCCGCGCCCTGCGGCGAGCTGTCGACGTCGTCGCCGAGCCGCGGCAGCCGCCCGTTTGCCATCACGTAGCGGGCGGGCAGCGCGCACATCGCGCGCAGACTCGGATGCGCGAACAGGTCGACCCCCATGAGCCGCGCGGCATCGGCATGCGCACACAGCGCGGCCAGCGTGTAGTTGTGGTAGCCGAACGAGTTCTCGTACCACATCCCGTCGGCCGACACGGACGCCCCCATCTGGAACAGGAAGCCGTGCCGTGGATCGAGCACCGATCGGCGCAACCAGTCCGCGTCGCCGAGCAGCACGCCGGCGCTGAACATCGCCGCGTTGTGCCAGCTCTGCCAGTTGCTCTTGCCGCGACGACACTTGGCGATGTTCGCCACCATCGGCCGCACGAGGTTCCCGAGCGCGTGCTCGCGCTGCGCCGCGTCGAGCGAGTGCCAGATCAAGTCGATCACCGGTGCGATGTCGCGCACGAGCATCGATGCCTCGGACAGGGTCTGCTCCATCAGATGGCCGCCGCTGTCGAGACGCCGCGTCGGGTCCGCGGCGTTGCTGTGGTAGGGATAGCCCTCGTAGCGGTCGGCATAGCCGAGCACGACCGTCGCAGCGTCGGCCGCGAACGCCGTCTCGCCGCTCAACGCGAACGCCCACGCGGCCTCGCGCGCGCGGCGGAGATTCTCGGAGTGGCGGCGGCTGAACACGACGTCGTCGTACGGCGGCCCGCTGTAGACCTCAGCGCAGCCGGGGCAGCGGTGGTGCGAGTCGTCGACGGTGGTCAGCGCGCGCTGGCAGGCGTCGCACTGGTACCACTGGTTGTGCTGACCGCCGCGCGGCGGGAACCCGACCGGAGTGCCGAGGCGGGCTCTTGCAGCGTCGACGACCGAGCGCAGCGGTGCTGCGCCGCGGCCGAAGCCGGCGCGCAGGTTCGCGAGTTCAGCAGCGCTGCAGGCCAGGATCGGCGCGTCGTGGCGAACCGGCGGGATCAGGTCGGCCGCGGTCGGCGGGTGCCAGTCCTGGGCAAACGCCGAGGAGAACAGCGAGACCGCGGCGAAGGCGGCAGCGCGAGTCCATTGCATGCTCAGCATGATCGCGTGCGCTCGCGGCGACGACCAAGTGCCGGTCCTCCCGCCTGCGGGGCCAGGGATCCGTGCCGGGTCCGTGTCGGTCGGGTCCGAACTGCGGCCGGATCTCGCCCTTTGGATTCCGCGTGCGGGTGGAGTGCTGGCCCTCCTTGGTGTCCGTCGCGGAGCAGCCGTCGGCCCTCATCTCGAGAGAAGCCTCGCCGGCTTCGTCGCCCCAGCTTCCGACCGCTGAGGCTCCGCGAAATGCGTCGGACGAGCAGTCACTTCGCGCGCAGCTCGAACTCCTCGATCGTCGGGCCTTCGCTCGCGTCGAGGATCCGCAGACGGAAGCGGCGGGCCAGCACGGGATCGAAGGTCTGTTCCCAATGCGGACCGATCGTCGTGCCCTTGTGCAGGGTGCGCCAGACGCCGTCGAGATCCGCTTGGAGTTCGAAGGCGCGCACGCGCTCGCCGCCCTCGCCCCACTCGGCAATGCGCGCGACGCGGATCCGCACGGGCGCGGGGAACACGACATCGAGCGTCGCCTGCTCCGTCCCGCGGTCCGTCGCCCAGCGGGTGTCGGGATCGCCGTCGATGGCCCGGTCGGCCCCGTATGCCGCCGCGCGCTCGTAGACATTCGTCGCGGTCGCCACGACCCCGGCCATCGGCCGCGGCCAGTCGATCGGCGCCAACTCCATTGCGGGACCGTCGAGGTCGAGCCGCACCAGCGTGTCGAGTTCCTTCCGATCCGCGGGCGACACTCTCAAGACGACGCCGTCGGCGTGCTGTTCCACCTCGACCTCGCCCCCGGTGAGCAGGGCGCTGCCGGTGATGCGACGCGCGATTGGCGGCAGGGTGACCACCTCGTCGCGCCAGCGCAGCACGTGCACGAAGACGCTGCGGTCCTTCCGCGTGGTGACGACGTCGCGCGCCGGCAACCACGGCCCGCCGCGCGTGCCATGGACGCTCTCGCCGTACGACGCGAGCCAGGCACCGATCTCGGCGAGCCGTTCCTGCTGCCGGGGTTCGATGCGGCCGTCGGGCATCGGGCCGACGTTCAACAGCAGGTTGCCGTCGCCGCCCGCACAGCGCAGCAAGGTGTGCAGGCACTCCGGCAGCGACTTCAATCCGTCGGCGGGCTTCCACGCCCATTGACTGCAGATCGTGATGCAGCTCTCCCACGGCCGCTGATCCTGGTACTTGCCGATCGCCTGCTCCGGCGTGTCGTAATCGCCAGCGTTGCCGAGGCTCTGCCGCGACGTGCCGCCCATGCCCTGCCGCGCCTTGCTCACGCGGTTGTTGACGATCACCGAGTCTTGCAGCGATCGGCAGTAGCGGTACAGCGCGTCGCCGCGTTCGCGCGTCCACGGTTCCTCCCATTCGCCGTCGAACCAGACCAGGCCGAGCGGGCCGCAGCGCGTGAACAGCTCTTGCAGTTGGCCCCGCAGGTAACTCTCGTAGCGCGCCATGTCGGGGTTCGGCTTCTTGCTCCGGCCGCCGGGACTCCCGAGCGGGTAGTCGGGGTGGTGCCAATCGCAGATCGAGTGGTAGGCGCAGAACACGAGGCCCTGCGCGCGGCAAGCCTCGGCGAGCTCCTTGGCGACGTCGCGCCGGAACGGCGTGTGCGCGATCGAGTGATCGGTCAGCGCGCTGTCCCACAGACAGAACCCGTCGTGGTGCTTCGTCGTCAGCACGACGTACTTCATGCCGGCGTTCGCGGCGACCTTCGCCCAGGCCGCGGCATCGAACTGCCGCGGGTCGAAGCGCTCGTGGAGCTGGTCGTACTCGGCAATGGGCACCTGTGCGCCACGCGACCAACCGATCTCCGTTCCCGCGAGGCTGACCGGCCCCCAATGCACGAACAGGCCGAAGCGCGCTTCGGCCCACCATTGCAAGCGTGACTCGTAGGGGCGCGGTCCCGCGTCGGGAGCTCGGGTCGGGGACTGTGCCGGCGCGGTGGCGACGCCGAGCAGGGCGAGGGCGAGAACGACACTGGAGAGCGAAGGACGCATGGGCTCTACAGGGCTCGACCTCCGCAATCGGGCAACTGCGAACTCCGAGTCCGTCGGTGCTTCGCACCGGAGATACGCGTGTTTGTACGCATGAGCGCGCCAGACCGCCTGGCTTCAGTCCAAGTCGCGGCGTTCAGTACCCGATCGTCAGTTCGACGCCATTGCTACTCTCGGCGAAGCCGAGCAATGCGCCGCCCGGTCGGAGCGGGATCGCCTGCGCCGTGAGCACGCCGCCGGCAAGTCCGGGTTGCGCGGGCACGGTCAGGCCGAAGCTCCAGGACCCGGAGGAATCCGTCGACCCGGCCGTCAGGAGCACGGCGTTCGGCAAGTCGAGGTACAGCGTGCACGTGCCGATCGCCGTGGGCGTCGCGGCGCCGGGTGCGATGCCGAACACGACTGCCTGCAACGGGGCGGCGCCGCTCATCGTGAACGCGAGGTTCTGGCCGAGCGATGGTGCGTTCGACGCGAGCGACGGCGGCGTCACGCCGCAGCCGGTGCCGACGACGCGGGCGTCGGGCGACAGCGTGCCGTAGCTGCGGCCCGAACACGCCAGCAAGGTCGCGCCGGGCGTGAGGCACGCGAAACCGACGCGCGCGACGAGGTCGCAGGCGTAGGACGACGTCATGGGGGAACCACCCTGGATCGCCCGCGCGAAGAGCGACACGTTCAGCCGGCCATCGACGCTCAGCCGCGCGCCGACCTGCGTGTTCACGATCCCGGTGACGGCGCCCGCGGCATTGCTGATCACCAGGCTCGGCGCCGAACCGACCGACAACTGCGCGCGGTAGGACACGCCGGGCACGGGATCGATCACCTGCGCGAAACCGTCGAGCGTCAATGCGCAGCGGATCTGCACCGGAGTCCCGATCGGAAGGGTGCCCGAGACGACGCTGAGCTCGTCGCGGAAGTGCGCCTTCGGTTCGGCGCCGATCCACTCGTCGAGCCACAGGAAGACACCGATCCCGGACACGTTGTTCGCCAGGCCGGTGCCCGAGCAGCGCAGGAGTCCGTAGTCGGTGGTCGCCGTGCAGTCCCCCTGCGAACGGCAGCCGTAGGTGTTGGTGGTCGTGATCGTGTCGGAGGTCACGAGCGGGCCCGCGCTCAGCCAGCCGGTGTCGACGCGACGCTCGCCGCTCGGCGCGCCGCTCATCGACGTGACGATGCGAAAGTGGTTGCGGACGCCGCAGGACTGTGCGGCGACCTGATTCGAGTCGCCGATCGCCGTCGCGGTGAGGACGACGAGGATCGCGTTGCGAAGGCAGTGCATGCCGCTTCCAGCGGCTCGTGTTCCGGAACCACACGCCGCCCGCGGGACGAAAGCCCCGCGGGCGAACACCGGGACCTCAGTTCCCGAGCACCATCGTGCCGGCGTTCGCCGTCAGCACGCCGAGCGTGTTCGCGCCCGGTGCGACGACGCCGCCTTGGGTCTCGAGCACGGCGCCGAGCAAGGACGCCGAGTTCGGGATCGTGAACGGCGCCGTAGCACCGCTCCCGCTGACGAGCATCGGGATCGAGTCGATCGGCGCGACGAGGAGGAAGCAGCCCTGCATGCCGATGACGCTGAGGTCCACCGACTGCGCGACCAGCCCGAACAGCGTGAAGCCGGCGAGCGAGCCCGCGGGCAGGTTGCTCAGTTCGAGGTTGATCGTCGTGCCGAGCCGCGGCAGCGAGCTCACGCCATACGCGATGGGCGTTCCCGAACCGGGGTTCGAGATGTCGCTCGGGCCCGGATCGGCCACGCCGCCGCCGACCGAGTGACCGACGATGCAATCGACGATCGAAGCCGCGCCATAGGCGAGGACGAACTCGCCGTTCGGGTAGAGCTGGATCTGCCCCGTGTTGGACCCGGTCGCGGGGTACTCGGGCACGCCCGCCCAGGTGATCACCGCCATGCCCGGCACCGCGTCGAAGTAGACGCCGCCGCCGTTGCCCGGGTGCAGGTCGTCCCAGAACGCCGCAATGCGCCGCGGGTTGGCGAGGAACTCCGCCACCGACTCGGTGTAGTCGGTGCCCGCGTGCGTGTTGGCGACCAGACCGATCCAACCGTTCGAGTCGACGTCGATCGCGGTGGTCGTGCCGCCGCCCGGGAGCGGGAACGCGAAGCCGAGCGGACGATTGCGCGAGATCACGTCGTCGCCGAGCAGGAGGTTGCCCGAGTAGCCGGCAAAGAAGCTCGCGCCGCTCGTCGACACGTTCCACCCGCCGCTGCCGTTGGGCGTGAAGCGCCGCGCGCTGTTGGCCAGGTCAAACGCGCCGAAGACCTCGTAGAAGGTCCGCGGCAGGCTCGGCGTGCCCTGCGGAGCGCAACCGGCGCCTCGCGGCGTGAAGCGCGCGCGGATGATGCCGCCCGATCCGGTGACGCCGACGCAGCACAGGGCGTACGACGCATCGAACACGGTCGTGCCGATGTGCGCGTCCTCCGCGATCAGGGTCGCGATGACCTCGATGGTCCAGGACCCCGCGGCCGGGCTCTGCACGAACACGCATTCGACCGTGTCGACGGTGTTCGCGACCCCGCCGGCCGTCGACCAGTTGCCGGCCGTGAGGCCATTGTTGCCCCAGTAGATCGTGCCGTTCGGAGCCGTGACCTTGAGCGTGAGGTCGTTCTTGATGGCCAACGCCGACGCCGGATTGCCGGCCGGGTCGACGTAGGTCATGCAGATCTTCAGCTCGGGCGTGCCGGCCGCGACCGTCTTCTGGTACGTGCGCGTGATGCCCTGCGTGAGGATGTCGTCCTCGGCGACGATGAACGAGTTGCCCTGGTTGTCGTACATGTCGGTGAGGCTCGGGAAGCCCCAGCCGCAGTGCTCGCGCCGGTTGTTGGTGCTCGCCGACGTGAACGCGTATTGCCGCGCGTTCACGATCTGCAGCGCCTTCAGAGTCTGCGCCAGCGGCCGGTTCTGGAACCGCGTGCCGCCCGGGACGGGCAGCGGGTTGCCGAAGATCCCGTCGGTGTACATCTGGATCGCGAGCGCGTTGTGGCCCGCGCAGATCGGCGTCGCGCCTGATGTGCCGCCGAAGTTCGTCTGCCAGTTGTTGGCCGAATAGCCGGCCGCGCCGGTCAGATCGGAGCACAGGATCAGGTCGTAGTACGCGCAGAGGTCGGGCTTGATGCGCCCATCCGCCGCCGGACCCGTCGACCCGCCGCCCGCCGCCCACGAATCGTCGGCCGCGTTCGAGTTGTCGAAGTGCGCGACGCCGCCGATCGAAATGATGTTCTTCGCCCAGGCCTGCGGCCGCGAATCCTGATTGCCCGCGTTGCTCTGACTCTGCGTCCAGGGGATGCGGTGGTCGAAGATGATGTCGTCCGCGTCGGCGGAGATGGACGTGTAGAGCCGCGTGCGCGCGTCGCCCCACGACGCGGTGGTGAACATGCACTCGTGCGTGTTGACGACCACGCCGAGCACCGCGTTGCGTGAGCCCTGGGCGCTCGAGTAGTTGGTGTAGAAGCCGCGCGCGTTCGGCGCCATGCCGCGCCCGAGCGGATTGCTCGTGCCGTTGCCGAAGACGATGCCCGCGGTCGAGTGACCGTGTGCATCCGGGGCGCCGCCGCTCAGCACGTTGGTCATCGGCGTCGTGAAGTCCTGGTGCGTCGCCTCGACGCCCTCGTAGACGTGGCCGCGCACGCCGGTGCCCGTGTAGCCGCCCTGGGTCTCGACGTAGTTCGCGCCGCCCTGGATTCGGGCGTTGTTCATGTCCTCTTCAGGGGCCGTCCAGCGATCGATCCACAGGACCTCGTCGAACCGCGCCGCCGCGAGCAGCCCCGCGTGATCGAGTTCGACGGTGAACAGGATGCTGCCCTCCTGCGGATCGACGACGCGTCCGCCGAGTGCCCTGATCTTCGTGCCGAGCGCCGGCTTGTCCGAACGCTTGTCGGTGACCACACAGTGGTACTTGCGCAGCGGCAGGACGGCGCCTCTCGCGAGCTCCATGCGCAACGCCGGCTCGAGCCGCCACGCCGGCTCGTAATGCCCGACGAAGCGAGTGTCCTTCTGCGCCGCGACCATCGCCGCCTGGTCCGCCGTCATGCGAACGACATACGCGTTGTGCGGCAGGTAGCCATGCAACCGCGCACCGGTGGAACGGACCGCGTCACGTCCCGCGTCGGTCGGCGAGCCGTGGAACTGCACAACCCAGAGGCCGACGTCGCCGCGCGCGGCGAGCAGCTCGGGGACCGCCGGTCGTCCGAGCAAGGGATCGAAGGTGCCGTACTGGAGGACGAGTTGCGTGGCCTCGCCGGCATCGGCGAGCAGCGTCGGCGGATCGCCGGGCTTGGACTGGGGACTCTGCGCGGGAAGCGTCGCGAGGAAGCACGCAATCGTCGCGCCGCTGAGGAAGAGCACGGGGTTCATGATCGTGGGAGCAAGGGGAGGGAACCGCCCCGCCGCGCGAAGGGCAGACGCGCGAGCGACGTGGGCCGGCGGAGGATAGCCCCGCATCGCCGTCGCCGTCGAACGCCGACGATGCTCGTGTGTCATCCCGGAACTTGCGCCTCGCCGGATCGCGCTCATCGCATCGCGCTCACGCAGCGAAGTTCGTGAATCCCCACGAGCCGCTCGCGACGAGGATGGTCGCCATGGGCCCGATCGAACGGGACTTCGACGTCTTCCGCACCCGGCACGACCCCGCCGCGCTCGGCTCCGTCTTCGACGCCGTCGCACCGGAACTGCTGCTGGTCGCCGCGCACTTCGCCGGGCCCGGCGTCGAGGCCGAGGACCTCGTGCAGGCGACCTTCGTCGACGCGATCGAGAAGGCGGCGCGTTGGGACGCGACCCGACCGCTCGTCCCGTGGCTGATCGGCATCCTCGTGAACCACGCTCGGGCCGCGCGACGCCGCGCGCGCAAGGCGATCGACGTCGACCGCGCCGCGCACGATGTCGTGGTCGATCCGCTCGAAGAACTCCAGGCGAGCGAGGTCGCCGGGCGCGTGGGCGAGGCGCTGCGGTCCCTGCCACGGCAGTTCCGTCAGGCGCTCACGCTGCGCCTCGTGCACGGCCTCACCCCCACGCAGATCGCGCACGCGATCGGCTGCCCCGTCGCGACGGTCAAGACGCGCCTCCAGCGCGGCATGGACCAACTGCGCCGCGCGTTGCCCGCGGGCATCGCCGGCTCGCTCGCGCTGGTGCTGAGTTCGCAGAAGAGCCTCGCCGCCGTGCGTGTCGCCGTGCTCGCGCACGCCAAGGCTCTCGTTCCCGCCGCCGCTGCCGCCGCCGCGGGGATCGCGGTTGCCGTCGCCTCCACCGGACTGGTCATGAAGAAACTCGTCGCCGCCGCCGTCGCCGTCGTGATCGGCGTCGCGCTCTGGACCAGTCTCGATTCCCCTTCCGCTGGCGAACGCCCCGCTCCGGACCACCCCGACGCCGCCGCGCAGCGCGTCGCCGAACTGGCGCGAGACACTTCGTCCAGCGCGACCCCGAGCAGCGACGCGATTCCCGGTGCGCGCGCGGCGATCGCGACCGAACCGCCCGCGACCACCGGCAGCGCGATCCTGACCTGCGTGTGGAAGCACGACGGCACACCGGCACGCGCGCTGCGCTTGTCGATGCCCGGGACTTCCGACGGTCCCGGCGACACGCGTTCGTCCCCGTGGCGGCAGCTTCGCAGCGACGACGCTGGGCGCGTCGAGCTGCGCGATCTCGACCCGGGGGAATACATCGTCTCGGGTCGATCGCGCTCGACGTCGCTCCGCATCGTCGCGGGCGAGTGCGTCGAACAACGCATCGAGTTCGAAGCAGCGCTGCGCATCGACGGGCGCGTCGTCGACGCGAGCGGCGCAGCCGTCGCGGACGCGGAGGTCTGGCTGCAGTACTTCCCGGACCCGCAGGACGACCGGCCGCGGAAGGTGGCGAGTTCCCGTGCGGACGGGACCTTCCGCTGCGCATTCGACTTCGGCGGTTCGCTGTGGGCGCGCAAGGCGGCGCACGCGTCGAGTGCCTGCGTCGACGTCGAGCAGGAGGGCCACGCCGAGGTCGTGCTCGAACTCGGCGCCCTGGTCGCGTCGCTGCGCGGCTCGGTGCGCAAGGCCGACGGCTCCCCCGCCGCGCGCGCGCATCGACTTCGTGCGCGACGCCCACGAGGACGCGCGGCATGCGCCGCTCGTGTTGTGGTCCGACGCACTGGGCACCTTCGCCACGGACGAACTCGCGCCCGGCGAGTGGCGCATGGTGGCGCAGGCCGACGACCACGCGCCGACGATGCGTCGCGTCACCCTCGATCCCGACGCCGCGATCGAGCTGCGTCTCGAACGCGGTGCCACGCTGTTCGGTGAGGTCCGCGACGGCGCGGGTGCGCCGATCGCTGCGGCGATCGCGGTCTGTCCGGCGTGGGCGCTCGACCAGCGCGCGCTTCGACATCTCTGCGTGCGACAGGTCGTCGCCGATCCAGAAGGGCGCTATCGCATCCCGCAGGTGCCCTCCGGCGAACTCCGCTTCCGCGCGAGTGTCGAGCACACCATGGGAGTCGCGACCATGCTGCAAGCGCTCGACGGCCGCGAGCTGCGTCACGACGTCGTGCTCGACCGCGGCGCTTCGATCGAAGGCCGCGTGATCGGGCCGGACGGCGAGGGAATCGCGGGCTGGCAGGTGATCGCGTCGCCGAACGGCGGCGGCCACGGTCACGACGCGATCACGGGCGGCGACGGACGCTTCGCGATGCCCGGCGTGGAACCCGGCGAGTACTCCGTCGACGCGCGACCCGAGCAGGGCCTCTCCCGATGGACGCCCTCGGTGACCGTCACACCGGGCGGCGCACCGTTCGAACTGCGCGCGCTCGCGACCGACCGCGACGGCGCGCGGATCACCGGCACGCTCGCCGATCGGGAGGGCAGGCCGATCGTGCACGCGTCGGCGCGCTTACGGCTGGATCGCGATCCGAGCGGCGAGACCTCGATGACGGAGATCGACGATGCGCAGGGTCGTTTCGAGATCGGTCCGCTGCCGCCCGGTCGCTACGCGTTGGCGGTGCAACTCGGCGAGCACGGGTGGCTCGACACCGGCGTGCACGACGCCGCGCCGGGTTCGACGGTCGACCTCGGCCGCATCGTGCCGCCGGCACCGGGACGCCTCGCGATCCGGCTGCGCACACCAAAGGGCGAATCGGTCGAGCCGCTCGACGTCGCCGTGCACGACGCGGCGGGCAACGGTCCGTCGTCGTTCACGCGCGAAGCCGACGGCATCTGGCGGAGCCCGCCGCTACCGCCGGGCCGCTACCAGCTCCGCGCCTGGGGCGAGCGCTTCGCGCCGTTGCGCACCGAAGTCGTCGTCGTCGCCGAGCGCGAGTCGCTCGCGGATCTCGCGATCGCAGCTGCGACCGCGGTCACGTTTGCGCTGCGAAAGCCGCCGGGCATCGAGGGGCGCTGGACCGCGACCGCGTACTTCGCGCTGCGCGAAGTCCAAGGTGCGTACCTCGACGGCCGCATGCTGACGATCGACACGACCGAAGAGTTCGTCCTCACGCGCGGTCTCGCGCCGGGGCGGTACGGGTTCGAGCTGCGCGCAACCGACGGCCCGCAGCACCGCGGCGAATTCGAGGTCGCCGTTGGAACGGCCGCGCAGCGGGTCGAGATCGCGGTCCGCTCAGCGCGCTGAGCCGTGCACGAGCGCCTGCCACCGTTCGCCGATCACCTCCAGCACGCGCTGGTTCGTCGCCTTGTCCTTCACCGCGACGCGGAAGCCCTGGGCGCCGAGCGTCGTCCCCATCCCGGCGACGTCGCGCAGGAAGACGTCGCACGCCGCGCAGGCGTCGATCAGCGTGGCGATCCGCGGCCCGTCGGCGGGCGCGAACACGAGGAGGAAGTTCGTGCGCGACGGCACGACCTCGACGCCGGGGATCGCACCCGCGAGTCCGCGCGCGAGTTCGTCGCGCAGGGTCGCCGTCTCGCGCCACCGCGCGAGGTAGTAGTCGCGGTCCGCGAGTGCCCTCACCGCGGCGACCTGCGCCGGGAGACTCACGACCCAGGGCGGCGTGATGCGGCGCATCGCCTCGATCTCCGCCGGCGCACCGACCAGGTAACCGACCCGCAGACCGCTCAACGCGTACGCCTTCGACATGCTCTTGCCGACGAACACGTTCGGCGTCGTGACCGCGAAGCGCTCCAGCGACGCGGTCGGGTCGGCGTAGTCGACGTAGGTCTCGTCGATCCAGACCCGTGTCGCAGGCGACGCCCCGCGAAGCACCGCCTCGAGCGCGGCGCGCGGCACGTGACGCCCGGTCGGACTGTTCGGGTTGACGAGCACGACGAGCTCCGGCCCGGCCCGCAGTCGTTCCGCGAGTTCGTCGAGGTCGAGCACGAAGCCGCCGGCGCGGCGCAGCGCGATGCGCTCCACAGCGCAGCCGATCACCTCGCCGAGCAGGTGCGCGTACTCGCCGTAGCTCGGATCGAGAACCACCGCGCGCGAGTTCGGTCTCACCCACTCCCGCAGCACGCGGAACACCAGATCGCTGGATCCCGAACCGAGCAGCACGCTCGCCGCCGGCACGCCGCGCGCCGCCGCGATCGCCTCGACGAGCCCCGCGCCCTGGGTCGGTGGACTCGTGCGCGCGAGCCACGCGAGGTGTTCGCGCAGCGCGGCGATCACCCCCGGCGCGGGATCGAACCACGCGTCGAGGACGTCGGCGCCGATCACCTGCTCCTTGCGTTCGAGATGATCGAAGCGCTCACCGATCGCTCCGAAGAACGCGCCGCCGTGCTCGCAGACTTCGCGCATGTCGCGAGTATCGCCGGCCGCGACGCACGCGCGAGTTCGTCAGCCGAAGCGACGGCCGAGGCTCGGTTCGAGCGAAGCCCGCGCGGTGCGCAGGCAGTCGCGAACCTCGCCCTGCTCGGGGCGATCGTGCACGAGGATCAGGTCCTCGAGGATGCGATCGAGCACGTCCGCGTCGTCAACGTCCTCGAGCGAGCGCTTCGCCGCGCCGCAGCCGAAACGCTCGAGGCGGCCGACGTAGCGCAGGCAATCGTGTCGCGTGACCGTCCGGCCCTCGTGATAGGGATCGACGAGGATCCGCCGGCGGCCATGCACGCGGACGAGGAGGAAGTCGGGGAGCAGGACGCTGCTCAGGTCGAGTCCCGCGCGCCGGCCGACGAGCAGGTAGAGGGCGCCGAGCACCGACGACGGCCCGCGGCCCGTGTCGAGCACGCGGTCGGGGAGCCACGCGAGTCGATCGGCGGGCATGCGGCGCGAGCCGCGGAGCCCGTGGCGCTTCGCGAGCAATTCGGCGAGATGTCGCGCCGCGGTCAGGCTGCTGCGGCCACGGACGAGCGGTCGGAGTTCGGCGGCCAGCGCTTCGAGGGCGGCATCGAACGCGCCGAGGTCCCCGGCTTCGTGGCGGACGAACGCGACCAGGCTGCGCATCCCGGCTTCGAGCACGGCGTGCGGCCCGCCGACCTCGCGCGCCTGGGCGACGTCTTGGGCGAACGCACGCGTCCAGGTCGCGAGCTCGAGCGAGCGCAGCACGGCGCGCGCGCGCACTCGGACGCGCGGGTCGTCGTCGCTCTCGGCGGCCTGGAGCCCCGCGTGGGCCGCGCTCCCCCACTCGAGGAGCCGGCGGCGGCAGAGGCGCAGGACCTTCGCGTCGTCGTCCGCGAGCAGGCGGACGACCGCGTGGATCGCCGACGTCTCGCGCAGCGTTTCGTGGAGCATGGTGGGGCCGACCTCTTCCGACGTGCACCAAGGCCCGTCGAGGCGGCGCGAGTCTAGCGACGGCTCCCACGCGCGCGATCGTGCTGCGCACGCGTTTCCCGAACTGCGACGCGCGCATGCGCGACGCTGCCCTCCGTGCCTGCGGTGTCATCGCGCGCAGCGCACGTGCGATGCGACGCGCCGCGACAGGAAAAAAACATCGGCGTCGCGGGGATCGGCGACGAGCGGCCGCCAAACGCGAACGGGCAGGTCGCGATCGAGCGGCAGCGAAACGCGAACGGGCAGGTCGCGATCTAGCGGCAACGAAACGCAAACGGGCCGGTCGCGATCGACCGGCCCGTTCGGTAGCGCGTCACGCGCGAGTGCCCAGGACAGGACTTGAACCTGCACGACCTTGCGGTCACCAGCCCCTCAAGCTGGCGCGTCTGCCAATTCCGCCACCTGGGCGCATCGGAGGGGCGCGAGAAGCTAGCGCCGCGAAGGAGCGAGTCAAGGGTCGCGTCAGCGCCCGGCGAGGATGCGCGCCTTGATCGCCAGCCACTGCGGGTCGAGCGTCGTCTCGACGAAGGTGGTCCCCATCGTGCGGAACAACGCGCGCATCTCGACGAAGCCCGCGCGCCCCGACGCCGTGAACTTGTCGCGTTCGGTCTGCCAACGCTGCCGCATGCGCTTTTGGACTTCGGCCTCGAAACGGTCGCGCTCGGTCCGGTTCAACGCCGAGCGACTGCGATAGGCCGGGAACAGGTCGCGCAGCACCTCGGTGTCGATCGTCGAGCGCACGAGCATCTCCCACTCGGCGTCGGGTTCGTCGCTGCGCGTGTCGGCGAAGGCGATGTAGTCATCGGCGACCTCGGCGAGCCGCTCGCCCTGGAGAAACACGAAGCCGTTGGTGCGCGGTGCGAGTTCCTTCTCGAAGGTCTGGTAGTCGCCGAGTCCGAGCACGTTGCGACCCTGAAGACGCGCGAGGACCATCTCGCGGATCAGCGGTCCGGAGTTGCTGATCACGAAGAAGTTGCCGTAGAGCATCAACGCGATCTCGCCGGTGCCCGGGATGTTCGGATTGGCGAGTTCGCGCGCCGCGTCGCCGCCGGTGCCACCGCGGACCGGAAGGTTGAACGCCTTGGTGAAGCCGAGCGTCGAGTAGTAGGTCGTGAGGAACGCGTAGAGCTCGTCGAGCTTGTTCCGGAAGCGCGGGTCGATCCAGAACACCCACGCGAAGTGCGGCGCGGGCGACGGCTCGAAGGTCTCGATGCGTTCGGCTTCCTTGGTCTGCGGGTTGTTGATCGCGGTGGCGCGGTGGAACACGAAGCCGGTGCGGGGCAGCAGCGCGGGGCGGATCGACTCGATCAGGTGGCCGACGCTGTCGCCGCGGCGAAGCTGTTCGTCGACGGCGAGCACCATCTCCTGGAGGAAGTCGCCCGCCGGCACGCGCAGCGCCGCGGCGGCGCAGGCGGACTCGGGGACCATCGTCAGGAAGGAGTCGAGCCACTCCTTGCGGTCCTGCGCCTCCGCCTTGAAGAACTGCGTCTGGAAGCCGGTGTGCAGGTTGCGGTTCAGGTCGATGCGCCCGAGGAACGTGATCGAACCCGGTTCGAAGATCAGCGAGCCGGTGAGGAAGCGCCAACTCTTGAGGTTCAGGAACGACGCGAGCACGCGCGTGTTCATGTCCGTCGGGTGACGCGGGTCGGGCCACCCGTCGTCCCACGAGGTGAACTGGAACAGGCGATCGGGCCGCAGATAGGCCTCGAGCGCGTTCGCGGGCACGCCGGCCATCTGCTCCCACTCGCGCAGGCGCGCCTCCACGCCGTCGCGGTAGTCCGATGAACCGCCGAACGAGTCCGCGCCGACGGCGCCGCGCGCGAGCTCGAGCGAGCGCTGAACGAAGGCCTCGTCGTTCGACACGATCACGCAGTCGAGCCAGCGCGCGAGCACGATCGGCTGCCCGTAGCCCTGCGTGATCCGCATCGTGCCGTCGGTCAACTGCTCGATGCGCAAGCCGTCGGCCGACAGGCCCTCGCGCACGCTGCTCCACTCGAGCAGTCCCCACGCGAAGCGGACCTTCCAGGACACGCGCAGGTACGCGCAGAAGCCGGTCGACTGCGACGGGCCGCCGTCGAGACGCCCCGCGAGGATGACTTCGCTGCCGAGCACGTCGTCGAGCAGGTCGGCAAAGCCACCGGTCGCGTCCTGGATCTGCTTCGCGACGCCCTGGATCGCGGCGACCGCCTGTTCGATCTGCAAGTCGCGCTCGAGGCTGCTGCTCGTCGGTCCGGCGCGCAGTTCACCGAACGCGGGCGACGACGCGAGCTTCTGCCAGAACTTCGGCTCGGGGAACTGCGTGAAGTCGTCGCGCAGTTCGGTCTTGCGCACGAAGTAGTCCGTGTCGCGCGGCACGAGCTCGCGCATGTCCGGCAACGAACCCTCGAAGGGGTTGAAGACGAACGCGAGGACGAACAGCAACGCCAGCACCACGAACAGCGCGGAGCCGATGCCGAGGAACTTCCAGAACTTGCGGCGCATGGATTCGGGGGCTCGAGTCCTTCGCGGTCGGGGAACGGACCGCCGATGTCAGCGCGGGAAGGCTATCGGCTGACGGCGCGCGAGGAACGCTGTGGACCGTGCGGTGAGCGTCGATCTTCCCGGTGAGGGCCGCCGGTTTGCGCCTGCGAAGGGTCGCGGCTCCAATCCCGCCTTCCGACGCCGATCGCCGCATGTCCGAGATTCCGCTCAGCGCGCGCGCGCGCGCCATCACCGACTCGATCACGCTCGCGATCACCGCCCGGGCCCAGACGATGAAGGCGCAGGGCGTCGACGTCGTCTCGCTGGCCGCGGGTGAACCGGACTTCGCGTCGCCAGACGCGGTTCGCGAGGCGGGGATCAAGGCGATCCGCGACGGGCAGACGCGCTACACCGCCGCGACCGGCATGCCCGACGTGCGCGCCGCGGGTGCTTCCTGGCTGAGCCGCGTGTTCGGCCTGAACTACGCCGCGGGCGACGTGATCGTCACCGCCGGCGCGAAGCCGGCGCTGATGCTCGGCCTGATGGCGATCTGCGGCGACGGCGACCGCGTGCTGCTGCCCGCGCCGTTCTGGCCGTCCTACGTCGACATCGTGAAGCTCGCTCTCGGCGTGCCGGTGATCGTCCCCGCGGTTCCCGAGCAGGACTTCGTGCACGCCGGTGCGCAGATCGTGCGTGCCGCGCGCGATGCGAAGGCCAAGGGCATCGTGCTGAACTACCCGAACAACCCGTCGGGTGCGGTGCCCACGCGGGCGCAGGTCGAGGAGCTCGTCGCGGCGGCGTTGGAAGCGGGGCTGTGGATCGTGTCGGACGAGATCTACGCGCGGCTGATCTACGACGGCCGCGAGCACTTCTCGCCCGCGCGGTGTTCCGGCGCCGCGGAGCGCGTGCTCGTCGTGAACGGCGGCACGAAGAGCCACTCGATGACCGGCTGGCGCATCGGCTTCCTCGCCGGTCCGCGGCACGTCGTCGACGCCGCCGGTCGCATCCAGAGCCAGGCGATCGGCAACGCCTGCACGATCAGCCAGCGCGCGGTGCTCGCCGTCTGCAACGAGTCCGACGACGCGGAACTGCGCGCGCGACTGCGGGCCTTCGACGAACGGCGCCGCTGGGTCGTGCAGGCGGTCAACCAGATCCCGGGGCTCACGCTCGCGACCCCGCACGGCGCGTTCTACGCGCTGATCGACGCGCGCCCGGTCTGCCGCCGGCTCGGTTACGACGACGTCGAGCTCGCCGAACGCCTGCTGTCCGACGCGAAGGTCGCGCTGATCCCGGGTGGGCCGTTCGCGATCCCCGGCTTCATCCGCCTCAGCTACGCCGCGTCGATGAAAGAGCTCGAGGAAGGGGTGCGGCGCATCGCGGCGTTCCTGTCGTGAGCCCGGCCGTCAAGCCGGTCCTCGTCGAACGCCTCGCCGATGTCGCGGCGCACGAAGGTCTCACGATCGACGTGTTCGCCGTACTGCGTTCGGTCGAACGCCGCACGACGGCGAAGGACCAGGCCTACTTCGACCTTCAGCTCGCCGACACCTCGGCGAACGTGAACGGCAAGGTGTGGGGGGACGACAGAGACGCCTTCACGGCGATCGGAACGATCACGCCCGGCTCGGTGGTGAAGGTGCGCGGCGAAGTGCGAACCTGGCAGGGCGTGTTGCAGCTCAAGCTCGTCAACGTGCGGCCGGTCCTCGACGCAGACCCAGGCTACGACCCCGAGCGCGTCCTCGGTCGCACGCCGTCGTGGCTCCACGCGCGCGCCTGCAAGACGCTCGTCATCGACATCGAGACGGTGCCCGACACCGGCATCCGCGAGATGCCGCAGACGATCGTCAAGGCGTTGACCGAGTTCAGCAAACGCAAGGAGATGGACGAGTCGCTCGTGCGCGGGCTCTCGCCGTTCTTCGCGAAGGTCGTCGCCCTCGCGTTCGCCGAAGCCGACGGCGACGACGACGCGCCGATCGACGTGCTCGCGGTACCGCGCGACGACGCCGAGGCGGCGACGCTGCCCGACTGGGCGCACGCCGTCGACGAAGCGACGCTGCTCGAATCCTTCTGGACCCTCGCCGCCGCCGCCGGAACGGTCGTGACCTACAACGGCATGGGCTTCGACGTCCCGTTCCTCGTCGGCCGCAGCCTGATCCACGGCATCCCCGCGCGCGTCGACCTGCTGTCGCAACGCTACAAGCTGCGCCCGCACCTCGACCTGCTCGAGATCCTCGGGCAACGGGGCCGCGGCCCGAGCAACCTCGACGTAGTCTGCTGGGCGCTCGGCATCGAGAGCCCCAAGGGCGAGATGGACGGCTCGATGGTCGCCCCCGCCTACGCGAGCGGCCGCATCGCCGAGATCGCGACCTACAACCGCGCCGACGTGCGCGCGACGCGCGCGGTCTATCGCCGCGTGCGCGACCTGCTGCTGCGCTTCCGTCAGGATTGGGGTGGGTGACGTCGCATGAGGGACCTGCGTGTCGACGCGGCGATCGCCACGCGCCGCGATGCCTGGGTGCCGCACGCCGCGGAGTACCTCGGCAGCGATCTCCGTCCGGGTCCCGACGTCGACCTCGTCGCCGACGTCCATCGCCTGTCGAGCGTCGCCGGCGAAGAGCGCTTCGACGTCGTGATCTCCTGCTCGACCTTCGAGCACTACAAGTACCCGCACCTCGCCGCGCACGAGATCCTCAAGGTGCTGAAGGTCGGCGGCGTGCTCTTCGTGCACACGCACCAGTCCTTCCCGCTGCACGCGCACCCGCACGACTACTTCCGCTTCTCGCGCGAGGCCCTGGCGAGCTGCTTCGGCACGAAGATGGGCTTCTGTGTGATCGCGACGGACTACGAGTACCCCGCGCGCATCGTCGGCCGTCACGATCCCCGCGCGGCGTTGTCGCCCGCGTTCATGTACGTCCGCATGGTCGGGGAGAAGCTCGCAAAGACGCCGCGCGAGTTCGTGTACGAGCTGGAGGACTGAGGAGCGGGGCGCTCGGCTCTTTTTTTTCGCCCGCCCCGGTGCACGGAGTGACGAGCACTCTGTGGTCAACCCGCACGACGCCCTGTTCCGCGCCACCTTCGGCGAGCCCCGCAACGCGGAAGGACTGCTCCGTTCGGCCCTGCCGGCCGCGATCGCCGCCTGCATCGACTGGTCGACGTTGACCCCCGTGCCCGCGGAGTTCGTCGACCCCGAGCTGCGCGAGCACCGCGCCGACCTGCTGTTCAGTGCGCGGATGCTGGGCTGCGAGATCTACCTCTACGTGCTCGTGGAGCACCGCAGCACGGACCAACGCTTCCTCGCCTTCGACATGCTGCGCTACGTCGTCCGCATCCTCGAACGGCACCGTGCGGAGCATCCAGAGGCGAAGCTGCTGCCGATGGTCATCCCGCTCGTCGTCCATCACGGCGACCAGCCGATGCGCGCCCATCGACGGCTGATCCGGCTCGTCGAGTTGCCCCGCGAGCCCCGCGTGCTCCGCCGCTGGCTCGCCTCGCACCAGCCGGAACTGCGCCTGATCGTCGACGACCTCGCCCGTGTCAGCGAAACCCAGCTCAGCGACCGAGCGCTCGGCGCCACCGCCTTTCTCTGCCTCTACTGCCTGCAGTTCGTCCGCGGCAGGGACGCAGACGAGGCGCTCGCCGCCTTCGAGCGCGTCGTCCATCGCGGCCGAGGCCGCAACCCTTCCGGGTTGCCGGCGTCGGCGCTGGCGCGCCGACCGAAAAGGCCTCGACCGCTCTCTTTGCTGGGGCCCTTCGTCCTCCGAATCCTCGCGTCCCGCGAGGATTCGCAGGACTTCGGGTCCACCTGACGTTCGACGTCCTGGCCGCCGAGAACGGCAAGGACGCTTACCTCCGGCTACTCTCCTGGCTCCACAACGCCGCCGACTTCGATTTCGAACAACTGGCGCCCAGGCTCGCCAAGGTCGCCGGGCCCGTCGCCGAGGAACTCATGACGACCTCCGCCGAACGACTCCGCCGTGAAGGACGCGCCGAAGGACGCGCCGAAGAGCGCCGCGAACTCGTCCTCCGTCTGCTCACCCGCCGCTTCGGCGCGCTTCCCGCCGCTCACGAAGGAATCCTGCGCGCCGCAAGCCCCGAAGACCTCGAGCGCTGGGCCATGCGCCTCCTCGACGCCCGCTCGATCGACGAAGTCTTCGGGAGCGACTGACCCGACGCCTCACAACCGCAACGCATTGACCGCCCCGGCCGGCAGGCGTTCGAGGCAGATCCGCTGCAGCGCGCGACGCACGTCGAGGTCGGGGTCCGAGGCAAAGACGTAGAGCTTCCAGAGCCGCGGATACGAGTCGCGCAGATCGCGCAGGCGCGGGACCGAGTCGACGTGGTTCTCGAAGGGATCGATCGCGCCGCCGTTGCCGGGGAAGCGGACCAGCGTGCGCGCCTCCTTCAACTGCATGCGGCGCGCGGGGCAGTACATGACGACATCGAGGTCCTTGCCGAGCACGCGCTTCGCCTCGCGTTCGACGTCCTGCTCCCAGGCGTAACGCGGCTCGGGGGCACCGCGGCGGAAGTACGTCGCGAGCAGTCCGTCTTGCACGCCGGCGTTGAGGTAGGCCGGGAGCACGAGCACGCGCTTGAGCAGGCGCCGGGCGCGGAAGGCCTCGACGAAGCGCCGCAACCGGGCGGTGACCGACGGATCGCCCGCGTCGACGGACGCGAGGCGGAAGAGCAGCGACTCGTCGGTCGCGGCGTGCAGGTCGGCGGCACGCAGCACGCCTGCGCGCATCGCGATCTCCACCATGCGCGCCACGCTCGCCCCGGCCGCGATCTTCGCGTGGTGGTAGTAGACGCGTTCGCTGAAGTGGTAGCGGATCTCCAACAGCCGCAGCAGCTCCGACGCGATGTCCTCGCGCAGCATGCCTTGCTTCTCGCAATCGACGAACAGCTTCTCCGCAGCGCGGTCGACGCGGAAGTAGTCGCGGACGCGCGCGTCGTAGCGCAGTTCGAGTCCGGTGAAGTACGCGTCGCGCCGCAGGTAGTCGAGAAGGTCGGCGTCGATCGTGTCGCTGAGCACCTGCCGCCAGAACGGCGGCACTCCGCCGCCTTCGCCCGCGAGGACCTCGAGCACCTCACGCCGCACGCCGAGCTCGCCGAGCACCGCGCCGAGCTCGCCGCCGTCGAGCATCGAGTGGAAGCGCGACGGCTCGTCGTGTCGCTCGAGCAGCCCCGTCTGGTCCTCGAGGTTGTGTCCGAACGGGATGTGCGTCACGTCGTGGAGCAGTGCCGCGATGCGCAGGATGCGCCGCTCATCGTCGCCCACGCGCCGACAAGCGTCGGGGTCGCGCTCGGCGTGCCGATTCACGGCATCGAGCAGCCGATCCATCACGTGCACCGTGCCGAGTGCGTGCTCGAAGCGCGTGTGCGTCGCGCCCGGGTAGACGAGGTACGCCGTCCCGAGCTGCTTGATGCCGCGCAGCCGCTGGAACGCCGCCGTGTCGACGACGCGCAGCTCTTCGCGCGTCAGTTCGATGTCGCCGTGGACAGGGTCACGGACGACGGCGCCGGTGCGTGGGTTGTTGCCCATCGCACGCGACGATAGCTCTCAGATCCGCCCTCGCCACGCCACGAACTGGCGCAGTGCCGCGCGAGTCTCGGTGTCCACCACGGTCGCGTCGACGCGGCAACCGGTCGATTGCGAGGAGACGGCGAACTCGATCCGCCAGGTCGGGGCGCCGCCGCACGCGATCGCCGGCAGGGCGGTGCCGTGCATCCGCTCGATCTCCTCGAAGGAGCTCGCTGCGATCAGGTCCATCGTCTGCGCGACGACGGACTCGACGCGCGACGCCGCGCGCGCGACGTCGAGGTCGACGAGCCGCGAGCCGAGCAGGCCGATGCCGAAGACCAGCGCCGAGGCGACAATCGCCGCGGTCGCGACCACCCGCAAGACGTCGAGGGCTCCGACGCAACGCGTGTCGGACACCGGCACCGTCGACGCAGCAGGCCCGCGAACGGCCTGAGAGATTTGCCTGGTCGACCGTGCAGTCCGGTTCGCGGCGGGGATCGGCCTCGTGTTCACGACTCCGACATCGGCCCTGCGCCGTGTGGCGAGCCAGCGCGGCCGCGAGCTGCCGCCGTCGACGGACACCGCAACGCCGCGGGGGGCCGATGCGAGCGCGGCCTCGCCGCGTCCAGGAGCGGGATCACGCGCGTCGCGGCGCACGACGCTGGTGATCGAGCTGGCAGGGGAGCCCACCCTCCCCCGCATCGGCCGCGACACGCGGGCTCCTGCTCCTCGACGCCGGATGGGCGCCGGGCGACTTCGACGCGTCGATTCGTACTCAGGTTCTCAGTCGGGCAGGCGGACTTCGCGCCGTTGCGCGACGACGAGGCCCTCGAAGCGGCGCGTCACCGCCGGTGCCTCGGGCGAGTCCTGCCAGCGCGCGACCAGATCGACGACGCGCGGCTCGCCGTCGAGCACGAGTCCTTCGCCCGCAGGCAGCTCGAGCCACTCGGCGCCGGCGAGTCGCACGCGCCAGGCGCGCGTTCCGTCGGCGAGGCGCACGACGAGCGCCGCTCCGGAGACGAGGGACCCGTCCGCCGCCGTGATCGAACGGATCGCGATCCGCGGGACGTCGCCGTCGCGCACGACGAAGTCGATCCGGCCCTCGCCGTCGCTCCGCGGGCAGGCACCCTCGCCGCCCGCGACGAGCTCCGCGCCCGCGATCGGTGCACCGTTCTCGTCGAGGAGGCGGAGCGTGCGCGTGCGAGCCGGTTCCATCGCGACGTGGACGAGACGACCGTCGTGCCGCGGGCCGATCGTCACCGCGCCGCTCGCGATCGCCGAGGGATGCATCGCGGTGAGCGCGAGCGCGATCCCGCCCGGCCGGTCGTCGAGCACGAGGCGGCCGCGCTCGTCGAAGGCGTCGCGCTTCGCGAGCGCGCGCCAGAACCAGGCGAAGTGTTCGACCGCGGTCTGGCCGGCGACGGGCTGGAGATGGAGACGGCCGCGCGCGGGTTCGTCGACGACGGCGACCATCACGACCTCGCGTTGGACGGCCGGCAAGAGGACCAACTCGACGTCGGCCAGGCCCGCGTCGCCGACGTCGGAGCGCAGCACGCACGGCGCGTATCCCGGCGCACTCGCACAGAGCGGCACGCACCCGCCCGACGCGACGTCGAACTCGAAGGTGCCGTCGCCGCGCGTCGTCGTGGTGCGCATCGCGCCTGCCGCGTCGAGTTCGCCGGCCCAGACCTCGGCGCCGGCGAGCGGAACTCCGGTGCCGTCGACCACGCGCCCGGTCACCACCCGCCGGGCGTCGTGCGTGACCTCGACGGTCTCGTCGGCACGCAGGTCGAGCAGGCGGCAGCACGACGTTCCGTCCGCGAGCGCGAAGCGCACCAGCCGCCGGCCCCGCGGTGGAACCTGGCGCGGCCGGTCGGGCACCGCAAGTTCGCGCGCGACGTCGACGCGCTCGCTTCCACGCAGCAATCGTGCGAGCGGATCGACGGCCGAGCCCGACACCAGCGTGGCGACCGTCGTCACGACGAGTTCCACCGCACGCCGCGCGCCGTCGCCGATCGCCGGCGGATCCATGCGTGCGGCCGGATCCGTGGTCCGCGAACCCGTCGCGTCCGATGGCGGCACGAGTCCGCCGGGATCGACTTCCCCATGCCCGGACGACCAGAGGATCAGCCCGGCCGCGGCGAGCAGCACCAACGCGCAGGCGACGAGTCGGACATTCAACGCGAGGAGCATAGTCACGCCCCCGTGCAGCGTTGCGTTGCCGGAGCCGGGAAGCCCGACGAAGATCCGCGCGTCGCATGAGCGTGTTGCGCGTCGCCCTCGACTACCGTCCGGCCCTTCTCGGGCGTTCGGGCATCCCACGGGCGGTGCGTGAACTCGCGCGGGCACTCGGTGAGACCGCCGCGTCGACCGACCTCGACGTGCGCCTCTTCGGTCACTCGTGGGCGCGCGCGAGCGCCGCGAGCGCGCCGCGTGGGACGCGCCTGTTCCGCACGCGACTGCCCGGACGCGCGCTGCCGTTCCTCGCGCGGCTCGGCCTCGGCGCCGAACGCCTCTGCGGCGCCGCCCGCGTGTTCCACTGGACGGACTACATCCATCCGCCGATCGGCCGCCATGCGCGCGCGGTCCTCACGCTGCACGACTGCGCGTTCGCGGTCGATCCGGACCTACATGGCGACGACGCGGCCGTGCTGCGCGAACGCACGCTCGCCGCGATCCGACGCGCCTCGCTCGTCGTCTGCCCGACTCACGCCGCGGCGCACGACGCACACGAGCGGCTCGGCGTGGCTGAAGCGAAGCTGCGCGTCGTGCCGTTCGGCGCCGACCACTCGCTGGCGACGGCCACCGCGGCGCCTCCGTTCGGCGGCGACGACTACGTGCTGATGCTCGGCACGATCGAGCCGCGCAAGAACCACCTGCGTGCGATCGCGGCGTGGCGTGCGCTGGCGCAACCGCGACCACGACTCGTCGTCGTGGGACGCGCCGGATGGCGTTGCGACGCCGCGGTGGCCGCGCTGCGCGACGCGGTGTTGCACGACGGTGCCTTGTGGTTCTGCGATGCCGACGACTCGACGCTCGCCGTGCTGCTCGCGCATGCGCGCGTGCTGCTCTACCCGTCGCTGCTCGAGGGCTTCGGCTTCCCGCCGCTCGAAGCCCTGCGATGCGGCGTGCCGGTCGTCGCGGGCGACACGGCGGCGCTGCGCGAGACCTGCGGCGACGCGGCGACCTTCTGCGCGCCACGCGACGTCGACTCGATCCGCGAAGCGCTGCACGTCGCGCTGAGCAGCGACGCGCTCACCGCCGCCGCGCACGCGCGACGCCAAGCGCAGGCGGCGCGCTTCCGCTGGCGCGATTGCGCGCTGGCTCACGCGAGCGTCTACCGCGAGGCGCTGGCGTGAGCGACCACGCGAGCGTCGTCTTCGACCGCGCGGGCATCGTCTTCGACGGCGCGATCCTCGGCGCCGGTCCGCCGACCGGCGTCGCTCGTGCGTTCCTCACCGCGCTTTCGGCGTACGCCGAACACGCCGACGAAACGCCGTTGATCCTCCTGCCGCCGCACGCGCCGTCACCGTCGCTCGCGAACCTGCGCGAACTGCGGACGACTGCGGTCGCCGGTCCGCTGGCTCGACAGCTCGCCCTGCCGCGCCTGCTGCGACGACTCGGCGCGCGGGTGTTCCACGCGCCGTTCGCGGCGGTCCCCGTTCGCGCGCCCTGCGCCGTGATTGCGACGGTGCACGACCTGCCGTGGCGGGCGAGGGACCCCGACGATCTCGAGCACGAGCCGGGACGAGGACTTCGTGCGCGCCTCGCGCTGCGCATCGCGCTCGCGCGCGCCGACGCCGTTCTCGTGCCGTCGCACGCGACGGAGCGCGACGTGCATGCCGAGTGGAACACGCCGCGCGCGCGCGTGATCGTCGTGCCGCACGGCGTCGCGCTGCCGCCGGACGACGGCGCGTGCCGGCACGACGGCCCCTTCCTCGCACTAGGCGACGATCGCCCGCGCAAGAACCTCGCGCGCCTGCGCGACGCGCACACGCGAGCTCGCGCGCAGCGGCCGTCGCTTCCTCCGCTCGACTGCTTCGGTCCGCGCCGTCACGCGGAACGCGCGCGGTTCGTCACCGAAGACGAGAAGCACGCGCGCCTTCGCTCGGCTCGCGCGTTGGTGCACGTCTCGCTGCACGAGGGCTTCGGCCTGCCGGTGCTCGAGGCGATGGCGTGCGGCGCGCCGGTGCTCGCCGCCGACGCCGCCGCCCTGCCGGAGACGGTCGGGGACGCGGGGGAGCTCTTCGAGCCGGGGGACCCCGGGCAACTCGCGCGCCGGCTCG
>JACRLW010000104.1 GCA_016235155.1 Planctomycetota bacterium
CATCGCGGCCGAGGCCGCAACCCATCCGGGTTGCAGGCGTCGTCGCTGACGCGACGACCGAGAAGGCCTCGCCCGCGCTTCTTGCTGGGGCCCTCCGGCGAACGAGTTCGCACGGCTTCCGCGTGCACGTGCTCGAGAAACTCGCGGCTTCTGGCCTGCTCTCGCCGCCAGCTCCGCCGCGGTCCACGACGTCGGACCCGGCGTGCCTCCCGTGTCCGCGAGGACCGAATCGTCCGAGCGAGCCCCCGGTTGGTAGTGGCGCAGTCGCGCCGCGACGGCTCGGGGCTCGCGTTGGTTTCGGCGCCGAGGACTCGTCGAAGTGGCGCAATGCGCCTTCGCGCACGAAGCGGACGACGATCAGGACTTCAGGCTGATCTCGGGACTCTGCGCCGAGCACGTCGACGAACGCTTGCGAAGGAGCGCGCGCGTCGCGGTTCTCGGCAACCGGGCGACCGTGGAGCGTTCCGCGTGCTGGAGCAGCAGCACACGGTCCTCACCACGGCCGGCCGCGGTCTGCACGCGCATCACGTCCTCTGGCGGCGCAGTCGTCCGGAGAAGCAGGAGCGGGCCGACGACGCAGGGCAACCTCGTGACGCTCTGCGCGCGTTGCCATGCACTCGTCCCCGAGGGCTTCCTCGGCGTGGAGCTGGCGCAATGCGCCACCGCCACCCGCCCCCTCACCCGCAACTCGGAGCGATCTCCTGATACCCCGCGAAGCTCCGACCGTCCGCGCACATCACGCAGTCCGGGTCGCGCTCCTGCTCCAGCTCCCAGAAGCGCGCGGCCAAGGCGTCGTACACCAACAGCCTGCCGACCAGCGGCTCGCCGAGCCCGAGGATCAGCTTGATGGTCTCGACGGCCTGCAAGGTGCCGATCACGCCGGGAAGCACGCCGAGCACTCCGGCTTCCGCGCAGTTCGGGGCGAGCTCGGGCGGAGGGGGACTCGGGAAGAGGCAGCGGTAGCACGGTCCGCGCTTGCCGGGCGCCTTGGGCCAGAAGGTGCTGACCTGCCCCTCGAAGCGGTGGATCGCGCCGTGCACGTTCGGGATGCCGAGCTGGACGCAGGCGTCGTTCACGAGGTAGCGCGTGGCGAAGTTGTCGGTGCCGTCGAGGACGACCGCGCAGCCGTCCATCAATTGCTCGACGTTGCTCGCATCCAGCCGCACGCGCAACGCCTCGACCGCGATCCCGGGATTGAGCGCGAGCAGCGTGCGACGCGCGGAGTCGGCCTTGCCCTGACCGATGCGATCGTCGGCGTGGAGGATCTGGCGCTGCAGGTTGCTCCGGTCGACGACGTCGAAGTCGACGACGCGCAGGCGTCCCACTCCCGCGGCTGCGAGGTACAGCGCCGCGGGCGAACCCAAGCCACCGGCGCCGACCAGCAGGACCTGCGCGTCGAGCAGCTTGCGCTGGCCGGCTTCGCCCACGCCCGGCACGACGAGGTGTCGCCCGTAACGCTCGCGATCGAGCGCGCTCAATCCCCGCGGCAGATCGACCGGCAATCCGTCGGCCTGCCAGCGCGCGAAGCCCCCCGCGACCGAGCGGACGTCGCGGTAGCCGAGGCGCTTCAAGCCGTCCGCCGCGAACAGGGAGCGCATCCCGCTCTGGCAGGACACGATCAGCGTCGTCGCCGCGTCGGGGACCTGCTGCTCGATCCGCAGCTCGAGGAAGCCGCGCGAGATGTGCACGGCCCCGCGCGGCGTCCCCGCGGCGAGCTCCTCGAGCTCGCGCACGTCGATCAGCACCGCTCCCTGCCCGACCAGCTCCAGCGCCTGCCGGGGGCTGATCTCGACGATCTCCGCGCGCAGCGCGGCGATGCGATCCTGACGCGCACTCATCGCGCGGGGAGGATACCCAGGCTCGCCGGCGGCGGATCTCCTGAACCGTCTCGAGCGCGCGCGGTGTCTCTCTTGTTGCCATGACCAGCACGGGTGCCGACCTCCACGACCTCGACGCATTCTGCGCCGAGGAACCCTTCGTGCGGGCGCTGGCGAAGAGCCTGCCCTTCGACGACGCACAAGCCGACGACGTCGTGCAGCAGACCTGGCTCGAAGCACTCCGCCGCAAGGTGCCCGGCGGCGACGCACGGCGCGGCTGGCTCGCGCGCGTCGTCCGCTCGCGGGCGAGCAACGCGCGCCGCGGCGCGCGACGCCTGCACGAGCGCGAGCGCGCCGCGGCCCGGCCCGAAGCGGTGGAGTCGCCCGACGAACTGCTCGCGCGCGAAGAACAGCGGCGGATCGTCGTCGCGGCGGTCGCCGCCCTTCCCGAGCCGTACCGCAGCGTCGTGATGCTGCGCTACTTCGAAGGGCACGAGCCGCGCGCGATCGCGCGCCTGCAGAGCACGCCGATCGAGACCGTCCACACGCGCCTCAAGCGCGCACGCGCGCTGCTGCGCGAACGCCGCGACGCGACGCACGGCGGCGATCGCCGGGCCTGGATGCTCGCACTCGTTCCCCTCGCAGCCGCGCGCAACGCCGCGCGCGGCGCGGTCATGGCGAAGTTGCTCGGACTGTTCGCGCTGCTGACCGCCATGAAACCCTTCCTCGTCGTCCTCGCCGGAATCGCGCTCGCTCTGCTCGTCGCGCGCCTCTCGTCCGATCCCGACCCGAGCGCAGCTCCCGCCGCGCCGCAGATCGTCGCGGACACCGACGCGCGCCGCGCCGACGTCGCGCACGCGACGCCGCCGTCCGACGTCGCACCGAGCACGATCGCGCGCGCCGAACTCGCGCCGCCGTCGCCGGCGATCTCGCGCGACGACGGCCTCGACGCCACGCAGCTCGCGTCCCTCACCGGTCGCCTCGTCGATCCGAGCGGAGCACCCGCCGCCGCGCGCCGTTGCCGCCTGCTCTGCATCGATCCGGTGCGCGCGCACCCGGGCGGCTTCGAGCCGGGAGTCGTCGCCGACGGCGCGGGCATCAGCGCGATCGAGACGAGCACCGGCGAGGACGGCCGCTTCGCCTTCCGCGACGTCCCCGCGGGGCAGAGCCACGCGCTGTGGCTCGGCGTTGGCGCGCCGCACGCGAACCTCCGCCCGCTGTCCTTCGAGCTGCCCGCGGGCGTGACGACCGACCTCGGCACGCTCGTGCTCGAGACGCGCGGTTCGATCACGGGCCGCATCGTCGGCGAGGACGGCGCGCCGATCGCCGGCGCTCTCGTGCGCGCGCTCGATCTCCCCGGTGCCCTGCTCGGACTCGCGCCGATCGACCGGCTCGAGGCCGGCGGTGCGCTGTTCTGCGCTTTGCCCGATCCCGGCGACTTCGCCGCGCGCAAGGACGGCGCGCGAGCGTTCGTCGAGGCGGCGCGCCGCGCGCTGAGCAAGAACGTGCCGCAGGCCGACGCGGACGCCCGCTTCGCCGTGCTCCCGTTCCCGCGCTGGCTCGACGACGCCTGGCGCGCCCTGCCGATCCCGTCCGCGACGACCGACGCGGACGGCCGCTTCGTGATCGAAGGCCTGGTCGACGGCGACCACGCGCTGCTGGTGTCGGCCGACGGCTTCGCGCGGGCGACGAAGACGCGCGTGCCGCTGCGCAACGCCGAGCGGCGCGACACCGGCGAACTGCGCCTCGCACGCGGCGAGTCGCTCGCGTGCCGTGTGCTCGACGCCAGCGCTGCTCCGGTCGCCGGCGCCGAACTGCGCGTCGCGCTGCGCCCGCGCGCCGGACTCACCGGTGTGCTCTTCGCCGAGCCCGTGCGCCGGAGCGACGCCGGCGGGCGCGCCGTCTTCGACGCACTGCCGCGCGGCGAGTACGTCGTCGCGTTCCGCCGCGGTCCCGCCGCGCGCTGGAACACCGTCGCCCCGGTCGACAGCGGTGACGACGTCGAACTGCGCCTGCCGGCGACGCGCGACGTCGCGCTGCGCGTGATCGACGACGCGGGCAACGGCGTCGCGGGCGCGCGCTTCACGCTCTGGACCGGTCCCACGCTCGGCGAAGCGACGGCGGCCGGACTGCAGGAGGAAGTGGCGTCGCGCGTCGAACCCGTCGATCCCGTCGAGGGCGGCGAACCCGGCCGCTTCACGCTGCGCGCCCTCGAACCCGACGTCTACACCCTGGGCGTCGCGGCCGACGGCCACGCGCTCGCGCAACGCCTGCTGGTCGTCGACCCCAAGGCTCCGGCCGACGCCGCGCCGATCACGGTCACGCTCGTGCGCGGCATCGACTGCACGGTCGAGGTCGTCGACGACGCCGGCGCGCCGGTGCCCGGCGCCGAAGTCTGGATCCACGCCGCGGCCGACGAGCACTCGGCCTTCAGCCAATCGATCCTCTACAGCTACGGCGGCTTCTCCGCGTGGGACCGCCTCGCGCGCGGCGGGCGTCGCACGGACGGCGAGGGGCGCGTGCGCATCGCATCGCTGCCGCGCGGCCCCGCCGCGGTGCTCGTGCGCCATCGCGCGCGCGGCTCGATCGGCGTCGAGGTCGCCGAGCTGGGCGCTTCGTTGCGCGTCACGCTGCCGCGACCCGGCCGCATCGAGGGGACCGTGCGCCGATCCGGAGCCGTGCCCGCGCCGGACTCGCTGCGCCTGAGCGTCGCGCCGAACGCGGCGTCCAACGGCGCGTCGTTCCCCGTCGCGTCGCACGGGGTCGTCGTGCGCGACGACGGCAGCTTCGTCGCCGAGTCGCTGGCGCCGGGGACCTGGCGTGTCCTCGTCGAGGACCGGCTCGGTCGCGACGAGCAGCGCGCGCGCAGCATCGGCGCGCTCGTGATGCGCGCGAACCCGACCGGTTGGTTCGTGCGCGAACCCGGCACCACCGAGGCGACGGCCGACGTCGTCCCGGGCGGCGTCGCGCGGGTCGCGCTCGAGATCGATCCGCTGGCGGCGACCCCCGGTTCGCTCGGGGCGACGCTGCGCGGGCGCGTCGAGATCGACGGCCGCGCGCGTGCGGGGCTCGCGATCCTCGCCCGCGTCGAGGGCGAGGACTGGACCACGCGCGAGGTTCCGATCGCGACGACGGACGCCGCGGGCCGCTTCGAACGCACGGCACTCCCGCCGCGCGAGTTCGAGCTCGAGATCACCTTCGACGGCGACGCCCCGTTCGTCTGGCGGAAGACCGTCGCGGCGAGCGAAGGTGTCACGGTCGACGCCGACTTCACCTCGACCACCGCGTTGCTCGAGATCGTGGTCCACAGCACCGGCGATGCACCCGCCGCGGAGTGCCCGGTCTGGATCAGCGGCGACGCCGGGGCCGGCGGCTCGATCCACGCGCGCGCCACCGCCGACGGCCGCGGCCTCGCGCGCGCGCGACTGCCGCGCGGCCGTTACGAGGTCTACGCCGCGAACGAGTCGGGTGAGGCGCGCGTCACCGGCGTCGACCTGCGCGAAGACCAGCGCCACGAACTGAAACTCGGCGACGACCGGTACCTGCGCCTGCGCTTCGCCGTCGACTCGACCGTGCGCCTCGAGAGCGTGCTGGTGTCGGGCCTCGACGATCGCGACCCGCAGTCCATCCGGTCCACGCACTTCGTCCTTCTGAACGACCGCCGCGAAGTCGCCGTCGGCAAGGTCGACGCGGGCCGCTACCGCATCGAACTCCGCACGGCCGACGGCAGCTTCGCCGCCGACCCCGAGACGATCACGGTCGCCGAGTCCGGCCCCGCGGAGTTCGTGCTGCGGCTCGGGGCGCGGCGGGAGGAGTGACTGCGGCGGATGGATGGACCTGCCGAGAACGCTTCGATGCGCTCTCGCCGAGCACACGCTCGTCGGAGAGTCCCCTTGCCCGCTCCGCGACCCAGATCACGCCGCGTGATCTCCCGTCGGTCGTACGACGTCACAGCGGAGGACGGCCGCAGCATGACGCAGAGCAGCGCGAACGTCCTCGAGCGTGAGTCGCGGATGCGCCCTCAGTACGTCGTCGATCGATTCGCCGGCGCCCAGTTTCTCGAGGATCAGTTCCACGGTGATTCGAGTTCCTCGCACCACGGGCTTGCCCATCGCGATTGCGGGGTTTTGGACGATGCGTTCCTCGTTCACGCTGCCACCCTATTACCGCCGTTGCACCAGGGCAAGGTGGGGCAGAACGCGTGGTTCAGGAATGCACGTGATGCGCGCGCCGCCCGCTGCGCTGTGCACAACGCACCGCCATGCCGAGCGCGACGAAGGTGCCGGGCAGCACCGTGATCAGCGCGACCCTCGCGAAGCCTTCGCGTTGCGCGAGGCCGAGGTCGTAGGCGCCGTGCACCAGCACCGCGAACACGAAGCCCGTACCGAGCACGAGCGCGCGCGTCCGGCTGCGATCGAGGCGCATCAGCGCCAGACCGAGGCCCGCGATCCCGCTGCTCGCGACGTGCGCGAGCGTGGCGGTGAAGCCGCGCAGCGTGGCGAGACGCGCGTCGCCGGCGTCGAGGGCGTAGACGACGTTCTCCACGCTGGCAAAGCCGAGCGCGGCGCAGGCGCCGTAGACGATGCCGTCGAGCGGTTCGTCGAAGTGACGGCTCCACGCGACGGCGAACGCCATGGCGAGCAGCTTGCTGGCCTCTTCGAGCGGCGCCGTGACGAGGAAGGCGTCGCGCCAGGCGGAGTAGCCCGCGCCGAGCACCAGCGCGTCGAGCATCGGACGCAGCGCGAGCACGAGCAGCGTCGAGAGACCGCCGAGCAGGTAGCAGCGCAGCAGCAGGAGTCGCGGCTCGGGCGATGCCGCGTCCTTCCTCCGGATCCACAGGAACCAGAACAGGATCGGTGCCAGCGTGCAGGCGACGAAGGCGGCGTAGCGCATCGACGGGTCCGGCACGGCATCGGCCAGGAGCCCGCGGCAGCTCAGATCGGCTTGCGGAACACCGTCGCGATCATGGAATCGCCGATCAAAGCGCTCCAGAGAGGGGTTCCCTCACCCAGGGTCAGCAACTGCGCCAACATCCCGAGCCGTGCGACCGGCCGGTTCACTCCGGCGAGGAAGTTCCATTGGTCGCCGGGCTTGGCGGTCTCCTCGGAGACGAGCTGCAATCCGACCTCCTCACCGAGATCGACCATGGTCCGGAGCGGGAACTCGTCGCCGAAGCGCCAGGTCCCACGGCGCTCCATGCGTCGCTTCGACCACTGGTAGATGTGAGCGCCGGCGAAGGGGGCGATCACCGCCACCAAGCCGCCGGGTTTCGTGAGGGCGGCCATGTTGTGCAGCAGGCGAAGCTGGTCGGGGCGATGGAAGTGCTCGATCAGGCCCGAGTTGAACACGAGGTCATGGCCGTCCTGCGGCGCGGGCGTCGCGAAGATCGACGCTTCCTGCCAGCGGCCGCGACACCCGGCCCGCGCAAAGACGGTTCGACTCAGCTCGAGTGCAGCGGAGCTGATGTCGGCGACGGTCACGTCGGCGCCCGCGCGCGCGAGCCACAAGGAGGTCCAGCCGATGCCGGCGCCGAACTCGAGCGTGCGAAATCCGGCGAGTGAACCGAGCACGCGTTCGAAGATGCGGACCTCGTCTTGGGGTCCGCACGTGAAGGGCCGGCGATACCACGGCGCGGGTTGCCCGAGGCGTTCGTAGAGGACTTGGAGTCGCTCCGGAGTGAAGCTGCCCCAGTGTCGGTTCCAGACGTCGGCGACTTTCGCTTCCTGGTCGACGGCGGCCGGAGGTGGTTCGGTGGCGAGGAGGGTCGAGGTGGTCATGAGAGCACCGATCCCATCGGCCGATCGTGACCGGCATCCGTAGCGGCATGCACCCGACTCCGCGGCGAGGGCGCGGTGCACTGCCGGCCGCGAACTGCGAACCCACAGCGCGTGGTCGTCGCCGTTCCTGAGCCGGAAACTCGTCGGAACTCCCATCGTGCGCAGGGTGCCGACGAGCAGCTCGGAGTCGTAGGGCGGCGAGATCGCGGCGACCTCCATGCGCGGACCTGGTGACCCGTGCGGCAGCGGTGGTCCGGAGGAGTTCGGAGTCTCTCGCGCTCCGCTCTTCCCGGCTCGACGCGCGGCTACCATCGCTCGCGATGGGCGCGCGACGCGAACCGGGCATCCGCAACGGCATCGACGGTCTCGCGTCGGCCGTGATCTTCCTCGTGCTGATGAAGTACTTCGCCGCGGAGGCCTACGTGATCCCGTCCGCGTCGATGCAGCCGACGTTGATCGGCTCGCCCCAGTCCGGCGTGCAGGATCGCGTGCTGGTCGACAAGACCGCCTACCTGGCGCACGGCCCGCGCCGCTGGGACGTCGCCGCGTTCCGCCACCCGCTGCGCGCGACGCAGGACCTCGTGAAGCGGGTCGTCGGACTGCCGGGCGAGACGATCTCGATCGCCGGCGGCAACCTCCACCGCGTGGGCGCGGACGGCGAGGACGTATTGCGCCGGCCGGCGGAGTTGCTCCGAGCCCAGTGGCGTGAGGTCTTCCCGGCGCGTGCGCGCCGGCGCGGCGAGGAACGGCTGCTCGGCGCGTCGTTCGTCGTCGAGCGCGGGGAATGGCAGGAGAAAGGCGGCGGTCTCTCGCTGCGCCAGGACGGCGCGGATGCGGTCGCCGCGCTGCGCTTCGCCGATGCGTCGCCCGGCGGACTCGTCGACGACGCGCGGGACGGCCTGCCGGACCAAGTGGTGGATGCCGGAGTCGCCGCGACCGGCCCGAACGAAGCGGTGCAGGATGTCCGGGCGCAACTGACCGTCGGCGCGGCGTCGCCGGGGCCGGCGCTGAGCATCGAGCTCGCGATCGAACGGCCCGGCCACGCGCGGCGCCGCTTCGAACTCGCGATCGCCGCCGGCCACGGCGTCCTGATCGCCGCCGACGAAGGCGGCCCGCGCGCGACGAGCGATCCGTTCGACGTGCCGCTCGCGGGCGGCGCTTCATGCACGCTGCGGTTCACGCACGTCGACGACGAGTGCGTCGCGGAACTCGGCGGCCGCGAGGTCGCGCGCCTCGATTGCCGTGCGTTCCGGACGCGCGACGCTCTGGTCCCGGACGCCGGCGGGGGAACCGTTGTGCTTCGGATCGCGGTGCATGGCGCCGCGGAACTCCGCATCGCGGCGATCCGCATCGACCGGGACGTCCACTACCGCGCGTCGTGCATCGCGTCGCCCGCGCCGACGCGCTTCACCGTCCCCGCCGATCGGTATTTCGTGCTGGGCGACGAACCGCGCAATTCGATCGACTCGCGCGACTGGGCGGCGATCACCGTCGGCGCGACGAGCGACGGACGCCTGGTCGACCCGCGCGCGCATGCGGATGCCGTCGCGTGGAAAGGCGCACTACGCACCGTCGCGTCCGATCGGCTTCCCGAAGTCGACGAGAACCCGATCTTCGTGCCGGGCGCATCGACGGTCCTGTTCACGGACACGCTCGGCGAGTCACACGCGCTGCGAGGTGAGCAGGTGCCGAACCCGCACGTCGAGTTCATCGACTCGCTCACCGTGCCGTGGCTCCGCGGCGCCGACGGTGATTGGCAGCCGGAGATCGAGTTCGCGCCCTTCGTCCCGCGCGCTGCGTTCCTCGGCCGCGTGGTGTTCGTCTTCTGGCCGACGTGGCCGGCGTTCCGTCTCGGCGTCGTGCGCTGATCACGAGAGCGCGTCGCGATGCGTACGAGTTGGAGTCGACGTGTCGCGAGTGACCCGAAATTGGTACGGGCGTCCACGATTCGCGAAGAGTGCTCGCCCGCAGGGCGGTTCGAAGTCGCGCGACCGATGAACTTCGGTTCGCCGTGACCGCCCGCGGCCTGCGCGATCAGCGGCAGTCGCTCCTTGCCCTGCCGCGCCAATCCTCCTGCCCATCCGGAGCATCCCACCTTGACTCGCAAGCACTTCGTTCTCTTCCTCGCTCCCGCGGTCGTCCTGTCCGGTGCGCTCTTCTCCCGCGGCTCCGGCACCTTCCCCGGATCCAACAGCATCCCGTCGGATGCCGCACAGCGTGCGCCGTCGTGCACCTCGTGTCACAGCGGCACGATCGGCGGCAGCAGCGTCGCGACGCGTCTGACCGTCGCCGATCACTCCCTCGCCTACGGCGAGTCGATCCAGACCTCGGTCGCCGTCAGCGGCCCGAGCGGCAGCACCGGTGGGTTCATCGTCGAGAACAGCGCCGGGACGTTCACCGCCGGCACGACGTCGCGCACCAACACCTCCGGACGTCTCGGCCAATTCGTGACGCACAATTTCGGCGGCAATCGCAGTTGGACCTTCTCGTACGCAGCGCCCAACGTTCCGGGTCTGGTGCGGCTCTACGCGGTCGCGTTGGCCTCGAATGGCTCCGGCACCGGCGGCGACGTGATGGCCTTCCAGGGCTTCAACAGTGCCGCGACCGAGGCGACGCCGGTGTACGTCGGCGTCAATGCACCGGGCAACCTCCGTTACGGCCAAGGCTGCGTCGGCGGCTACGGCAACTGGCCGGTGCTGTATGCCGATCAGACCCCGACGGTCGGGAACGCCGCGTACGGCTTCCGCCTCGCGGGCGCGGCGCCGTCGACGACCGCCCTGTTCATGATCGGCATGCCGCGCGCCACGCCGCTCGATCTCGCGCTCATCGGCGCGAACGGCTGCAGCCTCTGGGTCGATCCGCTCGTCAGTGTGAGCTTGCCGACGAGCGCGGGCGCAGCTCAGCGCGGCGAAGGAACCGCGTTCCTGCCGCTCGGCGTGCCCGGGAACCCGGCGCTGGTCGGCACCATGCTCGCCACCCAGTGTGCGATCGTCGACATGGCGAGCGGGCGCTCGATGCCGATCACGACGACCGCGGCTCTCCTGTTCACGATCCAGTGATCGGGTGCGCTCGTCACCGCCGCGCCGGCTCGGGGTAGTCGTCGGGCAACACGAATCGACCCTGCTCGGGCGGCGTCCACTCGGGCAGGTCGCCGTCGGTGTTGGCGACGTAGACCCACCAGTTGTCGTAGCCCCAGTCCGTGGACCCGGGTCCCTTCGGCAGCTTGCCGAGGATCCAGCGCATGTAGCCGAACTGGTTCTTGCCCCAGCTCCAACTCGACGTGATGCGCGGCTCGCCGCGCAGGTCGGGATAGCGCGCCCAGCGATCGGACCAGCTCATCACGCGACGGCGGTTGTCGTAGTCGTATCCCGACTGACCGTTCGGGGGCACGTGGCAGTTGCCGACCATCGACGGATTGCCGGGCGCGTCCATCTCGAGGTACGTGAACACGTTCCACGGGTCGCGGCGCGTCTGCGGGTCCCACACGCCGTCACCGAAGGCGAGAGCCATGATGCTCTCCACCCGGTGCACGTAGCTGTGGATCATGTTGTCCGCCCCGACCTCGACGTTGAAGCCCATCACCCAGGTCGTGCGGCCGAGCTCCGCGGGGATGTCGTACGGACGATAGAGCCAGGGATTGTCGGTAGGGCCATAGCGTTCGTAGCGGCGCGGCACGAGGAACGCGAACTCGTCGAAGTGGAAGCCGTCGGCGCCCCACAGCCACATCTCGGTGATGCCCTCGTCCATGAAGCGCTCCACGAGCCCGTTCTCCTCCATCACCGCGCGGTAGGACGTCGGTGACGGCTGCCATTGCTTCGTCTTCCGCACTTCGAGGTAGCTGTCGTCGTCGTAACGGAAGCCGTCGACCTTCTTCGTGTAGCCGTCGACGCGGATCACGTCGGCGATCTCGTAGTTCACGTAACCCCAGCTCGCCTCGCGGATCACGTCGACGAGGATGTGCGAGAACTCGACCGGGTCGCTCGCGCCGAGCCACTCCGTGAGGCGCTTGCCGTCGTGCTGCTCGAGGACCGGGTCGTAGATCACCACGACGACCTTCGCCGCCTTGCGCCCTGTCGCGACCTTCGGATCGAAACGGAACGCGGGTCGCTTCCACTTGGTCGGAGCACCCTTCTCGATCACGTATGCGCCGGTGTGGGCGAGGGTTCCTTCCGGCGCCGCGGAATCGGTTTGCTGGGCCGCGAGCGGCGCCAGGACGAGCGAGCCGCAGAGGATGGTCGTGCGCATGGGCGGGGATGATAGGCGCGGCCCCGGGCTTCCCCCGCGCGTGACAGCGGCCGCTACGATCCCCCCGCCTCGTCCCGCTCCAACCCGAACACCATGCTCCGATTCGCTCTCACCTGTCTCCTCTTCGCGGCCGCTCCCGCTGCGCAGACCACCGGCGTCGTGGGCGTCAACGACCTCACGGCGTACTTCCCGCCGGGCTTCGTCACCATGGGGAGCGGTGCGACGTCGTGCAACAGCCTGGGCTTCGTCCCGGGCGCGCCGTACACGGCCCTGTTCCTGCACGACGGCGGGCCGACGACGAGCACTGCGATCCTGATGTTGAGCTTCTGGGGCTGCACGGGCGCCGGGCTCGGCCTCACGCCGTCGGCGACCGCGGCCTGCGCCGGTCCGCTCGCGGGACTGCCGCTGACGAACCTCTGGTTCTCGCTACCCCTCGTACCAGCGCCAATCCCGTGGTTCAGCCTCGGCACGCTCGGCGGCTACACGCGCTTCTCGATCCCGATCCCTCCGGGGCCGGGGACGGTCTGGTTGCAGGCCGTGGCGCTCGACCCGTGCTCACCCTGGGGCTTCAAGTTCTCGCAGGCGCACGACTTCTCCTGGTGAACTCGGCCGGCCGGCGCCGCATCACGGGTGCCGCTTCAGGTCGTCGACCACGAGGAGCTTCGTCGTGTCGTCGACCGCCGGATCGACTTCGAGCAGCGCGCCGGTCCCGTCGGGCATCATCTGACCCTGGGCCCAGATCCCGATCCGTGCGCCGAAGTCGTCGAACTCCGCGGTGAAGGCGCCGGCCGGATCGGTCGCGAAGTCGAGGTACCGTCGCAAGTCGAGTTCGCGCATCGCGAAGGCGACACGCATCCGGTCGCGGATCTCGGGCGGGCCGCGCGTGACGGGGAAGTCGGCCGGCCGGATCGACTCCGGGCGCGGTAGGAGCCGCATGAACTGGTACGACTCGTGCGGACGTCCCAGGCCCGAGGCCCAGATCGCTTCGCCGGCGATCTTCAGCCGCGGACGGAGATCGAGCGCGGCGCGCGCGTGACCGCTGCCGTCCACGATCGCCCCGCTCGCGTCGATCAGGGCCGAGCCGGTCGCGGACGACACGAACATCGGCGTGAGCCGGTCGCGGACGAGGAAGCTCGCGTGGCCGCGCGCGTCCGTGCGCGACTCGACCACGAGGGGTCGCCGGCCCATCGCGACCCCGATGCCACGCCAGATCTTGGCGAAGCGCGCGGGCGTGCGGTCGGTGTCGCGCACGTCCAGGTCGACGCGCGCGAGAGCGCGCAGGTCGATCGTCCACGGTTCACGGTCGTCGTGTTCGAGATCGTCGAGCGCGTCGATCACCAGCGGATCGCAACCGTCCGGTGTGAGATCGGGCGGCAGGACCAGGCAGAGCGTCGGTCGCTCCGCGGACGGCAGCGTGTCGAGCGCGAAGCGTCCGTCCGGATCCGTGCGCGCGACGTGCCGGATGCGGATCGGGTCGAAGGAGTGATGGAGGCGTTCGATGCGGTCGATCCACACGATCGAAACGCTGCCCGCTGCTCCACCGTTGCGATCCAGCACCTGACCTTCGATGCGCCGGGCCGCGCTCAGCGTCGCGACGAGCACGCCGTCGCGGTCGGCTTCGACGAGCGCCGGCGCGCGGCCCGACGCGAGCGCGAGCAGCAGGTCGCCTTGCAGCGCGAACCCGCGGCGTGCATGGCGCGGCAGCGGGAGCGTGATCGAGGTGGTGCCGTCGGCGAGCGTGCGCGCGAGCGGGAGTTCGAGGGCCGACGGATTGCGACGGATCGTCGCGTCGCCGATACCCGCGCCCGTCACCGCATCGACGATGCGCACCGCGTAGAGCCGCGGCGGGTGGATCAGCAGCGGAACCGGGCGCGTCAAAGACCAGCTCGTCACGAGCGCGTCGTTCGCGGTGAGCAGCATGCCGTCGTTTCGCAGGACGTCGATCCAGAGCCGGTCGCCGGGTTGCGCGGGGATCCGGACGACGCCGTCCTCCGGCAACTCGACGTCGAACTGCTCGGCGTTGCCGATCGACGACGTGATCCGGCAGCGCAACGGTCCCGACTCGCGCCAGGGCTCGGCGCCGCGGACCCGCAGCTCCACGGGCGGCCGTGCGCGCGGCTCGGGTTCGAGCACGACGGGCATCCCCGCGCACACGGCTTCGAGCACCTCGGTCACCGTGCGCGTCCCGTCGGCGTGCGATCGGTGGGCCCAGACGGAGTAGTGGCGACCGCGCAGGAGTCGGGCGCGAGCCCGGGCGCGCTCGTCGAGGATCACCTCGACGCGATCCTCGACGCCGACCCGCGCGTCGAGCGGGAACGGTCGCGACAGCAGGACGACCGTTGCACCGTTCCATGCGTCGCGATCGCCGCGGACGGTGACCAGGGTCTCGCCGCGCGTCTCCTGTGCGGGAAGCCCGCTCGCCGCGAGCGTCATGAACGACGCCAGAGCGAGCGCCGTCAGGCGCGCTCGTCGACTCGATGTGCTCCGCGAGCGACTCCGCACGCGGCGCAGTGTATGCGGCGCCTCAGGATTCGTGCGCTGCGCCGAAGCGGGCTCGGCCGAAGCTGCGGCTCGGCCGGTTCGTGCGATCGCGGTCGGCGGAGGGGCGGCCGTGCTGAGGGAACGGCTGAATCACCAGATGCGGGTCACGGGAGTCGCGGCCCGCGACGCGTTGCGCGAACTCGGCCGCGACGGTCGCGGCGACATCGAAGGTGGCGCTGAAGGCGCGGACGTCGATCTCGCCGACGTCCTGGCTGCTGATCGAACCGCGACGGCAGACGTGGGCGAGGATGCGCTTGGGATCGCCGCCCTGCGTGCCGCCCCAGTTGATCTTGAAGCGGATGCGGTCGCCGAAGCGCGCGCGGCTCGCGGGTTCGCGCACGGGGCGTTCGCGTGAGGCGCGCTCGTTCGACGGCGCGTCGGGGGACTTCACGTCGAAGGGGGCGCGCGGTGCATGCGTCGCGAGCTTCGCCAGCAGACCCGCGACCAGGTCGATCGGGGGGAACTCGCCGAGCAGGCGCTCCGCGAACTCGCGCTGAGCGGCGTTCGGCGCGTGTTCCGCGAGTGCTCCGCGCAGGGCCGCCTCCGCGGCCGCGCGCTGGTGTTGGCGCACCGTCGCCGCGTCGGGCACCGGTTGCCAGGTCGGGCGCACGCGCGCGTCGGTGAGGATGCGCCGCACGCGACGCTCGGCGCCCTTGGGCGACAGCAGGACGCTCCGACCCTTCTGACCCGCGCGGCCGGTGCGTCCGCTGCGATGCGTGTAGATCGAACCGTCCATCGGCGGATCGAAGTGCACGACCGTCGAGACGCCCTCGATGTCGAGGCCGCGCGCCGCGACGTCGGTCGCGATCAGCGCCGTCACGAGACCCTTGCGGAACGCCGCGAGCGTGCGCGTGCGGAGCACCTGGGTGAGTTCGCCGCTGATCGGCTGCGCGGCGAAGCCGTCGGCCGTCAGGCGATCGGCGAGCTCCGCGGTCTCCGCGCGCGTGCGGACGAAGACGAGCGTGCGCGCGTCACCCGCGAGCAGCAGCAGGTTGACGAGCGCCGCGTAGCGGTCCTTGGTCTCGATCGGATGGACGACGTGTTCGATGTCCTCGTGCGCGACGCCGAGCGCCGTGCCCTCGACGTGCAGCGGCTCGCGCTGGTACTCGCGCATGAGCGCGCGCACGTCCGGCGGGAACGTCGCGGACACGAGGTGCGTGCGGCGCTCGGCCGGCATCGCCGCGAGGATCGCGAGCAGGTCGTCGCGGAAGCCGAGGTCGAGCATCTGATCGGCTTCGTCGAGCACGACCTGCGTGACCTCGCTGAGGTCGAGCGTCCCGCTGCGCAGGTGATCGTGCAGTCGCCCGGGCGTGCCGACGAGGACGCTCGGCATCCGCCTCAGTCGCTGCTGTTCCGCGCCGACGTGCGTGCCGCCGGTGACGCAGTCGAGGCGCACGCCGCGCAGGTCGGCGAACAGCCAGGCGAGTTCGTCCTTCACCTGCTGCGCGAGCTCGCGCGTCGGCGTGACGATCAGGGTGTTCGGCCCTTTCGGCGTCGTTCCGCGCGCGACCATCCGCGCCGCGAGGACGAAGCCCAGCGCGACGGTCTTGCCCGAGCCGGTCTGCGAGGAGATCTGCAGGTCGCGCGCGCCGTCGTCGGCGGCGAGCACCGCGGACTGCACCGCGGTCAGTTGCGCGAAACCACGGCGCGCGAGGGCGTCGCGCAGCGCATGGGGGACCGCTTCGAACGGGTCGGTGCCGGCTTCGGCTGGGGCGGGGGACGGCGAAGACTCGATCGACGCGGGGTCGGTGCCGGCTTCTGGCTGTGGATCCGGCTGACCGGACGCGAAGGACATACCCCCTTGTCGCGGTTCATGAGGGCGCGGTCAACCGGCCAGTCACGCGCGGAAGCGATCCGTCGCGCACACGAGCTCGTGCGTGTTGCCCGCTTCGAGCGCCGAATGACCGGCGTCGGGAACGATGCGCAGATCGGCCTCGGGCCACGCGCGATGCAGGTCCCAGGCCGATCGCAAGGGACAGACGACGTCGTAGCGGCCCTGCACGATCACGGCGGGGATGTGGCGGATCTTGTGGACGTCCGCGAGCAGTTGGTCCTCGGTTCGGAGCCACGCGCCGTGGACGAAGTAATGGCATTCGATGCGCGCGAAGGCCTCGGCGAAGCGGTCGGCGCCGGTGCGGGCGATCTGCTCCAGATCCGAGAAGAGGTAGCTCGTGCTGCCCTCCCAGATCGACCACGCGCGCGCGGCGCCCAGGCGCAGGTCCTTGTCCTTGCTGGTCAGGCGACGGTGGTACGCGCTGATCAGGTCGCCGCGCTCGATCACCGGGATCGGCGCGAGGAACTGCTCCCACGCGTCGGGGAAGAGCCACGACGCGCCCTCTTGATAGAACCACAGCAGTTCCTTGCGGCGCATCAGGAAGATCCCGCGCAAGACGAGTTCGGTGACGCGCTCAGGGTGCTTCTGCGCATAGGCGAGCGCGAGCGTGCTGCCCCACGACCCGCCGAACACCTGCCAGCGCGGGATGCGGAGCTTCTTGCGCAGGGCCTCGATGTCCGCGACGAGATGCCAGGTCGTGTTGTCGACGAGCGACGCGTGCGGCCGGCTCTTGCCGCAGCCGCGCTGGTCGAAGAGCACGATGCGATAGGCCGACGGATCGAAGAAGCCGCGCAGCTTCGGATTGGTGCCGCCGCCGGGGCCGCCGTGGAGGAAGACCACCGGCTTGCCCTTCGGATTGCCGCTCTGCTCCCAGTAGATCTCGTGCACGTCCGACACCTCGAGCATGCCGCTGTCGAAGGGTTCGGTGATCGGATAGAGGCCGCGGCGCTGTGCTGGCATGCGCGCATTCTGCGAGCGGGGCGCGCGCGGGCAACCGCGCAGGACGTTGCGTGCGCCGAGCCGGCGCTCGACGATGCGGCGATGCTCGCCCTGGCGCTCGCGGCAACCGTCGGTCTCTGCCCGTCCCTCCTCGTCCAGGTCGAGACCGCGCCGCCGGTGCGCGTCGTCGCGATCGACGACGGTCGTCGCGACGTCCTGCTCGGCGATCTGCCCTTCGCGAGCTACCGCAGTGACGCGCCGCCGGGAATGCGCACGGCGGTGACGCCGGCGGTCTTCCCGTTGTTCGGGCCGAAGGGCGTGGGCATGACGCGCGGCTATCCCTTCGCCCGAGTCGACGGCGATCCGCAGGACCATCCGCACCAACGTTCGTTCTGGTTCGCGCACGGCGACGTGAACGGCGTGAACTTCTGGGAGCTGAAGGACGGCGGTCCGGCGATCGTGCACGAGCGCTTCGAGGCGCTCCGCGACGGCGATGCGGGCGACACGGTCGTCGCGCGGAACCGCTGGGTCGACGGCGAGGGACGCGTGATCGCGACCGACCGCCGCGAACTGCGCTTCTTCAGCGATCCGAGGGACACGCTGCGCGGCATCGACTCGACGATCACGATCCGCGCCCCGTCGGGCGAACTGCGCTTCGGCGACACCAAGGAGGGCACGCTCGGCTTCCGCATGCGACCCGAGCTCGCGTTGAAGGGCAACGGTGCCGCCGGCGAGGTGATCGACAGCGAGGGTCGTCGTGGTGCCGCCGTGTGGGGCAAGCGCGCGCGCTGGATCGCCTACTTCGGACCGGTCGACGGCAAGCCGCTCGGCTTCGCGCTGATGGACCATCCGCGCAACCTTCGCCATCCGACCTGGTGGCACGCCCGTGACTACGGCCTCGCGGCGGCGAACCCCTTCGGCCAGCACGACTTCGAAGGTGTCGACGGCAAGCCGGGCGAGTACGTGCTGGAGTCCGGCGCGGCCCTGACCTTCCGCCATCGCCTGGTCCTGTTCGAAGGCGAGGCCGACCAAGAGCGCCTCGACGGGTGGTGGCGCGAGTTTGCCGCGACCGGCGCGGACGAGGCGGAGGTGAAGCGATGAACGTCTCCCGTCGCGAGGTGCTCTTCGGCGCCGCGCTCGCGCCGTTCGCGCGCGTGCTCGGCGGCAACGACGATCTCCGCATCGGCGTGGTCGGTCTGCGCAGCCGCGGTTGGGATCACGTGACCGGCTTCGCGGCGCTTCCCGGCGTGCGCGTGGTCGCGCTGTGCGACGTCGACCGTGCGGTCCTCGGCCAGCGCGTCGAGGAGTTCCAGAAGAAGTACGGCGCGACGCCGCGCACCTGCGCCGACGTGCGCGAGCTGTGCGACATGCCCGACGTCGACGCGATCTCGATCGCGACGCCGAACCACTGGCACGCGTTGATGGCGATCTGGGCGATGCAGGCGGGCAAGCACGTCTACGTCGAGAAGCCGGTCAGCCACAGCATCCGCGAGGGCCGCGCGATCGTGGACTGGCAACGCAGGACCGGGCTCGTCGTGCAGGCCGGCACGCAGTGCCGCAGCAGCACGGGTCTGCAAGACGCGATCGCCTTCCTGCGCGCGGGCGGGCTCGGGCGCATCACCGTCGCGCGCGGGCTCTGCTACAAGCCGCGGCCGAGCATCGGCAGGGTCGACGGCGATCAGCCGATCCCCGACGGCGTCGACTACGAGTTGTGGTGTGGACCCGCGGCGAAGGCGCCGCTTCGCCGCAAGAGCCTGCACTACGACTGGCACTGGGTCTGGTCGACGGGCAACGGCGACCTCGGCAACCAGGGCATCCACCAGATGGACATCTGTCGCTGGGCGCTCGGCGAAGCGTCGCTGCCGCCCGCGACGCGCGCCTGGGGCGGACGCGTCGGCTACGTCGACGACGGCGAGACTCCGAACACGATGGTCGTCGTGCACGAGTACGCGACGGCTCCGTTGGTCTTCGAGGTGCGCGGCCTGCCCCGCGCCACTGGAGCGAAGGAGATGGACCGCTTCCTCGGCGCAAGCGTCGGCTGCGTGATCCACGGCGAGGGCGGTTGGATGAGCATCCCCTCCTACAGCGAGGCGAAGGCCTTCGACCGCGACGGCAAGCTCATCTCGGAGTGGCAGGGCGGCGGCGACCACTACGCGAACTTCGTCGACGCGGTGCGACACAAGGACCCGGGCCGACTCACGGCGCCGATCGTCGAGGGCCACGTGTCGAGCGCGCTCTGTCACCTCGGCAACGTCTCGCTGCGCCTCGGCGCGCCGGCGGATCCTGCGGCGATCGCGGAGACGGTCGCGGGCGACGTCGCCGCATCGGAGGCGCATGCGCGGATGCGCGAGCACCTGCGCGTGAACGCCGTCGACCTCGCAGCGACGCCGTTGGCCCTCGGTAGGCGCCTGCGGATCGAACCCTCGAGCGAGGCCTTCCTCGGCGAGGACGCGGACGCGGCGGAAGCGCTCGCGCGGGGTTCGCACCGCGCCCCCTTCACGATGCAAGGGCGGGGATGAGGGCGTTCGGTTGCGTGGGTGTGCTCGCGTTCGTCTCCGCGTGCGCCTCGGCACCGTCGTCGCGCACCGGCGAGGACGTCGCGTGGGAGATGCCGGCCGATGCGCACGGCGCACGCCTCGCCTTCGAGAACAGCGATCCGCGCGCGTTCTCGTGGCGTGACGGCGAACGCGGTCCGGAACTCGTGCTCGCCGAGCCCGCGCGTTGGGAGGCGCCGGTGCGCGCGCCGCAGGCGATCGCGCTGTGCACCGAGCTCGCGTTCGGCGAGTTCACGCTCGACGTCGAGGTCGCGCAGACCGGCCGCGAGTATCCGCACCGCGACCTCTGCCTCTACTTCGGCTGGCGCGACGCCGCGCACTTCGGCTACGTGCACCTGAGCAGCGCCGCCGACGAGAACGCGCACGGCGTCTTCTTGGTCGACGGCGCGCCGCGACGACAGGTCACCGCGCGCCGCGATGCCGGCATCGCCTGGGGTGCTCCGGACGCCTGGCATCGCGTGCGCCTCGAACGCCGCGACGGACGCGTGCGCGTGTTCGTCGACGGCGCGAGCGAAGCGGTGATGGAGGCCGACGCGGCGCCGTTCCGCGACGGCTTCTGCGGCGTCGGTTCCTTCGACGACGTCGGCGCGTTCCGCGCGCTGCGCATCCGCGGCAAGACCGTGCCGCGTCCCGACGCGGCTCCCTTCGCTTCGCGATGACGCGCCCGATCCTGCTCTACGACGGCGACTGCGGCTTCTGCCGAAGCAGTGTGTCGTGGCTGGTCCGCCGCACCGGCGACGCCGTCGACGTGCGACCGTTCCCCGCTGCGGTGCCCGACGAGGTGCCCGACGCGGTCGAACTCGTCGAACCCGACGGGCGACGCTCGCGCGCCGCCGCCGCTGCCTGCCGTGCGCTCGCCTACGCACCCGGCTTCGCGCCGATGCGTCTCCTGCCGGCGATCCCCGGGATCGGAGCACTCCTCGAAGTTGCGTATCGATCGCTCGCGAAGCGGCGCGGAGCGGCGGCCGTGGTCCTGCGCGCGGTCGCCGGCGCCGATCCCACGCCGTCGAGCTTCCTGTTCGCGCGGCGCCTGTTTCTCGCCCTGCTCGGTCTGGTGTTCGTCGCCTGCTTCGTCGACCTCGGGCTCGACGCGCGCATGCTGCTCGGCGAGCGCGGGATCGTGCCGCTCGAGCGCGTGGCGAGCTGGGACCAGCACGCGCAGCCGGCGGGATTCCTCGCGATGCCGTCGTTGTTCTGGTTGGCGCGCGGCGACACGGCACTGTTCGCGACGATCGGCGTCGGACTGCTCGGCGCCTTGTGCGTGCTCGCCGGCCGTTTCGTGCGCGCGGGGCTCCTGCTCGCCGCCGTCGCCTGGCTGTCCTTCCTCGCGCTCGCGTTGCCGCCGGCCGGACCCGAGATCGAACTCGGCAATCCGTTCTTCGGCGCCGAGGCCGACGCGCTGCTCGTCGAGACCGCCGTGCTCGCGCTGTTCGTCACGTCGCTGCGCAAGGACCGCGGAGTTCGGGTGGCGGGCGGAGCGATCCTCCTCCTGCGGCTCCTGCTCGTGCGCGTGCTCGTCGGCGACGCGATCTCGAGGCTCGCCGAAGGCGGCGCGTGGTCGTCGACCGCCGAGTTCGTCCGTCACCTGTGGACGGCGCCGCTCCCGACGCGCCTGGGTCTCGCGATGCACGACTTGCCCGCGTTCGTGCAGTCCGTCGTGCACGTCGGGATCGTCGCGTGTTCGCTGGTCGCGCCCTGGTTCGTCCTGGCGCCCCGCCGCTTGCGCACGCTCGGCTTCTGCGCGATCGCGCTCCTCGCCGCGTGGACGGCGTTGCTCGAGACGCGAGGTCCGTGGCCGATCCTCGTGTTCGCGCTCGCGCTGTTCGCGCTCGACGACCAGACGCTCGCCTGTGCGCTGCGGCGCGCGCCGCCCGCGGAAGCGCCGCCGCGTCGCAGGCCGGCGCTCGCGACGATCGCGCGGACGGCCTGCGTCGCCGCCTTCCTCGTTCTCGCGGTCGGTGCGGCAATCGACGCGCTGAGCGGCACGACGTCCGCATGGCGCGCGCCCTTCGTGCCGTACTTCGCCTGCAACGCGTACGGCACGCGCTTCGTCGTCCCCGCGTCGCATCCGATCACCGTGATCGATGCCGGCGTCGACGTGCAACGCTTCGAGGCGCTCGAGCCGCGCGCCGCGCCGAGCGATCTCTACCGGGCACCGCCCTGGACCGGACTCGTGCTGCCGCGCTTCGACCAGCGGCTCGAGTACGCCGCGCAGGGTCTTGCCGCGGGCGCCGAGCCCGAACCCTGGCTGCTCTCGACGATCGCGGCGTTGCTCGAACGACGCGGCGGGGTGCGCGGGCTCTTCCAGGACGGCGCCTACCAGACCTCGCGTCCGGTGCTCGTCCGCCTGCGCACGCGTCCGCTGCGCCCGGCCGACCCCGCCGAGCGCTCGCGCTCGGAGATGTGGTGGTTCCAGGGCGAGGATCTCGTGGCGCCGCGCGTCTACGGGCTGCGCGACGGGGTTCTCGTCGAAGCGCGCTGACGGCGCGCTCGCGGGATCAGAGCAGTGTCATCGCGACCGCGTTGGTCAGGTCGATCGAACCCGCGAGAGGATCCACCACTGCGGCCTGGTAGGTCAGCACGAAGCCGCCGAGCGACGGCAAGGCACCGATGCCGTTGGCGAGGCTCGGGAGCACCGAACCGTCCGTCGGACCCGCAGTCATCTGCACCGACATCAGCGTCGGGAGATTGAGGTAGAGCCGGTTGTTGATGCCGGGGATCGATGTCGGCGCCGCCGGCGGAGCGAGCGACGTCAGCACGACGCAGGAGCCGCCGGTGAGGAGGTTGTGGAAGCAACGGAACGAGAGGCCTTGCGAGAGGCCGCCCGTCAGTGCGGTGTTCGGGAAGTAGCCGCCGTTGCCGAAGTGCGAGAACGGGGTGACGTTGTCGACGTTGGCGGCCTGCAACGCGTTCTGCGGGAGGATCAGGGCGATGCGCCAGCACGGCTTGGACACCGGGTGGCTCACGACGCCCGCGATGATCTGCCACGCCATGTCCACCGAGTTGGCGTGCTGCCCGTTCGGCCCGGCATAGGACGTGTGCACCGACACGAAGTCGGTCGCCGTGTTCGCGAGCAGTTCGACGCCCGCCGAGAAGAACGTGCTGGTCGGCACGGTCAGCGGAGTCGTGAACGTGAGCGTCAGCATCCAGGCGATCGGCCCGGTGTTCGTCGATGTGGGTAGATTGATGGGACCGAAGTAGCCGAGCGAGTCGGTGACGAGCGTGCCGGGCCCAGTGGCGTCCGCGCCTCGGCGCAAGCGAAAGTTGCAGCTGCCCAGGGTGGTACCCACTTGGTCCTGAATGACGACGCGCATGCCGCTGACGACGCAGTTCGTGCCGTTGTCGCCGAGCCCCGCGTTCTGTGCGGCGTGGAAGCCCTGGTGGATCTCGCCGGTGCCGGTCGCCGGGACGCTGCCGCGCGAGGTGAAGCTCGTGGTGCCGGGCCAGATCTCGAAGGGCTGCTGCGCGGCGAGGTTTGCCGCGACGAAGAGGAGGAACGTGAACGTGGTTGCGATCGACTGCGAGAGATGACGCATGGAGTCCTTGCCTCGATGGTGGTTGAGGGTGCGCGGCACTCTAGCCCCGTCGCGCGAGGCGGTTCGCGGAACTTCGGTAACGCCCGGCGGGTGAGAACGCGTCGGTATCCGCTGAAACGAACGCGGCGCGCATCGGGCCCGAAGTCCGGAGAATCCTCGCGGGACGCGAGGATTCGGAGGACGAAGGGCCCCGGCAAAGAGAGCGGTCGAGGCCTTCTGGTCGTCGCGTCGCGACGACGCTGGCAGCCAAGATGGGCTGCGGCCTCGGCCGCGATGGGACCGCCGATGCGCGCCGCAGCGGAGTCCGCGATGGCCGCGGAACTTCAGCGCACGATCAGAGCAGCGTCGTCACGACCGCGTTGGTCATGTCGAGCGTTCCGCCGAGGAAGTCGATCACGACGCCCTGGAAGGTGATCGGCAGTCCCGCCGACGAGGGGACGGCGCCGAGACCCGCGGCGAGGAACGGCAACACGGTTCCGTCCGACGGACCGGACGCCAGGGTCGTCGAGGCGAGCGTCGCGAGGTCGAGGTAGACGGTGTTGCCGATGCCGGCCACCGTGAACGGAGCTCCCGGCGGCCCGACTGACATCAGCACCGCCGCGGTGCCGGCAGCCCCGAGGTTGTGGTAGCAGCGGAAGGCCATGCCCTGCGATGCGGCGCCAAGCAGTGCCGTGTTCGGGAGCTAGCTGCCGTTGCCGAAGTGGTTCAGGGGGCGATCAGGTCGACGTGATGAGCCACGCGATCGGCGTGAGCAACGTGCTTGCGGGAAGGGCGATCGGACCGAAGCTGGCGATGACGCCGCCGGCGCCGGTCGTGGGACCCGCCGCGTCGGTGCCGCTGCGAACGGCGAGCCCGTAGGTGCCGAGGGTCGATCCACTCTGATCCCGCACGACGACCCGCACGCCGGTGATCGACGCACCTCGGCCGTCGTCGCCGAGGCCGCGGTTCTGGTCGGAATGGAGACCCTGGAGGAATTCACCACCGCCGACGCCGACACCGAGTTCTCCCCTCCATCGAATCGACCAGGTGGGTCCGCCGCATCGCGGTGCGGCGGACACCAGCGTCACGGCGACTGGATCGGAGCGACCATCGCGTCCGTGAGCTGCAGGCAGCCGGAGGGTGTCATCGACACGCCTTGGAGCAACAGCGTCGATCCGACGAGCGCCGGCAGGGTGAGCGTCGCCGTGTAGCGAGCCGGCGATCCTGGCGCGGGACCGTTGAGCGTCGGATCGGTGTAGAGCGAACCGGGCCAGCAGGTCGTCGGCGTACCGATCGAGAGGAAGGGCACCTGCCGCGGCACGAGGTCGATGAACAGCGCGGCGAGCCCGAGCGGACTCGCGAAGCGAACGTCGAGCGTGCCACCGAAACGCGGCAGCGACCACGACTCGAGTGCCGCCGAGTTGTCGCCGGCGTGCCCTTGGGCGACGCGGTCGAAGGGCTGGAGGTACTCCCAGGTGTCGCCGAACCAGGTCTGGAAGCCGCGGAGGTTCCGGTAGCCGCCGAAGGACACGCAGCGTCCGCGACGGCGATCGAAGACGAGCGCCATGTTCTCGCGCGGTGCGGGCAGCGAGGTCGGCACGCTGCGCAGTTGCCAGTCGCTGCCGTTCCACTCCCAGAGATCGCCGAGGAAGTCGTCGCGGAAGCCCGTCGGCCCGTAGCCGCCGAAGACGACCATCCGGCCGCGCGCGGCGTCCCAGGTCGCGGCGTGGTTCCAACGCGGGCCCGGCACGGTGCTCGACGTGCGCTGGGTCCACGTCGTGCCGTCCCACTCCCAGGTGTCGGCGAGGAACCAGACCGGTCCTTGCCCGCCGAACATCACCACGCGATTGCGCAACTCGTCGAACGCGAGCGAGTGCGACCCGCGCGCCGGCGGTCCGCCGCTGCCGCGCAGCGACCACGCCGTGCCGTTCCACTCCCAGGTGTCGCCGAGGAGCGCGCCGGATTGGTCGTAACCGCCGAACAGGACGACGCGGTTGCGCGCGCGGTCGTACGCGAGAGCGGTGTTGTGGCGCGGCGACGGTCCGGTGTTCGCGCGCAGGGACCACGCCGCGCCGTCCCATTCCCAGGTCTCGCCGTCGACCGACGCACCGCGCGCTCCGCCGAAGAGCACGGTGCGCCCGCGCGCACGGTCGTACGCCATCGCGTGACCGGATCGCGCGGCGGGGCCGCTCGCCGCCGCGAACGGATGCCAACGCACGCCGTCGTACTCCCAGGTGTCGGCGAACTGCGTCGCGGAATCGCTCCCGCCGAACAACACGGTGCGCGCGCGCAAGTCGTCGTGGACCATCGCGTGGTCATGGCGCGCGGCGGGAGCCACCGCCGGCTGCGGCGTGGTCCAACTCGTCCCGTCCCACTCCCATTCGTCGGCCAACGGGCTGTTCGACGCGTCGACCCCGCCATGCATCACGACGCGATTGCGTCCGGCGTGGTACGCCATCGCGTGGTAGGAGCGCGCGACCGGATTCGCGAAGGAGCCGCGGAAGCTCCAGTCGCTGCCGTTCCACTCCCAGGTCTCCGAGAGGTTGGTCCCGATGACGTCGTTGTAGCCGCCGAAGAGGACGACGCGCTGCCGCGTCGGATCGAAGGCCATCGCGTGGCCGTAGCGCCGCGCCGGACGATTGACCGGGCTGCGCTGCGTCCATGTGCTGCCGTTCCAGACCCAGGTCTCGTTGCGCAGGTCGACCGCGTTGCGATAGCCGCCGAACAGGACGACCTCGTTGCGGACCGAGTCGAAGGCGAGCGCGCAGTCGGCGAGGGTCGGCGGCGTGGTCGGCGTCGACGCCTGCGTCCAGTTCGTGCCGTTCCACAGCCAGGTCTCGTTCTTGATCAGGGTGCCCTGAACGCCGCCGTAGAGGACCGTCACGCCGCGCGCGGCGTCGTAGCAGAGACCGAAGTCGGCGCGGCCCGAGGGCAGGGTCGCGAAGCGGTTGCTCCACGAGGTGCCGTTCCACTCCCAGGTCTCGTTGGCCTCGGTGGTGCCGTTGAAGCCGCCGAACAGCACCGCGACGCCGCGCGCCGAGTCGAAGGCGAGCGGCGCGTACGAACGGGGCGCGGGGACGGGGAACGGCGCGGGCGCATGCCAGCGCGTGTCGGTCCGCAGCCACGTGTCGCCGAGCAGGTTCGGATAGACGGTCATCCCGCCGAACAGGACGAGTTGGTCGCGCGCGCTGTCGTAGGTCATCGCGGCACCGCGGCGCGCGACCGGCGTGCTCGGCGAGGCGCCCAGATCAGCGAGCGTGAGCTGCCGCACCCAGTTGTTCACGCTGCCGCGCTCGAACTCCCAGACCTCGTTGGTCGCGAGCGCCGCGGGCAACCAACCGCACGCGAGCACCGGCCGCTGGCGCGACGCGTCGAACCAGCAGCCGAACTGCGAGCGCGGCGAGGGCATCGTGTTCGCGATGAACCCGCCCCAGGCACCGGTCCAGTAGCCGAGGCCCCACCAGTCGTTCCGGTCGCCGCTGGCGTCCTCGCCGCCGAAGACCATCACGCGTTGCATCACGCTGTCGAAGTACGCGCCGTGGAAGGCGCGCGCGGACGGCGCCGCGCTGGTTGCGCGTTGGCTCCAGTTGTTGCCGTCCCATTCCCAGGTGTCGGCGAGGAAGCCGCCGCTGCCGAGACCGCCGAAGAGCACGATGCGACCGCGATACGGGTCGAAGGTCATCGAGCAGCCGTAGCGCGCCGACGGCGCGTTCGCCGGCGTGCGCTGGTTCCAGAAGCTGCCGTCCCACTCCCAGGTGTCGTTGCGGTAGGCGAAGTTGTCCGCGCCGCCGAACATCACCACGCGCTGTCGCAGCGGGTCCCAGCACATCGCCGGCCGTTCGCGCGCGGGCGGGCTGATGCTCATGAACTGGGTCCAGTTCGTGCCGTCGAAGGTCCACGTGTCGCCCAGGATGTTCGACGCGAAGCCGCCGTACATCACCGCGCGGCGGCGGGCTTCGTCCCAAGCCATCGCGTGGTTCGCGCGCGCCGGCGGCGCGGTCGAGACTGCGGGGACCGTCCAACCGTTGCCGTCCCAGAGCAGCGTGTCGGCGAGCACGCCGGTGCCCGGCGCGTAGCCGCCGAACATCACGCCACGCCCGCCGATCGGGTCGTAGCACGCGGCGACGTTGTTGCGCGACGAGGGCTGGGTGGCCTGGTTCTGCCAGGCGGACTGTGCGACGAGAGACGACGCGGCGAGGAGAGCTGCAAAGAGAGCGGTGGTGGTGCGCATGGGAGCCTCCGGATCGGAGTCGCGAGCGGTGCTCGCGCGCGATCCACACCGGGGAATCCTCTCGGCGTGCCGCCCGCGATCCTGCAGCACGCCGCTCACCGTCGCCGGGTCAGCGATCCGCGCTCGTCACCACGCCGTCGCCGTTCCGGTCGAAGCGACGGAAGGCGTCGGGCGGGCCGCCGAACTCGTCCTGCGTGACGCGGCCGTCGTCATTCAGGTCGAAGCGCTCGGCGAAGGTCCGGCCCTCGACGGAGCGCGCGTAGCGGCGGATCTCGAGCTCGGTCAGCGCGGCGTCGCGATCCTGGTCGATGCGCGGGAAGAGATAGGCGGGGCCCTGCCACTCGCCGGTCTCGATGCGGCCGTCGCCGTTCTTGTCCCAGGTGCCGAAGGGCACGCGGTACGACTCGACGCGGCCGTTGCCGCGGTTGCGGCGTTCGACGAAGCGCGCGACCTCGCTCACGAGGCGCTGCAGTTCCTGCGGGTCGAGCTTGCCGTCGCGGTTGCGGTCGGCCCACTCGAAGGCGTCGTCGACCTTCGTGCCCTTGACCTCGGCGCGGGTGAGTTCGCCGTCGTGATCGTCGTCCATGCGGCGGACCAACTCCTCGACGCCTTCGAGCGCGCTCTTGAACTCGGGCAGGACGGGCTCGGTGTCCGCACCGTCGAGTCGCTTGCGCGCGACCTCGCGGTCGCCGCCGTCGAGCACGCCGTCGCCGTCAAGGTCGAGCTCGCGGAATGCGCCTTCGTCGCCCTGCCACTCCGCGCGGGTCACGCGTCCGTCCTGGTTCGGATCGAACCGCTTCAGCGCTTGCAGACGGCGCAGCGCGAGCGCATCGGCATCGACGCGCGCGCGCGGTGCGCCGTCGTCGCGGCGCATCGTCGCGAGGTAGCGGCGCACGAGGTCGGACTTCGCGAGTTCGTCCTTGGCCAGCTTCTTGTCCTTGTTCACGTCGACCTCGGCGAACTGCTCGTCGGAGCCGGCGAACTCCAGGCGCTCGAGGTATCCGCTCTTGTCGCGGTCGGCGGCGGCGAAGAGTTGCTCGATCGCCTGGGCGAGGTCTTGCGCGCGCGAGGCGCCGCTCAGCGCGAGCAGGACGAGGATCGGACGGACGGCAAAGCTCTGCTTCATCGCGGCATCCTTCCGCTCTCGATCAGGTCGGTCGCGGTTCCGTACGGATCGAGGCGGTAGGCGTAGCCCGGGACCTTCGCGCGCAGCACGCGCAGGATCTCGCCGGGGGTCAGGTAGCGGCAATCCTCGTGGCTGATGTCCTTGATCCAACGCCCGCGTTCGTCGACGAGCCGGTCGAAGGCGAGCTCCTCGAACTGGAGGTCGCGCACCGAACCGAGGTCGTCCCAGGTCGCCGCGATGCGCGGGCCGGTCGACGCCGCGCGTCCCGTCTCGACCAGCGTGCCGAGTCCGCCGGCACCCGCGGCGACGACGAAGTGCTGCAGGAACGGCTCGTTGTAGGCGCGGAACGTGCGCAGGCGACCCGATCCGCCGTAGACCCGCACGCTGTTCTCGCGCACTGCACGCGGCTGAAGCGGATCGCGCACGTCGAACACGCGCACCGACTGCTGGCGGTTGTCGTCGTTGCCGGTCTCGACGAACACGTAGAGGTGGTCGTGCTCGCCGCTCTTCGCGCCGCCGCCCTCGGTGCCGAGGTCGAACACGGTGTTGACCGCCACGCCCTTCACGTCCCCGCGACCGAACGTGAACGCGCGCCGCGCGCCGGTGCCGTGCAGCACGATCGGACGCTCGGGTTCGGTGAGGTCGACGACGCGCACGCCGTCGAGTCCGCAGGCGACGTACGCCAACAGCCGCGCGGGAGTGCGCGCCAGCGCGTCGCCCGCCTTCCGCAGTCGCGAGTACTGGAAGAACAGCGCGACGTCGCGCGCCTCGTTCGGCTCGCTCGAGCCGCCGTTGAGGTCCGCGGTGCCGAGGGCTCTCGGCTTCGACGGATCCGCGACGTCGACGATCGTCAGCCCACCGGCGCCGTCGGCGACCGCGAGCCACGGCCACGCGAGGTCGAGCCCGCTCGCTTCGCGCGTCGGGAGCGCGGCGCGCACGCGCGGTTGCTCCGGCTTCTCGACGTCGACGCAGAGCACGCCGCCGACGCCGTCCGCGACGAACAGCCAGTCGCCGCGGCTCAACATCGCGCGCGGATCGACGAGGTCGAGCGCGAACTCCTTGTGGAGCTTCGGCGCCGCGGGCGACCCGACGTCGATCACGCTCAGCGAGCCGTCGGCGCTCGCGACGTAGGCGTGCGTCGCGCGCCCGCGCACCTCGTCCATGCGCAGCGCGAGCGCACGCGCGTCGGAACGAAGCGTCAGGCTCGCGATCGGCTGCGTGCGCGACGGGTTGCGCCCGTCGACGGCGATGGTCGCGAACGCGAGTTCGGTGATCGCGTAGCCGACCTCGCGCGTGAGGCGGAAGTTCGGCGAGCCGAGGCCCCAGGTCGAGGGCGCGCGGTGGCACTCGACACAGGTCCGCACCTCCTTGCGCACCGCGTGCGTCTGGTGCGGCACGAGCGTCACGCCGCTCAGTCCCGCCTTCGTCACCGGCGCGCCCTGGCGCAGGAAGACGTCGCCGTCGCCGGCGCGCGCGCTGCCGATCGTCGAGAAGCCGACCAGGTACGGCGCGATCGCTGCCTCGTGGTTCATGCCGAGCAGGAGCTGGTTGAAGCTCGCGAAGACCTTCTCCTGCGTCGTCACGCGCCCGGGCGTGCGCTCGCCCGAGATCAGGTCGAGCTGCGTGAACTGCTCGTTCCGGTCGAAGTGGAAGCCGAAGAAGTTCACGCTCCACGCGCCGTGGCAGGCGTAGCACTCGAGCTTGGCGTGCGCCGCGGTCATCGCCGCCTGCGCCTGCGGATCGAAGTCGCCGTGCTGCGCGTCGATCACCTCGCAAGCCTGCTTCACCCGGTGGCGCTTGCCGGTCACCTTGGACGTCAACCAGAACGTGTCGCCCTCGCGTACGAGGTTCGTGACGCGGCGGCCGCGGCTCGTCGTGAGTTCGCTCGGATCCTCGAAGGTGCCGTGGCAGCTCGTGCACTCGATCTCGACCGCGTGGTCCATCTGCGGCCAGAGGTTGCCGTCGCCCATCACGTCCGCGGCGGTGTGGCAGTCGATGCAGTGCATGCCTGCCTGATGGTGGACGTCGGGCGGCGTGGTCTCCTCGTCCTTGATGTAGAAGACGCCGTTGAGCAGTCGCGAGGTCGTGCCCGGCACGTCGGGACCGGCGGGCATGCCCGGCACGAGCTGCGCCATGCCGCGGAACGTGAGCCCGATGCTCGCGTCGCCGTAGTGGCACGAGGCGCAGGTGTCGGTCGTGATCCTCGACGTGAAGCGGTGTTCGCGCGGGTGTCCGGGTTCGTCCTTCTTGATCGTCGCGTCGCGAGAGCGCGAGCGGCCGTCCTCTGCATAGGGGACGTGGCACGCGGCGCAGCCCTCGCCGCGGTAGTCGCCGTCCATGCCGAGGCGGCCGCGCACCGCGCGACCCGCGCTCCAGAGATGGCACTGCATGCACGCCTTGCGCGGCAGGTCGGCGTAGTGGGTTTCGATCGCGTCCTTCCGGCCGAGCTTCTTCGGCGGCGGGACCTGCTCGACCGCGCGCAACGCCTTCTGCGGCACCTCGCCGTCCTCGTCGCGCGCAGGGAACACCGCGTAGCGGGGGCGCCTGGTCTCGACGAGGCCGTGTTCGTAGAAGCCGTCGCCGAGGTGACCGGTGGTCGTCGCGTGCAGCGACTTCATCACGTGATCGACGACCTCTCCGTGACAGTCGCCGCAGACCTGCTGCGCGACGCGCAGGTTGCCCGGGTTGCGGAAGCGTTGCCAGGCGAGGTCGAAGTCGGCGTCGAGCACGCGCTCGTCGCCGGGCAGGCCCGCCGCAGGCCGCACGTGCGCGCGCTCCTGGGTCGTCGCCTCCGCGTCGCCGCCGTGGCACTCGACGCAGCTCAACTTGTGGCCGGGGTGGATGTCCTCGATCCCCGCGTGGCACTCGAGGCAGCCGTTGCGCAGCGGGTCCGCCGCGGGCGCCGCAAGCGTGCGCGGCGGCGCGAACGCGCTGGTCACGATGCCGATCGCGAGCGCGAGCGCCGCGAGCGAGGCGAAGCGCGACATGACGCGCATCTCAGGCGAAGAGGCCGCGGATCAGCTTGCCGTCGATGCCCTTCTCCACGCGTTCGCCGAACAGGGCGAGCACGGTCGGGCAGACGTCGATGCTCTGGATCTCGTCCTTCATCACCTTGCCGCGCTTGAAGTCGGGACCGGCGGCGACGAGGAACACTTCGAGCAGCTCCTTGCTGCCGTCGCCGTGGTCGAGGCCGTTGCGCTCGTTGAGGTCCTTGTCGCGGCCGAACTCGGGCAGCACGAGGACCGCGGTCGTGTCGCGGAGCGCGTCGTCCTGCTGGATCGCGTCCCACAGGCGCCCGATCTCCTCGTCGTTGCGGCGGATCACCTCGACGTAGGCGTTGTAGGAGCCGTGCGCGACGTCGGCGCTCTGCAGCGTGATCCCCAGCACGCGCGGCTTGAACACGCGCAGCAGGTCGGCGGCGGTGCGGATCGCCTTCTGATCCGCGGCGCCGGGACCGGAGATCTGCGCGTTCTTGCCGGCGAGCTGGTCGAGGACGAAGCCGGCGACGCGTTGCACGTTCTGCGGGTCGGGCGCGGTCTGGCCCTTTTGCAGCACGAGCGCGTCCTCGTCGATCGCGGCGCCGAGACGGTCGAGCAGTTCGCGATCGCGCGCGGTCTCGGGCGCGGGCTTGCCGAGACCGTCGAGGACCTTCTTCAGTTCGGGATTGAAGATGCCGTCGCCGTCGAGCACGTTTGCCGCGTAGTCGGGGCCGTACTGCGGATGCGAGGACGCGGCGAAGAGGCGGCCCTGCGCGCCGCTCGCCGTCGAGAGCCACACGTCGCCCGCGCCGAGCGCGCGGTCCTTGCGCAGCCGCTCGAAGAGCGTCGGGTCGAGACCGGGCTCGTTCTCGCGGATGCCCATCGCCTCGAAGCGGCCCGTGAAGATCGACAACGCGGCGCCGTAGTGGCCGACGTTCTCGACGCGCACCGACGGACAGGTGACGCCCGCCGACGCGATGCGCATCAGGTTCGGCACGTTCTGCGGCGACTCGATCACGTCCTTCTTGCGAACGCCGCCGGCGAACGCGATCAACACGACGTGCTGCGTCCGTGGTCCGAGGCGGGGGAGGAGCGTCTTGCCGAGGAGGCCGCGCGGCAGCGCCAGGGCAGCGCCGGCGGCCGTGGCACCCGACGCGAGGAAACGACGACGCGAGAGAACGGACGGGTTCATGCGTTCGACGACCGGTCGGTCCGCTGGGGGATCTCCGGCCGGAGGGGGGTTCGTGAGTCGAAGCGAGGCGGGCACAGGGTAGCGGGCCGACGCGATCCGTGCCCGGCGGTCCGTTCTCGGCGGTCCGTTCCCGAACCTGCCCCGGCGTTCAGCAGTAGCCGTACTCGACCGAGGTCAGGAGCGCCTGCACGACGTGCTTGCCGCTCGCGCCCGCTTCGCCCAGGACGGCGGCGAACTCGCCGGCTTCGGCCTGCGTCGGCTCGCGTCCGAGGTAGCGCAGGAAGCAGGCGCGCACGAAGTCCCGTTCTTCGCCGGCGACGAGGACCGGCAGCTTCGCCGCCGTGCTGTCGAGCATCAGCTTGCTGAACACCGCGCGGAGCGGCGCGGGATCGGCCATCGACTGGAGCGCGTTGCGCATGTTGCGCAGCTCGTCGTAGGTCGGCGCGCGCTCGAGGACGTCGAAGTAGAGGGCGCGGACGAGCTGGCGATGGGTGCGCGGCCGCTTGACCGCGACCGCTGCGACGTAGTCCGCGGCCTGCGTCCACTCCGCGAGGATTCCGAAGAACGCGGATTCGTCGTCGCGCCAGCGCGCGACCAGGGCTTCGACCGCGGCTCGGCCGCGTGTCGCGAGCGGCGCGCCGAACAGCCGGCGGTGGTTGCGGTCGAGGAGTCGTTCGCGGAACGCGTCCTGCCCGAGCGTGATGCGCACGACGTCGGCCTGGCTGTCGCCGTCCTGGCCCAGGAAGCGGGCGCGGCGGCCGTCGTAGAGCTGCTTGCCCGCGTCGAGCTCGGCGCGCGCCTTGCGCTCCTGCACGGTCAATCCGAGGCACGACTCGAGGACCACGGTGACGAAGGTGTCGTTGCCGGGATTGCGCAGCGAGAAGCCGGTCGACAGCAGGATCTCCGCGGTCGCGTCGCGCGCCGTCGCCGTGCCCTGCGCCAGGCGATCGGGCAGGCCGAGGATCGCCTTGGTCTGCGGACGGAAGCGATCGATCAGCAGATGGAACCAGAGTTCGTCCTCGAGCCATTCCTCCATCGCCTCGCGCCGTCGCCAGGTCTGACGGCTCACGCGTTCGATCGGCATCCCGGTGAGCGCCGCGGACTCCGCCGGCGCCGGCGGGCGGTTCAGCACGTCGAAGCACAACCGCCGGACATAGGCGAGCGTGGCGAGGTCCGAACGCATGCGGGGGATGGTAGCGAGGCTCGCGCGTGCGCGTCCGCGAGGCGAGGCGTACCATCCCGCGCCGATGAACGCGTCCAGACCGAGACCACGGCGCCGTCGCCTGCGCGATCTGCGTTCGGTGCCGGTGCTGCCGTCGCTGATCACGCTCGGCAATCTCTTCCTCGGTTTCCTCGCCATGGCGAAGGCGGCCGACGCGGTGCGCATCGGCGACATCGGCGAACCGGCGGCCGTCCAGCTGATCGAGACCGCGACGCTCTGCATCTTCCTCGCGATGGTCTTCGACGCGCTCGACGGCCGCGTCGCGCGGATGACCGGCCAGACCAGCGCGTTCGGCGCCCAGCTCGACAGCCTCGCCGACGTCGTCACCTTCGGCTGCGCCCCGGCCTTCGTCGCCCTGCAGCTCGTCAAGCTGCACGAGGCGGTGCCGTTCGCGAAGCTGCCGCCGCACCCGAAGATCTACTACTTCTGCGCCGCGGTCTACGTGCTCTGCGCGGCGATGCGGCTCGCGCGCTTCAACGTCGAGTCGAACGCTCCGGTGCTCACCGAGGACGACCACAGTGAGTTCCGCGGTCTGCCGTCGCCCGGAGCTGCGGCCGTGATCAGCGCGATGCTCGCGTTCTTCTGCTCGAGCCAGGACGAGGGCGCGCAGATCACGCAGTGGCTCGTGCCCGACGACGCGCATCTCGCGGCGGTGCGGGCCCTGCCCGCGGCCCTCGTGCTCGCCGGCCTGCTGATGGTCAGCCGCGTGCCGTTCCCGCACGTCTTCCACGCTCTGGTCGCGCGCCGGCACTCGTTCCCCTTCCTCGCGAGCATGGTCGTCTTGATCGGGCTCGTGCTCCTCGAGTGGCAGCTCGGGCTGCTGATCGCGGTGGTCGCCTATCTCGCGTGGGGGATCGCGCGCGGCGTGAAGCGTTCGCTCGTCAAGCACGACGAACACCCGCCGGACGGACCCGGCACGCCGTCGATCGGCGTCGGATCGCTGCCGGCAGCCCGCATCGACGCGACCCCGTTCCGCAACTGACAGGCGCGATGAACGCGAACCGCGCAGCGACGGACGCCTCGGTCGCCGCGTTCCTCGGACTCGGCAGCAACCTCGGCGATCGCGAGGCCGCGCTGCAGTTCGCGTGCGAGCGCCTCGCGCGCACGCCGGGCATCGCGGTCGAAGCGGTTTCCACGTTCCGCGAGACGGCGCCGGTCGGCGGCCCGCCGCAGGATCCCTTCCTCAACGCGGCGGTGCGCGTGCGCACGCGCCTGTCGCCGCGGGCGTTGCTCGCGATCGGCAAGGCGATCGAACGCGAGGCCGGTCGCAAGTCCGGCGGTCCGCGCTCCGGACCGCGCGAGCTCGACGTCGACGTCCTTCTCTACGGCGATCTGGTCGTCGACGAGAAGGACCTGGTCGTTCCCCATCCGCGCCTGCTCGAACGCGAGTTCGCGCTCGAGCCGCTGCGTGAACTCGGTGTCGACGTCCGCGCGATCCCGCGCGAACTCCGGCCGATCGTCGCGCGCGAGCCGCGCGAGTTCGCGGCGCGTTGCGACGCCTGGCGCCGCGGCGCCTGCACGCTCGGACTCGTGCCGACGATGGGTGCTTTGCACGAGGGTCACGCCTCGCTGCTGCGCCGCGCCAGGCAGGAGTGCGATCGCGTCGCCGCGACGATCTTCGTCAACCCGCTGCAGTTCGCGCCGCACGAGGACCTGAACGCGTACCCCAGGCCCTTCGAGAAGGACCTCGCGCTGTGCGCGCGCGAGGGCGTCGACCTGGTCTTCTCGCCCCCGGTCGAGGGGATGTACGGCGACGGTTTCGTCAGTCGCATCGCCGTCGGACCCGAAGCAGAAGGCATGGAGGGCGCCGTCCGTCCCGATCACTTCGCGGGCGTGGCGACCGTCGTGACCAAGCTGTGGTCGCTTGCGCGGCCGGACGTCGGTTACTTCGGCGAGAAGGACGCCCAGCAGCTCGCCGTGATGCGCCAGCTCGTGCGCGACCTGCGCCTGCCGGTCGAGATCGTCCCCGGGCCG
>JACRLW010000105.1 GCA_016235155.1 Planctomycetota bacterium
GCCCGGTTCCACTCGATGCTCGCGGGGTAGCACTGCTCCCAGATCGCGCGCGAGGTCTCGGTCCAGGTCGCCGTGTCGAAGACACGCACGGTGCCGTCCTTGAGCACCACGGCGAGGCTCTTGCGATCGTCGCTGAAGGCGCCGCGGTCGAAGGGCCGCGTGCTCGCGCTCGCGATGCGCTTCGTCCGCGTGCCGGTCGCGAGGTCCCACACGGTGAGGCCCTCGAAGCTCGCGGTGACGATGCTCTTGCCGCCGTCGCAGAAGTCGCCCCAATGCGCGTGCGGGTACTGCTCGCTCTCGACGGCGAGCTCGAGCGCGATCGCGCGCGACGCACCGTCATAGAGACGGACGAAGCGGCCGAAGCCGGTGACGAGCAGGCGCTTCCCCGCGTCGTCCCAGGTCGCCCACGACGTGCTCTGTCCCTTCAGGTCGAGTTCGCCGAGCGCCGCGCCGGTCGTGACGTCGGTCATGTGCACGCGCCCCGAACCCAGCCCGTCGCCGCGGCGTCGATCGAGCGTGCGGAACGCGCAGAGCGTGCCGCCCGGCTGGAAACAGACCTGCTCGACGTAGCCGTCGACGTTCTCCGCGCGCCGCGGCGGCGTCGCGCCGTGCAGGTCGACGAACCACAACACCGAGTCGGAGCCCGACACGGCGACGCGCCGGCCGTCGGGCGACCAGGTCACGTCGGTCCACTGCGAGCGCGCCGGGTCCGAATGCACGCGAAGGTCGGGGAAGGGCAGGGCTTCGAGATCGGCGATGCGATAGCGGCGCGCGAAGCCGTCGCGCGCGGTCGCGATCACCTCGTGGTGGTCCGGGCTCATCGCGAGCCGGAACAGCCCCTCGTCGCAGACGCGCACGCGGCGCCGCACGTCACCGGTCACCGCATCGACGACGACGACGTCGCCGCCCAGGGTTCCGAGCACGAGCTCTTGGTCGTCCGCGGAGAAGTACGCCCGCTCGACGACCTTGCTGCCGAGCCGCGACGGTTCGAACACCAACGCGTCGGGACTGCGCGCCAGCAGTTCGAGCAGCGGCTGGTTGAGCTTGCGTTCCGGCGCGTCGTCGGCGGCGGCGAGCACGCGCGCGAGCGACTCGATCGGACGATCCTGCAACGACACGGCCTCGATCGCCGCCTGCCACGCCAGCAGGCTGCGGCGTTGCTGCGCCATGCGGACCAGCAGCGTGATCGTCACGGCGAGTGCCACGCTCAGCGAGAGCCCCGCGACGGCGATGACCGGATGCCGCCGCAGCCAGCGCCTCAGGCGCAGCATCGCACTGACCGGCCGCGCCGAGATCGCGCGGTGTTCACGCAGCCGGCGCAGGTCCTCCGCGAACGCCAGCGCCGTCGGGTAGCGACGATCGCGGTCGACATCGATCGCCGCGTCGACGACCAGCGCGAGGTCGCGCGGGATCGCCGTGTTGAAACGCGTCGGGTCGCGGCGCTCGCCCGCGAGCACGCGGCGGAGGATCGACTCCGTCGAGTCGCCGGAGTACGGCCGCTCGAGCGTGAGGCACTCGTAGAGCGTGACGCCGAGCGCGTAGACGTCGCAACGTCGATCGAGATCGCGGCGGCCGAGGCACTGCTCGGGCGCCATGTAGGACACCGAGCCGAACAGCTCGCCGGACATCGTCACCATCCGCGACTGCTCGTCGTCGGTGCGCGCGATGCCGAAGTCGAGCAGGACGGGCCGGCCGTCGGCGTCGATCATCACGTTCTGCGGTTTCACGTCGCGGTGGACGACGCCCGCTTCGTGCGCGGCGTGCAGTGCCCGCGCCGCCTCCTCGACGAACCCGATCACGCGCCCGATGCGCGCCGCGTTGTCGGGCAGCGACCGCAGCAGTTCCTGCGAATCGGGATCCGGCCGCTCGCGCGCGCTGCGCAGGCGCTCGGCGAGCGTCTCGCCGAGGACGTAGCGCATCGCGAGGAAGGGCTGTTCGCCGTCGAGCCGTGCCTCGTAGATGCCGCAGACCCCCGGATGGTCGAGCCGCGCCAACGCCTCCGCCTCGCGTTGCAGGCGTTCGCGCCGCGCGGCGGAGAGGAACAGCGGACCATGCGCGAGGAACTTCAGCGCGACGGGCCGGCGCAACCGCGTGTCCTCCGCGAGCCAGACGACGGCCTGACCGCCGCGCCCGAGTTCGCGCACGAGTTCGTAGTGCGCGAGCGACGACGGGCGCGGCGCCTGGTCCTCGCGTTCGAGGTCGGCGAGCTCGCGCGCGATGCGCTCCTCGAAACCCGGGAACAGGGCTTGGTACTCGGCGGCCGACCGCTTCTTGCCCGCGGCGCGATCCTCGTGGACCAGGGCGAGGAGGTCGCAGGCGGCGGCGTCTTCGCGTGGATCGGTGAGGGACGTCATGGGCAGGCGCGCGAGCGTGCGGTCATCGTCACACGACCGTTGCGCAGGGCAAGGCGAGGGGCACGACGGGCGATGCTCGAAGGTCGAAGTGACCGGGCGACGGCGGATCTGGACATCCGACCGGGACTTTCCGTCGCCGCGCGGCGCCTGCCGGTCGATCGCGCGCGATTCCCCGGCCCGCGCGGAGCCGCTGCGCTCCGCGCATGCCGTCGCTCGTCGTGCTCCTCTGCGCGTTCGCGAGTCCCCTGCCGCCGCAGGAACCGGTCGCCGCGCCGGTCGCTCCCGCCGTCGAAGTGCTCGAACTCGGCGAGGACCGTTCGATCCGCGGCACGGTGATCAAGGAGAGCGGCGACGCGGTGTTCGTCGACCTCGGCTTCGACGTCGTCCGCGTGCCGCGCGCCGCGATCCTGCGCCGCGAACGAGCCGGAGCGGACGGAGCGCAGGAACAGGCCCGCGAGGAAGGGATCTGGTTCACCCGCCGCGGCAAGGAGCAGCCGGTCGCCGACGTCGCGCGCGCGGTCGGCGGCGCCGTGGTGCGCATCGAGAGCCCGAGCGGTCAGGGTTCGGGTTTCCTCACCAGCAAGGACGGGCACATCGTCACCAACTTCCACGTCGTCGAGGGCGAGTTGAAGGTCGACGTCGTCCTCTACGTGCGCGACGGCGACGCGCTGCGTACGCGCACCCTGCGCGAGGTGCCGGTCCTCGCCGCCAATCCCGCGATCGACCTCGCTCTCGTGAAGATCGAGCCGCCGGCGGACGTCGAGCTCTCCCCGGTGCCGCTCGGCGATTCCGACGAGGTCAAGGTCGGCGCCGAGGTCTTCGCGATCGGCGCGCCGATCGGCCTCGACCGCACCGTGAGCTCGGGAATCGTCAGCGTCACCGACCGCGCCTACGAGGGGCACACGATGTTGCAGATCACCGTGCCCATCAATCCCGGCAACTCCGGCGGCCCGCTCTTCGACCTCCGCGGCGCCGTCGTCGGCGTGAACAGCGCCGGCTACATGGGATTGCAGGGCCTCAACTTCGCGATCCCCTCCCGCTACGTCCGCGACTTCCTGAAGAACCGCAGCGCCTTCGCCATCGATGAAACGCGCAGCGAACACGGCGTGCACTTCCTGCCCGCGCCGCGGCGACCGAAGGGCTGAAGAGTCGTATCGCGCGCCATGCTCTGAACCCTGAACACCAAGACGCGGATCGCGGTCGTGGTCCTCGCGCTCGGAATCGGTCTCCTCCTGCAGTTCGCCTTCGCCGTGCCGCAGGCCGGCTTGATCGGCTTCGCCGTCGGGTGGGTCGGGGCGCAGTTCGTGCCGGGGAAGGGGAGTTGTCGGGTGCCGGGTTCGGACGTTCGTTGAGCGCGCGCGGCATGCCCTTCCCCCACCCCGACGCCTGCGAACTCCGTCTCGCGCAGGACGACGACTCGCCGGGCGTCGTCGCCCTGGTCGGGCTCTGTTTCAGCCCGTACCCGCATTGCTGGATCGACGTGAACCGCGAAGAGACGGGCCTGCTCACGCCGTCGACGTCCTTCGCCCGCTTCTGGGTGCTCGTGCACGGTGATCGGGTGTTCGCGACGATCGCGTGCACGGAACACGACGTCGATCCGGGCGACGGCCGCGGCAGGACGCCGGGCGTCGAGTTGAAGAAGTGCTACGTGCACCCGGCACTCCGCCGGCACGGCGTGGCGCGGCGGCTCGTCGCGCTGGTCGAGGACCATGCCCGCGCGCGCGGCCGGCCGTGCGTCGAGCTCTGGTCCGACACACGTTTCGAGACGGCGCACGCCGTCTACGCCCGCCTCGGCTATTGGAAGACCGGCGAGCGGCGCGCATTGCACGACATCTCCGACACGGAGGAGTTCCGCTTCGTGAAGCGGCTCGCGACCTGACCATCGACCGACAGCCATGAACACGACCTCGTCATCGCGCGCGCTCGACGTCCCCTCGACGCGCGAGGGCTTCCTCACCGAGCTCGCGCGCCTCGAAGCCGCCTTCGCGAAGATGCAGCCGCTCGTCGAACTGACGGTGCGCGACCCCGCGCTCGACTGCGAGGGTTACGTCGTCGTCTGGAACACGCTCGAGCCCGGCGGCATCGCCAAGGGCGGCACGCGCGTCACGCCGACCGTCTCGCTCGACGAGATCAAGATGCTCGCGCGCACGATGGCGTTGAAGAACGCGGCGGCCGGCTTGCCGCTCGGCGGCGCCAAGTCCGGCGTGCGCGCCGATCCCTGGGCGCACGACATCAAGGCGCGCTATCAGGCGATCACGAAGCGCTTCGCGTGCCTCTTCCCCGTACACGGCGGCGCCTTAGGCGGACTCGGGTACGACATCGGCGCGCGGCCGGAGTTCTGCGAGTGGTTCATCGAGGCGACGGAGATGCCGCAACGCTTCACCGGCAAGACGCGCGCGCGCGGCGGCACGGATTACGACGTCGAGGGCATCGCCGGGCTCGGCGTCGCGGTCGCCGCGCGCGAGGCGCTCGCGCATGCGGGCAAGTCGGCGCAGGGCGCGCGCTTCGCCGTGCAGGGGCTCGGCGCGATGGGCGCGGGCGTCGTGCGGTACTTCGCGGGCTTCGGCGGCCGCCTGATCGCGCTCGCGGATCCCGTCGTCGGCGGCTCCTGGACGCTGCCCGATTCGCTGAAGGACGACGCGCACGAAGACCTCGTCGCGAGAATCGCCGCGCGCGACTACGCGAACCTGCGCCCGATCCTCGACCGGCACGGCAAGCTCGAGAAGGAGCCCGACGCGGTGCTCTTCACCGCCGCCGACGTGTTGTTCCCGAGCGCACGCCAGGACGTGATCTCGACGCGCAATGCCGATCGCATCCAGGCGCGCATGCTCTCCGAAGGCGCCAACGGTCCCTGCTCGAGCGACGCACGCGAACGCCTGCACGCGCGCGGCGTGACCGTCCTGCCCGACTTCCTCGCCAACCCCGGCGGGATCATCGCGGCCTACGTCGAGATGACGAGCCAGTCCGCCGACAAGGTCGCCGAAGCCAAGGCGATGACCGAGCGCGTGATTGCGGGCAACGTGCGCGGCGTGCTCGACGTCGCGAAGTCGCTCGACGTCGCGCCGGCGCAGGCGGCGATGTTCCTCGCGCTGCGGCGGGTGGTCGGGGCGTAGGGGGTCAGCCGTCCCCACCGTCGCCGCTGAAGTCCGGCGTTCCCCGCCGTCGCCAGCCCTGCACATTCTGCGCTTTCCACAAGAGCGAGGGATGTGAGGCGATCGCGGAGTGCATGGACACGTCGTCGGTCGCGAGTTCCGGAACGATCTCCCCGGTCTCGTTGAGGCGACTCAAGAACTCGATCTCCCTCTCGCGAAGCGGGAGGAGCGCTTGCAGGTGCGAGCGGCACGCCGCGACGAGCCCGTCGCACCACGCCACCAGGTCCTCGCGATCGGGAGCGAACTCGGCGCTCAGCATCGGCACGAGATGGCGATCGGCGTCGGTGGGGTCCATCCGCAGGTCGTCGAGTGAGACAGTTCGCCAGTCACGTCGGTTCGCGGCGCCATGGACCACGAATGCGAGCCTCAGGCGCTCCGGATCGAGCTGTAGGTTCGCAAACAGGTTCGCCACGTCGAAGAGATCTCGACTCGCGCCGCGACCGAACAGCGCCGCGATCTTCCCCGCGGCGAGTTCGTGCTGATCGTGCACGAGCACCTCCGTCGCTCGAAACGGACCGATCGAGTGCGAGTCGCGTGGCGAAGGTGGCCACAACGGGGAGCGCAGCAGGTAGTTCAAGTCGAGTTCGATCGTGCCGGACCTGCCGCTCACGCCGACATAGGACAGTCGCCACTTCCCGCCGGCATGCTCGGAGGGATGGTGTCTGACCGCGACACCGAGCCGGCCACAGATCGCCGCGATGGACTGCTCCAGCTTCGGCTTCTCGGCGAGCATCCCGTCACGATCCGGCGCACCTACGTAGTCGAGATCGATGTCGACCGAGAGTCGCGGCAGATCGAATACGAACAGATTGAGGGCTGTCCCGCCCTTCAGCGCGAGACGCGAACTCGTGAAAGGATGGCCACGCAACGCATCGAGCAGTTCAACCAGTCGGAGCGCCTTCTCCAGGGGCTCCAGCCTGAAGCCGGTTGCCGCACCCAGTCTGCGGAGTTCCGCCAGATCGAGCTTCATCCGAGGTCCTCCCGATCACGCTTCAGCAGCGCCGGCGGAACCACGAGGTTCCAACCCACGACGAGCTTGCCTGGCGTTCGGCGCACATCGACGTAGCGCGGTTGCGCAGGTGCGCGGCAACGGAGTCGGCGCAAGTGCGCATCCTCGACCATCAAGGCATCTCGATGTTGCTCGAGGAAGAACCCGATCTTCGCGATGGTCAGCGCTGATCCCTTGGCAAGCGCGTGGCGGATCACCGCGTCGAGATCGAAGTACTCCACGAGTTCCAACGACCGCCAGGTCTCCTCCCACCCCCCGCAACGATCTGGAGCATCGAGTGCGTCCACGAGCGTGCGCTCGAGAGTCGTCACCCGCACTCGCCCGCCGGCGTGTGCATGCTCGGCGATGCCGCTGCGTTCGCGATTCGATGTGCCCGCCAGTGCGGTATCGAGGACTGGAACAAAGTCGAGGTCGCGAAAGCGGAACGGCCTGGAGCGGCGGTCGGTCAGGAAGTGATAGCGGCGCGAGATGGAGTAACTCTTGCCGTGGAACTGGAGTGCGGCGTGGTAGGCGACGACGCCGTCGCCCGTCAGATGGGACGCGACGAGGTACGGATCGACCGGAGCACGCTTCGGGTCGAGACCACGGGGAACGACGGCGTAGAGCCCACGCCGTACCCGCAGCAGGCGACCGGCCGCGAGGTGCATCGCGAGCACGTTGTTGCTCGTGTGCCGGCTCCCGTCGAGTGCGCGGCGCGAGGCGATGAACTCGTCGTGCCGGAACACCGGATGCGCCTCGAAGAAGTCCATCGACCGCGGGGACTTGCTCGTACGCGCAGACATCACTACCCAAACTAGTGATATCTGCGCAGAACGGCAAGTCAGCTCGGGCGCGGGCTTCGAAGACACGGGGCTTCGACCAGAGCGTTGCGTCGCAGCCAGGCGCGCGGCCACCGATGCGCGCCGTTACAAGGTCCGAGTGCTCCTCCGCAGCACCTCCCCCACCCCACTCCTCCCCTTCCTCGCCGAGCAGCTCCCCGGCTGGAAGAAGAACACGCTGCGCGAGCGGCTCGCGCTCGGCTGCGTGCGCGTGAACGGCGAAGTCATCACGCGCGCCAACCACCAGCTCGCCGCGGGCGACGTCGTCGAGGTGCTCGCGGCGGGCGAAGCGCCGGCGCCCGCGCGTGCGCCGCACGGGATCGTCGTGCTGCACGAGGACGACGAACTGGTGGCGATCGACAAGCCGTCCGGGTTGCTCGCCGTGTCGACCGATCGCGAACAGGAGCGCACGGCGCTGGCGCTCCTGCGACGACACCTCTCGCGGCCCGGTCGCGAGGCGACGCTCTGGCCGGTGCATCGGCTCGACCGCGAGACCTCCGGCGTCCTGCTCTTCGCGCGCACCCGCGCGGCGTGCGACGCAGTGCAGGCGCGATGGGACGAAGCACGCAAGACCTACCTCGCCGTCGTCGAGGGACGACCCAAGGCCGACGCCGGATCGATCGAGGTCCCGCTCTGGGAGGACAAGGACCTGAGGGTCCACGCAGGGGAGCGCGCCGGCGCGCGTCCGGCGCTCACCCGATACCGCAGCCTCGCGACCGGCCCGGCGCGCACGCTGCTCGAGGTGGAACTGGCGACCGGGCGGCGGCACCAGATCCGCGTGCACCTCGCCTGGCTCGGCCACCCGGTCGTCGGCGACGAGCGCTATGGCCGCCGCGACGCCCGTCTCGGGCTCCACGCGTGGCGGCTCGCCGTGATCCGGCCGGGCGCTGACGGGCCGCTCGAGGTCGAGGCCGGAGAGCCGCCCGGCCTCCGCGAACTCCTGCGGTCCCGCTGAAAGATCGTGCACGCCCGGGCGTCGTCCTGATGCAGCCTGGCCGGCAAGATCGGCGGCGCGCGATCGACCATGCAAACGACGACCAACGTGACTTCCAAGCGGTTCATCCACGCGTTCGAGGACGGGGACGGGAAGAACAAGATGCTGCTCGGCGGCAAGGGCGCCAACCTGTGCGAGATGACCCGGATCGGGCTGAACGTGCCGCCCGGTTTCGTCATCACCACCGAGGCCTGCCTCGCCTACCTCGACCAGCGCCGCCTCCCGAACGGCTTGATGGACGACGTGCGGCGCCACATGACCGCGCTCGAGAAGAAGACCGGCAAGGGCTTCGGCGCCGCGAAGAACCCGCTGCTCGTCTCGGTGCGCTCGGGTTCGGCGATGTCGATGCCCGGGATGATGGACACGATCCTCAACCTCGGGCTCAACCCGCAGACCCTGCTGGGCCTGATCGCCGCGACCGGCGACGCGCGTTTCGGTCACGACGCGCACCGCCGCTTCGTCCAGCTCTTCGGCAAGATCGCGCTGGGCGTCCCCGACGAGCGCTTCGACGACGCGATGGCTGCGCTGAAGAAGCGCTACTCGGCCAAGCACGACGTCGAGCTGCCGGCGAAGGCGCTCGAGGAACTCGCCAAGGAGTTCGAGCGCATCGTCACGGCGCACACCGGCAAGCCCTTCCCGCATGACCCGTACGAGCAGCTCGAGGTCGCGATCGCGGCGGTGTTCCGCAGTTGGATGGGCAAGCGCGCCGTCGACTACCGCCGCCAGTTCAAGATCACCAAGGACATGGCGAACGGGACGGCGGTGAACGTCTGCACGATGGTCTTCGGCAACCTCGGCGACGACTGCGCGACCGGCGTCGGCTTCACGCGCAACCCGGCGACCGGCGAGAACGTGATGTACGGCGAGTACCTCGTCAACGCGCAGGGCGAGGACGTCGTCGCCGGCATCCGCACGCCGAAGCCGATTGCAGCGATGGCGCAGGAGATGCCCGATCTGCACCGGCAGCTCGTCGAGCTTCGCGACCGACTGGAGAAACACTACCAGGAGGTCCAGGACTTCGAGTTCACCATCGAGCGCGGGCGGCTGTACTGCCTGCAGACGCGCAACGGCAAGATGAACGCGCGGGCGACCGTGATCACCTCGGTCGAGATGTTGCGCGAGGGCTTGATCGACGGCTCGCGCGCACTGTTGCGCGTGAACCCTTCACTGCTCGAGCAACTGATGGTGCCGACCCTGGCGCAGAAGCACGGCTGCAAGGCGATCGCGCGCGGTCTCGCGGCGTCGCCCGGCGCGGCGTCGGGCAAGGTCGTCTTCGACGCCGACACCGCCGAAGCGCGCGGCAAGACCGGCGAGAAGATCATCCTGGTGCGCGAGGAGACCAAGCCGGATGACATCCACGGCTTCTTCGCCGCGCAGGGCATCCTGACCAGCCGCGGCGGCAAGACCTCGCACGCGGCGGTCGTCGCGCGCGGCATGGGCAAGCCCTGCGTCTCGGGTTGCGAGGCGATCCACGTCGAACCGCGCGAGAAGCGCGCCAAGGTCGGCGAGCACGTCCTCGCCGAAGGCGACGTGATCACGATCGACGGCACCACGGGCGACGTCTACCTCGGCTCCATCCCGACGGTCGAAGCCGAGTTCTTCGACGAGCTGAAGGCTCTGCTCGCCAGGGCCGACGAGGTCGCGACGCTCAAGGTGTTCGCCAATGCCGACACGCCGCGCGATTCAGAGCGCGCGCGCCGCTACGGCGCGATGGGCATCGGCCTGTGCCGCACCGAGCGCATGTTCAACGACCCGGAGCGGCTGCCGATCGTGCAGGAGATGATCCTCGCCGACACGGAGGAGCAGCGCCGCGCGGCGCTCGACCGCCTGCTGCCGATCCAGCGCGCCGACTTCCGCGGGATCTTCGAGGCGATGGCGGGTCTGCCGGTCACGGTGCGCCTGCTCGACCCGCCGATCCACGAGTTCCTGCCGACCGCCGAGCAGCTCGAGTTCGAGATCCGTCACCTTCGCGACCTGCGCCGCGCGATCCGCAGCATGGGTGAGCTGCCCGACACGTTGAAGCTGCTCGATCCCGAGCTGCACAAGCAATACGTCGACAGCATCGACCACCTGCACGGCTCGCTCGCGCGCTACCAGCGCTCGCACGTCATCGAGCAGTTGCTCGTGAAGAAGGAGGCGATGCTCCACAAGGTCCACGTGCTGCACGAGGTCAACCCGATGCTCGGGCACCGCGGCGTGCGCCTGGGCATCACCCATCCCGAGATCTACTCGATGCAGATCCGCGCGATCCTCGAAGCCGCCGCGGAGTGCGTCGTCGCCAAGGTCGACGTGCATCCCGAGATCATGGTGCCCCAGGTCTGCACGGCGGTGGAACTGGCGCGGGTGCGCAAGCTCGTCGACGAGATCCAACCGGAGGTCGAGGATCGCTACCACGTGAAGCTCCGCTTCAAGTTCGGCTCGATGATCGAGGTGGTGCGCGCGTGCATGCGCGCCTCGCGCCTCGCCGAACACGCCGAGTTCTTCTCCTTCGGGACCAACGACCTCACGCAGGCGGCCTTCTCCTTCTCGCGCGAGGACGCCGAGAACAAGTTCCTGCCGATGTACAACGAGACCGGCATCCTGCGCGACAACCCCTTCGAGGTGCTCGACGTGAAGGGCGTCGGCCGTCTGATGCAGATGGCGGTGCAGTGGGGCCGCGCCACGCGCAAGGACCTCAAGGTCGGCATCTGCGGGGAACAGGGCGGCCACCCCGACTCGATCCGCTTCTGCCACTACCTCGGCCTCGACTACGTGTCGTGCTCGGCGCCCCGGGTGCCGATCGCGCGCCTGGCGGCGGCGCAGGCGAAGTTGCGGGAGGCGGAGTACGGCGAGGAGATCTTCGCCTGAGGTGACGGTCGGCTCGGCGCCTCAGGCCGGAAGTCCCGCCAACGCTTCCCGTGCCGCGGCAAAGCTCGGCGCGATGCGCAGAGCCTTCTCGAGTTCGCCGCGCGCTTCGACGACGCGCGACGATCGCGCGAGCAGCTCCGCCGCGAGCACGAGCGACTCGGGCCAGTCCCGCCAGGCGCCCCGGCCGAGGACTTCGAGCGCATCCTCGTCGCGGCCGAGTTGTGCGTAGGCGCGCGCGAGCCCCAAGGCCCCGTGGCCGTGCGACGGGCTGAAGATCAATGCCTGCTCGAACTGGGTCGCCGCCTCGGCGGAACGGCCGACGTCGAGGAGGAGCGTGCCGAACTGGTAGCGGTAGTCGGGAAAGGTCGGCCGGAGTTCGACGGCGCGGCGCAGGCGGTCGACGGCATTGGCCAGGTCGCCGCGCTCCGCGTTCACGAAGCTGAGTTCGAGCCAGGCGCGGTGGCTGCCCTCGTCGACCGCGATCGCGGCTTCGAACCAATGCGCCGCGTCGTCGCCGTCGTCGAGCAGGTGGCGCTGGCGTCCGGTCTCGACGAGGAGCATCGGATCGCCCGGCCAACGCGAGCGGGCGACGTCGAGTTCGTGCATCGCCTCCGCGGCGCGGCGCGACTGCAACAGGAACTCGGCGTGTCGCACCTGAGCGCGCAGCGTGGACGGCGACGGCCACGAGCGGTGGAACGACGCATCCGCGAAGGAACTCGCGTCGCCGGTCACGCCGGTCCGCGCGCGCAACTCGGCGGCCCGTTCGACCGCGGTGCGTCGCGCGCGGGCGGCGGCGGCGCCGTCGCCAAGGTCGGCATGCGCGGCGGCGAGGAACAGCTGCGGGAACGGAGCGTGCGGGAGCAACTCGCACGCGCGACGCAGTTGCGCGACTCCCGTGTCGCGCCAGCCGAACCGCATGGCGAACACGCCGAGCGCGAACACGCGGTGGAAGTCGTTCGGCGCGGCGGCGAAGACCGGTCGCAACGCGGCATAGCCCTCGCGCGGCCGCCCGAGTTCCCCGAGCACGAACGCGCGGGCGACGACCGCTTCGGCGTAGCCGCGATTGAGCTCGATCGCCTTGCCCAGCGCGTGGTCGGCCTCGTCGAGGCGTCCGGCCGCGTGCAGGGCGATCCCCAGGGCGCACCACAGGTCGGCGTGTCCCGGCCGGCTTCGCGTCATCGTCTCGAGATTGGCGATCCACTCTGCATGCATGGTCCAGTCCCTCCCGTCCTCCTGCTCCCCCTGACTCATCCGCCCACCGCGCCGGGCTCCTTCGTGGCGAGGTCGCGCTTCGCCACCGCGTCCTCGATGACGAAGGTCGCGCTCTTCACGGCCTTCCACGCGCCCTGCTCATCGCGCTGCCAGTTGGCGAAGTCGAACTGCACGCAGCGGATCTCGCGGATCCGCATCATCTCGCCCGAGAGCACGTCGAGCAGCGCCGACGACGCCGTCTCGCCGCCGTCCCGCGTGCAATGCAACTCGCCGGAGACGCGCAGCATGTCCCGGTAGACGCCGAACTGGATGCGGTCGAGGTCCACCCAGTGCCGCGCGAAGACCCGGCGGACGTCGGCGTGGACCTGGTAGTGCGAACGGTTCATGGCGCGTCGTCCCGCGCGCCGCATCCGATGCGAGCGCAGCGACGGGACTGGATCGGCTGTCGAGACCCCGGCCATCGAACCCCGACAGGTCGCGACCGTGGCACCGCGACCTCCACGCAGGTTTCCCGGGAATCCCTGCATCCGCCGCGCCCCGTCGCGGATTGGATCGTCCGTGACCCGCCCGACCCACATGACCGCCGAGCCCGGGACCTTCGAACGCCTGGTCATCGCCCATCAGATGATGGTGTGGCGCTATCTGCGCTTCCTCGGCTGCCCGGCGGCCGACGCCGACGACCTGGTGCAGGACACCTTCGTCGCGGTCCTCGGCAAGGCGATCGAGAAGCTCGACGACGACGAGGCGCGGCGCTACCTGCGCAAGGTCGCGAAGAACGCGTGGCTGAAGCGGATCGAACGCGAAGGCCGCGCCCCGCGCGTCGACCTCGACGTCGCCGAGCTCGCCTGGGACTGGTACGAGCGCGATGACTCCGGCGCCGCGTTGCGCGCCGCGCTCGATCGCTGCCTCGACGAGCTGCAGGAGCGCTCGCGCCACGCACTCGACCTGAAGTTCAGGGAGAGACTCGACCGCGACGCGATCGGCGCCCGACTCGGACTCGGCGCCCACGCCATCAAGAGCGTGCTCGCGCGCGCCTACGCGCGCCTGCGCACCTGCATCGAGAAACGTCTCCGCATGGAAGCCTCCGCATGACCGGCCCCGACCCGCGCGACCACGCGCTCGACGTCCTCCTCGACGAAGCGCTCGGCGGCGTGGCGCCGCCCGACCTGCTCGCGCGCATCCTCGACGCGACGACGAATTCCCCGACGACCGATCCCATGGACACCATGACGCACACCGCACCCGTTCCCGCACCCGTTTCCCCGGCCGACGAGTCCTTCGAGCTCGTCGCGTCCGGATCCCAGCGCGGACTCGCCCGCGAGTTCCTCGACTTCATGGCCGAGAACTCGAAGTGGTGGCTGATCCCCTTCCTCGTCGTCTTCGGCATGCTCGGCATGCTGCTCGTGCTCGGAGCGACCGGCGCGGCGCCCTTCATCTACGCGCTGTTCTGAGCCACGGCGCGCCGCGGCGCGATCACGCGCGGAACTGCTCGCCGGTCAGACCGAGTTCCTTGGTCTTGCGGTGCAGGTGGCCGCGCGACATCCCGGCCAGCTCGGCGGCTTCGGTCATGTTGCCGCCGGTCTTCTTCAGGAGCTGAGCGAAGTACGCGCGCTCGAAACCCTCCACCGCCGCGGCCCAGTCGAGCTGGCCGACGCCGCGCGGGTCCGAAGTCGGGATCGAGCCGACCTGCCCGCGCATCTCGTCGGGCAGGTCGAGCGCGCCGATCTCCTCCGCGTCGGGGCGCAGCGCACACAACCGCTCGACGACGTTTGCGAGCTCGCGCACGTTGCCCGGCCACGATTGCCGGCTCAACACGACCATCGCGTCGAAGCCGATGCGCTTGCGCGGGATGCCGAGTCGCGCCGCCGCGGTTTCGAGGAACCGGTCGACGAGCAGCGGCACGTCCTCGCGGCGCTCGCGCAGGGGCGCGAGGTGGATGCGGACGACGTCGAGGCGGAAGTACAGCTCGCGCCGCAAGGTCCCGGCGCGCACCGCGGCTTCGAGGTCCTTGTTGCTCGCCGCGACGATCCGCAGGTCGACGTGCACGGCTTCGCTGCCGCCGAGCGGGACGACCTCGCGCGTCTCGAGCACGCGCTCGAGCTTGCTCTGCGCCATCAGGCTGAGGTCGGCGATCTCGTCGACGAACAGGGTGCCGCCGTGCGCCTTCTCGATCAGGCCGCGCTTCTTCTTCACCGCACCGGTGAAGGCTCCCGGCTCGTGACCGAACAGTTCGCTCTCGAGCAGCGTGTCGGGGATCGCCGCACACTGCAGCACGACGAAAGGTCCGCCCGCCCGCGCCGAGGTCGCATGCAACGCGCGCGCGACCATCTCCTTGCCGGTCCCCGACTCGCCGGTCACGAGGACCGTCGCCTCGCTGCCGCGCAGCCGTTCGATCGTCGCGAACACGCCGCGCATCGCCGGGCTCTGGCCGACGAGACCCGCGTAACCGTCGCGCGAGTCGACCAGTTTCTTCAGCTCGCGGTTCTCGGTGCGCAGTGCCTTGTGCTGGAGCGCACGCTCGATCACGACGGCCAGCTCGTCGATCTCGAACGGCTTGGTCACGTAGTCGAAAGCGCCCTTGCGGATCGCGTCGACCGCGTTCTGGATCGAGCCGTAGGCCGTCATCAGGACGACCTGCGCGTCGGGATCGAGACCGCGCAGCCGGGCGAGGGTCTCCATGCCGTCCATGCCGGGCATGCGGACGTCGCTCACGCAGAGGTCGAAGCGTTGCGCCTCCCACCGTCCGACGGCGTCCTGACCCGACGCGACCGCCTCGACCTCGTAGCCGAGCCGCTTCAAGCCGCGCGCGACGAAGTGCCGCATGCTCTCCTCGTCGTCGGCGACGAGGATGCGCGCGCGCGGCGTCGTTCCGGCGGTCTCGCTCACTCCGAGATCCTAGCGGTGGTCTCCGCGCCGCCCGCGAGCGGGAGTTTCACGGTGAAGGTCGTCCCGCGGCCGACCTCGCTCGTGAAGTCGATGCTGCCGCCGTGCGCTTCGATCAGGCCATGACTCACGCTGAGCCCGAGGCCGGTGCCGCGACGCTCGGGGTCGGGCTCGGACTCCTTGCTGGTCCAGAATGGATCGAAGACGCGGTCGTGGTGCTCGGGCGGGATGCCGACGCCGCTGTCGCGCACGTGCACGACGGCTTCGTCGCCAAAGATGCCCGCGTCGACGTCGAGCCGGCCGCCCTTCGGCATCGCCTGCACCGCGTTGGTCAGGAGGTTGAGGAAGACCTGGTGCAGCGCGGAGCCGTCGGCGCGCAGCGGCAGCCGCGCCGGCACGCTCAACCCGATCGCGACGCCGGCCGCCCGCGCGCGCGCGTCGA
>JACRLW010000106.1 GCA_016235155.1 Planctomycetota bacterium
CGACGTCGAGATGCGCTGGCAGGCCTGCTCGCGTGACCGCGACGTCCTCGCCTGCTGGCGCCTCCGCAACGGCGGCGCCAACCCCGGCGGCATCGACCTGTCGGCGATCCCGAGCACGGGCTGGTCCACCGGTGCGGAGGGCAACCCCCTGTCGCTCGACACGCTCAGCCGTCCGGTCCTCGGCGCGACCTGCACGCTGGAGACGACCAACATCCCGTCGAACGCGCTGTTCGCCGGCCTGCTGATCGGCCTGCCGATCCATGACCCGGGCATCGACCTCACGCTGTTGGGCATGCCCGGCTGCCGGCAGTACGCGCTCGGCATCCAGGGCTTCGGTCTCGCGGTGCCGGGACCCACGAGTCCGCTCGCGCTGGCGATCCCCAACGACAGCGGTCTCGTCGGCCTGACGCTCGCCGCGCAGTCGATCGCGCACGCGCCGCACGTGAACGCGTTCGGGCTGGTCACGTCGAACGGGTTGCGGCTGACGCTCGGCAACTGAGGCGGGCGTCAACTCCGCATCACGACTCCGATCCCCTGGCTCAGCTCCAACCCGAGCCCGGGGATCGGCGGTGCGGCGAGCACCTGCATGTAGAGCGGCGTGCCGTTCAAGGTGTTCGCGAGCGGCAGCGGCACTGAGACGTCGAAGCCGTTGCCGGCGACGGTGCCGAAGCTCGCCGCGACGTCGGGCGCGACCAGCAGATCGCAGTGCGGGAAGCCGATCGGCGCCATCGACCAGGGCAAGGCACCGCCGCTCCAAGTCGTGTTGCTGAGACCGAAGACGACGCCGACCGCGGAGCCGGAGATCAGCCCGGTCGTGCCGAGGACGAAGTAGCGGCCGAGCTTCGGTTGCCCGGCGATCACGTCGGTGATCGGCAGCAGCGCGCGCAGCGAGCAGCCGTAGCCGAAGCGGCTCGCGAACTGCACGTCGAGGTGCGGGGTCAGCGCGAGCCCCGTCTCACGGCTGTGCGCGAAGCCGGGACGTGCCGCACCCGCGTTCGACTCGCTCGGGTCCTTGACGACGAATCCGAAGTTCGGCGACGTGCCCATCAGCCACGCGTGCACGAGCAAGGTCACGTCGGCCTCCTTCCAGCCGGTGCCGGACGAATCGCCGACGCACGCGGTCGCGATCACCGCGGGATCGTTCGCCGGCTTGTTCTGCCAGGTCAGGCCGGTCTCGGCCCACGGCGCCGTCACGCGATGCACGCTCACGTCGAGGCATCCCGCGGCGCTCGCGCGGTTCTGGTACCAGCGGTAGACGACGCGCGTCGGCCAGCGACCCGTGAGCTGGATCGACAGCAAGTCGAACTGCAGGTAGGCCCGCATGAACCACACCGTGAAGGTCGGCGTGTAGGTGAAGTTCTTGCCGAAGCCGAGCTCGTTCGAGGTGCCGAAGTTCGCCGCCGGCTGGCTCTGGTCGGCGAAGGTGTCGGCGGTCGGATACAGGATCAACGACTGCGAACGGGCGGCGGGGGGGAACAGCGCGATCAGCGCGAGACCGAGGGGGACGAAGGCGCGCATGGGCGGAGAAGGTAGCTATCCTTCCCCGGCCGTGCTCGCTCCTCGCTCCTCGCTCGCCGTCCTCGTCGCCGCATCCGCCGCCCTCGCGCAGCAAGCGCCCGAGGCGATCGACTTCAACCGCGACATCCGGCCGATCCTCTCGGATCGCTGTTTCGCGTGTCACGGCTTCGATGCGAAGGCGCGCAAGCGGGACCTGCGGCTCGACACGCGCGACGGACAACACACGGCGCACGAGGGCCGCATCCCGGTCGTGCCCGGCGACCCGGATGCGTCGGAACTGATCCGACGCATCGAGTCGCGCGATCCGAAGGTGATGATGCCGCCGCCGGATTCGCGGCGGGTGTTGAACGACGGCGAGCGCGCGCTGCTGCGGCGTTGGATCGAAGCGGGCGCACCCTTCGCGGATCACTGGGCCTGGACGGCGCCGCAGACGCCGCCGCTGCCCGACGTGCGCGACGCAGGCTGGGCGCGCAATCCGATCGATCGCTTCGTGCTCGCGCGGCTCGAGGGCCTCGGCCTCTCGCCGTCGCCCGAAGCGGAGAAGGAGACGCTGATCCGCCGCGTCACGCTCGACCTGACCGGGCTGCCGCCGTCGCCCGAACGCATCGACGCGTTCCTCGCCGATCCGCGCCCCGACGCCTACGAGCGGGTCGTCGAGGAACTGTTCGGGACGCCGCAGCACGGCGAACGGATGGCGCAGATGTGGCTCGACGCCGCGCGCTACGCCGACACCAACGGCTACCACCACGACAACATCCGCACGGCGTGGCCGTACCGCGACTGGGTGATCGGCGCGTTCGCGCGCGATTTGCCCTACGACCGCTTCGTGATCGAGCAGCTCGCGGGGGACCTGCTGCCCGAGGCCGGCGACCAGGAGCGCATCGCGTCGGGCTTCTGCCGGATGCACAACATCAACGACGAGGGCGGCGCGATCGACGCCGAGTACCGCGTCGAGGCCGTCGCCGATCGGATCGAGACGATCGCGACGACCTTCATGGGTCTCACCTTCACGTGCGCGCGCTGCCACGACCACAAGTACGACCCGTTCACGCAAGACGACTACTACAGCCTCTACGCGTACTTCGACTCGGTCGACGAGCGCGGCGTCTATCCCAACGACTTCGAACCGGCGCGTGCGTATCCGGCGCGGATCGCCTACGCGCCGCCCGAACTCGCGACGCGCATCGCGGCCAACGCGACGGCGATCGCCGGCGTGGAGAGGGAGCTGGTCGCGGTCGAACACGCGGTCGCGGCCGAACTCGCGGCGTGGGAGACGGCGTTGCGGGCGCGGCGTGGCGTGGTCTGGCGCGAGGCGAGGCTCAGCGTCGCGAGCAGCACGAGCGGTGCCTCGGTGGAACGGCTCGACGACGGTTCGGCGCGCCTCTCCGGCAAGCCCGAGCGCGACACGATCACGCTGGATCTCGACACCGATGCGACGGGTCTCCGCGTCCTGCGCCTCGACGCCCTCGCGGACCCGTCCTTTCCCGACGGACGCCTCGGGCCCGCAGCGAACGGCAACGCGGTGATCACCTCGATCAAGGCGACGGCGATCGCGCGCGGCGACGCGTCGCGCACGCAGGCGATCACGTTTGCGTGGGCCTGGGCCGACCACGAGCAGCAGAACGGCGACTTCGACGTGCTCAATGCGATCCTCGGCCAGGGCGACGGCTGGGCCCTCGACGGTCATCGCAAGGAAGGCTCGCGCACCGCGATGCTCGTCGCGCAGGAGCCGTTCGGGTTCGAGGGCGGCACGCGCGTCGTGATCGAGGTCGCGTGCGAGAGCCGTTACTCCGGACACGTCGCGGGTCGCCTGCGCGCGGAACTCGCGAGTGCCTCCGCGGATCTCGTGGCGGAACTGCCGCTGATCACGTCGGACTGGTGGTCCGCGGGACCCTTCACGGAGACGGACTTCGCGACGGCGTGGACGAACGGTCACGGTCCGGAGGCGGTCATGCGCATCGACCGCGGGCAGCGCTTCGGCAAGACGCCCTGGGAGCAGCGGCCCGACAGCGACGCCAAGGTGATCGAACTGCGCGGCGAACGCGCGGCGTTCTACCTCGGCAAGGAGCTGCGAACGCCGATCGCGACCAAGGTGCCGATCTCGCTGGGCAGCGACGACGCGATCAAGGTCTTCCTCGACGGCAAGGAGATCTTCGCCAACGAAGTGATGCGCGGCGCGGCGCCCGATCAGGAGAAGCTCGAGCTCGAACTCACGCCGGGCGAGCACCTGCTTGTCGTCAAGGTCGTGAACAACGGCGGACCCGCCGGCTTCTATGGCCGCATCGACCGCGCGCCCGACGCACCCGAGGCATTGCGGCCCTTCGCCCTCGTGCCGCCCGAGCGCCGCTCCGACGCGATCGGCAAAGCACTGGTCCGCGCCTTCGGCATGCGCTCGCCGAGCTTCGCCACACTGGAGGCGAAGCGGCAGGAACTCGTCGCGGCGCGCAAGTCCCTCGACGACGAGCGCGTGCCCGTCGTCGTGATGAAGGAGATCGAGAAGACGTCGCCGACGCTCGTGCTCACGCGCGGGCGCTACGAGATGCCGGACCCGAACCGGCCGGTCACGCGCCGCCCGCCCAAGGCGTTCGGCGGCGCGCTCCCCGCCGGTGAACCGGACAACCGACTCGGCTTCGCGCGCTGGCTCGTGCGCAAGGAACACCCGCTGACCGCGCGCGTGCACGTCAATCGACTCTGGCAGATGGTCTTCGGCATCGGCCTCGTCGCGACCGCCGAGAACTTCGGACAGCAGGCCGACGCTCCGAGTCATCCCGGATTGCTCGACTGGCTCGCGACGGAACTGCCCGCGCGCGGTTGGAGCCAGCGCGCGATCCTGCGCCTGATCGTGACGAGCGCGACCTACCGGCAGGCGGCGACGACCAAGCCCGACGCGGTCGCGATCGACCCCGGTGATCGGTTGCTCGCGTACTTCCCGCGTCGCCGTCTCGCCGGCGAGTTCGTGCGCGACCTGGCGCTGTCGGCGTCGGGCCTGCTCGTGCCGGTGATCGGCGGGCCGAGCGTGAGGCCTTACGAGCCGGAAGGTCTGTGGACCGAGGTCTCGATCGGCCCGAGTTCGAACACGTCGTTGTTCGCGCGCGACAAGGGCGAAGCGCTGTGGCGCCGCAGCCTCTACACCTTCTGGAAGCGCACGTCGCCGAACCCGCAGATGGCGACGTTCGACGCCCCGACGCGCGAGTACTGCGTCGTGCGCCGCGCGACGACCAACACGCCGCTGCAAGCGCTCGTGCTCTGGAACGACGAGCAGTTCGTCGAAGCCGCGCGCGCGCTCGCGCAGCGCGTGATGCGCGAGCGGACCGACGACGCGTCGCGCGTCGAGCGGATGTTCCGGCTCTGCACCGGGCGCCGTCCCGCGCTGCGCGAGCGCGAACTGCTCGACGGTCTGCTCGCCGGTTATCGCGCGCGCTACGCGGCCGCGCCGAACGACGCGATCGCCTTGCTCACGACCGGCGAGCGCGGGCGCGACGAAGCCCTCGACCCGGTGCAATGCGCCGCCTTCACCCTGCTCGCCTCGACCCTGTTCGCGCTCGACGAGACCGTCGTCCGCGATTGAGGAACCCGCCGATGGACCCGCTCTCGCAGTACCTGCACAACCTCAGCCGCCGGCAGTTCTTCGGCCGCGCCGCGGGGACCGTCTCGTCGGCGCTGGGGATCGGCGCGCTCGCGGATCTCCTCGGTCCGAACGGGCGGACCGGCGGTGCGCTCGCGTCGCTGCACTTCCCTCCGAAGGCCAGGCGCGTGATCTACCTCCACATGATGGGGGCGCCGTCGCAGCTCGACTTGTTCGACCACAAGCCGCGGCTGCGCGAACTCAGCGGCAAGGACCTCCGGAAGATGCCGGAGATCTACAACGACCAGCGCGTCACCGGGATGACCAGCGGCCAATCGTCGCTGCCGCTGGTGCCGTCGATGTTCCGCTTCGATCGCCACGAGAACGCGCAGGACGGCGCCTGGGTCAGCGAGCTGTATCCGCACACCGGCGCGATCGCCGACAAGCTCTGCATCGTGAAGTCGGTGCACACCGAAGCGATCAATCACGAGCCCGGCGTGACCTTCATGCAGACCGGCAGCCAGATCCCGGGACGCCCCGCGTTCGGCGCGTGGCTCAGCTATGGGCTCGGCTCGAACAACCGGGATCTGCCGGCCTTCATCGTGATGATCAGCATGGGCTTCGGGAACGACCAGGCTCTGTCGGCGCGGCTGTGGAACAGCGGCTTCTTGCCGAGCGAGCACCAAGGCGTGCGCTTCCGGTCCGCGGCGGATCCGGTGCTCTTCCTCAACGACCCCAAGGGCGTGTCGCGCGCCGACCGCCGCAAGATGCTCGACGCCGTCGCGGCGTTGAACGAGCTCGAGTTCGAGCGCAGCGGCGACGCCGAGGTGCTCGCGCGCATCCAGCAGGGCGAGATGGCGTACCGCATGCAGGCGTCGGTGCCCGAGCTGACCGACATCTCCGGCGAGACCGCCGCGACGCTGGAGATGTACGGCGAAGACGTCCACAAACCGGGTTCGTTCGCGCGCAACTGCCTGCTCGCGCGGCGCCTCGCCGAGCGCGACGTGCGCTTCATCCAGATCTACCACCGCGGTTGGGACGCCCACGGCAATCTGCCGCGCGAGATCAAGGAGCAGTGCCGCATGACCGACCAGGGGCAGGCGGCGCTGGTCCGCGACCTCGACCGACGCGGCATGCTCGACGACACGCTGGTGATCTGGGGCGGCGAGTTCGGGCGCACCGCGTATTGCCAGGGCGCCTTCGACGAGAAGAACTACGGCCGCGACCATCACGGCCGCTGCTTCACCATGTGGCTCGCGGGCGGGGGCGTCCAGCGCGGCATCGTCCACGGCGAGACCGACGAGTTCGGCTACAACGTCGTCAAGGACCCGGTCAGCGTGCACGACCTGCACGCGACCTTGATGCGCCTGCTCGGCATCGACCACGAGAAGCTGACCTACAGCTTCCAGGGCCGGCATTACCGGCTGACGGACAGCGCGGGGGAATACGTGCCGGGCAGCCTCGCCTGAGCGCGCTCAAGGCCGGATCGTGAGGCGCACCGCGTAGCCGTCGTTGTCGTGGCCGTTGCTGCTCGACCCGACGGCGTAGACCGCGCCGGGGATCGCGACGAGACCGCGGGGTGCGAACTCGTCGTCGTTGGCGGCGCCGTAGACCAGGCCGCCGAGTGACGCGCCGAGCGCGTCGAACGCGCTGAAGACGAACTGCTGCCGGTTCGGTGCGACGCCGGCGGACGAGGTCACGAACACGCGGCCGAGCGCGTCGAGCTCGAGCGCACGCGCCTGGCCGCTCACGCTCCGCTGCCATCGCGGATTGCCGCCGGCGTCGAGAGAACCGACCGAGGTGCTGCTGGCGAAGTAGACGTTGCCCGCCGCGTCGCCGCGGATCTCGCAATAGGGCGCGCCGCCGGGCACGCCGAGCGCGCGCGTCCAGAGATGGTTGCCGGCGCCGTCGAAGCTCGCCGCGCAGTAGCCGCTCGGATTGGCAGCGAGCGTGCCGGTGAGGAGGACGTCGTCGTTGGGGCCGACCGTCATGCCCCAGCAGTAATCGGGAAGCGTGGGGGAACCGACGACCGTGCGGCTCCAGAGCAGGTTGCCGCTCGGGTCGTATTCGAGCGCGAGCCAGTCGAGGTTGGTGCCGCCGCCCGGACCGACCGTGTAGCCGCCGATGTCGATGTTCCCCAGAGAGTCGAGCGCGAGCCCGACGCCGACGTCGGTTCCGTATCCGCCGTGGAAGAAGCGCGACCACGTGAGCGTGCCCGTCGGCGCAAAGGCGAGCAGCGCGATGTCGGTGACACTGCCGGCGTTGTAGGTCGAGGCGAGCACGTAGATCGTGCCGTCGCCGGCGATCGCCATCGCCACGGCGGAGTCCGACCAGTTGTGGCTCCAGCGCGTGAGCCACTGTTGCGCGCCCGAAGCGTCGTAGCGGATGAGGATCACGTCCTGGTCGCCGCTCGCGCCAGGGCCCTGGCCGAGGACCGTGACCGAGCCGTCGGCGGCGAGATCGACGGCGACGCCGGCGTCGTCGAAGCCCGAACCGGGGCTGTTGTAGCGGCGCTCCCAGAGGAGAGCGCCCGCCGCGGACCAGCGCAGCGTGACGATCTCGTACGAGTACGGCTGGTAGGGATTGCCGGGGATGTAGCCGTTGCTCGAACCGGTCGCGACGCAGCCGCTCGCGTCGGCGTCGATCGCGCGCAGCGAGTCATGTCCCGCGATGCCGTGCTCGTAGCGGCGCTCCCAGTCGACGCGCACGCCAAAGACCACCAGCGCGAGTTCGTCGTCGCAGAAGCTCAGCACGCCGTTCGTCGCGTCGAGGTCGACGCCCTGCAGATCGAAGGCGTAGCCGACGAGGGCCGGGTCGTTCGCCACCTGCAGCGAATGCGCGACGACGCCCGCGCTCGAGAAGACGCCGGCGAACGGCGCGAGGAACGCGAGCGGGTCGACGCGCATCGCGCCCGCGACGGTCACGCCGGGTATCGACGGCACGCTCGTCCCCGCGTACGGCGCCGACCAGAGCACCGCATAGGGATTGCCCGCCGCCGCGACGGGATGCGCGATGCCGAATGCGAACGCTGCGCCGATCCGCGGCGGCGATTGCATGGTCATCGTGCGGCCGGTCTGCGCGACGGCCTGGGATCCGAGCGCGAGGACGAGCGCGACGGCCGAGGGCAGAGCGATCGAGGGGTGGGCGATCGGGGGGTGCGCGATCGAGGGGTGGGGCATGGCGGGTCGGGATTGTCGCGAGCGCGCGAGATCGACGCACGTGGCGCCTCTACGTGCTCGTCGCCGGGGATGGCCCGTGCGCCGCGGGGCTTCCCGATCGGTCGTCGTCTCGCTCCGATGCCGCCGCCCGGATCGAAGACCCGCCATGCTCCGCACGCTCGCTCTGCTCGCCGCCACCGGCGTGTTCGTCCTTCCGCTCGCCGCCCAGGACCGCGGCGGCGGCGGCATCCCGCGCGGCGACTGCGTCTCGCCGGAGCAGACCAAGGCGATCCTCGCGCGCGTCGAGGCGTTCCGCAGCAAGCAGCCGTCCGCTCCGGGGATCGCGAGCGTCGATCCCGAGCGTTACCCGTTCCAACCGTTCGCCGGCAACCTCTGGGACGACGTCCACACCTTCAACTTCGTCGACCTCGATCCGAGCTTCGGCCTGCGCGACTTCGACTGCCTGCAGTGGACCTACGACACGCATCGCGGGCACGACACGCATCTGCACAGCTTCGCCGAGATGGATCGCGGCGTGCCGGTCTTCGCCGCGATCGCCGGAGTCGTGGTCGACCTGCACGACGGCGAACCGGACCGGAACATCAACCCGTCGAGCCTGCCCTCGAACTACGTCATCCTCTGGCACGGCGGGACGCACTACTCCTGGTACCTCCATCTGCGGCGCAACAGCGTCGCGGTGACGCTCGGGCAGCGCGTCGCGGGCGGCCAGCAGCTCGGACTCGTCGGCAGCAGCGGCAACAGCTCGTGGCCGCACCTGCACTTCGAGTCGTGGCACGACAACGCGCATTACGAACCGGACGCGGGCGTCTGTCGCGCCGGTGCGAGCCGCTGGGTGAATCCCATCGCGCGCCGTCGCGGCGCCTGGGTCTCCGACCTGAACATCGGGCCCGGCGACTTCCACGCGCAGCCGCGCCTGCCAAACGACTACGTGCGGCAGGGCCGCTGGGGCACGGGCTGGCAGTACATCGGCTTCTGGTTCCAGTACCACGACCTGCCGCCGAACACGACGGCGCGCGTGCGCTGGCTGCGTCCCGATGACTCGGTGGCGATCGATTCCGGTGCGGGTCCCTTCGGAAACCCCGCGGGCGCGGTCTGGGACTGGGTCTGGTTCCGGTGGTGGGTGTTCTGCGACGTCGTCGGGAGCTGGCGCATCGAGATCGAGCTCAACGGCGCCGTCGTCGCGACCATGCCTTTCGACGTCTACACCGATCCGCTCAGCTCTCCGAACCGTCCGCCCGAGCCTTTGCAGTCGATCCGCTTCGAACCCGCGCAACCGTCGCCCGGCGACGTGCTGTTCTGCCGCGTCGCGCAGGGCCTGCTCCGCGACCGCGATCAGGACCTCGTGACGCAGCGTTATCTGTGGCGCATCAACGGCGCGATCGTGCGCGACGTCACGCACGCCGGCCGCGCCGACTGTCTGCGCGACGACGCGCTGCGCCCTGGCGATCTCGTCACCTGCGCGGTGACTCCGAACGACGGCCTCGCGAACGGTGCGACGCGCACGGTCAGCGCGAGCGTCGCGCAGGGTGCCTGCCTCGCCCTGTCGTTGCGCGGCCACGGCCATGCCGACGGCAGCGGCAAGCCGCTCGCTCTCGGTCCCGGCGCGCGCGACGTCGGCTTCGCACCCGACGCGGGCGCGATGAGCCTGCTGGCGATCTCGCTGCAGCCCTGCGGCGTCGGCCTTCCGCTCGGGCAGTTCGCACCGTGCACCTTGCCTGCCGCCATCCTTCTGCCGGATCCCGTGCAGGGCCCCTTGCTCACCGTCGGCGGCGCCGCGCTCGCCGTCCCAGCGATCCTCCCGTGGTGCTTCTGCGTGCAAGGGATCGAGCTTTCCCCATTGCCGGGCGGGCTCGGCTTCTGCCTGAAGGCGACACACGGCTACCACCTGATCGTGCGCTGCTGAGCGCGGCTCCTTGAGAACACCGGCCACCGTTTCATCCGCGGTGACCGGCGCGAGGCGGTGGGGGACTCGCCATTGCGCGAAACCCGCGACGGCGCCCTGCGCCACCCGAGCCAAGCTGCCCGGTCGATGCGCAGGCGCATTGCGCCACCCGGTCGTCGGCCGGCCACGCGCGCTGAGCGGCCCGATCGACGCGCAGGCGCCATGCGCCGGTTCGCTCGGCGTCGGACCGGACGGCGGCGAACGCGACGAGAGGCGGCGCAGGCGCATTGCGCCACCTGGTCGTCGGCCAGCCACGCGCGCGATGCGGCCCGATCGACGCGCGGGCGCCGTGCGCCAGTTCGCACGGAGTCGGACCGCGCTGGGCGATCGCGACGACACTTGGCGCAGGCGCATTGCGCCACCTGGTCGTCGGCCAGCCACGCGCGCGATGCGGCCCGATCGGCGCGCGCGCGCGATGCGGCAGTCCGCACGGAGTCGGACCGCGCTGCGGCGATCGCGACGAGAGGTGGCGCAGGCGCATTGCGCCACCTGGTTGACGGCCGGCCACCCGCGCCGAGCGGCCCGATCGGCGCGCGGGCGCCTTGCGCCGGTTCGCGGGACACACCGCCCACCGCTTCATCCGCCCTGGTCAGCTCGAGCGGGTGCGCAACTCAGTCGGCGTGCTTGCTGCCGGTCGCGAAGAAGGCGCCGCCCGCGAGGTGGTGGATCGTGCGGAGCTCGTCGCGCGGGAACACGAGGCCGCGGCCGTCCCAGCACTCCGCGTCGACCCACGCGGCGACGACCTCGCCGACGAAGAGGTCGTAGCGTTCCTCCATCGTGGGCTCCGCGATGCGCACGCACTCGAGCCAGGCGACGCAGCCGTCGATCAAGGGTGCCCGCACCTTGCTCGCCGGCGACGTGGCGATGCCGTGCGCCGCGAACTTGTCGCGCTCGCGGCCCGACTCGTTGCCGACCGTGATCGTCAGCGCGCGCTGCGCAAGACAGGGCGTCTGCACGACGAACTCGCCCGACGCGAGGACGATCTCGCGCGTGAAGGTCGAGGCCGCGATCACCGCGGCCAGCTTCGGCGGTTCGAAGTCGAGCGGCATGACCCAGGCGGCGGCCATCACGTTCCGGCGCCCTTCGTGCGCGGCACTGATCAGCGTCGTCGGCCCGTGGTTCAGGAGCTTGTAGGCGGAGCGGAGGGGGACTTCGACGCGCATGGTGGTGTCAGCGCAGGCTCGCGAGGAACTGGTCCTTCCAGTGGTAGCCGTCGAGCAGGCTCTCGTCGTCCTCGCCGAGGATGCGCAGCGCGACGTAGAGCGCTTCGACCGACGCGAGGCCCGCTTCCGGGTCGTCGTAGATCCGCGACTTGCGCGGATAGACGGTGCGCACGTCGCCGGGGATCGAACGCAGGATCGGTTCGCCCGTGATGCAACGCCTGAGTTCGGCGAGATGACGCCACGTCGAATCGAGCAGCACGAGCGCTCGCCCGCGATCGGCGGAACTCAGCGGCGGCGCGTCGACCGCGAGCAGGATCTGTCCGCTCGCATCGAAGCGCATCCCGCAACTCGCGCGCAGGAAGCGGAAGCCCGGCCGCTCGTGGAGGTGCCGCAGCGAGCACTTGGCGATGCGTTCCTTCCTGTGGCGGATCACGGTGACGGGGGTGGCGGGCATCGGGGTCAGCTCCGCGGTGCGCCGCGCATCGTCGCGAGCGCGGCATCGATCGCGGCGGCGACGTCCTCCACCCCGATCCCCAGCACGCACTGCGGCGAAGCACATTCGCGCCGCGTGCAGGGCCGGCAGGGCACGTCGCTCCACAACACCCGGTTTTCCGCGTGCCAGCGCGGGCCGTAGAGCGCGACGTCCTTGGGGCCGAACAACGCGAGCACGCGGGTGCCGGCGGCGGCGGCGACGTGCAGCGGACCGGTGTCGGCGGCGATCACGAGGTCGGCGTCGCGGAAGACGTGGGCGAGGCCGAGGAGACCGAGGGCCTTGCCGTCGATCACCAAGGCGGCGGGTGCGGCGCGCAGCAGCGCTTCGCCGAGCGCCTCCTCGCCGGGGCCGAAACTCACGGCGACAAAGACGCCTTCGCCGCAGAGGCGCGCGGCGAGCGCTTCGAACTTCGCGAGCGGCCAGCGCTTGAAGGCGGCGAACGCGCTGGCGCCGGGATGGAGCACCACGCGCGGGCGCGCGACCCCGTTCCAGAACGGATGCTCCGCCTGCGGCACCGCGAGGCGAGGCGCCGCGGGCTCGCCCTTCAGACCCAACGCGCGCAGCAGGAACAGCCCGCGCTCGGCGCGGTGCGGCAAGGGGTCCGGCAACGCGACGCGCTCGTGATAGACGACGTGCGCGAGTTCGCGCGACGCCGGCGGCGCGAAGCCGAGCTTGCGACGTGCGCGCAACGCGACGACGACCAGCGCGCTCTTCACCAGGCCGTGCAGGTCGAGCAGCACGTCGTAGTGCTCGCGGCGCAGCGTGCGCAGCTCCGCGAGACGGGCGAGACGTCCGCGCCGCGAGATCACGCGCACGGCGGAGAGGTCCGGGCACCCCTCGAGGATCGCCGCGTGACGGTCCTCGACGAGGAACTCGACCTGCAGGTCGGGCCGCTCGCGTTTCATCGATGCGACGGTCTCGAGCCCGAACAGGACGTCGCCGAGTGCGGAGAGCCGGATCACGAGGATCCGGGCACCGTCACGGAGCTCGCCGCGCGTCGTCACGCGCGCACCTTAGCGATCGAGCACGGTCTCCCGAAACGCGCGACGCCGCACTCTCGCTATCCTCCGCGCGCCCGCGCTCCTCGCCTTCCACGCCATGCGTCGCTCGTCCCTCGCTCTCGCTCTCGCTCTCGCCCCCTTCGCCTCGCCGATCCTCGCCCAGCGCAGCCCCCTTCCAGCGGTGCAATCGGAGCCCGTCTCCGTGCCAGCACCGCGAAGGCCGATCGTCGGCACGGTCACCGCGGTCCAGCGCGACGTGCCCGCCGCCGCCGCGCTCGCGACGCCGGACTACGCCCCGCCCGACGGCGGCGATCCGTACCAGCTCGACTTCGAAGGTGGTGCGATGCGGCCCGAGCCCGGCCTCGATCCGCGCTTGCTCGGGCGCATGCGCGCCGAGCCCGAGGGCCGCAGCTTCGCGATGGTGATGCTGAACGGGAAGCTCGTGCAGGAACGCGTCGACGAACTCACCGCGCGCGGCGCGACGTTCCTCGGTGTCCATCCGTGGCAGTGCGTGAAGGTCCACATCCCTCACGCCGCGGTGCCCGAGATCCTCCGCCTGCCGTCGGTGCGCTGGGTCGGCCTGCCCGAGCCGCGGCAGAAGCTGTCGCCGCGCCTCGCCGCCGCGGCGGCGATCGGGGCGGAGCGCCTGCACGTGCACGTCAACCTCTTCGCGAGCGAACTCTCGCCGCTCTCGACGCAGGACCCGATCGCGGTCCCCGTCGTGCCCGCGCACCCAGGCGCGCGCGGCGAGTCGCGCCCGGTCCTGCGTTGGCGAACGCGCGGCGCGGTGCTCGCGCGCCTCGAAGCGCTCGGCTTCGACGAGGAGAGCTGGGACGAGTTCACGCGCTCGTATCGCGGCACGCTCCCGACCGCCGCGCTCGACGCCGTGCTCTTCGTCGCGCCGGTCGCCGTCCACCAAGCCGACCACGCGCAGCGCGTGGCGATGATCCACCAGGACCGCGTGCGGGGGACCTATCCCGGCCAAGGCGTCGCGGTGGGGATCATCGACACCGGCATCAACGGCAACCCCTGGCACGTCGACTACTCCGGCAAGTGGTACTGGTGGTGGGACAACACCGGGCTCGGCGCGACGAACGACCTCAACGGCCACGGCACGCACGTCGCCGGGACCGTGTTCGGCGACGGCAACTCGGATCAACGCCTGATGGGGATGGCTCCCGCGGTGGGTCGCGACAGCAACGCACGCGTCTTCATCGGTCGCTACCTCGATGCGTCAGGCAATGCCTTCGGCGACCCCGGCTGGCTCTATTCCGCGTTCGCCAACCCACCGGGCGGGCGGAAGCCGGCGGTCGTCAACAACTCCTGGAGCGTTGATACGCAGGGATCGCAGTGGAACGGCACGGAGATCGGCGCGCGGCAGATCGACGGCTTCGTGCACGCCGGCGACCAGACCTATTGCTACGCCGCGGGCAACGACGCGAGCGGCGGCACGAGCGGCGGCGTCGGTTCGCCGGGCTCGGCGAAGAACGTGATCACGGTGGGCTCCGTCGACGTGTTCCCCGACGCCAACGGCCGATCGGGCTCGCGCAGCAGCTTCTCCGACTTCGGCGTCGGCGGCGGCCGGCAGAAGCCGGACCTCATGGCGCCCGGGAGCGTGATCACCTCGTGCCTCGCGGGCACGCTGGATCAGTACACGCAGAAGAGCGGGACGAGCATGGCGACGCCGCACGTCACCGGGGTGGTCGCGAGCCTCGCCGACAACAACGCGTGGTTCGAATACAACCCCGCGGCGGTGAAGGCGCTGCTCCTCGCGACCGCGAGCAACGGCGTCGTCAGCGGACCGGTCGGCCACGGCCTCGTCGACTCGCACCGCGCGAACTTCGGCTGGAACTGGGTCTATGCCGGGACGCTGTCCGCACCGTTCACGTGGTCGTACTTCGACATCGATGTGCCCGCGAACATGGCGACGATGAAGGTCGTCACGACCTGGGTCGAACCGCCGGTGTCCGCGGGCGGCAACGTCGCGCGCGTGAACAACCTCGAGACCTACCTCGACATCGAGCCCTTCTCGAACTCAGGCACCGACGGCTGGCCGATCACGAGTTCCACCGACAACGTGACCACGCTGTTCGGCCGCTCGGCCCTGGCCGGGATCGTCAACCAGTGCCTCGGCCGCCGCGTGCGCGTGAAGGTCTATGCGAACTCGATCTTCCCCGGCACCAATGCGAAGTGGTCGGTCTGCGTGTCGCTCGGCTTCGCCGACGGCACTGGGCCGATGCAGTTCAGCGTGACGCCCTCGGCGACGCTGTTCCGCCCCAACACCAACTTCACGGTGCAGACCACGCTCGCGCCCGGCGCGGGCAACGTCGATCTCGAGAGCGCGCGCATCGTGCTCGTCACCTACGGCAGCTCGGTGTTGTCGCTGATGCAGCGCACGAGCGCCGACGGCGTGATCCACGCGTTCGGGGGCACCGGCTACTGGTCCTACCCGTTCCCGACGGTCGGCGACATGACGGTCGGCAGCGGCGCGCTGCGCGACCTGCTCTTCTCGCTGCGGACCCCGACGACGTCGGGGATCGTCAACCTCCGCGCGTGGGCCTCGTCGCAGGGTCGCAGTCCCGCCGACATCACCGTGCCGATCTGCGTCGACGGCCAGGCGCCGAACACGGTGACCGGCCTGATCAGTCCGACGCACTCGGTCAACGCCTGGTCCCGCAACCCCGACGTCCGCATCGACTGGAGCGCCGCGGTCGACGTCGGCTGCGCCGGCATCGCGGGCCTCGCGTGGACCTTCGACCAGAGCACCAGCACCGTGCCCACCGTGATGAACCTGACCAACGACCCGCGGACGCAGACGATCGCGGGGCTCGCGAGCAGCATCAATCCGTACCACTTCGCGATCCGGGCGGTCGACCGCACCGGCAATCTCTCGGCGACCACCGCCCGTCTCGGCGGCTTCCTCATCGACACGCTCGCCCCGAGCCTGCTCTCGGTCGCGATCAACGGCGGCGCGACCTACACGACCTCGACCCGCGTCGACCTCACGTTCGGCGCCAGCGACGCGCCGAGCGGGGTCTCGATCATCTCCTACTCGCTCGACGGCACGACCTGGAGCAGCTTCGATCCGTACACCGGCTTCGCGACGAACTTCGATCTCGCCAATCCCGCGATCGGCGGCAACGCACCGCGCGGGCAACCTCAGCACGGTGCGGAGCGATTCGATCACCTATCTCCGCTGCCCGTCGATCGGCAGCATCACCCCGGGCTCGCTCCCGACGGTCACGACCGACGTGCTCTACGTCCAGGGCACGGACTTCAGCGATGCGACGGCGGTGATGTTCGGCACGCGCACGATCACGAGCCGCGCCCTCGAGAACATGGTCGACGGCGTGTTCTTCCCCGCCGGCGACAACGCGATCTACCTCCATCCGCCGATGGGACTCGCGCCCGGGCAGTACTCGGTGCGCGTCGTGAACGCGGCGTGCACGAGCGGCGCCTACACCGTGACGCTCACCGCGCCGACGAGCCCGGCGTTGGGCACCTCGACCTTTCCGCGCGCGAGCGGCACCCAGACCTTCGTCATCCACCGCGGCAACCTGCCGGCGACGACCATCTGCTATCTCGCGCTCTCGCCGAGCAACGCGCCCAGCGTGATCCCCGGCCTCGTGAGCCTCGGCATCGGCAACGCATTCACGTCGCTCTCGATCCTCGAGGTCTCGTTCCCCACGGGTGCCTCGACCGGCCTCGCGCGCATCGGCCCGATCACGCTGCCGGCTTCGTTCCGCGGACTGGTCCTCTATTACCAGTCGATCCTCGTCGACCTGGCCAACCCGGGTGCGACGCCGATCCCGGTGACCAACCTCGTGCGCTGCGAGTACCTGCCCTGAAGCCCGCGGAGCGCGCGATCGTCAACCGCCGAACTGCGCCTGCATCTGCGCGAGGAAGCCCGCGGCGTTCGGCGGACCTTCGGAGATCGTCGTGATCGCGTTGGCTTCGACCACGCGGCGGAACCTGGCGAGCAGGGCGGCGCCGTCGGACTTGGAAAGCCCGTAGCGATCGGGCCACTGCAAGCGCAGGTACCACAGCGGGAGCATCAGCTTCTCGACGCGGTTGCGGTGCCCGGGGTCGCTTGCCTTCTCGAGCGCGCGGCCGAGCGTGTCGAGTCCCGCGGTGACGAAGTCAGGCGGCGTCACCGCGGCGGGGTCCCAGCCGTTCATCGGGATGTGCTGCGGCATCGCGACGGCCCAGCGGTCCATCGCGGCGAGGAACTCCAGCACGTCGTCCGCGGCCGGGCCGTAGTAGCCGGCGCAGAAGTCCTGACGGATCGCGAGCGGGTCGCGCGACGGATCCCAGAGGAGCTGCGCGCAGAGGTATTGCCTGAGTTCGGCGAGTTCGCCGCCGGGGCTCTGCAGGTCGCATTGCACCATCACCCCGTTGATGCCGTCGCGCGCGTAGCGCTTCAGGTCGGCGGCGAGCGCGCCGAGGTTGGGGTTCGGCGCGAGGTAGCTCCAGAAGTTCACGCCGTAGTGCCAGACGAAGACGTTCTTCGCCGATCGTCGCCACTGCGCGAGCGCCTCGCGGAACTCGGCGCCGAGCGAGGGGCAGTCGATGCCGTGGAAGTAGCAGGCGTGCTGGCAGAGGCGGACGATCACGTCGTCGCGCGGCTTCGTCACCTTGGGCGTCGCCAGCGTGTGCTGGTACGCGATCGTCTCGATCGTCTTGCCCGGGAAGCGCTCGGCGACCGCCGTCGCGATCGCGTTGGCGAAGCGCAGGATCGGACCATGCTGCGACCCTTCCTCGCGGACGATCGCCATGCACGCCTCGCATTCGCAGGCGCCGCTCGAACCCGGATAGGCATCGTTCTGCGAGACGTCGATGCAGGGGATCTCGGGGTGGGCCGCGCACCAGTCCAGCACCCACTTCGTGCAGTGCGCGAGCAGCTCGGGGTTCGCATAGCAGAGCTGCCCGCCGATCGAAGCACCGTGGCGCTTGCCGCCGACGAGTCCGAACCACTCGGGATGCTCCGGCAGCCAGATCCCGGCCGGGACCATCGTCTCGGCGGAGGGGCAGAACGGACCGATGACGAAGCCCCCGACCTTCTCGCCCGTGCCGTGCGGCCGTCCGAGGCATTGGTTGGTGTTGCCGCCGTTCAACCGTTGCCGCGCGACGAGGACGCCGTCGCCGGACAGGAACGAGAGCACCTCGCGGTAGACGAAGGGCGGCGCATTCGCATGGTCGAGCGGCGGCAAGGCGATGCGCTCGCGCTTCGGCACGACCACGCAGTCGCTTGCGAGGAAGCGGCAGCCGAGGAAGCGCTCGAGGAACTCGTAGACGACGTAGACGCTGCCGCGCTCGCCGCCGCCGAGCAGCAGGAGGTCCTCGCCGACGCTGCGCACGAGCACGCCGTCCTCGCCGAGTTCCCGTGCGCGGTCCATCGCACCGCTCGCGCGCGCCCGCGCGGAAGGGCCGAGCAGGATCGCGGGCCCGTCCGGCGCGAGGTCCTCGGTCGCGATCGGCAACTCGACGCCGCTCATCTCGGCGAGCAGGGCTCTCAGTTCCGCCGCCGCGAACTCCATCGGCGGCGTCGCGGGCGCGGGGATCACGATGCGGTACGCGCTGCGGCCGTGCTCGACGATCGCGTGTGCGGCGCGCGCGGGGCCGGGCTCCTGAGGTGGGGGCAGGAGCGCGGCGAGCGCGATGGCGAGTGCGTGGTGCATCGTCGCGGATGAGACGCAGCGACGCGGCTCGGTGCCAGGCGGAGCGTGGGTTGACGCTGGATGTCGGGCGGGGGACGTTCGGCGCGGCAAGGACCCGAGCGATGAGCGAACCCCGCGAGAGTGACGAGACCCGCGCGTTCTGGTCGGCGGCGAGGCGAGTCCTCGAGCGTGGCACGGTCGGAGCATTCGTGGGCGTGATCGAGGCCGTCGAAGCTCTCGGGGAGGAACCGATGCGAACGCTGTCGAACGTCCTCGACGCCTGCGGCGTGAAGGGGCCTTCCGGGCAACTCATGGCTGTCGAACTGGCCGAGCGCCTGCAGGCGATTCGAGGCGGTGATCCCGCGGCGATCGAACCGAGCAGCGACGAGGGCAAGGACGCATCGCGCATCGCGTTCGCGACCCTGCAGGAGCGCAGTCGTGTCTGCGCTGCGCAGATCGCGCAGGCACTCCTCGCCACGGAGTGGAGACCGCCCATCGACGACCCGCTCGCAACCCTTGCCCGTTCCCGAGCGCTCTGGAACTTCGCTCGCTTCGACCTCGAGAACGACGAAGCACTCGCGCAGATCGTGGACCGGGGCAGTCTCGAGGACTGGCGCGCGCTTTACGCACTGCTCGCCGAACCGGGCGACGCCGCGGAACGGCTCCGCGCGCGCGTCGAGCGCATCCTCTTCGCCGTGCCGACCGGACACCCGTGGTTCTGGCTCGCGGCACTAGCGAGCCTCGGCCACTGCGCCGATCCCGCGCGCGAGCCGAAGGTCGATCCCGGCGACGCCGATCTGTGAGCCGTCGCGACCTGGGCGATCTACCCGGGTGCACCCCCGGGGAGCGGCCGGCCGCGAGGCCCTAGTAATAGGTATCCCCGACGGCCCCGGGCCCGCTGAAACGTCCGGTGCCGCCGGATCCGCGCCGGTGCGGGTGGCGCGATGCGACGCCTCGACTTCGTGGATCCGGCCCGAGGTCCGACTCCCGATCAGCAGGTCTCGGTCAGCGCAGGTCGATCTCGGCGCCGGCGAGTCCGAGCTCGAGCGTGCGGTGTTCGATCGCGCCGTCGGGTCGGAGGATCGCGGCGTCGTAGCGGCCGGGGCGGAGGGTGACGTCGGTCGGCTGCGTCCAGTTGATCGCGCGGCGCCACGCGATCACGCCGCGTTCGTCGGTGATCGTGAGCGAGACGGCGCGCTCGAGCGGCGGCGGGACGATGCGGAGCACGGCGCCGGGTTGCAGGGCGACGACCAACGGCGCGTCGCCGAGCGCGCGCGTGTCGAAGTCGAGGGTCGCCATGGTCCTGCCCGCGGTGGCGAGCAGCGTGTAACGGCCGGCGACGAGCTTCGGCTTGGCGAGGCCGGCCTGGTCGACGGACGCGTACTCGTAGTGCGCCTTCAGCGCGGGGTGCGGCGGCGCCTCGCGCGACTTGTAGGAGAACCCGGCGCGCTCGCCGGCGGGGATGCCCTCGATCCGGATCGCGACTTCGCGCGGGATGCCGAGCGGCAGGTCGCCGAGATCGACGAACTGCCCGGGCGAGAGCTCGATGCTCCAGGGCGGCAGGGCAGAATCCGCCGCGAGGACCTCGAGCTGCAGCACGCCCGGCGGAGCGCTCAGCTCGACTCGCCCCTCGCCGTCGACCTGGACTCCGGAGGAACCACTCTGCGAATCGACGAGCGAGACACGCGCGCCCTTCGCGGGCGCGCCGCTCGCGCCGTCGATCAGGCGTACACGCACGCGGCCGAAGCTGCGCCGCACGTCGTCGACCGCGATCACGAGGCGGACTTCCTCCTGCCCGGCCTCGACGCGTTCCGTCGCGAGCACCGCGCTGCGCAGCACCGCGCTGACGTACACCGGCACGTCGACCGGCAGTTCGATCGTGCCCGCGTAGCGCTTCGGCAGTCGCGGGCGGTTGTCGAAGATCTGCTCGCGACCGCCGTTCCATTGGCCGAGTCCGAACTGCGGCATGCGCTCGGTCACGTTCGGGATCGGAGACGAGAGCGGGGCGAGGGTCGCGAGCGCGTCGACGATCGGCCAGAACAGTCCGGGTTGCGCATCGCGCTGCTTGCGGAGCGCCTCCTGCAGGGGGACGCCGTCGGGCGTGACCATCAGCACGCGCAGGTCCCAGGTCGGGGCGAGGGTGATGTCGACGCGCAGCGAGGCGAGGTCCTCGGTGATCTCGATCTCGCGCGTCGCGGGGCGATGGCCGAGGGAGGAGACGCTCAACTCGTAGCGGCCCAACGCGAGGCCGGGGAACGCGTAGTCGGTCGGGCCTGATCGGATGGGCAAGCGCAGCGGCGCGGAAGCTCCGGCCAGATCGCTGCGGCGCAGGGCCACGCCGCCCGAGCTGAGCCGGATGCCGCGCGCGCTGGTCACGCGTCCGAAGACGGCGGCACCCTCGATCGAAGCGGCGTTGCGCGAGGAGCCCGGCGCGGTGCCCGCGGCTTCGACGAGCGGCGGCAAGACCGGCGACGGTGTTCGTTCGGGCGACGGAGCTGCTGCGCTCGTCGTGTCGATCGCCTGATTCGCCGGGGCCGCGTCGATCGGAGGAGCGTCGTCACCGCGCAGCAACGCGACGGCGAGCATCGCGATCAGCACTGCTTCGACCATCGCGAGCGCGATCAGCGTGGGTCGGTTCATCGCGGCAGCTCCACGCGCAGCGCCTGTGCACCGACTTCGATCGCGCGCTTCTCCAGCAGCGTGTCGGCGTCGTCCCAGACCTCGAGTTGGTAGCGGCCGGGCGGTACGTCGAAGTTCGTTTCGCGCCAGCGCGCCTGGATGCGCCGCACCGCGACCAGTTCGCCGCGCTCGTCGAGGAGTTCGAGCGCGTAGCCGCGCAGAGGATCGCCGCTCGCGATCACGCGGATTTGGGTGACGGGTCCGACGCGCAGCTCGAAGGGGGGATTGGTCCCCGTTCCGACATCGACGATCGCATGACCGCGTCGACCGTCGACGGGCGTCGCCTCGACGAGGAAACGGCCTGGTCCGCTCTGGATCGTGAACTCGCCGTCGCCGTCGGCCATCGTGCTGCGCCGGTCGCTCGATGTTCCGCGCGCGCGTCGCATCGCGAGGTCCGTCCACTGGACCGAGCCGGAGACGCCCGCGCCGGCCATGTCGGTCATGCGGCCCTTCCAGGTCACGACGGCGTGCAAGGCGACGTCGCCGAGATCGAGCGTCCCGCCGGCCGGGATCACGACCTCGCAATTCGTGGGAGCGCCACGATCGCCGGCCATGATCGAGATGAGGGTCGTGCCCGGCGGCACGCCGGTGACCAGCACCCTCCCCTCGGCGCCGATCTCCGGTTTGCCCCCGTCCGCCTGTTCGGCGCTGTGGACGTCGAACCGCGCTCCACTCGTGACCGGCTGCCCCGTCGTCGCGTCGATCAGGCGGGCTCGCACCGTCCCGCAGCGCGCGACGATCGAAGCGGGATCGACACTGAAGGTCAGCGAGTCCTGCCCCGCCTGGATCGGCTGCTGCGCGATCACAAGGTGGCGGAAGAACAGCGCCGCGTGGACCGGCGGCTCGCGATCGAGGATCAGCGTCCCGTCGGGAGCAGCTTGGGGACCGACTTCGGGCAGCGCCTTGCCGCGCTCGCGCGCGCTCGACCAACGCGCGCAGCCGACGCCAGAGACCTGACCCTCGGTCATCGCCGGCAGATCGTGTTCCAACGGACGCTCGAACGCGGCGACGGCGAAGGAGCTCGGGCCGAGCTTGTTCTTCAGCGCGTCCAGCAGAGGAAGACCATCCGTCGTGCGCAGGTACACCGCGACGGTCTGCGCGCGCTCGAGCACGAGGTCGTGCAGGTGCGTCGCCGTCGCGCCGAGCAAGAGCGCCTCGCGCTTCGCGACGAAGTCCTTCGCGCGCGGCGTGATCTCCCAGATCCCCGGCGCGAGACCGGCGGCCGCGTACTGCCCGTTTGCGACGGACGCGCTGCGCCACTCGCCGTCGCGCCACAGCTCGATCGAGAGGTTGTTCGGAATCGAGTCTCCCGCCGGCGCGACGAGCCTGCCGCGGAGGAGGATCGACGCGCTCGCGCCCAGCGCGACGGCTTCGATGCGGCGCCGCGTGTCCTCCTGCGCGCGCATCGCCGTCGCATCGCCGCCGCTCAGGTCCGCGCTCCGCGCTGCCGCCGCAGCGGCGTCGGTCGTCCCCGCGCGCGCAGGTCCCGTTCCCGGCGCCGCGGCTGCGTCGCCGCGCATCACCCAGATCACGGCGAGAACAACCAACAACACCGACTCCACGACGACGGCGACCGTCAAGCTACGCATGGGCTTCTCCGCGCTCGGACGGGGCGGATGGTAGCGGGCACCGGGCTCTCGCACTTCGCATGAGCGCGCCCCACGTTCGAATCGGCGCCTTACCGTGCGTCCTCGCCATCGCCGGTTTCCGACGGATCGGCCCGTGGCGCAGGTGGCGCATTGCGCCACTTCGATCGGAGCACGATCGATTCGCGCCTCGCTCCGCATCGGAGCGTCCGCGGTCCGGCGCGGACCTGTGATCGGACGCCCCGCTCAGCGCAGGTCGAGTTCGTTCTTGCCCGTACCGAGCACGAGCGTGCGGTGTTCGACGCTGCCGTCGGGGCGGGTGATCGCGGCGTCGTAGCGGCCGATGGGGAGGGTGAGGTCGTACGGCGTTGCCGACGGCATCCCGAAGCGGGCGACGGCGGTGCCGCTCTCCTCGGTGATCAGGAGCGTGACGCCGCGTTCGAGCGGCGGTGGCAGCACGTGGAGGACGGCGCCCGGTGCAAGCGTGACGGCGAGCGGAGCGTCGCCGAGCCTGCGCGTGTCGAAGTCGACGACGGCGATCGCCGTGCCCGCGGTGACGCGCACGCTCGCGCGGCCGGGAGCGACCTGGACCGCCATCGCGCCGTCGGGCCCCGGCACGAAGTAGGACCATCGCGCGCGGAGAGCGGGATGCGGCGGAGCCTCGAGAGACTTCGCGAGGTAGCTCACGCGCGCGCCTTCGGGCACGCCTTCGATCCGCAGCGCGATCCAGCGGTACTCGTGGAGCGGCACGTCGCCGAGATCGACGACCGCGCCGGGCGCGAGATCGAGGTTCCACGCCGAGGACCGGGTGGACGCAGCCAGCACGTCGAGGCGGTGCACGCCGGGGCCTGCCGTGAGTTCGATGCGGCCGTCGCCGTCGACCGCGTCCCCGGCTCCGACGGATTGCGTGGTGTTCAGCGCGACGCGCGCCTCGGTCACGACCGCGCCGCTCGCGCCGTCGATCACGCGGAGCCGCACGCGACAGCGACTGCGCGCGACGTCGTCGACGCCGACGACGAGGCGCAGCTCCTCCTGTCCGGGTTCGACGCGTTCACTCGCGAGCACAGCACTCCGCAGCACCGCGCTGATGTGCAACGGAACGTCGACCGGGAGCGAGTGCGTGCCGGCGTAGCGCTTGGGGAGACCAGGCAGTCCCCGGTTCTGCCGCTCGAACGAATCGATCCACTGGCCGAGCCCGAGATCGGGCTCGTGACCGGACACCGCAGGGATCGGGTTCGGCGGCGGCGTGAGGGTCGCGATCACGCTCACGTGCGCGAGTCCGAGCGAAGCTTGCAGACCCTCGCTGGCCTGGACCGCGTCGCGCAGCGGCACGCCGTCCGGTGTCACGAGGCTGACGCGCAGGTCCCAGTTCGCCGCGAGGACGATGTCGCGGCGCACGCGATCGACGTCCGGCGGGATCTCCATCTCGATGATGGTCGGGCGGTGGCCGCTCGCGCTCGCGATCAGCTCGTAGCGGCCGGGGCTCAGGCCGGGGATCGCGTACTCGTTCGAGTAATCCCCGACCGGCGCACGAAACGGAAACACCGTGTCGCTCGAGCCGAAGTGGCGCAGCCCCACTCCCGCCTGTTTCAGTCGATTGCCCGTGCGGCTCGTCAACGCGCCGAAGAGCAGCACGCCCTGGATCGCGGGTGCATCGCGCGAGGGTGTCACGGCGGGCGCCGTCGATTCCGTTTCCGCGACGGGAGGCGGCGCCGGCTCGCGCGGCGCGGCCAACGGCGGAGAGTCCGGCGGCACGACGGGATCCGTCATGCGATCGGCGCCGCCCATCGCGGGGTGTTCCGGGCGCAGCGCGAGGGCGAGCACGACGATCAGCACGGCCTCGACGACGGCGATCGCGATCCATGCCAGGCGCGTCATCGCGGGACCTCGATGCGCAGGGACTGCGCGCCGACTTCGAGCGGGCGCCGCTCGAGCAGCATCTCGTCCTCGTCGTACACCTCGAGCGTGTAGCGGCCGGCGACGACGGTGAAGCTCGTCTTGCGCCATCGCGCTCCGATGCGTCGCGCGGCGACGAGTCCGCCGCGTTCGTCGACGATCTCGAGGGCGTAGCCGCGCAGCGGATCGCCGGTCGCGACGACCTGGATCTTGGTCCCCGACACGAGCCGCAGCTCGATCGGTGCACCGGCGCTACTTCGCGTGTCGACGATCGCGTGAGCGAGTCGCCCTCCGGGGTCGTACGCCTCGAGGAACAGACGCCCCGCGCCGGTCCGGATCGTGAACTCGCCGTCGCCGTCGGCCATGGCGCTGCGCCAGTCGACAGTCGTGCCTCGCGCGCGCGGCGCGTCGAGATCGGTCCATCGCACGAGCCCCGAGATGCGCTTCCCTTCGGCGTCGACCAGACGGCCGTGGTGGTCGAGCACCGGGCGCATCACGACGTCGCCAAGTGGGATCGTGGCGCCTCTGGGGATCCTCACTTCCAGAGCGACGGAGTCCCGATCCACCGCGTGGTACGCCACGCGTGCGATCCCTGGCGGGATCCGTTCGACGAGGACGACGCCGTCCTGGTCCGGCTTCCCGCTCCGGTCTCCACCGCCCTGGGCGTTCGAGACATCCACTCCCGCACCACTCGTGATCGGCTGACCGGTGACGCCGTCGATCAGGCGCACGCGCAGACTCCCGCAGCGTGCCTCGATCGCCGCGGGATCGACGACGAAGGTCAACGCGGTCTGCCCCGCCACGATCGGCTGCTGCGCGACGAGCACGTGGCGGAACAACAACGCCGCGTGCAAAGGTGGCTTCGCGTCGAGCCGCAGCATGCCGTCCGGCGCGTCGCCCGCGCTCTGCGGGCCGCGCCTGCGCGCCTCGATCCAGCGTGCCCGACCGACTCCGGAGACTTGCCGGCTGTCGGTCGGCGGAAGATCGCGCGCGAGCGGCTGCTCGAACGCCGCGACGGCAAAGGGACTCGTGGGGTCGCCGCGCCCGAACGCTTCGAGCAGGCGCCGCCCGTCGGGCGTACGCAGGAAGACGTCGACGGCCGGCGCGCGTTCGAGCACGAGGTCATGCACCTGCACCGGCGCCGTGCCGATCGCGATCGACTCGCGCGTGTTGACGAAGTCCTCGGAGCGGCACTCGATCGTCCAGGGACCCGGCGCGAGTCCCGCGATCGCGTACTGGCCGTTCGCGATGCACGCGCTAGAGAACTCGGCGTCGCGATACACCGTGATCGTGAGCACGTCGGCCCCGATCTCGCCGTCCGGCGCCGTGATCCCCCCGCGCAGGATGACGGAACTCGCGACCTCGGGTTGCGCGACGCGTCCGCGCTCCGCATCGCTGGCGGCGGGACCTGGTCCAGTTCCAGTCGCGACGGCGGTCTCTCGCACAGCACCTCCTCCCGGTTCGTCCACGCCTCGAGCAGCAGTCGAAGCGAGCGGCGCCTCGCCCGCATCACCCCGCAAGACCCACAGCGACGCAAGGACGACGAGCACGCAGGTCTCGACGGCGACGAGGATCGGCAGGCTGCGCATGCGGTTCTCCGGACCTTTGCGGCGCGCATGGTAGCGCGCGGGGGCCGCGCCCGACGCAGTCCGCCGACCCCGCTACGCTTCCGTGCTCCCGATGCGGCTCCTCGTCCTTTTGTCCATCCTCGTCGCGACCCTCGCGGGCGGAACCGCGGCGCAATGCACGAACGTGTGGCTCCCCGGCGCCGGCGTGCCGGGCGTCAACGGCCGGGTCTTCGCGACGGCGATCTGGGACCCTGACGGCCAAGGTCCCCTGACCCCGCGCGTCGTCTTCGGCGGCGAGTTCACGATGGCGGGGAACCTCGTCGCGAACCGCATCGCTGCCTTCGATCCCGTGACCGGCGCGTGGTCGACTTTCGGACCGGGAGTGGACGGCAAGGTGACCGGGATCCTCGGCCTTCCCAATGGTGAACTGATCGCGGGCGGCGTGTTCACGTCGGCCGGCGCTGTGCCGGCATCGCACGTCGCGCGGTGGACGAACGGCGCATGGGTCCCGCTCGGCGCGGGTCTGCGCAGCGGCTCGCAGCCGTTCCTCGACATCGAGGTCCGCGCGATCGTGCGCCTCCAAAACGGCGACGTGATCGTCGGCGGCAACTTCGACGTCGCCGGAAGCGCGGGCGCGAACAGCATCGCGCGCTGGAACGGCGCGACGTGGTCGTCGCTCGGCTCGGGCATCGGCTGGGGCGGCACGGGCGTGCACGCGATCGCGGTGATGAACAACGGCGATCTCGCGGTGGGCGGCAGCTTCCCGAGCGCGGGCGGCGTCGTCGCGAACAACGTCGCGCGATGGACCGGCGCAGTCTGGCAGCCGATCGGCGCGGGAGCGAACGGAACGGTCAACGCACTCGCCGTCCTCTCGATCGGCGATCTGGTCGCGGGCGGCAACTTCACCGCATCCGGCAGCGTGTCGATCAGTCGCGTCGCGCGGTGGAACGGGACCGCGTGGAGCCAACTCGGCGGCGGGCTGAACCATTTCGTCACCGGCTTCGCCGTCCTGCCGAACGACGAGATCTACGCCGGCGGTTTCTTCACGATGAGCGCCGGTCCGTACCGCGTCGCGCGCTTCGACGGCGTCGCGTGGCAATCGGTCGGCACGAGTCTGCTTTCCAGTTCGGCGGTCTTCGCCCTCGCGTTGCACCAAAGCGGCGAGCTCTTCGTCGGCGGGGACTTCGCGGGCACGGGCGATCCGCCGGCGTTCCACGCCGCGCGCTGGGACGGCGTCGCCTGGCACGCGCTCGGCCTCGGCACCGACGGCCGCGTGCGCGGGCTCGCGGCGCTGCCCGGCGGCGACGTCGTGGCGGTCGGCGACTTCACGTCGATCGGTGGCATGCCCGCGAACCGCGTCGCGCGCTTCGACGGCTCGACGTGGCGCGCGCTCGGCACGGGGCTGGACGGCGACGGCTTTGCCGTGCTGCCGCTGCGCAACGGCGAGCTCGTCGTCGGCGGCGAGTTCACGACGGCGGGCGGTACGGTCGCGAGCCGCATCGCCCGCTGGGACGGTGCCGCGTGGCATCCGCTCGGTAGCGGCCTCGACGGCACGGTTCGTTCCCTCGCGGAGCTCCAAGGCGGCGGCATTGTTGCGGGCGGCTCGTTCCTGCGCGCGGGAACGACGGTCGTGAACCGCATCGCCCGCTGGGACGGCTTGACCTGGAACGCGCTCCAGACCGGAATGGATGCCGACGTGCGCGCCGTCGCGGCGCTCGGCAACGGCGATGTCGTCGCCGGCGGCATCTTCCAGCGGGCCGGGAGCGTGTCGACCCTGTCGCTCGCGCGCTGGCGCGGCTCCACGTGGCAGGCCTTCGGCAGCCCGTCGAGTGCGCAGTTCCCGGTGATCGACAGCCTGCTCGTCCGCGCGAACGGCGAGCTCGTCGCCGGCGGCTGGTTCACGTCGATCGGCGGAGTCGGGGCGAACAACATCGCGCGATGGAACGGCGTCGCGTGGCAGGCACTCGGTCCCGGCCTGTCGCTCGACCCGATTGCGCTCGTCGAGCTGCCCGACGGCGACCTCGGCGCGGCGCTCTGGGTCCGTTTTGCGCGCTTCGACGGCGGCGCGTGGACGTACCCGGTCCAAGACGCGAACGGAACGATCGAGGCGCTCGCGTTCTCGACCCGCGGCGAGCTCTTCGCCGGCGGCAACTTCACGACGGTCGCCGCGCAGCCCGCGGCCTTCGTCGCGCGCCTCGCGTCGACGTGTCCCGCCGCCGCAAGCGTGATCCCGACGCCGTGCGTCGGGCCCGCGGGCCCGCTCGTGTTGGACGCCGACGCATGGCCCTTCGTCGGTGCGACCTACCGCTCGACGTCGCGCGGCCACGCGCCGAACGCAGTCGCCGTCGCGTTCGTCGGGTTGACCAGTCCTGCGTTGCCGCTCGGTCTCCTCCATCCCGCGGGTCTGCCGAACTGCGATCTGCTCGCGAGCGCCGAGCTGATCCTGCCGGTCGTCGCCGCGGGCAACGGCGCGGCCGCGATGACCTTGCCGCTGCCGGATCTGCCGTTCCTCGTCGGACTCGTGCTGTTCGAACAGCACCTCCAGCTCGAGGTCGACGCGCAGGGCAACTCGCTGTCGCTCAGCGGTTCGAATGCGCTGCGGCTCGTGCTCGGAAGCTACTGATCGCTTCGCGTAGCATCGGCCGTGATGGCTGCGCCGCAGTTCGTGCCCTTCGTCGATCGCTACGCGCCGAAGGGCGCGCCCGAGTCCGTCCTCGCCGAGCTGCACGATGCGTTGCGCCGTCGACGCAGCGTGCGGATGTTCTCGGACCGCGCGGTGCCGCGTGAGCTGATCGAAGGCATCGTGCGCGTGGCGACGACCGCACCGAGCGGCGCGAACCTGCAACCCTGGCGCTTCGTCGCGGTCTCCGACCGTGCGCTCAAACGACGCATCCGCGAGGCCGCCGAACGCGAGGAGCGCCTCTTCTACGCGCAGCGCGCCAACGCCGAGTGGCTCGCCGACCTGGAACCGCTCGGCACCGATCCCGACAAGGGCTTCCTCGAAGTCGCGCCCTGGCTCGTCGCCGTGTTCCAGCTCACGAAGCGCGATGACGGCGGCCAGACCTACTACGTGAAGGAGTCGGTCGGTCTCGCCTGCGGGATGTTCCTCGCCGCCGCGCATCTCGCCGGCCTCGCCACGCTGACGCACACGCCGAGCCCGATGAACTTCCTGCGCGAGGTGCTTCACCGCCCGGCGCACGAACGCCCGTTCCTCCTGATCCCGGTGGGCTACCCCGCGGACGACTGCGTGGTGCCGCGCGCGGCGCTCGCGCGGAAGCCGCTCGAGGACGTGCTGGTCTTCGAAGACGCGTCGGACTCAGAGCCCGAGCACCAGCTCGAGCCCCGGTGAGAACGCGATGCCGTGCGAGGCGGCGCCGTCGATCTGCGCGAGGACCCGGACGGCCGCATCTTCTTCCTGGAGATCAACCCATCCGGCCAGTTCCTGTTCTTGGACGTGATCGCCGGCACCCGGACGGGTGAGCGCTACTGCGATCTCCTGCTGTCATGAGAACCGAGCCGGCGGCCGGGATCTTCACGCCCGCCGCCCA
>JACRLW010000081.1:0-20384 GCA_016235155.1 Planctomycetota bacterium
CTCGACGCGTTCCTCGCGCACGGCACGACGACGATCGAAGGCAAGAGCGGCTACGGCCTCTCGACCGAGCACGAGCTGAAGAGCCTGCGTGCCCTGACGCGCGCCGCCGCCGGCCATCCGCTCACCGTGATGCGCACTTTCCTCGGCGCCCACGAGGTGCCGGCCGAGTACCGCCCGGACACCGACGCGTACGTCGAACTGCTCGTCACCGAGATGATCCCGGCGGTCGTCGGCCTCTGCGAAGCCTGCGACGTCTTCGCGGAGCCGAAGGTCTTCGACGCCGCGCGCAGCCGTCGCATCCTCGCGGCCGCGCGTGCGCACGGTCTGCGCCTGCGCGTGCACGCCGACGAGATCCAGCCGATGGGCGGCGCGGAGCTCGCGGTGGAACTCGACGCCGACTCGGCCGATCACCTCGCGGTCGTGAGCGACGCCGGCATCCTGGCACTCGCTGCGTCGCGCACGACAGCGGTGCTGCTGCCGGGCACGAGCTTCCAACTCGGCAAGGGCAAGCACGCGCCGGCGCGCCGCCTGATCGAGGCGGGCGCCGCGGTCGCGCTCGCGACCGACTTCAACCCGGGCACCTGCTACACGCAGTCGATGCCGCTGATCGCCACGCTCGCGTGCGTGATCCTGAAGATGAGCGCGGCCGAGTGCATCACCGCGGCGACGATCAATCCGGCGGCGTCGCTCGGCCTCGACGTCGAACTCGGGTCCCTGCACGACGGCAAGCGCGCGGACTTCGTCGCGATGGACCTGCCGAGCCACGCGGGTCTCGGCTACGTGTTCGGCGGCAACCCCAACCGCCTGACGGTGAAAGACGGCCGCGTGGTCTGGAGCGCGATCAGCGGCGTTGAACGAGAGTCTTGAGCTGGACCGACACGGCGTGTTCGACCCAGCCGCGCGCCTCGCGCCGCAGGATCCGCAACTCGACCGTGTCGCCGATCCGCTTGTCGTCGAGCACCGCCAGGATGTCCTCGCGCGAATGCACGTCGCTGCCGTTCACGGCGAGGATCACGTCGCCGTAGCCGTGGTCGGTCACGCTGCGCAGCCCCGCTTCCGCCGCGCCGCTCCCGGCGACGACGCGGCTCACGTAGACGCGCGGGTCGCCGTCCAGCTTGCCGTCTTTCAACTCGACGCCGAGCGCCGGAGTCGTGACCTGGTCGCCGCTGATCAGGCGCGGCACGACGCGATTGAGCGTGTCGACCGGGATGGAGAAGCCGATGCCGGCGTTCGCGCCCGACGGACTGACGATCGCCGTGTTCATGCCGATCAGCCGCCCCGCGGAATCGAGCAAGGGTCCACCCGAGTTGCCGGGGTTGATCGCGGCGTCGACCTGGATCGCGCCCTGGATCAGCGTGCCGCTCGGCGAACGGATCACGCGGTCGAGCGCGCTCACGACGCCCGCCGTCAGCGAATGGTCGAGTCCGAACGGGTTGCCGATCGCGAAGACCGACTGGCCGACGCGCAGGTCCTTCGCGGAACCGAGCGGGATCGGCCGCAGGGCCGACGGCGGCGTGGCGAGCTTCAGCACCGCGATGTCGTACTCCGCGAGGCCGCCGACCAGCGCCGCGGGACCTTCCGCGCTGTCGGGGAAGCGGACCAGCAGGTCCGAGCGCGCGTTCTGGACGACGTGCCAGTTGGTGACGATGTAGCCGCGCTCGTCCCACACGAACCCGGTGCCGGTCCCTTCCGACATCGACACGCCGTCCCATTCGTTGCCGACCAGTGTCCTGCTGCGGATGTGGACGACCGAGGGCTTGTTGGCCTCGAAGATCGCGATCGTCGCCTTCTCGAAGTCGGCGAGTTCGCCGCGCGGTTCGATCACGCGTGGGTTCGCGTCGACGTGCGCCGGCGAGGCGCGGAAGCGGTCGAAGGCGAGCCAGGCGGTGAGGACGAGCGCCGCGCCGGCGACGAAGAGGGGGAGGGCGGACGCCGGACGGGGACGGCCGTCGGTCAACGGTGCGTAGGGATTCGACATCGCGTCAGCCGTTGCGCGGCTCGGGCCACAAGCTTCGCCAATCGCCGGCGGCGCGCGACGACGGGTCGCGCTGCAACGCCGCCCACGCGCTCGGCGACAGGCGCAGGTCCTCGAGCGCCGTCTCCGCGAGAGCCTTGCCGCACGCGGCGACGATCGACTCCGTGTCGAGGCCGTGGTAGCGGAAGACCTGTTCGGGCGTGCCGGACTTGCTGAACTTGCGGACCGCGAGCGCGACCTGCCGCACGCCGGCGATGGAGCCCAGGTTGTCGAGCAGGCCCGCCTCGCCGTCGTGGACCGACACGATCGGGATGCGACGTCCGGCGAGATCGATGACGTCCTGCGCTTCGAGTGCTCGTCCCGCCGCGGCGCGCGGGCCGAGGTGCAGGGTCCCGTCCACGCCGAGTCCGAGGCGCAGGTGCCGGTAGCCGTCCTTCTCCGCGAGGAGGCCGCAGAGCAACTCCGGTGAACTCGCGACGATCACGTCGCAGTAGATCCCGCGCGCCAACAACTGCTCGCTCGCTTCGACGGCCTCGCGCACCAGAGCACCCATCGTCACGAGGTGCACGACGTTCTCGCCGGGCTCGTAGCCGCGGTAGCCGCGCCAGTCGACGAGGCGATAGCCGCCGGCGAGCACGTCGGCGCGGAGTGCTTCGAGCAGCTCGCGATCGGTCCGGGCTGGGACCTCTTGCTCGGGCAGGCCGCCGTCGCCGGCCCGCGCGGCAAGCAGGGCGCCCGCGGGGAGGTCCGACTTGGAACGCGCCTGACGGCGCAGGCACGAGAGGAGCAGGTCCTGGCGCAGCGCGCGCGTGACCGCGCGGATCAACACGCCCTTCCTGCCCGCGTCGTCGCCGGCGAAGTGGCGGCGCATCGCGTCGCAGAGGATCCAGTCGATCTCGTGCGCGAACGACGGTTCCCACGTCACGAGGTTCGGCATCTGAATGTCGGACTTCCAACTGTGCTGCGCGCCTTCCGGCGCGAGCGTCACGCCTGACGGCGTGCCGACGAGGACGAACGACGAGTTCCAGTAGAGGTCGTAGTAGAGCTGGTCGAGCGCGCGTTTGATGAAGAAGTCGTAGACGGTCATCATCGGGAGCAGGGGCACACCTGCGAAGTGCGCCATCTTCCCGAAGGACCCCATCGCTGAGGTGCAGTTGGCCTCGGCGATGTCGAAGCGGATGTGACGGCTCCACGCCTCGTCGGTCGGCGCGACCTGCGGACGGTTGCGCTCGCGCGCCGCGAGCAGCTCCTCCCAGTCGATCTCGCTCTCCGGACCGAAGACCTTGTGATCCATCGCCGGGTTGATGTTCGTGCTCGTGCCGACGTCGGGCGCCATCGTCAGCACGAGGTCGGCGACGGGACCCCAGCGTTGGTCGTGCGCATCGAGATCCCGCCCCGCGGGCTTGCCGGCCTTCGCGAGTTCGTCGTGCACGCCGATGCGGATCAACTTGCTTGCGAGCTGGCCCCACATCCACTGGGTGTGCGCCAGCGGCGCGAGCTTGAGGTTGATCTCGAGCGATTCGGGAACGCCGCCGGCGGCGGCGATCGCGTCGCGCGCCGCGCGGAGATTGGCGGTCCGCTGCGCTTCCTCGTGCTCGATCCCGGCGCGGAACGCGCGGCTTCGCGCGAGAAGGAAGCGACCCTCGCTCGAATCCGGCGCGAAGTTCGCGAACGGGCGGTCGACCTCGAGGCCTTCGCGTGCGAGGAGTTCCTTCACCTCGTCTTCCTCGGGGATCGCCGAGTGGTTGCCGGTCGCCGCCTCGCAGCGCAGTCCGCGACCCTTCAGCGTGTGCGCGATGATCATCGTCGGCCGGCGCGCGTCGGACTTCGCCGCGGTGAACGCTTCGACGAGGAGCTGCAGGTCGTGGCCGCCGACGTCGCGGAACAGTTCGACGATCTCGCCGTCCGCCAGCGAGTCGATCAGCGCCTTCGCCCGCGGCGCGAGTTCGAGCAACGCCGCGCGCATCGACGGCACGTCCTTCTTCCACACGAGAGTCTGGAAGCGGAAGTCGGTGAGACCCTTCTCGAAGGCCTCGCGGAGTGCTGTCCCGCCCGATCGCGCGAAGACCTCGCAGCGGAAGCGGCCGTGCCGCAGTTGGATCACGTGCCAGCCGTTCGCGCTGCACGTGCGTTCGATGCGGTCGGCGTCGGTGCCTTCGAGTCCGCGCGCGTTCGGCGTCCGCGTGCCGTCGAGGCTCTGGCGGTTGTAGTCGACGATCCAGGTGACGTTGCCCAGTTCGCGCTCGGCGACCTCGGGCAGCGCTTCCATCAGCGAGCCCTCGCGGAACTCGCTGTCGCCCATCATGCACCAGAAGTGCGGCGTGCCGAGGTCCTTGCCGTGCGTGTTCGCGTAGCGGTAGGCGAGCGCGAGGTACGCCGCGTTCACGGGCGGAATGCCGACCGTCCCCGACGGCAGGATGCGCCAGCAGTCCGGATCGAACTCGCTGTGGTAGGACTGGAAGACCGGCGCAGCGTCGGGCGCAAAGTCCCGCAGCCGCGTCATCACCGCTTGCGACTCGGCGTCGTCGAACCAGCGGCCGTCCTTGTGCCGGAACAGATCCAGCATCAAGAACAGGGTGTGGTCCATCGGCGCCGCGTGCGGCTTGCTGCAGAAGTAGTCCTGCGGCTCGCGGACCACGAGATGCAGCGCGGCATGGATCTCGAGGCACGACGCGCAGGCCGCGGGATGCCCGCCGACCTTGGGATCGCCCTCGTCGATGCCCTCGCGGTGGTTCGCACGCCAGATCATCGCGACCATCTGGGCCAGGGCGCGACGGCCGATGCGGCGCACCAGGTCGAGGTCCGCGGCGGGAGAGCGCGACTCCGCCGCGGACTCGGGAGCGCCGGGTTCGATCGGATCGGGCGGACGATCGCCGTCGGCTTCGCGACGGCGCTTGGCACGGGTGGGTTGGGCCACGTCTGGGTGCGACAGGGAGGGGTGCGTCGAGCCGCGCGAGGGTACGGCGACCCCCAGGGACGGTCCACTCCCGGCGTCGCGCACGCCACCGCGCGGATTGACAGCCTCGGGCTCCGCCCTACCCTGCTTCGCCCGCGCATCCCGCGCAGGCGTTCCATCCCGCGCTCTTGCCGTGACTCGACCCGTCGTCGCGATCGTCGGCCGACCCAATGTCGGCAAGTCGAGCCTGCTCAATCGCTTCGCGGGCCGGCGCGTCTCGATCGTCGAGCCGACGGCCGGCGTCACGCGCGATCGCATCACGGTGCCGATCGAGCACGACGACCGTCACTTCGACCTCGTCGACACCGGTGGGCTGGGCCTCGTCGACGAGAACCTGCTCAAGGCTCACATCGAAGCGCAGATCGAAACCGCGCTCGCGCACGCCGACCTCGTCCTGTTCGTCGTCGACCACAAGGACGGTTGCGTGCCGGGCGACGAGTTCGTCGCGCAACGGCTGCGCCGCCTGCAGCGGCCGGTGCTGCTCGTCGTGAACAAGGTCGAGTCGCATCTCGAGGGCCTCACCGTCAGTGAGTGGGCGAAGCTAGGCTTCGGCGAGCCGTTCGCGGTCAGCGCGGTCGAGGGCTTCGGCATCAACGACCTCCTCGCCGCGATCGTGGACGTCCTGCCGGCTCGCAAAGTCGACGAAGCGGTCGACGCCCCGCCGATGCTCCGCTTCGCGATCGTCGGCAAACGCAACTCGGGCAAGTCGACCTTGGTCAACCGACTCGCCGGCGAGGAACGGATGATCGTCTCCGAGATCCCGGGCACGACGCGCGACGCGGTCGACGTCGTCTTCGAGTGGGAGGGCAAGCGCCTCTGCGCGATCGACACCGCCGGTCTCCGCAAGAAGCGGAGCATCGAGCACGCGATCGAGCTGTTCAGCATGGGCCGCGCCCAGGACAGCATCCGCCGCGCGGACGTCGTCGTGCACATGTTCGACGTGCGCGAGGAGCTCAGCCAGGTCGACAAGAAGCTCGCGCACTTCTACCTCGAGCTCGCGCGGCCCGTCCTGATCGTCGGCAACAAGATCGACCTCGCCGAGTCGCTCGACCTCGAGAAGTGGGACAGCTACGTGAAGCAGCAGCTCCCCGGTCTCCATTTCGCGCCGGTGTCGTTCCTGTCGGCGAAGGAGGGCACCAACGTCGCCGGCACGCTCGGCGTGCTGCTCGAGTTGCACGCGCAGGCGGGCTTGCAGGTGCCGACGCCGCGCCTCAACGCGTTTCTCCAGGAAGCCCGCACGCGCCTCGTGCCCAAGAGCCGCGGGCGCATGCCGAAGGTCTTCTACGGCACGCAGATCGGCACGCACCCGCTGTCGCTCGTCGTCTTCGTGAACGACGTCACGTTGTTCCGCGGCCACAACTACGAGCGCTACCTCGCCAACGCCTTCCGCGAGCACTTCGGCGCCCATGAGGTGCCGGTGCGCATCGTGTTCCGCGATCGCCAGCGCGCGCCGCGCGGCGCGGGGAGCACGGGCCGCGCGCCGCAGGGCGGCGGCGACGGGATCGCGCCGCCGCGTCCGCAAGACGACGCGCAGTTGCCCGACTGATCCCGCTCGACGGCAACCATGGCTGCGCCGCGCACGCCGAGCATCCTCTTCCTCTGTGTCGCGAACTCGGCGCGCAGCCAGCTCGCGGAGGGGCTCGCCCGCGCGCTGTTCGGCGAGGCGGCGCGCGTGCAGAGCGCGGGGAGCCGGCCGACGCGCGTGAACCCGCTCGCGGTCGAGGTGATGCGCGAGATCGACATCGACATCGGCGCGCAGCGCAGCAAGTCGATCGCGGCGATCGACCTGCGCGACGTGGACCTGGTCGTCACGCTCTGCGCCGACGAAGTCTGCCCGGTCGTCCCCGGCAGGATCCGCCGCGTGCACTGGCCCTTTCCCGATCCGGCGCGCGCCGACCCTGCGCTCGGTGATGCCGAGAAGCTCGAACGCTTCCGCGCCGCGCGCGACGCGATCCAGGCCCGCCTGCTCGCGGAGCGCGAGACCTTGCTCGTCTGACCGGGTTCAGAGCTTCGCGCCGCAGGTGCTGCAGAAGCGCGCGCTCTCGTCGTTCAGCCCGCGGCACTCGCGGCAGCGCAGCTTGACGAGTTGCCCCTGCGGCTCGCGCGGCGGCGCGTCCTGGCCGAGCAGGCCCGATTCGTCGAGCGCGTCGCGGAGCAGCCCGCCGCCCGCGCGCGCGTAGGGCTCGAGGTCTTCGCGGGCACGCTCCGGATCGAGGACGAGCCCCGACCCGGCGACGCCGCGCGCGGCGACGCGGCGCACGAACGCCCCCGCGGCAAGGAACCCCATCGCGACCAGACACACGAACCACCACGTGAAGGGCGAACCGGACTGGCCGGCGCTGCTCACCGCGGACATGCCGCCGGTCGCGAAGCCGACGAAGCCGATCAGGAACGCGATTCCGCCGAGGACCTGGAACGCCATTCCGACGGCGTAGGCCCGCCGTCGTTCCGGAGCGATCGAGCGCGACATGGGCGCGGATGCTAGCCGGGCTATCGCTTCAGCCGCAGGCTCGCCCCGGCGCCGAGCGCCGCGAGCGCGATCATCGCCGTGAACGCCGGTCCGGCTCCGAAGCTCGGGTAGAGCCAGGTCGCGAGCGAGGTCGCGATCACGAAGCCGAGGCCCGCCGACCACGCGGACAACATCCCTTGCGCGGTCGCGGCCGCGACGCGCGGCACGTTCGCCTGGATCCAGCCCATCGTCGCGAGGTGCGTGGCGCCGAAGCTGAAGGCGTGGAGCGCGTTGAACGCCGCCAGCGTGGAGAAGTCCGTCGTCGAGCCGAGCACCGCCCAGCGCAGCACCGAGGTCACGGCACCGAGCAGGAACAATCGTCGCGCGCCGAGGCGCTCCGCGAAGCGGCGACCGAACCAGAAGAGCAGGATCTCGGCGAAGACGCCCTCGGCCCACAAGAGTCCGATCTCGCGTTCGCTCAGCCCAAAGGCGCGCCAGTGCACCGAGCTGAACGAGTAGTAGGTCGCGTGGCTGCCCTGGATGAGGCCGTTCGCGACGAGCATCGAGACCAGGCCCGGCAGCGCGAGGAGCGAGCGGATCGACGTCGCCGCGCGACCGCGCAGCGTGTCGTCGGGCGGGTCGTGGTCCGCACCGCGCAGCGCGAGTCCGGCGAGAGCCGTCGCGCAGAAGCCCAGGACGATCGTCCACCACACGACACCGATGCCCCAGGCGTGCAAGGCCTCGCCGGCGCCGAGCGTCGCGACGAGGAACGCGACCGAACCCCAGACCCGGATGCGCGCGTAGCGGCGCGGATCGTCATGCCGTCGATCAGCGGGATCTGCGCCGAATGCACGATCGAGAGCGCCCCGTGGAGCGCGAGCAGCATGCCGAACGCGGTCGCGACGGGCATCGGCAACATCAGCAGCGCCGAGCCGAGCGCGCACACGACCAACGCGGTGCGTCGCCGACGCCGGCGCTCCGCGGCCTGCAACACGAACGGCAGCGTCACGATGCGCACCGCAATCATCGCGGTGCTGATCGCGCCGATCTGCCCCTTGCTGCTCCCGTGATCTTCGAGCCAGAGCTGCCAGTAGGGCATCCACGTGCCGAGGACGGCGAAGGATGCGACGTAGGCGAGGACGAGACGGTTCTCGAGCAGGGCCGCGAGCTTGCGCCGTTCGCGCCCGCGCGTCCAGGGACGCGTATGCGCCGCACGCGCTCGCGCGTCCAGGGACGCGTATGGTGCGCGCATGTCGTTCGCGCCCGGTTGGTTCGTCGTCGCACTCGCGTTCGCCGGCAGCGGCGGTCCGGCGCTCGGCGCACAGTCCGCGCAGGACGTCGAAGCCATCCGCAGCGCCGCGTTCGCGTCGACCGCCGCCGCCGAGCTCCTGCGCGAGCTCTGCGATCGCGTCGGACCGCGACTGACCGGCAGCCCCGGCCACGCGCTCGCCGTCGAGCATGTCGCGGCGAAGCTGGCGGCGGTCGGCCTGCGCACGACCCGCGATCGCGAGTCGATCGCCCACGCCTGGCAGCGCGGTCCGGTGCGCGCGCGCATCACGGCGCCGATCCAACGCGAGCTCGCCGCGGCCGCCGCGCCGTGGACGCCCGGCTTCGCCGAGCCACGTGCCTTGCGGGTCGTCACGCGAGCGCCGGCGAAGGACGACGCCGTCCTCGTCGACCCGCGCCAGTTCCCGATCGGGCCGCGGCGCGCCCATCCTTTCGCTGCCGCAGGCGCCGTCCTCGTCGACTCGGCGCGACCGCGCGCGTTGCTCGCCACCGGCGCCGCGACGTTCGCCGCGCCCTTCGTTCCCGCGGCCGTCCCCGCGGTGTTCGTCACCGCCGAGGACGCCGCGCTGCTCCGCCGCCTGCTCGACGCCGGCGACGACGTCACGATCGAGCTCTCCGGCGGCGGCACGGTGCTCGGCGAGACCGCGGTCGAGGAGCTCGTCGCCGCATTGCCGGGCGCGACCGGCGACGGCGAACTCGTCCTCGCCTTCTGCGGCCTCGACTCCCTCGACCTCGGCACCGGCGCGACCGCGGACGGCGCCGGCGCCGCGGTGCTCGTCGAAGCCGCGCGCATCCTCGCGTCGCTCGGCCGTCCGCCGGCGCGCACGATCCGCTTCGCGTTCCTCGCCGGCACGGCGCAGGGCGCCGGCTCCTCGCTCTACGCGAAGCGCCGCGCCGCCGAACTGCCGCGCCATCGCCTCGCGTTCGGGATCGAGGGCGGTGCCGGCCGTCTCCTCGGCCTGATGCTCGACGGCGATCGCGCCGAACTCGAGCGCATGGAATCCTTCTTCGCCCCGCTGCGCGACTTCGGCGCCACGGACGTCGGCTACCGCGCGCCGCGCACGGCTCTCACGCGCGCGCTGCGCGACGCGGGTGTCCCGGCCTTCGCCTTCGTGCAGGAAGCCCCCGAGTGGGGGATCGTCGACGGCACCGCCGCCGACACCTTCGACAAGGTGCTCGCGCGCGACCTGCAAGAGGCGAGCTGCGTGCTCGCGACGGTGTTGTGGGCGGCGGCCAACGAGCGATGAGCGCCTTGTCGCGAGCACCGAGCACCGTTTCATCCGCCGTGGTCAGCGTCGGCCGGTGAGGAACCCGCTTGGTAGAGGCCCGGCCCCTCGCCGCACGCACCCGTGCGCCGCGCCAGGAGTCCCCGGCTGCGGCCCCAGGCTCGACGGGGGTGGATCCGGCCGGACCGGACGTCTCACCGGCCTGGGGGCGTTCCGGGAGACGTATTAACTAGGGGCGCGCAACGGCTCGCCGGAGGGGAGCGGACCAGGGCGAAACGCCCGGGACCCGGCGCTCCGTGTGGCGCGGGCATCGAGGGGTGAAGGCAGCTCGTCGCGCCACCCTCCGCGGGTGTTCGCGCCGCAGCAGGCCGGCCTCCTCCGTGGTCGGCGCGAACCCGTGGGAACTCGCCATCGCGCCAGACCCGGCGGTGCCCTGCGCCAGCAGCGTGAGGTCGCCCGGCCGGCGCGAGGGTGCTGTGCGCCAGCGCGCTCGGAGTGGAAACAGATCGTCGCGATCGCGACGAAGCTTGGCGCGCTGCGCCGACTCCTCGCAAACACCGACCACCGTTTCATCCGCCGATGCTTGGCGAAAGCCGGTGGACAACTCAGTCCTCGCTCACCCCGAAGCGCACCCAGTACTCGTCCGCACCCTCGCGCCGCAGCTCCGCCGGATCGCGGAAGCCGTAGAGCGCGGCGATGGTGCGCAGCTTCGCGGCCTTGCCGGCGCGGAGGTCCTGGAGACCGTCGCCGACCATCGCTGCGTCGCGAGGTGCGACGTCGAGACGGCGCAACGCTTCGAGCAACGGCGCGGGCGACGGCTTGCGCTCGGCGAGCGAGTCGCCGCCGATCACTTCGTCGACGTGCACGCCGACGTGTTCGAGCACGCGCCGAGCGAAGCGGAGCGGCTTGTTCGTGACGACCGCCGTCGCAAGGCCGTCCTTGCGCCAGCGGGCGAGAGCCTCGACGACGCCGGGGTAGGCGGTGACGAGCTTCACGCACTGCCGCTCGTGATGCGCCTCGTACACAGGCCAGAGCTCCTCGAGCGGCGGCGGTGCGGCGAGATCGGCGAAGGCCGAGGCGAGCAGCAAGAGGGCGCCGTCGCCGACGATCGTCCGGACGCGCTCCTTGCCGAGCGGGGCCAGTCCGAAGGCGACGCGCACGTGGTCGACGCTCGCCGCGATGTCGGCGAGCGAGTCGACGAGCGTGCCGTCGAGGTCCATCAGCAGCGCGCGGGCGGGCATGGCGCAGGGGTATAGTCCCGCGCCGCCGTTCATGCCCCGTTGCATCGCCGTCCTCGTCGCCGTCTTCGCCCTCGCCGCCGCGGGGTGCTCGTCGCCGCCCAAGCCGCTCGAACTCGAGGTCCCGCTCGGTTTCGGCGAGACCTGGGAGCACTTCGCCGACATCGCCGACCGCTCGGGGTTCCGCGTCGACCCGAACGGGACGGATCGCGGACTGCGGGTGTTCGTCTCGCGCTGGCGCGAGAGTCCGGCGCCTTTCGGCAAGGGCGTGCGCACGCGCCTGCACGGCGCCTTCGAGAAGGTCGACGAGCGGGCGAACCGCTCCGGGCGCGAGGCGTGGCGGCTCGAGTTCTGGGTCGAGCGCCAGACCGTGACCGACATCGCGCGCGGTTTCGAGCCGCGCGAGTCGGACTGGGTCGATCAAGGTCAGGACCGCGAGCGCGAGCAGATCCTGATGGGGCAGCTCCGCTTGCGCTACGGCCAGGAGCTCGCGATCGAACCGGCCGGGCGAACCCGCCGACCATGACGACCAGGTCCACCGCCGTGCACGTCGCGTGCACCGCGTTCGGCTCGATCGCACCGTCGCTTCGCGTGCCTGCGCCGCACGGCCGCGAGCGGGGGCGAGCACCCGCTCCCGTCGCCGCCCGCGCCCTTCCGACAAGCATCCCGTGACCGGCCGCTCCGTCGCCCAGGAACTCCCCGCCGTGCACTACTCGGCGGAGAACTCGCCGCAGAGCACGCTGCACCACGCGTTGCGCGCGTTCGCGCTGCCGCGCCTGCTCGCCCGTCACCGCGGGCTGCTCCGGCACTTCGTCACGCGCGAACTCCGCGGTCGGTTCCATGGCAGCGTGCTCGGTCCGCTGTGGGTGCTGATCCACCCGCTGTTCCTGTTCGCGGTCTACTTCGTCGTCTTCGGCGTCGTGATGGGCCGCTGGGACGAAGGCCAGGACACGCTCCAGTTCGCGGTCTACCTGTTCTCCGGGGTGGTCTGCTTCCACGCGATCGTGCAGTCGACGCACTCCGCGATGAACGCGATCGCGGGCAACAGCAACATCGTCAAGAAGGTCAAGTTCCCCTGCGAGGTGCTGCCGCTCGTCCCGGTGTTCGTCGAGACGGTGGTCTTCCTCGTCGGCTTCGCCGTCGCGCTGGCGGTCGGACTGATCTCGGGTCGCGCGCAACTCGGCTGGTCGCTGCTCGCCCTGCCGTGGTTCGTCGTGGTGTTCGTGATGTTCGCGTCGGGGATCGGGCTCCTGCTCGCCAACCTCGACGTGTTCGTCCGCGACGTGCGGCACATCTACGGGATTTTCACGACCGTGTGGTTCTTCCTCTCGCCCTGCTTCTGGTGGCCGAACTTCGTCGCGGAGAAGGCCCCATGGGCGGCGACGTTGATGACCATGAACCCGGCCTACCACCTGCTCATCGCCGAGCGCCACGTGCTCGGACTCGCGCCTCCCGAACTCGGCTTCACGACGACCGTGGTCGGCGACCTCGGCGTCGCGTCGGCGTGGGCGCTCGGCTTCCTGCTGGTCGGCTACGGCTCGTTCATGGCCAACAAGCACAAGTACGCGGACCTCGTCTGAATCCCTGATGCCGGAGCCAAGCAACGATGGGTCGGTGAGACCGCCCGCGATCCACGCCGAAGGGCTGTGGAAGACCTACCGCACGTACCGGCAGCCGCTCGATCGCCTGCGCGAGCGCATGCCGTGGAACCGCGGCAAGTCCTTCGCCCACCAGATCCACGCCCTGCAGGACATCGGCATCACGATCGCGCCCGGGCAGTGCGTCGGACTGGTCGGCGGCAACGGCGCCGGCAAGTCCACGCTGTTGAAGATCCTCACCGGCACGACGTTCCCGACCCGCGGCGGCTACACGGTGCGGGGCAGCGTGGCCGCGCTCCTCGAACTCGGCGCGGGCTTCACCGCCAACTCCTCGGGTCGCGCGAACATCTTCATGAACGCGGCGCTGATGGGTCGCGACGAACGCGACACCAAGGAGAAGTTCAAACAGATCCTCGACTTCTCCGAACTGCACCAGTTCATCGACCAACCGATCCGTACCTACTCGTCGGGCATGGTCGCGCGGCTCGGCTTCAGCGTCGCGGTCGCCAGCGATCCCGACATCCTGATCATCGACGAGATCCTCGCCGTCGGCGACATGCACTTCCGGCGCAAGTGCGTCGACAAGATCATGTCGTTTCGCGAGCAGGGCAAGACGATGTTCTTCTGCTCGCACTCGCTCTACGACGTCCGCCAGATCTGCGACAAGGTGATCTGGTTGAAGGAGGGCCGCATCCAGCTCTTCGACGACGCGGTCACCGTCACCAACGAGTACGCGACCTACGAGAACCAGATCATCGCGCAGCAGGACGCCCGCGTTCACGAGATCCCGATCGCCGACGCCAAGGTCGTGCACGCGAAAGCCGAGGAGCACGCGCGCGTCGTCGAAGCCCACATCGTCGACCCGAAGACCGGGCAGCTGCGCAACCGCTTCTCGCCGGGCGAGCCCGCGGCGGTGCGCGTGCACATCAAGAACGGCCGCCGTCACGAGAAGCTCGCACTGGCGATCGGCTTCACGCGCGCCGACGGCACCTTGTGCTTCGCGCCGACGACGCAGATGGACGGCGTTCCGATCGACTTCAACGAGGGCGTCGTCACGCTCACCCTGCCGGAGGTGAAGCTGTTGTCCGGCGAGTTCGTCGTGCCGGTGTGGCTGCTCGACGCGCACGGCGTGCACCGCTTCCACGAGACGACGGCCGCCGAGAACCTGATCGTGCAGAACCGCACCAAGGAGCTCGGGCTCTTCCTCACGGAGCGGGAGTGGAAGGTCGAGGTGATCGTGCCGGGACCCGCGGCGCAGAAGGCGGCGCCGGTCGGCAAGGGCGGCCCGGGAGCCGCGACGCCGTGACGGCCCCCGAGCTCTCGCTGCTCGTCGTCAACTACAACTCGTGGCGGCTCTGCGTCGAAGCGTTGGCGAGCTTCTGTCAACACGCCCCGCGGCGCGCCGACGGCACGCCGATGCCGTACGAAGCGATCGTCGTCGACAACGCGTCGCCGCTGCGTGATCCCCAAGCGGAGCGCGAACTCGCCGCGGCCTGCGCGGCGACCGGCGGCCGGCTCGTGCTGCACGGCGAGAACGGCGGCTACAGCTCGGGCATGAACCTCGCGCGCCGACACGCGCGCGGGCGTTGGCTGGTCGTGAGCCACCCCGACATCCGCGTCCTGCCGGACGCGATCACGCCGCTGTTGCGCGCGATGGAGCGCGACCCGTCGATCGGCGCGGCGGCGCCGCGGAACTACTGGGACACCGGGCGCGAGGCGATCCTGCCGCCGAACATCCTGCCGACCCTGGGCGACCTCCTGCGGCTGACGGCGTCGGAGTTCTCGATCGCGGCGGTGCGCGCCTACTCGCGCCGCCGCACGCGCGACGCCGTGCGCGTCTGGTCCGCCGCCGGCGACGTCGAGCTGCCGATGCTCTCGGGCTGCTGCTTCCTGATGCGCGCAGAGCTCGTCGAGCGCATCGGCTTCTTCGACGAACGCTTCCCGCTGTACTTCGAGGACACCGACCTCTCCGTGCGCATCCGCAAGGCGCGCGCGCGCATCGTGCAGATCGGCGGCGCCGAGGTCGTGCACTTCTTCGACCGTTCGGGGCAGACGGCGAACGAACTCAAGATGGAGCGGTACTGGCGCAGCCGGCGCCTCTACTACCGCAAGTGGTACGGGCCGCTCGGCGCGTGCGTCTACGACCTGACCCGCAAGCTCGTGTCGAGCGCCTGGGTGCGCCGGCGATCGCAGCGCATCCCTCACCGCGCGGTGGTCGATCTCGGCGCCGGTCACGGCAAGCCGCTCCTGCGCCTGCCTCGACCCTGCGCGCGCTTCCTCGTCGAGCTCTGTCTCGACCCGAAGTTCTTCCTCGCCGGCGGGATCTTCGGCGCGGGCGACTCGTGGACTCCCGGCAACGCGATGTTCTCCGGCTTCGGCCCGACCACGTACTGGTTCCGCGTCGTCGACGCCTCGAAGCCCGATCTCCCAGAGATCGCGGTCTTCAAGTGGCAGCAGCTCTTCCCCGCGGTTGGGCTGCCGCACGGACCGGAGGCGGACGCACTCGGCAAGGTGAAGCTGCGCGAATTCCAGGAGCTGCAGCGCAGCGGCAAGGGCGGGTGACGTGGGCGCGGTTCCCTAGCTTTCGGTCGTCGTGCTGTCTTGTAACACGAAGGACCTCACGCTCGCATGTCTGCGCGCACTCGCCGCCTACGGTCGCTGGCTGTGCCTGCTGAACAGCGACACGGAGGTGCGACCCGGCGCGCTCGATCGCCTCGTCGACTGGCTCGAGACGCACCGTGACCACGCGATGGCGGCGCCGCGCCTCGTGAATCCCGACGGCACCGTGCAGCGCGCGTGCATGCGCTTCCCGGGACTGCTCACCGCCTTCGTCTTCGACATGAGCTGGGCGAAGCGCCGGCCGTGGAAGTGGATCGACGACCGCTACCACATGCGCGACTTCGACCACCTCGCGTCGCGCGACGTCGATCAACCGCCGGGCGCCTGCTGCGTGGTGGACCGTGCAGAGTACCTGGCCCTCGGCGGTCTCGACGAACGGCTGTGGCTGTTCTTCAACGACGTCGACTTCTGCAAGCGCCTGAAGCGTCGCGGGCGTCGCATCCGCTACGTCGCCGACGCCGAGGTGATGCACCACGTCGGCAGTTCGACGAAGCGCTTCGAGCGCCTGATCGTGACGTGGCATCGCAACCGCATCGCCTACTACGTCAAGCACTACGGCGGCTGGGTGCGGCCGTACCTGCACCAGGTCGTGCGCCTGCGCGCGAAGCAGGAGCGCGACAAACTGCTGCGCGAGTTGCACGACGCGGGCGAGCAGCGTGCGGCGCTCGCGCACCTCGCGCAGACCGTCGACGCGATCTTCGCGCCGGAGGTCGCGCGCTGAGATGAAGGTCGCGCTCGTCACCGGCAACTACCCGCCCGAGTTCGTCGGCGGCACGGAGCGCGTCGTGGGAGCGCTCGCGCGCGAACTGCGCAGCAAGGGCGACGACGTGCTGGTCGTCTCCGGCTCCGATCGCCCGCACGCCGGCGAGGACGTGCTGCGCGAGACGCTCGACGGCGTGACCGTGCTGCGCGTGCCGCGGCGCGGCGATGAGCCGTACGACCTCGACGTCACGCGCCCGCGCGTGCGCGATCTCGTCGTCGCGGAGCTCCTTCGCGCCGGCGTCGAGTGCGTGCACGTGCACCACTGGGCGACGACCTCGTCCGCGGTCCTCCGCGCGGCGTGCGCCGCGGGCATCCCCGGCATCGCGACGCTGCACGACGTGTGGACGACCTGCCCGCGCTTCTTCCGCCGTCCGCCGGCGGGCATCGTCTGTCCGCACGGAACCTCGCGCGTGCCCTGCGCGCCGTGCGTGCGGAGGGACCTGCCGGGTCTCGACGACGCCGCGGCTCGGTCGCGGATCGCCGCGCGCGATCAGGACCTCCGCGCCGAACTCGCCGCCGCGTGTGCGCTGACCGTGCCGAGCGAGGACTGTCGTCGTCGCATCGCGGCGACCCTGCCCTGGACCGGTTCGATCGAGGTGGTCCCGCACGGACTGCTGGAGCCGGTGCGCGACGAGTCGCGCGAGCCCGGCCGTTTTGGCGTGCTCCGCGCCGGCAGCTTCGGCAATCTCGTCGAGGAGAAGGGCGTGCTCCTGCTGGTCGACGCCTGCGCGGGCATCGCGAACCTCGAACTGCACCTCGCCGGTCGCTTCCTCGACCCCGCGTTCGAGACGCGCGTGCGCTCGCGGGCCGGGGAACTCGGCGTCGCGCTGACCTGCCACGGCGCGTATCGGGCCGACTCGCCGCATCCCGCGCGACGGCTCGACGTCGCCGTCTTCCCGAGCCTCTGCGAGGAGACCTACGGCCTCGTGGTCGAGGAAGCGCTCGCCCGCGGCGTGCCCGTCGTCGTGTCCGACCGCGGTGCTCTCGCCGAACGCATCGGCGACGCGGGCGTGGTCGTTGCGGTGGACGACCCCTCGCCGCTCGCGCACGTGCTCGCCGGATTCGCGGGCGATCCCTCGCGCGTGCACGCGTTGCGCGCGAAGCTCCCGCGCCGTTTCGCATCGATGAGCACCGCCGCCGATCGTTACCGCGAGCTCTACGCGCGCGCCCGCGCAGGCGGGCGATCATGACCGGCGCGCGTCTCGAGCACCGCTTCCCGCCGCTCCTGCCCAAAGAGCAGTTGCACGGCCCGGTCCTCGTGCTCGCCGCGCATCCCGACGACGAAGTGATCGCATGCGGCGGCATGCTCGCGTGGCACGCGAGCGCGGGGCACAGGGTCGTCGTCGTGCACGCGACCGACGGCGCGCGCGGTGATCCCGACGGCCGCTTCGGCGACGTCGCTGCGCTGCGTCGCGACGAGGGACGCGAGGCGCTGCGACGGCTCGGCGTCACCGAAGTGCAGGCGCTCGGCTTTCCCGACGGCGAGCTGCCCGAACACGCCGCTGCGTTGAGCGCGCGGCTTCGCGCGATCGCGACCGCGATCCGTCCGGCGACGCTCTACTCGTTCTGGTTCACCGAGTCGCACCGCGATCACCAGGCTCTCGCCTTGGCCCTGGCCGGCGTCCACGACGCGTTCGCCGCCGACTGCCGTTGCCTCCTGTTCGGCGTCAACCAGGTTGTCGCGGGCGGCACGTTGTTCGACGTCGGCGCGTTCGAGGCGCAGAAGCAGGACGCGCTGTCCGCGTTCACGAGCCAGCTCGCCTACAACGACTGGCGCGAGAAGATCCTGCACCGCGACCACTCGATGACGGTCAACGTCGAGGATCCCGCGATCCAGTACGCCGAGGTCTTCGCGGACCTGCGGCCGGGCGATCTCACTGCGGCGTGCGCGCGCGCCCAGGCGGCGCTCGCGGCGGTGCGAAGGGGACCCGCATGAGCGACACGAGAATGGCGCCGACCGTCTCGCTCGTCATCTCGGTGTGGAACCGCAAGCAGGACCTGCGCGACAACCTCGCGGCGATCCGCCTCCAGACGCGCAAGGCCGATCAGGTCGTCGTCGTCGACAACTGCAGCAGCGACGGAACGCCGGAGATGGTGCTCGCCGAGTTCCCCGAGGTGCAGCTCGTGCGCATGCCGCACTCCGCCTACGGCGCCTGCGAGACCTTCAACATCGGTTTCGCCACCGCGCACGGCGACTTCGTCGGCATCCTCGACGACGACGTCGTACTGCCGCCGGGCTTCGTCCAGGACATGCTCGACGAGTTTGCGCGCGAGCCGGCGACGACCGCGATCCTCTCGCCGAAGGTCGTCGAGCCGGAGATGCCGGACTGGTACCGCGACTCGCCCGCGGTGAACACGCCGCGCTACATGGCGACGTTCCGCGGCTGCGGCAGCATGGCCCGCGCCGTGCCGCTGCGCGAAGCGGGCTGGTACGACGAGCGCTTCTTCATCTTCGGCAACGAGCGCGACCTCACCACGCGCCTGCTCAACCTCGGCTACCGCGTGAAGATGGTGCCGGGCATCGAGGTGTTCCACAAAGCGCCCTTCGGCATGCGCCACGGCAAGCGCAGCCTCTACTTCCACGTGCGCAACTTCTGGCTCTGGGCCTTCAAGTACCTGCCCTGGTCGAAGGTCCTCGCCTTCCCCGTCGTGTTCCTGCGAAAGGGCCTCGGCGGCAAGCAGAAGGGCAAGGGCGGCGAGATCGGCGACGCGGTCGGCACGATCGGCCTCTTCGACAACATCCGCGCGGTGAAGTGGGGGTACTGGATCTGCGCGAAGGCGACCCTCGCGGCACTGTGGAGCCTGCCCTATTGCCTGAAGCGCCGGCAGGTGTGCAAGGCGCCGGACTTCGAACTGCCGATCCGGTGAGTCGCAGGGCGCGCACTACCGCCAGCCGATCGTCATCGCGAGTCCGTTGGAGGTCGTGATCCCGAGCTGGTTCGCCGCGACGTCGAGCGAGACGCTCTGCGCGAAGAACGTGAGCCCCGCGACCGGCGGCAGATAGGGCACCGTCACCGGAAACGTGGCGATCGGCATCGCGACGACGCCGAACACCGCGTCGGGGCTGGCGAGCAAGGAGCAGCCCGGAGCGCCGAGCGATGCCAGCGGCAGCGGCAGGGTGAGTGAACCGAAGGCGGTGTCCGACCATCCGAACAGCAGGATTGCGGTCGGGGACACCCCGCTGACCTGAAGCACGAACGATTGGCCCATCCACGGCAATCCTCCTCCCGAAACGCCGAGTTGCGGCGTCCCGATCGGCCCAGGACAGGCGCTGCCGTAGGCGCGCACGGTCGCCGGCACCGGGTTGCCGTAGGTCCACGTGGCGGCGCGGTCCGCGAAGCCTTGGGTCGAACCTCCGAACATCGTGGGCCGTCCGATCCGCCAGTCGAAATCGAACGCCGTGTTGATCAACGCGGGCTGCGCAGCCGTCGATCGGAGGCTCCACCCCGTGCCGTTCCACTCCCAGGTTTCGTTCGGCCCCACGATCCCGCCGAAGAGCACGATGACGCCTGAAGGAAGATCGTCCGCCATCCGATGGCCCCAACGCGCAGTCGGGGCGATCGGCGTCGCCAGGGGCTGCCATGACACGCCATCGAAGTCCCAGGTGTCGCCGAGGTTGCCGGCATTCCACCCTCCGAACAGCAGGATGCGCGATCGCGTGAAGTCCCAAGCCACGTCGAAGCAGCACCGCGGCGTCGGACCCGTCGTCGCGAGGAGTGTCCAGTTGGCTCCGTCCCAGGCCCAGGTGTCGTTCTCGTGGATGCTCCCCGCGTTGCGACCACCGAACATCACCACGCGTCCGTTCGACCAGTCGTACGCCATGGCGTGACCGAGACGCCCCGTCGGCGAGATCGGCGGGAGCGACCGCGTCCAGTTCGATCCGTCCCACTCCCAGGTCTCGTCGACTGCGCTGGAGTCGCCAGCGCCCGTCGCACCGCCGAACAGCACGCAGCGACCGCGGTTTGGGTCGTACGCCATGGCGTGGCCCCACGACGGAGACGGTGAGTTCGACGGGAAACGCTGCTGCCACACGACACCGTCGAACTCCCAGGTGTCCGCGAGCCGACTCGACGCCTGTCCTCCGAAGATCACGAAACGCGACCTCGCCATGTCGTACGCACCGGAGTGGTTGCCGCGCGGCGCGGGCGCGAGGCTCGTCGGGACCATCGACCACGATTGCGTGCGACCGACCGCGGACGCGAACAGCAAGGCGACGAGTGCGGTGATCGGAGCTCTTGTCCGCGCGGGCTCCGCGCAACAGACCATCTCACGTT
>JACRLW010000081.1:20407-33204 GCA_016235155.1 Planctomycetota bacterium
ATCTCACGTTTGGCGTGGCCGATCATCGGTCCTCAGGTCCGGGTTGATTCGAGGTCGGGCGGCATCGTCACGATCGGACATACACCACGCAAGCTGGTCGGCGTGCCCGGGCGACGTAGCATCGCGCGGACATGACTGCGACCTTCGACGTGATCGTCGCGGGCGTCGGCGCGATGGGCGCGGCGGCGTGCTCGGCGCTGGCGCAGCGCGGTGCACGCGTGCTCGGGATCGAGCGCTTCGACGTGCCCCATCCGTTCGGGAGCAGCGGCGGACAGACGCGGCTGATCCGCAAGGCGTACTACGAGCACCCCGACTACGTGCCCTTGCTCGAGCGCGCGTATGCGGCATGGCACGAACTCGAGGCGCGCACGCGCACGGCGCTGCTCTTCCAGACCGGACTCGTCTGCGCCGGACCGCCGGACGGCGTGCTCGTCACGGGCATGCGGCGCGCGGCGCAGGCGCACCGCCTCGAACTCGCGACGCTGGCGCGCGAGGAACTCACGGCACGCGTGCCGGCGCTGCGCGTGCCGTCCGGCTTCGACGTGCTCTTCGAAGCGCAGGGCGGCTTCCTGCTCTGTGAACGCGCGGTCGCCGCGTTCGCGCACGACGCGCTGGAGCACGGCGCCGTGCTGCGCGCGCGCGAGCGGATCGTCCGCTGGGACGTCACCGGCGACGGCGTGCACGTCTTCACCGACAAGGACCATTACCGCGCGGCGCGGCTCGTGATCACCGCCGGTCCGTGGAGCGCGCGCTTCCTCGCCGAGCGCGGGCTGCGCCTGCGGGTCACGCGGCAGTGCGTCGGCTGGGTGCGGCCGCAGCGGCCGGCGCTGTTCGCGTACGGTGCGTTCCCGTGCTTTCTGATCGACGACGACACACCGGGCGCGAGCGGCTGCTGGTACGGCTTCCCGTCGCTGCCCTCCGCGGTGTTCGCCGGGCCGAGCGGGCTCAAGGTCGGCTACCACGCGCCCGGCCCGGTCGTCGACCCCGACGCGCTCGACCGAGCACTCCGCGCCGCGGAGGAGGCGCGGATCCACGACGGACTCACGCGCTTCCTGCCCGAGGCCGACGGCCCGCTGCTCGCTGCGCAGGTCTGCATGTACACGAACTCCGACGACGGCCACTTCGTCGTCGATCGCCATCCGTCCTACCCGCCGGTCGTCTTCGCCTGCGGCTTCTCGGGCCACGGCTTCAAGTTCGCGCCGGTGATCGGCGAGGCGCTCGCGGACCTGGCGCTCGACGGCGGCTCGTCCTTGCCGATCGGCTTCTTGTCCCTCGCCCGTTTCGGGGGCGGACCGCGGTAGTCGCGGTGCTCGCTATCATCCGCGCGCCCCTCCCGACGCGATGCCGACCTTGGGCCGACGCTCCGTACTCGCCCTGGTCCTGCTGTGGGCAGGACCGCTCGCGACGCTCCAGGCGCAGGCGCCTGCGCCGGCCGCGCGTGCGCTCGAGTCGTTCGCGGAAGTCAGCGCGAAACCCGAAGCGGATCGCCTCGCGGCGGCCAAGGCGCTCGGCGCTCACCAGGACGACGAGGTCACGCACGTCCTCTTGCGCGAACTCGGCCGAGCGATGGAGGCGAGCTATCGCGTCGCGCTGCTCCAAGCACTCGGGCAATGCGTGCGCAACGGCGTCGTCGAGACGCTCGGCCGCGTGCTGGAGGACAAGGACAGTCCCTACGCCGAGCGCAGCGCGGCCGCGAACGGGCTCGGCAATCAAGGGGCGATCGGTGTCGCGCGGTTGCGGGTCGTCGCCCTCGGCAGCGGCGCCGATGCGCCTGCCGCGAACGCGCGCACCTATGCGATCCTCGCACTGAACGGCGTCGCCGATCCCCAGGCGAAGGCGGCGCTGCTCGAGGTCTTCCGTACCGGCACGTCGATCGACCGCCGCAACGCGCTGCGCGGTCTCGGCAAGGAGCCCGACCGCAAGGACTTCCTCGACGCGCTGCTCCAGAACGCGAACGACCAGGACCTCATGCTCGCTGCCGGCTGCGTGCACGAGCTCGCGAAGCGCAAGCATCCCGAGGCGCTGGCACGCCTCGAACCGCTGCTGAAGCGCTCGAACGCCGCGATCTACGTCGCCGCCCTCGACGATCTCCTCGGCGCTTCGACCAGGCTCCTGCGCGAGAGTTCGTACGCGCTCGTCCTCGAGTTCGTCGCCCGTTGCGAGAGCAGCGGCGGTCGCGCGTTCGTCGGCGCGATCGACGACGCCGCGAAGGACCAGGGCTTCGTCGCCTGGCTCCGCCGCGAACTCGCCGGCCGCGAGTCGGTCGCCGAGCTCCGCACGGGCGTGCGCGTGCTCGGCCGGAGCAAGGGTCTGGACAAGGGTCAGGACGTCGTGCAAGACCTCCTCGCTTTCGCGAGGGGCAAGGATGTCGATGTCGCGGTCGTCGCGTTGCAGGCGATCGCGCGCCGCGGGTCGAAGAACGCGGCCGCCGAGCTGCGGAAGCTCGTGCGGGCGAAGTTCGACGCGCGACGGCTCGAGGTCGTGCTCGCGCTGCACGCCGTCATGCCGCGCAACGCGCAATGGGCCGGCGAACTGCTCGAACTGCTCGACCAGAAGGACAACGCGCGTGACGCCGCCGTGCACGCGACCCTGCTCGATCTGCTCGCCGAGTTGCGTCATGGTCCGGCCCTGCCGCGCGCCTGGGAGGACTTCGAGCACGCCGAGTGGGAGATCCGCGCGGCGGCCTACGACTTCGCGCGCAAGGTGCGCGACGCCGGCTCGATCCCCCTGCTGATCGCGCGCCTCGACCTCGAGTCGGGACGCCTGCGCGAAGACGTGCTCGACGTGTTGCAGTCGCTCACCGCGATGCGCTTCCACCAGGCGGCGCGTTGGAACGCGTGGTGGGAGGAACACGGCGCGAACTTCGTGCTGATCCCCGACGGCGCGGCCGGTCCCGCCTCCAGGTCGGGCAAGGCGGACGCCGCCGCGACCTCGACCTACTACGGCATCCCGCTGGTCAGCGACAAGGTCGTCTTCGTCGTCGACGTGTCGGGCAGCATGGCGGCGAAGGTCGGCACCGACGGCGCGCGCAGCCGTCTCGACGAGGCGAAGCAGCAGCTCCGTTTCGTCCTCGAGAACATCCCCAAGCAGTTCCGCTTCAACGTCGTCCCCTTCGACACGAGCGTCGACCCGATCCTCGCGCAGATGCTCCCCGCGCTCGACAAGACGCGCGCCGAAGCGCTCGGCAAGCTCGCCGCTCTCCAGCCGCGCGGCGGCACGAACGTCCACGGCGCATTGCAGCGCGCCTTCGCCGAGACCGAGGTCGACACGATCTACCTGCTCTCCGACGGCGCCCCGAGCGCGGGTCTCATCCAGGACCCGACCGCCCTCGCCGACGAAGTCGGGCGTTGGAACCGCGCCCGCCGCATCCGCATCCACTGCATCTCGATCGGGACCGACAGCGCGATGATGAAGCGCATCGCGAAGGAGTCGGGCGGGAACTACACGCTGGCGCGGTGACGCGGGGAGGTTGAAAGCCATCCCGGCGCTCGGCACCATCCGCGCCGCATGGCATCGGACGATCGGATGGGGCCGCCCCTGCACGTCGTGGCGGCGACCGACGAGGCAGGACTCCGACTCCTCTTCCAGGAACAGCGCGCACGCATGGCGGTCGTGCGCGACCACGCGATCTGGCACTGGCTCGGCGGCGTGCCGCAAGGCTTCGGGTCGCCGAAGGCGGCGTTGCGCGGGGTCCACCTCCAACTCGGGTTCGTCGCGGTGATCGCCGTCGCGCTGGTCGTCGCGGGATTCACGCGCGGCCCGGTGCTGTGGGGCGCCGCCGCGTTGGCGCCGCTGCTCCTCGTGGCGCGGGACCTCGCGTTCGGCCGTCACGTCCGAGCCACGGTGCGGCTCTACCGGCGCGCGATCCTCGTGCCCGTGTCGATCGTCCACCGCAGCCTGGACAGCACGCTCGACGATCTCGAGGTCTGGAACGTGTCGGCGGTCCTCTCGCCTCTTGCACCGGATCCCGCGTCGTTCCGGCGCGTGCTCGAGGCCGGCGCGCGTCTTCGCGCGATGGTCGAGCGACGGTCCGAGGTGCCCGGCCCGCTCGCGGATCTCGTGGATGCGATCAAGTCGGACATCGACCCGGCGCACTTTTGCGGCAGCCGGGTTCCCCTGCCCGAAGCCATCGGCGCGGGGCTCGAACTCGCGCGCTTCGTCGTCCCTCCGCGCCTCCTGCCCGACGAGCGCCTGACCTCGCGCCTCCTCTTCGTGTTCCTCGATCCCGGCAACCGCGCCCCGGGTCATGTGCGCGTCGCGCAGCCGTTGCTCTACGGCGAGGGCGGCGAGAGCTTGAGCGCGGCGATGCCGTGGGAGGCGAAGCCGTGAATCACGCCGCAATCCGCGATCGACTCACCGAACTCGAGAAGCAGCGCAAGCTCGAGAAGCTGCTCGCGAAGGACGACGCCGGCCTGTCGTGGGCCGACATGGCCTGGCTGCTCCAAATTCCGGCCTTCTGCGGCGTTGCGATCCACGTCGTCCGCATCGGGCTGGCGGCATCCGGCGGGCAGGAGCCCCCGGCCGAGGACCTGGCATGGGCGCTCCTGCTGGCGCTGATCGCGGTCGTCCTCCACCGTGGCTGGCCCATGTTCCGGACGCGCGCGGAGCGGCTCGGCCACCGCCTGCGCCGTGCAGGCGTCGTCGTCCCCGCTGCGATCGTGCAGGTGAACCACGCGCACTTCGCCGACGACAACCGCGAGTGGCACCCGGGTTCGATCCTCTTGTCGTTCGATCCGCTTGCGGCGGCGCATCCGCAACGACTCAGTGACGCAGCGCAGCGGATCTTCGCGCTGCGGGAGCTCGACCGGCGCACTCTGCCCGCGGAGCAGGTGGTGTTGGCCTGGGACCTCTACCACTCGATGTGGCCCGTGAAGTCCTCGCCCGTGCCCGCGGAGCTCTGCGACGGTCTCCGCGACTGCGTGCTCGCGACCGTGATGCTGCCGCCGGAGCCGCTGGAGGATGGGGGAGCGCTCGCGGCGCTCGCGCTCCCCAGGGACCTGTCGCCCGACGCCGTGCGTGTGCTGCCGGGCGAGGTCTGCTGACGCCCGCGCTCAGCGGACGAAGATCCTCAACCCCCGCGTCGTGCTGACCGGGATCGCGTTCGGCGAACCCGGGTCGGCATAGAGGTACTGCACGAACACGTCGCCGATCACGCCGCCTGGGATCGGCAGCGGGATCGTCGCGACGGTGCCGGTCGCCGAGGCGCCGAGCGACACGACCAGGGCTCCGACGTTGGAGAAGCAACCCGGCAGGAACGGGATCGGGTCCGCGGCGGGGGCGAGACCGATGTTGAGCGCGCCCAGCGCGTTGGCCGGGACGTTGATCGCGCGGACGGCGAAGAACTCGGCGCCGCTGTGCGGCTTCGTGCCGTGCGCGTTCGAGTTCGAACCGATCAGCGCCGGCCCGCAGGCGAGCCCGTAGGCGAGGGGCTGCGCGAAGGCCGGATAGGTGAAGTGCGTGCCGTAGACCGGCCGCGGCTCCACGCCGGCTTCATTGGCGGTGAACACCAGCGCGAAGCGGTTGTTGTCGTCGTCGAAGGTGATGCCGGGCGAGAAGGCGAGGCTCGCCGTGTCGTACACCGTGACCGACTCGCAGACCCCGCCGTCGAAGCCGGCGCGCGCCGCATAGACATTCCAATCCATGCCGTGGTAGGCGAGCGCCCAGTGACTGTGGGTCATGTTGTCGTAGGCGATGTTGCCGTTCCAGAACGCGGCGGCGCCGGCGGCGCGCACGAGTTCGACGTCGAGCTTGACCGGCGACGCGGAGAACTCGCTCCAGTCGAAGCGGTGGATCCTGATCTCGTCGGCCCAACCGTTCACCTGCACGCCGGCGGGGTTCGGGCTCTCGCCGTACGACGCGGTGTACCGGCCGCCGCGCCCGGCGACCCTCGGCACGAAGGCGTGCACGCTCGACGCCGCATTGCCGAGGAAGCTGCGACCCTGGCTCACACCGGCGGAGTCGAGCCGCCGGATGATGAGGTCCCAGTCGTCCTCCGCGATGGAGTTGTCGAGCTGCGTCCAGCAGCAGATCCACGATGCGGCTCCGCCGTCGGAGACCTGGTTCACCGACGGCGTCTCGCGGTCGAGGTTCACGCCGGCTTCGAGGTCGATCGCCGCGCCGACCGTGTCGTTGCGGACGTCGATCAGGCGCGCGAAGACCGCGCTGGTCGTCGAGTTCGCGAGACCGACGTCGGACTGGTAGACGACCAACGCGTTGTCGCCGGCCGAGAACGCGTCGGTGCCGCCGACATCGGGCATCGACAGCGTGTTGCCGTTGGACCCGGCGAGCGGGACATAGGCCGTCGACGCGACGAGGTCGTTCGAGGCGCGGGTGTGGAAGCGCAGCCACGAACCGGTCGGCGCGGGGAAGTCGCGCTGGATCGCGATGATCCAGCGGTCGGGACCGCCGACGAAGGCGACGTCACAGTTGCGCGTGCTCCAGCTCGCGGTGACGTCGGACCACACCAGCGTCGAGCCGGTGAAGTCGTCGGCCGTGATGCGCGCATAGGCGTCGTAGTCGCCGCCGGCGTTGAGGCGGCCGTAGACGGTGAGCAGCTGGTTCGCCGCGTCGTCACGCGCGACGTCGGGTCGCGAGGCCTGCCGGCTGCTCGAGTCGTACGACACGAGCTGGTTGCCGAGCAGCGGGTCGACGACCAGCGGGAAGCGCGCGGTCGCGAGCGCATCGGCGGGGAGGCGCAGCACGATCGAGCCGTCGTCGAAGGCGGTCTCCATCGGCAGCCGCGTGCCGAGCGCGTCGATTGCCGTCGCGGCCCCGTAGCTCACGATCACCGTGCCGTCCTGGTGCGCGAAGCGCAGCTGTGCGTGCGCGAAGCCGCGCTCGGCTGCGATCAGTTCGCTCGTCACCCGGCCGGTGATGCGGAGCTCGCCGCCGGCGAGCGGTCGCACCGGCACGACGAAGGTCTGCTCGACGCCGTCCTTGCGCACGTCGTAAGCCTCGGTGACGGCGCCGAAGCGGTACTCCATGCGCCAATCGCTCGCGCTCGTCACCGGGTCCTCACCCGCGACGAGCAGTTCGGCATCGCCGATCCGCACCGACGTCGTCCGCCACTTCAGCGGCAGGTTGTGGGGATAGCGGTCGCCGACGACGGGGTAGAAGGCGAGGCCGTCGTGGAAGGAGACCTTGTAGTCCGGGCCCGAGGCCCAGGTGCCGTACCGGTGGCCGAGGTCGTCGGCGCCGCCGCGGATCGGCGTGGTGTAGAGATCGCCCGCGAGCGGGACCTGCTCGCGCGGAGTCGCGACGGGCAGGTGGCCGGCGGGCAGGACGGCGGGAAGAGCGCGGCGATCGGGATTGCCGTCGTCGATGCGCCCGGCGTCCTCGGGACGCTGGGCGACGGCGACGGACAGGAGCGCCGTGCAGGTCAGGACGGAGCGGAAGCGGAGGTTCATGGTCGGAGTCCTCGACAGGTGGAGTTCGCACCCGCGAACGCGGGCGTCGAGGATCCGCAGCGATGAACCGCCGCCCGCCCCAAGGTCGATTCCGCGGAATCGCGGCGGGCGCTCAGCGGATGAACACCTGCAAGCCGCGCGTCGTGCTCACCGGGATCGGATTGGGCGAACCCGGGTCGACGTAGATGTACTGCGTGAACAGATCCCCGATGATCCCGCCGGGAATCGGGAGCTGGACCGTCGCCGTCGCGCCGACGGCCGAGGCGCCGAGCGAGACGATCAGCGTGCCGACGTTCGAGAAGCAGCCCGGCAGCCCGGGGATCGGCGTGCCGTCCGCCGTGAGGCCGATGTTCAGCGCACCGAGCGCGTTGAGCGGCACGCTGGTCGCGCGCACTTCGAAGAACTCGGCGCCGCTGTGCGGCTTTTGGTTGTGCGTGTTCGAGTTCGAGCCGATCACCGCCGGACCGCAGCCGACGCCGTACGCGAGCGGCTGAGCGAAGGCCGGGTAGGTGAACCGCGTCCCGTAGACGGGATTGGGCTGCGCACCGGCTTCGTTGGCGGTGAACACCAGCGGGAAGCGGTTGGCGTCGTCGTCGAAGGTGATGCCCGGCGAGAAGGCGAGACTCGCGGTGTTGTAGACCGTCACCGCTTCGCAGACGCCCGCGTCGTAGCCGACGCGCGCCGCATACACGTTCCAGTCGGAACTGTGGTAGGCGAGCGCGAAGTGGCTGTCGGTGTTGTTGTCGTAGGCGATGTTGCCGTTCCAGAAGTCGGCGGCCTCGCCGGCACGCACGCGCACGCGCTGGAGCGACGCTGCGACGGACGAGGACTCAGTCCAGTCGAAGCGGTGGACCCAGATCTCGTTGGCCCAGCCGTTCGTCTGCACACCCGCCGGATTCGGGCTCTCGCCGTAGCACGCCGCGTAGCGGCCGCCGCGGCCGGCGATCTTCGGGATGTACGCGTGGACGGTCGACGACGCGTTGCCGAGGAAGCTGCGGCCCTGGCTCACGCCTGCCGAGTCGAGGCGCCGGATGATGAGGTCCCAGTCGTCCTCCGCGATGGTGTTGTCGAGCTGCGTCCAGCAGCAGATCCACGACGCCGTGCCGCCGTCCGAGATCTGGTTCACCGAGGGCGTTTCGCGGTCGAAGTTGGCGCCGACCTCGAGATTGATCGCCGCGCCGACCGTGTTCGCGCTGACGTCGACCAGCCGAGCGAACACTTCGCTCGTCGGCGAGTTCACGAGCCCGGTGTCGGACTGGTAGACGACCAGCGCGTTGTCGCCGGTCGAGAAGGCGTCGGTTCCGCCGACGTCCGGCACGGTCAGGAGGTTGCCGTTGGAGCCGGCGAGGCTGGTCCAGGTCGTCGAGGCGACGATGTCGGCGGAGGCGCGGGTGTGGAAGCGGAGCCACGAGCCGGTCGGATCCGGGAAGTCGCGCTGGATCACGATGATCCAGCGATCCGGGCCGCCGACGAACGCGACGTCGCAGCGGCGAGTGCTCCAGCTCGCGGTGGCGTCGGTCCAGACCGTCGTCGTCCCCGAGAAGTCGTCGGCGGTGATCCGCGCGAATGCGTCGTAGTCGCCGCCCGCGTTGAGGCGGCCGTAGACCGTCATGAGCTGGTTGGCGGTGTCGTCACGTGCGACGTCGGGGAACGACGCCTGGCGGCTGCTCGAGTCGAACGACACGATGACGTTCGCGAGCAGCGGATCGACGACGAGCGGGAAGCGCGCGGCGTCCAGCTCGGCGGCCGCGAGTCGTAGGACCACCGTGCCGTCCTCGTACGCGGTGTCCATGGGCAGGCGCCGGCCGTCGGCGTCGATCGCGGTCGCGGCGCCGTAGCTGATGATCGCGGTGCCATCCGTGTGGGAGAACACCAGCGGCGCGTGCGCGAAGCCGCGGCTCGGCGCGAGCAGCTCGCTCGTCACCCGTCCGGCGATGCGGAGCTCGCCGGATGCGAGCGGCCGCGAGGCGAGGACGAAGGTCTGCTCGACGCCCTCCTTGCGCACGTCGTACGCCTCGACGACGGCACCGAAGCCGTACTCGAAGCGCCAGTCCGTGGCCTTCGTCGTGGGCTGCCGGCCGTCGACGAGCAGCTCGTCCGTGCCGACGCGGACCGACGTCGTCCGCCACTGCAGCGGCAGGTTCCGCGGATAGCGCTCGCCGACGACCGGGTAGAACGCCATGCCGTCGTGGAAGGCGACCTTGTAGGCCGGGCCCGTGGCCCAGATGCCGTAGCGGTAGCCGTTGTCGTCCATGCCGCCGCGGATCGGCGTGGTGTAGAGGTCGCCTGCGAGCGGTGCGGGCGCGCTCTCGGGCGCGAGGGGGGCGGGTTCGCTCCCGCGCATCGCGGGGAAAGCGGAGACCGGCGGGGAGTCCGCCGCGGGGCGGGCGAGATCCTCGGCGCGCTGGGCGATCGCGACCGACGCGAAGGTCGCGCAAGCGAGGAAGGAACGGAGACGGTGGTTCATGGGCAGAGATCTCGAGCAGGAGAACGAGTCCCGCGGGCCGGATCGCGGAGTGCGAGGCGCGGTCGCGGGCGTCAGCTGAGTCCAGCGTAGGAGCGGCAGCTAGGCCAAGGTCGATTCGCAGGGAATCGCGGCGGTCTCCGGAGCGCGCCGTCGCTAGCGTTCCGGCGCATGAGTGACGCCAAGGCGCCGCAGTCCGGCGGCCAGTTGCAGCGCCGCCTGGGCAGCTTCAGCGCGATCTCGATCACCGTCGGCGCGGTGATCGGCTCGGGGATCTTCCTCAAGCCGCTCGGGATCGCGCAGGAGTTGCCGGCCGAGGGCTGGATCCACCTGTTCTGGGCGGCGCTCGGCGTCGTCTGCCTCTGCGGCGCCTTCGCCTATGCGGAGCTCGGCGCGATGTTCCCGCAGGCGGGCGGGCAGTACGCGTTCCTGCGCGAGGCCTGGGGGCCGATGCCGGCCTTCCTCTACGGCTGGGTGTTCTTCTGGGCGATCAACTCGGGAACGATCGCGGCGCTGGCGAGCGCGTTCGCCGAGTACGTGCTGCCTTGGTTCGGCGTCCCGCTCGACGCCGCGACGAACGGCCTGCCGGGCAAGCTCGCGGCCTGCGCGATGATCCTCGTGCTCGCGACGGTCAATCACTTCGGTGTTCTGATCGGGGCGATCGTGCAGAACGTGTCGACCTTCGCGAAGGTCGCGGCGCTCGTGCTCCTGGCACTCGCGGGACTGTTCGTCGCGGGCGGGGCGACGGATCCGGCGAGCGCCGCCGTCGTGACGGAGACGCGCGCGCTGACGCTCGGCGGCGTCGTGGCGACCTTCCTCGCGATCTTCTGGGCCTACGAGGGTTGGTACCAGCTCCCCTTCAACGCGGCCGAACTGAAGGACCCGAACCGCGCGCTCCCGCGCGGTTTGATCGGCGGGATGCTGCTGTTGATCGCGATCTACGTCGCGGTGAACCTCACCTACTTGCGCGTGGTCCCCTTCGAGGAGATGCGCGGACTCGGCGAAGACAAGAGCAAGGTCGCGAGCCTGACGATCGGCCGCGTGTTCGGCGAGGGTTGGGGCAACAGTCTCACGTTGCTCGTCGCGCTCTCGGTGTTCGGCGCCGCCAACCCGAACTTCCTGTCCTCGCCTCGCGGCTTCTACGCGATGGCGGAGGACGGCCTCATGCCGCGCGCGCTGATCCGCGTGCATCCGCGCTGGGGCACGCCGACGGCGTCGATCTGGCTGCAGGCGCTCTGGGCCGCGGCGTTGATCTTCCTGGTGCCGCCCTTCGGCAACCTCAGCGACTTCGTCGTCTTCGCGGCGTTCCTCTTCTACGGGCTGACGGTCGCTGGGGTCTGGCGCCTGCGCAAGACGCGGCCCGAGTTGCCGAGACCGTACCGCTGCACCGGCTACCCGCTGACGCCGGCGATCTTCGTGATCGTCTCCGTGCTCTTCGTCGGCGCCCTGCTCAGCGATCCAAGCGAGCAGATCAATGCGTTGAAAGGTCTCGCGGTTCTCGCGACGGGGATCGCCGCGTGGTACCTGTGGGCCAGACACCGCGTGAGGATCCTGACCCGATGAGTCCCATCTCCCGTCCCGAGCGCTCGGAGTACGCGACCTACTACGGCGGCTACGTCGACCTGGTCCCCGAGGGCGACGTGCTCGCGCAGTTGCGGTGCTTGGGGGTCGCGACGCTCGACCTGCTCGAATCGCTCGACGACGTGCGCGCCGCGCATCGCTATGCGCCGGGCAAGTGGAGCATCAAGCAGCTGCTCGGCCACGTGATCGACGGCGAGCGCGTGTTCGCGCACAGGGCACTCGCGATCGCGCGCCAGGACCCGGCCGACCAGCCCTCGATGGAGCAGGACGACTGGATGGCCGCGGTCGATTTCGACCGGCGCAGCTGGGCCTCGCTGGTCGCGGAGTACCGCGCGGTGCGCGCGGCGACGCTCGCGCTGTTCGAGTCCTTCGACGCCGAGACCTCGCTGCGGCGCGGTCGCGCCTCGGGCAATCCGTTCACGGTGCGGGCGCTGGTGTACGTCGTCGCCGGCCACGAGCTGCACCACCTGCGCGTGCTGCGCGAGCGCTACGGCGTGGGATGAACGCCAAGTCGCACGAGCTCGCGCGCGGCTTCGTCGACGCGGACGAGGACCGTGCGAAGAAGCGCGGCTACCTGCGCTGGCTGCCGGCGACGGGGACCGCGCTCGACGTCGGCTGCGGTACCGGCGTGCTGCTCGACGTCCTGCACGAGGCCGGCTTCGCGCCGCGCGGCATCGACTCCGATCCGATTGCGGTGGCGGCGTGCCGCGCTCGCGGGCATGCGGTCGAAGCGGCGGACCTGCACGACGCACTCGCGCGCCTCGCGGCGGCGGGCGCGCGCTTCGACGCCGTCGCGCTGGTCCACGTGATCGAGCACTTCGACGGCGAACGCGGCCTGCTCCTGCTCGAGCGGGCCGCCGCCGTGCTTGCGCCGGGCGGCACGCTGCTCGTCGTCACGCCGGAGTTCAGGAGCGCAATCCAGCGCGAGGAGACCTTCTGGCTCGATCCCAGCCACGTGCGCCCGTATCCGCGCGCGCTGCTCGAGCGCGCCTTGAGTTCGAACGGTCTTTCGATCGTCGCGAGCCTCGGCGATCCGGCGAGCATCCCGCGGCGGCCGGTCTGGAAGCGCTGCCTCGCGCGCGTCCGCGACGCACTCGCCGGCGTCGATCGGAGCGGGCCGATGGATGCGGTGGTGATCGCACGACGAACTCCATGACCCGGCTCTGCCCGCCCCTCGCCGTGCGGTTCGCGCTCGCCTGCGCGTCGCCTTGACGCGACGACGACCGGCGCCTGGGGTGGCGCATCAAGCCACCTCGAACCCAATCGTTCGAAGTCCTAACCTGCTCGACTCGCAGTCGCCGCGATGGGTCCGAAGTCCGGAGAATCCTCGCGGGACGCGAGGATTC
>JACRLW010000082.1:0-30917 GCA_016235155.1 Planctomycetota bacterium
CGGCTCACCTCGCGCCCGGACTGTTCAGCGTCGAGACCTGGGGCGGCGCGACCTTCGACGTCGCCTACCGCTTCCTCAACGAGGACCCCTGGGATCGCCTGCGCCGCCTGAAGAAGGCGATGCCGAACCTGCTGCAGCAGATGCTGCTGCGCGGCGCGAACGCGGTCGGCTACACGAGCTACCCGAACAACGTGGTGGAGGCGTTCGTCGACGAGGCGGCTGCGACCGGCGTCGACGTGTTCCGCGTGTTCGACAGCCTCAACGACCTCGCGAACATGCGCGTGGCCGTGAAAGCCGTTCTCACGACCGGCAAGCTGGCGGAACTCGCGATCTGCTACACGGGCGACGTCGACAACCCGGCGCGCAGCAAGTACGGCCTCGACTACTACCTCGATCTCGCGAAGCGGATCGAGGAGATGGGCGCGCACATCCTCTGCATCAAGGACATGGCGGGCCTGCTGCGGCCGCACGCCGCCGAGTTGCTGATCGGCTCGCTCCGCGACGCGACGTCACTACCGATCCACCTGCACACGCACGACACGAGCGGCAACGGATCGAGTGCGGGGCGCACATCGTCGACGTCGCGCTGGCGCCGATGGCCGGCCTCACGAGCCAGCCGAGCCTGAACGCGTTGATCGCAGCTCTGCGCGGCGGCCCGCACGACACCGGCGTGAAGAACAAGGACCTGCAATCGCTCGCCGACTACTGGGAAGCGGTGCGCGAGTACTACGGACCCTTCGAGTGCGGCCTCAAGAGCGGCACGGCCGAGGTCTACTACCACGAGATCCCGGGCGGTCAGTACTCGAACCTGCGGCCGCAGGTCGCGTCGCTCGGCCTGCTCGACCGGTGGAACGACGTGAAGCACGCGTTCGCGGTCGTCAACCAACTCGTCGGCGACATCCCGAAGGTCACGCCGTCGAGCAAGATGGTCGGCGACTTCGCGACCTTCGTCGTGCAGAACGACCTGCTCGTCATGCAGGACTCGCTCGCCGCGTCGGCGGAGGCGACGCGCCGCAAGGTGCTCGAGAACGCGCACCGGCTCGACTTCCCGGTCAGCGTCGTGCAGTACTTCCAGGGTCACCTCGGCCATCCGCCCGGCGGCTTCCCCGAGGACCTGCGCAAGGCGGTGCTGAAGGGCCTGCCGATCCTGAGCGGCAATCCCAGCGACGGCTTCCCGCCGCTCGACCTCGACAAGCTCGGCGAAACGCTCCAGAAGCGCTTCAACCGCCCGTTCGCGCCGCACGAGGTCGTGAGCCACGCCCTGTATCCGCGCGTGATGGACGAGTTCTTCCGCTTCCGCGATCGCTTCGGCGACGTGTCGATCCTGGACACGCCGAGCTACTTCTACGGACTCGAGCCCGGTCGCGAGGTCTGGGTCGAACTCGAAGAAGGCAAGACCCTCGTCATCCGGCTCGACGCGGTGAGCGAACCGGCCGAGGACGGCTCGCGCACGGTGTACTTCACGCTGAACGGCCAGGCTCGACCGATGACCGTCGTCGATCGCTCGCTCGCCAAGGAGACCGAAGGCGGCCGCAAGGCCGAGGTCGGCAACCCCGATCAGGTCGGCGCGCCGATGCCGGGCAAGGTGATCGCGGTCGCCGTGAAGGCCGGCGACGACGTCAAGGAAGGCGACGCGCTGGTCACGCTGGAGGCGATGAAGATGGAGACGATCGTCCGCGCGCCGCGCGCGGGGAAGATCGCCGAACTCGTGGCGAGCGCGGGCCGCGCCGTGCACGCGCGCGACCTGCTGCTCGTCATCGCTTGATCGCGCGGGAAGGACCTCGCGCGCGCGCCGTCGAAGCGGCTGTTCGCGACGCTGTTGCGTCGCCCGACACCAGACCCTTCGCCGGAGTCCAGCCATGTTCCATCCGCTCACGACGCTCCTACCGGGCGTCCTTACCACCGTCCTCGTCACCGGCGTTCCGAGCGCTCCCAAAGTGCTTGCGCCGCTCCCCGTCGAGCACGTCTTCGAGGCCGGCGACCACGAGATCGCCGCGCTGATCGACCAGGTCGCGACCGCTCTGGGTCGCAACTACCTCTACAACCCCGCCGAGATCACCGCCGGCGGAGCCACGATCAAACTCCAGTCGCGGCTCGTCGTCCAAGAGAGCGAACTCGAGCCGACGCTCGCGCGACTGCTCTTCACGAAAGCCCTGTACATCGTGCCGCTCGCTCCCGAGCAGGGCATCGCCGAGGTGATCTCCCGGAATGGCCCGCGAAGGATGGAGATCGACTCGCGCGCCGCATTCGTCACGCCGGAGGAGGTCTTCGCTCATCCGGATCGCGTCGACGTGGTGACCACCGTGTTCGCACTGCAGCACATCTCGGCGGCGCAGTTCTCCGTCCAGATGCGGCCACTCCTCGCCGGGAACTCCCCCAACGAAGTGACGACCGGCGCGGTCGACGAGCGCACGCTCCTCGTCCGTGGAACGCGCTCGGCCGTCGCCGCGGTCCTCGAACTCGCTCGCCGCGCCGACGAAGCGATGGCCCGTGCCGCCGATCGCGCGGAAGTCGAAGCACTGCGCAAGCGCGTCCAGGAACTCGAGTCGCCCCGCGGCACGCCGTCCGGCCGCTGACCGCTCAGCTCGACGAGCCGAGCGCGCGCAACCGCGCGCAGGCGTCGTCGAGCACGGCGTCGTTCACGGCGAAGTGGAAGCGCATCGTCCGCACGCCGCGCGCGTCCGCGTGGAAGAGATGCCCCGGCACCGCGTTGACGCGCGCGCGACGGATTAGCTCGAGTACCGCGGCGTGCGGGTCGAGCTCACCGAACACGCGCCGGTAGTCCGCGAGCACGTAGTAGGCGCCCTCCGGCCTGCGGAACTGAAAGCCGCCGGCCTCGAGCGCGTCACAGAAGCGATCGCGTCGCGCTTGGTACTCGTCGCGCAGCCGCGAGTAGAACGATGGCGGCAGTTCCCGTAGCGCGCGCTCGACGCCGCGTTGCATCGGCCGCGGCGCACAGACCCAGGCCTGGTCCGCGACGCGTCCGATCGCCTCGACGAGTTCCGGCCGACCCGCGACGTAGCCGACGCGCCAGCCGGTGATCGAGTAGGTCTTGCTGAAGCTGCTGATGGTCAGGCTTCGTTCGGCGAGGCCGTCGACCGTCGCCGGCGAGACGTGTCGCAGCCCGTCGAAGACGAGGTACTCGTAGACCTCGTCGGTGAGCACGACAACGGGGGAGCCATCGAGCACCCGCGCGATCGCCGCGAGTTCGTCGCGCGCGAAGACCTTCCCCGACGGGTTCGCCGGCGTGTTGAGGATCAGCCCCTTCGCACCCTGGCCGACGGCGCGCCGCAACGCCGTCTCGTCGAGCGCATGATCGGGACCGGCCAAGGGCACGGGCACCGGCACGAGCCCGGCGACCGTCAGCTGCGTGCGGTGGTACGAGTAGAACGGCTCGAAGAGCAGGACCGGATCGCCGGGGTCGAAGAGGGTGAGCAGGGCCGCGAACAGGGCGCCCGAGGCACCCGGCGTCACGACCACCCCGTCCGGCCCGATCGGAAGCTGGTTGTCGCGCCGGAGCTTCTGCGCGATCGCGTCTCGTAGCCCGGGCAACCCGGCGAACGGCGTGTAGACCTGGCGGTCGTCGCCGCCGATGGCGGCCATGGCACCGGCGACGAGCGGCGCGGGCGGATCCAGGTCGCAGACCCCCTGACCGAGGTTGATGCCGTCCGGCACGGCGTCGATCACCTCGGTGAGCGACCGGAGCAGGTTTCCGCCGAGGATCGGAGCGGCCCGCGCCGAGCGGAGACGGAGCACGTCTTTCATCGGGGCGCAGGCTATCCTTGCCGCCCCTCGCCGGCCGTGGCGATCGAATGACCCCTCGATCCCGCGGCGCCACGGCAGGTTCGTCCCGACCCGGGCAAGCTTCCCCTCCGTCGCAACGTTGCGCACCCGCTCGGCATGGCTATGGGCATCCGTTCCATGTCAGGCAACGTCGTCCCGTCGCCCTTCCAGATCCGCGCCATGCGTCACACTGGCTTTTCGACGCTGACCGTCCTCGCCCTCCTCTCCCTCGCCGCGTGCGGCGGCAGCTCGAAACCGGCCGGCTACAAGGGCCGGTTCGTCCTGCAGCAGATCACGACCGGCCAGGGACAGGTCTACCCCTACCGCATCCGTGCGGTCGACGGCGCCGGCAACCCGACGACCGAGATCATCAACATCGAGTCGGAGGCGACGCTCCAGGCCAACGCCAACCAGAACAACGGCGTGCTGCCGGTCGCCGTGCTGCCGGACACGCCGCTGCTGTCGAGCGGCGCCGCCGGCAACAACTTCCTCTACTTCCGCTTCAGCCACACGCTGATGCCGGAGTCGATCCTCTCGCCGGACCCCGCGGCGGGTTCGACATCCTCCGGCCTGACCACCGCGATCTCGATCCTCGCCTACGACAAGACCACCGAGGAGTCGGTCGTCCTCCGCGGCCGCGGGTTCGTCGGGGGCAAGAGCTACTACGGGACCGGCACGCTCGAACTGATCGAGGCGGTCAAGCGCAACGGCGACAACGTCGAGATCGCCGACTCCCGCGCCCAGGGTTTCCCGCGCGGCTTCACCGGTGACGTCGACATGGTCGAGCCGAACGCGTTCGTGTTCGTCGCCGACACCGACAACAACCTGAGCACCTTCGAGACCTTCGACCCGCTCGACCGCGACCACGTCATCCAGATCCGCGTGTCGAACTCGGTGCGCGACGGTCGTGACGGCCTCCTCGAGGTCGAGGTGTCCACCGCGACGACCGTCGGCCTCGATCCGACCCCGGCCGACGTCATCGGCTGGTCCGGCGCCCGCACGATCTCGATCTCGCCCGGCAGCAACCAGAGCGGCGTCGATCCGCAAGCCGACATCTCGATCACGTTCAACAAGCCGGTCCAGCCGGTCGACATCGGCGCGTTCTTCACGCGCAGCAACCTGACTCCCCCGTCGGGCGGCATCGCGCTCAACGTGACGGTCGCGGCGTCGCAGTACTCGATCCTCTACTACGCCGACCCCGTCAGCTACGCGGACCTCTGCTCCTATCGCATCCGGCCGGCCTACAACATGCCGTCGACGGAAACGATCACGGTGCAGGTGCAGTCCGGCAGCATCCACGGCATCAAGGACGTCAGCCTGCTCGGCCACGACGTGTCGACGGCCTTCACCACCGGCGCGGGACCCGGCATCGTGAACGCGCCGGTCGCACCCGACGCGATCTACGTCGGCGTCGGCGGCGCTCAACCCGGACTCGCGATCATCGACCTGAACGGCTACGGCCAGGGCACCAACGGCCTCGAGCCCGACGCGAACGGGAATCCGACGAAGGACCCCGCCACGACGTGGTTCGCGCGCTTCAACCCGAACCTCGGCCAGCCCGGCCTGTCGCCGCCGTTGCAACCGGGCAGCGGTCCGCTGGATGCGGGCAGCAACGGTCCGCTCACCCTGGTCGAGGACACGCGCGGCAACACCAAGCTGCTGCGTCCGCCGCAAGTGAGCGCCGTCAACGACATCCACCTCGGTTGTCCGCTCGACCTGGTGTTCAACAACTCGAACATCAACGTCAACGCGAGCGGCGCGAACCAGGTCAATCCGGTCACGGCGCTCGTGGCGCCCGGCAACGGCATCTCGGTCAGCCCGCACCCGAATCCGCCGCGACTCGTCTATCCGCCGCCGAATGCGTCGCGGGCGATCTTCGCCGAGGAGCCGACGTCGGCGGGCGGCGCGAACCTGCTGAATCCGGGCAACCGCCCCGACTTCCGCATCCGTGCCATCACCGGCTTCGTCGGGCCGCAGCCGCCGCCGCCCTCGCCGCCGCCGCCGCCGGCGTACCTGCCGTACTTCGCGCGCCAGCAGCTCGGGCACTTCATGTACGTGCTCGATCGTGAGAACCGCCGCATCGTCGTGCTGAACAGCAACCGCATGACGATCCTCGACACGATCCGGCTGCCGGATCCGTACCAGATCGCGTTCTCGCCGTCATTGAGCCTGATGGCGGTCTCGAACTTCGCCTCCGCCTCGGTGTCGTTCGTCGACACCGACCCGCGCAGCCCGACGTTCCACCAGATCGTCGGCGAGACGCGAGTCGATGCCGGTCCGTCCGAAATCGCCTGGCAGCCCGACGGCGACGCGATCTGCGTGGTCTGCGCGAGCGCGAGTTCGCTCGCCGTCATCTCCGCCGCGGACTTCACCGTGCAGAAGATCGTGAGCGGCAACATCATCGCCCCGATCGATCTCGCCGTGACGCCGCGCTACATCAACACCGGCAACCAGAGCGGCGTCTACTACGCGTACGTGCTCAACGCGAACGGCACCGTCGCCATCTACGAGTCCGGCCCGGACGGCACCAAAGGCATCGGCTTCAACAACATGATCGGCCTGGTCGGGCCGGTGTTCGCGCGCGCCAGGGCGATCACCATCGACTACACGTCGCTCATCGCGGGCTTCTGGGTCAGCCACGTCGACGCGGGCGGCACCGCCATCGTGTCGCGCTGCGAGATGACCGCGTCGCCCGTCGGGCAGCTCCCGATCACGCAGCAGCTCGGCAACGGCATCCAACTCCCACCGACGTTCCGGCAGAAGGACTGGACCGTCACGTCGACGTACGGCGGCTCGGATCCGTTGGTCCCGATCAACGATCGCTTCTCGGGCAACTCGATCGCCGACGTCGCGGTCGACGAGATGTTCAACACCGGCACGGGGACCAACCAGGTCACGCCGTACAACGGCCAGCTCGGTGCGTCGATCCTCAGTCACTCGTCGAAGGGAGCGCTCGTGAACGGCGGTCCGCCCTTCCGCTCCTCGTACCTGTTCGTCGCGCTGAGCGACACCGGCAAGATCGACGTCTTCGACCTCGTGGCGCACATCAAGGTCACCACCATCGACATGCCGGGCGTCGCGCTGCTCTCGACCTACTGGCGCCAGTGACGGCGAGACTCCGGCCGGGTGCGCGCGCTACCCTGCGCGCGTGACGACCCCGGACGGAGCGACCCTCGAACTGCTGCGCGAGCGCTTCGGGCACGACGGCTTCCGGCCCGGACAGGCGGAAGCCGTCGCCGCGAGTCTCGGCGGACGGGATGCGCTGGTCGTGATGCCGACCGGCGCGGGGAAGTCCTTGTGCTATCAGCTCCCGGCGTTGCTCGTCGACGGCTACACGCTCGTCGTCAGCCCGCTGATCGCGCTGATGAAGGACCAGGTCGACGCCCTGGTCGAACGCGGCATCGCCGCCGCGACGCTCCACTCCGGACTCGACGCCTCCGAACGCGCGGCGGTGATCGCGCAACTGGGTCGCGGTGAACTCAGGATCCTGCTCGTCGCGCCCGAGCGTTTCCGCGGCGAGCGCTTCGCCGAACTGCTGCGCCTGCACCCGCCGTCGCGATTCGTCGTCGACGAGGCGCACTGCATCAGCCAGTGGGGCCACGACTTCCGCCCCGACTACCGCCGTCTCGCCGCGGCGATCGAGTCCTGCGGACGACCGCCGATCGCGGCGCTCACGGCGACCGCGACGCCCGACGTCCGCTCGGACATCCGCGTGCAACTCGCGCTGCGCGAACCACTCGAGATCCTGACCGGTTTCGACCGGCCGAACCTCGCGTTCCAGGTCCTCGCCGCGCCGCATCGCGCCGACAAGGCCCCGCTCGCGATCGAACTCGTCCGCGAGACGCCCGGCACGCGACTCCTCTATGCCTCGACGCGGCGCGGCGCGGAGGAGACCGCGACCGCCCTGCGTGCCGCGGGGATCGCGGCGACGGTCTACCACGCGGGTCTCGACGATCGCGAGCGCGCTGCGGTGCAGGATCGGTTCATGACCGAGCCCGACGCCGTGCTCGTCGCCACCAACGCGTTCGGCATGGGCGTCGACAAGCAGGGCGTGCGCCTCGTGCTCCACGTCGACATGCCCGGCTCGCTCGAGGCGTACTACCAGGAGGCAGGGCGCGCGGGACGCGACGGCGCTCCGGCCCGCTGCGTCCTCCTCCAACACGGCGGCGACGTGCGCCTGCAGCGCTTCTTCCTCGAGCAGCAGAACCCGGCGCCGGCCGACGTCGCGCGGCTCTGGCAACGTGTGGTCGCCGCGCGCGGCACGACCGTCGAGCTCGGCGCCCTGCTCGACCAGCGTGAGCGCAACGGCCCGCTCGCGACCGCGCTGCGCCTGTTGCAGTTGCGCGGCCTCGTGGAGGTGAACGGCGAATCGGCGCGCGTCGTCGATCCACTGCCGCGCACGGCGCCGCTCGACGCCGCGGAACTCGACGACAAGCGCGCACGCGACGAGCGACGACTCGCGCGGATCATCGACTACGCCCGCGCCCGGAGCGGCTGCCGCTTCGCGCGGATCCGCGACTACTTCCTCGGCAAGCCCGGCGAGCGCTGCGGCCGCTGCGACCTCTGCACGCAGAGCGCCGATGCCGCCCCGCCCGACGGCGAGTCCGCCGACGCCGTGCGCCTGGTCCTCGACGCGCTCTCGTCGCTCGACGGCCGCTACGGCGCGCACAAGATCGCGATGCTGCTCGCCGGCGACGACGACCCCGACCTGCGCGCGCGCGGACTCTGCGATCACGCCTCGTTCGGCGCGTTCCAAGGCGCCCGCGTCGGCGATCTGCGGACGCTGATCGACTTCCTCGTGCACGAGGGCCTGCTCGAACTGCGGCCGTTCACGCTCCGCGACGGCACGACCGGCGGCACGGTGCTCGGCCTCGCCGAAGCCGGCAAGCGCGCGCTGCGCGCGGCGACGCTGCCGCCCCTCCCGTTGGTACCCGTCCCCGGCGCACGCGGGCGCACGCGCTCGCGGAAGGCGTCGCGCGCGGTGACCCTCGACGGCGGCCGAAGCGAGAGCCCCGCCGCGCGATCCCCCGCCGACGAGGGGCTGCGCGAGCGACTGCGGCGCTTCCGCCAAGACATCGCCGCCGGCAAGCCGGCCTACACCGTCTTCCACGACAAGACGCTCGACGAACTCGTCGCGCGACGGCCGCGCACGAAGGGCGAGTTCCTCGCCGTGCACGGACTCGGCCCGCAGAAGTGGGAACGCTTCGGCGAAGCGTTGCTCGCCGCCCTGCGCGACGACGCGACGGCGCGATCGACTCACGCCGGCGCGTGACCGTATCGTGCCGCGATGCGCACGCGCGCGATCCTGCTCACGCTGCTCGCCTCCAACTTGCCGGCGCAGGTCGGTCCGGCGTGGATCGACGCCGAACTCCCGCGCTGGCGCGAGTTCTATCGCGACCTGCATCGCCATCCCGAACTGTCGTTCCGCGAGGTCCGCACCGCGGGCAAGGTCGCCGAGGTGCTCGCGGCCGCGGGACTGACGGTGACGCAGAACGTCGGCGGACTCGGCGTCGTCGGCGTGCTGGAGAACGGCGCCGGACCCACGCTCCTCGTGCGCTGCGACATGGACGCGCTGCCGATCGGTGAGCGGACCGGGCTCGACTTCATGTCGGAAGTGCGCGTCGAGAGCGAGGACGGCCGGGTCGGGGGCGTGATGCACGCGTGCGGACACGACCTGCACATGACCTCGGTGGCGGCGAGCGTCACCTGGCTCGCGTCGCACCGCGACCGTTGGCGCGGCACGCTCGTCTGCGTCGCGCAGCCGGCGGAGGAGCGCGCCGGCGGCGCAAAGGCGATGCTCGAGGATGGACTCCTCACGCGCTTCCCGCGACCGGACCACGCCCTCGCGCTGCACGTCATCCCCGACCTTCCCGCCGGCACGATCGGCTGGTGCGCCGGACCGGCGATGGCCAACGTCGAGAGCGTCGACGTCGTCGTGCACGGCCGCGGCGGTCACGGCGCCGCCCCGCACCTGACCATCGATCCGATCCCGATCGCGTGCAAGCTCGTGCTCGACCTGCAGACGATCGTCTCGCGCGAGATCGCGCCGACCTCGCCCGCAGTCGTCACCGTCGGCGCCATCCAAGGCGGCAGCAAGCACAACATCATCGACGCCGAGTGCCGGCTCCAACTCACGATCCGCAGCTACGACGACGCGGTGCACGAACACATCAAGCGCGCGATCGAGCGCAAGGCGCGCGCTGCCGCAGCGAGCGCCGGCGCGCCCGAGCCCGAGCTCGCGTTCTCCGAGTTCACGCCGGCGCTGGTCAACGACCAGGAGCTCACCGCGCGCTGCGTCGCCGCCTTCCGCAAGGAGCTCGGCGACGACGCCGTCGTGGCACTCGAGCCGGCGATGGTCGCCGAGGACTTCGGCCGCCTGCGCCTCGCCGGTGTGCCGATCCACATGTTCCGCCTCGGCACGACGGCGAAGGCGAGACTCGACGGCCACCGCGCGAGCGGCACGCCCGTCCCCGCGCTCCACTCCGCGGAGTACTGGCCCGACTTCGAACCGAGCCTTCGCGCTGCGGTGCAAGCGCTGTGCGCTGCGGCGATCGCGCTGATGCCGCGTTGAGTCCGACCGGACCACGGCGATGACTCCGAGCCTCCCCCTCCTCGACCTCACCCGCCGCTACTGCGAGCCGCATCGCCGCTACCACGGGATCGAGCATCCGGCGCACATGCTCTGGCTCGGGCGACAGCACGCGTTGACCGACGAGCAGGTCGCGGCGGTGTGGTACCACGACGCGGTGTTCGATCCGCGACGCAGCGACAACGAGGAACTCAGTGCGGCGCTCGCGCGGGAGCAGCTCACCGCGATCGGCTGGACGGCGAACAGCGTGCAGCTCGTGGAGCGGATGGTGCTCGACACCAGGCCGCATGCGCCGTCGATCGAGGAGTCGCGCGCCGTCGTCGATCTCGATCTCGAGCCGCTGGCGGAGACCTGGGAGCTGTTCCAGCGCAACGTGATCCATCTGCGCGTCGAGTTCGCGCACCTCGACGACGCGACCTTTGAGGCGAACCGCCGGGGTTTCCTCGCGGACATGCTCGCCCGCGAACGCATCTTCTCGACGAGCTGGGGTGCGCGATTGGAAGCTCCCGCGCGGCGCAACCTGGAGCGCTCCTTGAAGGAACTCGAGAACCGGCCATGACCATGACCTGCCGACTTGCGGTCGCTCTCGCGCTCGCCGCATGTGCCGCACCGCCGCGCGACGTCGCGTTCGACGCGCGCAGCGTGCGCATCGCGATGTTCAACGCCGCGCTGAACCGCGACGCGCCAACCGCACTGATCAACGAGCTCGTCGCGGGAAGCGAAGCGGCATCCGCCGTCGCGGCGATCGTGCAACGCGTGCGACCCGACGTGCTCGTGCTGCAGGAGTTCGACCGCGATCCGACCGACGTCGCGATCGACCTGTTCCGCTCCCGCTACCTCGCCGTTCCGCAGCACGGCGAGCAGGCGATCGAGTACCCGTACCGCTGGGTCGCGGCGTCGAACACCGGCGAGCCGTCGGGCTTCGACCTCGACGGTGACGGCAAACGCGACGGTCCCGGCGACGCCTTCGGCTTCGGCCGCCATCCCGGCCAGTTCGGCTTCGCGATCCTCTCGCGCCATCCGATCGAAACGGCCGCCGTGCGCAGCTTCCGAGCCTTGCCGTGGTCGGCGATGCCGGGGAACGCGATGCCGCCCGGGTTCTTCGCGCCGGACGCGGCGGCGGCGGTGAGGTTGTCATCGAAGGACCACGTCGACGTGCCGGTGCATCTGCCCGACGGCCGCACGCTCCACCTGCTCGTCAGCCATCCCACCCCGCCCGTCTTCGACGGCGACGAGGACCGCAACGGCCGGCGCAACCACGACGAGATCCGCTTCTGGGCCGATTACCTCTCCGGCGACGACTCGCGGTGGATCGTCGACGAGGCCGGCGTGCGAGGCGGACTCGCGAGCGGGGCGCACTTCGTGGTCTGCGGGGACCTCAACAGCGATCCGAACGACGGCGATTCGTTCGGGCGCCCGATCCGCATGCTGCTCGACCATCCGCGGATCGACGGGACCTTCGTGCCACGCAGTGCCGGGGCTGTCGAGGCCACGCGGCGCGACCTCGGCAAGAATGCCGCGCACATCTCGTCGGCGGACGCGGACACCGCGGACTTCGACGACCAGGCTGGCCCGGGCAATCTGCGCTGCGACTACGTGTTGCCCGGCCGCACGCTGCGCGTCGCCGCCGGCGGCGTCTTCTGGCCGTCCCCAGGCGAACCCGGGTTCGCGTTGGTGAGCGCCTCGGACCATCGCCTGGTGTGGCTCGACGTGAAGTGAAGCGGGCGTGATCATCCGCGCGCATGCGTGCGCTCCTCGCCGTCGCGTCGCTCGTCGCTCTCCTCCTCGCCGGGTCCGTCACGGCGCAGCGACGTCCCGCGACGCTGGCCCCCGTCACCGCCGCCGAGCGCAGCGGCTTCGCGGCCACCGCGACCGCGGACGAACTACGCACCTTCCTCGAGGCCGTCGTCGCCTTGGCACCGCCGGGACGCTTCGCGATCGAGGGGTTCGGGACCAGCGAGGCCGGCCGGGACATGCTGGCCGTCGACGTGCCGCCGTCGCGCGCGACGTCCTCCGACGACCCGCCGCTGCGCGTGCTGGTCGTCGCGAACATCCACGCCGGCGAGGTCTGCGGGAAGGAAGCGGTGCAGATCCTGCTCCGCGAGATCGCGCAGGGCGAACACGCCGGCATCACCGCGACCTGCCATCTGCGCGTCGTGCCGAACTACAACGTCGACGGCAACGAAGCGGTCAGCCCGCGCAATCGCGTGTCGCAGAACGGCCCGATCCAGGGCGTCGGCCGCCGCGAGAACGAGCTCGGCCTCGACCTCAACCGCGACTGCGTGAAGGCGGAGTCCGCCGAGTTCCGGGCACTGCTCGGGCTGATGCGCGCCTTCGATCCGCACGTCGTATTCGACCTCCATACGACGGACGGCTCGCCGCACGGCTACCACGTGACCTACGCGACCTCGCAGTGCACGAACGTCGACCCGCAGCTCGACGCGTACGCGCGCAACGAGCTGCTGCTCGCGACGCGGGCGCGCCTGCTCGAACGCCACGGCTTCCGCTCCTTCGACTACGGCAACGTCGAGGGCGGCGGGCAGCCGTCGTGGTCGTCGTTCGACCACACGCCGCGCTACCTCACCAACTACGTCGGCCTCCGCAACCGCATCAGCCTGCTGTCGGAGGCCTACGCCTACGACCCCTTCGAGGTGCGCGTCCGCAGCACGCGCGCGTTCGTCCTCGCCGCGCTCGATCGACTCGTCGCGGATCGCGCCAGGATCGCCGCCTTGTGTGCGGCGGCCGACCGGATCTGCGCGGAAGGACGAGTCACTCCGGGCTTCGGCACGGACACGATCCTCGCCGAGGGCGAAGAGGGCGAGGTGCTCTGGGGCACCTGGGACGCGCTCCCCACCGAGGGCGGTCGCGCGCGGCTCGTCCGCCGCACCGAGTTCGAGCCGCGACGCATGACGATCCGCACGCGCTTCGTCTCGCGCGCGTTCCGGCCCCTGCCCGCCGGCGGCTGGGCGGTGATCACCCCGAGCGAGGGCACGCTGCGGAACCTGCGCGACCACGGCATCGCGTTCCGCGAGCTCACGTCGGACACGACCGCGACGGCGAGTTCCTTCGTCCCGACCTCCGGCGATCGCGCTGCGCGACCGTTCCAGGGTCATCGCACGATCACGCTCCGCGGCGAGTGGCGCGACGGACCGCGCGCTTTCCCCGCGGGAACGATCGTGGTGCCGTCGCGCCAACCGCTCGCTCGCCTCGCCGCGCAGCTCCTCGAACCCGAGAGCGAGGACGGCCTCGCGACCTGGGAGTTCTTCGCGGAGCGCACGGTCATCGCGAGCGCGAAGCGCGACGGCGAGTACCCGGTCGTCCGGCTGGCGACGCTCGACGCCCTGCCCTTGCGATGAAGGTCCTGGTCTCCGGTGCGTCGGGATTCATCGGCCGCGCGCTCGCCTCGCGGCTGCGCGCGATCGGACACGAAGTCCTGCCGTTGGTGCGAACCGACGCGTCGGCGGCAATCGGTCACTTCGACCATGCCGCGTGCGACGGCGCGGACGCAGTCGTGCACCTCGCGGGCGAGAACATCGCCGCCGGTCGCTGGACCGCGGCGCGCATGCGTCGCATCCGCGACAGCCGGGTCGAGGGAACGCGCCTGCTCGCCGCGGGACTCGCGACACTCGAGCGAGCGCCGGCGACCTTCGTCCAGGCGTCCGCGATCGGCATCTACGGCGATCGCGGCGACGAGACGCTGACCGAGGACAGTGCCCGCGGCAGCGGCTACCTCCCCGATCTCGTGCACGACTGGGAGACCGCGAGCGCCTCGCTCGAGGCGCGCGGCGTGCGTCGCGTCGTGCTGCGCATCGGCCTCGTGCTCGCGCGCGACGGCGGTGCCTTGCCGCGGATCGCCTTGCCGTTCCGCTTCTTCGCCGGCGGCCGCACCGGTTCGGGACGGCAGTGGCAGAGCTGGATCACGCGAGGCGATCTGCTGGCGGTGGTCGAGCGCGCTCTCGTCGACGAGACGCTGCATGGCGTCTACAACGCCGTCGCGCCCTCTCCGGCGCGCAACGCCGACTTCGCCAGAACACTCGGTCGCGTGCTGCGCCGGCCGTCGTGGCTGCCTGCTCCGGCGTTCGCGCTACGACTGGCGCTCGGCGAGATGGCCGATGCGCTGTTGCTCTCCAGCGCGCGGGTCGTCCCCACGCGCCTGCTCGCCGCTCACTTCCGCTTCGCGGACGAGGAACTCGAACCGGCGCTGCGACGCGTGTTCACCGCGCCGCAGACGCCGCGCTGATCGTCAGCGTCGGACGAGTCAGCGGCAGACGAGGTTCAGGCCGTTCGTCGAACCGATCGCCTGCGCGACGCGGTCCATCGTCAGCGCCTGCATGTCGATCGTGAACGCGCGGGCGGGCACGAGCATGCGCAGCGTCGCGTCGCCGTTCGCGTCGGTGCGGAAGCCACCGGCGAAGTGGCTGCGGTGCCGGTCGACGAGCAGGTCGCAGAGGTTGCCGGGCAGCGGGGTCGGGTTCGCCGCCTGCGTGCCGACGATGAGAACACCATGCGTGTTGGCCGTGGCGCCGCGCACGTCGATCGTCAGCGCGAGTCCGCGCGGCGTCGTCTGGTCCGACCCGGCGAGGGAACCGACGCACTGCGGACCGAAGGCCGTCCACGTGCAGGTCAGGCTGCCGGGCGACGGCTGGAAGAGGACGGTCAGGCCGCCGTGGTAGCCGGCATTGCCGGCGCCGGTCAGCGACGCCGAGCCGTCGGTCGTGATCGCGACCGTGACGCCGGTCGCACCCGCCGTCACCGGGAAGGACTGCCGGTCGTTCGCCGCGCCCGTGCCGCTCCAGTCCGCGTTGCCGTCGCCGTCGAGGTCGATCGAGCCGCTGACGTTGGCGCCCGTCGACTGACGCGCTTCCCAGATCACCAACACGCGGCCCGTGCTGTTCGCGGCGACCGGGAAGTTGATCGACACGCCGTGCGCTCCTTGCGCGGGATTCGGCGCACCAGGTGCACTGTTCGACGTGCCGCAGTTCAGGCTCGCGGCAGGGTCCGTCGTCGCGAGCACGCCGCTCTCCAGGACGCGCAGGCCGATGCCCGTGCCGGGCATCCCCGGCCGTCCGGCCATCGCCGGCGTGATGAGGGTCGCGGCGAGTGCGTTCGGCCGCGTGTTGGCGGCGCCGATCACGGCGCGCACCGAGAGGCCGCGGCCCACCGCCGTGTTCTGGGCTTCGCTGTCGAGGTTGGTCGTCGTGCCGTCGCTCGCGAGCACGCCGTAGTCGGTCGAGGTCGACGCGGTCGGTCCGCCCTGCGCGACGAGCGGGGTGACGGCGAGTACGGAGAGGAGGATCGGAAGCTTCTTCATGCGTTTCGGCTCTCTCGAGGAATCGAGGGATGGAGGGGGTCGGCCCCGAACGCACCGCGCTCCTGCCGGTCCACTCCCGAAGTCAGCGCTCCGATGCGAAGCGATGGCTCACCGGAACGCGACGACCGTCCCAACAGCGTTCGCTGACGCGCAAGGTCGGCGCGTACTGGAAGCGCTTGAACTCCGCCTGCTGGACACGGCGGAACAGTGCATCGACGTCCTCCACCGGCACGCCGCTGCGCTCGGCGACTTCGCTCACCGACCGCTCTTCCTCGACCAGCATGCGCAGCACCGGATCGAGGACGGGGTACGGCGGCAAGGTATCGGTGTCGAGTTGCCCCGGCCGCAGCTCCGCCGACGGCGGCTTCTCGATCGACGCGACGGGAATGCGCTCGCACTCGCGGTTGATCCACCGCGCCATCGCCCAAACCTCCGTCTTCCAGAGGTCGGCGATCGGGGCGAGCGCGCCGTTCATGTCCCCGTAGAGCGTGCAGTATCCGACCGCGCACTCGCTCTTGTTGCCGGTCGTCAGCAGCAGCGCGCCGAACTTGTTGGCGTAGGCCATCAACAGCGTGCCGCGCGCGCGCGCCTGCAGGTTCTCCTCCGCGACGCCGACGTTGGTCCCCGCGAAGGTCGGCGCCAGCGCGTCGGCGAATGCCGCCTGCAGGCCATGGATGGGGATCTCGAGCAGGCGGATGCCGAGGTTCTGCGCCAGGGCGCGCGCATCCTCGACGCTGTGTCCGCTGCTGAAACTCGACGGCATCGCGATGCCCGTGACCTGCGCCGCACCGAGCGCGTCGGCGGCGAGTGTCGCCACCAGCGCGCTGTCGATCCCGCCGGAGAGCCCGACCACCAGTTCGCGGAACCCGAACTTCCGGCAGTACGCCGCGATGCCCTGCTTCAGTGCGAGGTACTGCATCTCGACGAGCGGCTGCCAGACGGGTTCGAGGCGCCATTCCCCGGCGAGGTCGACGACGAACACGCCCTCATCGAAGCAGCGCGGCTGGAACGCGATGCCGTTCGGGCCGAGCGCCATCGACCCGCCGTCGAACTGGAAGCCGACGTCGCCGCCGGTCTGGTTGCAGAACAGGATCGGCAGGCGGTGGCGGCGCGCGGCGGCGAGCAGCATCGCGTGGCGGAAACGTTCCTTGCCCTCGTGACCGCGGCGGTTCCACGGACTCGCCGACAGGTTCACGATCCCGTCGACGCCGACCGCCGCGAGTCGCGCGACCGGATCGACGGCGTAGCTGCGCTGCGCGAAGAACTCGGCGTCGTTCCAGGCGTCCTCGCAGATCGTCACGCCGAAGCGACGGCCGCCGATCACGACGACGTTGGTCTCGGGGCGCGCCCACGCTTCGAAGTAGCGCGCCTCGTCGAAGATGTCGTAGGTCGGCAGCAGCGACTTCCGTGCGACGACGCGCGCGATGCCGTCCTCGCAGAGCGCCGCCGCGTTGTGCAAGGTGCGCCCCCCGAGTTCCGCGGCGCGCGCGTTGCGTTCGAGGCACCCGACCAGCACCGGCAGGTCGGGGGGCAGATTCCCGGCGAGCGATGCGAGCGAACGGTCGTGCGCGGCGAGGAACGCGTCGCGAAGCACGAGGTCCTCCGGCGGATACCCGCAGATCGCCAACTCCGAGAACAAGGCCCACTGCGCGCCCTGGCGACGAGCCTCCATCGCGGCGGCGAGGATGCGGCGCTGGTTGCCGTCGAAGTCGCCGACGGTCGGGTCGATCTGGCAGATCGCCACCTTCATCGCAGTTCCACGGGCATCGTGAACTCGACCGTCTCGTCGACGCCGGAGACCTCTTCGACGCGAGTCGCCCCGAGCTCACGCAGTCGATCGACGACGCGCGTCACGCTGACCTCGGGAGTGGACGCGCCCGACGTCACGCCGACGGTCCGCACGCCGCGCAGCCATTCCGAGCGAAGCTCTTCCGGGCCGAGGATCAGCCAGGCGGGGACGCCCTGTGCCGCACCGATCTCCCGGAGGCGGTTGCTGTTGGAGCTCGCGCGATCGCCGATCACCAGCCAGAGATCGACCCGTCCCTGCATCGCCTTCACCGCCAGCTGCCGGTTGGTCGTCGCGTAGCAGATGTCCTCCTTGCGCGGCGTGCGGAGCTTGGGAAAGCGGCGGCGGAGCACGCTCATCACGGCGCCCATCTCGTCCATCGACAGGGTCGTCTGCGTGAGCACGCCGATGCGGTCGGGATCGGGCACCTGCACGCGCTCGGCTTCGGCCGGCGTCGACACGACGATCGTCCGCTCGGGCGCCTCGCCGACGACGCCGACGACCTCGACGTGCTCGCGATGTCCGATCAGCAGGATCGTCAGGTCCTGCTGCGCGAAGCGCCGCGCCTCGGCGTGGACCTTGGTGACGAGCGGACAGGTCGCGTCGATGCGCGTCAGGTCGAGCCGCGCCGCCTCGGCGAAGACGTCCGGCGCGACACCGTGCGCGGAGAAGATCACGTGGGCGCCCGCGGGGACGTCGCGCAGTTCGTCGACGAACACGGCGCCCTTCTTCCGCAGCGCGTCGACCACGACCTTGTTGTGGACGATCTCGTGCCGCACGTAGATCGGCGCGCCGAACCTCGCGAGCGCCCGCTCGACGACCTCGATCGCACGTTCGACGCCGGCGCAGAAGCCGCGGGGACGACAGAGAAGGACCTGCATCAGGACTGAGGAAGCGGCTGGGGATCGCTGCGGGCAGAGGAGTGTCGGCCGCTGCGGGACACACCGCAAGGCGCGCGCGATCGTCCGCCACCGGGACTGGAATGTCCCGAGCGGAGCCGGACGATCCCCCGCCGACCCGTCCGCGGAGACCCATGACCCGACTCCTCGCCTTCTCCATCCGTCCGCTCGTGATCGCCGTCGCGATCGCGGGCGCCGTTCGTTGCCAGACGCTGCCGGAACTCGCCGTGCGCGGCCTCGATCCCGTCGCGCTCTGCAACGGCGAGGAAGTCCCCGGCGCCGAGGACCGCACGATCGACCTGCGTCGCTACCGCTACCGCTTCGCGAGCGACGCGAACCGCGCGACCTTCGAAGCCGACCCCGAACGCTGGTGCATCCAGCTCGGCGGCGGTTGCGGGCGCATGGGGCCGCTGTCGGGAGTCGGTGATCCGGAGCGCTTCGCCGTTCACGACGGGCGCATCTACATCTTCGCGTCGGACGGCTGTCGCACCGGCTTCCTGAAGGACCCGGCGCGCTTCATGGAGACCGCGGACCCGGCGGTCGAAGGCGACGACGACGCGCACGCCGCCGCGAACGAACTGCTCGACCGTGCCGTCGACGCGATCGGCGGTGCGGAGCGGTTGAAGGCGCTGCGTTCGGTCGCGATGCGTGACGAACGCGAGCAGGAGCACGAAGGACGGAAGGTGAAGACCGGGTCCTCGCTGTTGCTCGCCGCGCCCGGTCGGATCCGTAGCGAGTCATGGTGGGACGCGTACCACGTCGCACTGGTGTCATCGGGTCGTGCCGGGTTCGTCGCGGAGCGCCGCGGCGCGGACGGCGAGCGCACGGTCTGGGACTTCGACGGCTCGCAGGCCCTCCTGCACGCGAAGAACGCCCTGCGCGAGCCGATCGCGCTGCTCGCGGCGCGCGGGCGTGACGGCTACGTCGCGGTCGCGAAGGGGGAACGCGAGGTCGGCGATCGCAAGGCGCGCGACGTCGCCATCTCCTTTTTCGGCGTGACGACGACCCTGTGGATCGACGTCGAGGATGGCCGTGTGCTCGGCGCGAGCTACCACGGACGCCTGGGTCCCTCCGCGAACGCCGAAGTCGAACTCCGCTTCGACGATTTCCGCGACGTCGATGGCTTCGTCCTTCCCTTCGTCCGCCGGGCGAGCATCGGCGGCAAGGACGCCGGTACCCGGACCTGGACCTCGGTCGTCGTGAACGGCGAGCTCGACCGCGCGCTGTTCCGCCGCTGACATCCGGAGCCTCGCATGGAACTCAGCTTCCTCGACTGGAGCCTGATCGTCGGCTTCTTCGCGATCTCGCTCGGCATCGGGCTGGCCTTCAAAAAGCGCGCGGGCTCGAGCTACCTGGAGTACTTCGCGTCCGGTCGCTCGATGGTCTGGTGGGTCGCGGGGACGTCGATGGTCGCGACGACCTTCGCGGCGGACACGCCGCTCTACGTCAGCGGCAAGATCGCAAAGCAGGGTCTCGCAGGGAACTGGTTCTGGTGGGCCTTTGCCTTCGGGGGGATGTTGACCGTCTTCGTCTTCAGCAAGCTGTGGCGCCGCGCGGAAGTGCTGACCGACGTCGAACTGATCGAACTGCGCTACGCGGGGAAGCCGGCCGCGTTCCTGCGCGGCTTCCGCGCCGTCTACGTCGCCGTCGTCGTCAACTCGTTCGTCATCGGCTGGGTGACGAAGGCGATGGTGAACGTCCTGCGACACACCGTCTTCGTCGACGTCGCCCCGGGCACCATGATCGACTTCTGGCTGGTCGCCGGTCTCCTCGCGCTGACCGGCGTCTACAGCGTGCTCTCGGGCATGTGGGGCGTCGCGATCACCGACGTCCTGCAGTTCGTCATCGCGATGGTCGGCTGCGTGATCTTCGCGATGGTCGCCGTCGATCACGTCGGCGGAATCGATGCGCTGCGCACGAAGGCGACGACGCAGATCGAGGGCGGCGAACAGATCTTCTCCTTCCTCCCCGACTTCGACGCCGCCGACCCCTGGATGCCGATCGGTGTCTTCGCAGCCCTGGTGCTCGGCCAATGGTGGGCGACCTGGTATCCGGGTGCCGAGCCGGGCGGCGGCGGCTACGTCGTGCAGCGCATGGCGTCGTGCAAGGACGAACGCCACGCCGTGAAGGCGACGCTGCTCTTCCAGATCGCGCACTACTGCGTACGGCCCTGGCCCTGGATCCTGGTGGGCTTCGTCGCCGTCGTCCTCCATCCCGAGCTGAGGACGATGACCGACGAGGAGTCGGGGCGCGGCTACCCGATGCTGATCCGAGAACTCGCGCCGGCCGGACTGCGCGGCCTGCTGCTCGTCACGTTCTTCGCCGCGTTCATGTCGACGATCAGCACGCAGATGAACTGGGGCGCGAGCTACCTCGTGAACGACATCTACCGCCGCTTCGTGCGCAAGGACGCTTCGGAAGCCCGGCTCGTCCTCGTGTCTCGCCTCGCGTCCGCCCTTGTGCTGCTCCTCGGTGGGGCAACCGCCTGGTGGATGATGGTCCGCGACGTCTCGATCGACGAGGCGTGGTCGAACCTCGCCGCGCTCGGCGCCGGCGTCGGCGCAGTCTTCATGCTGCGATGGTTCTGGTGGCGCATCAACGCGTGGAGCGAGCTCACGGCGATGGTCGCGTCCGTGCTCGTGTTCTTCGGCGTGAAGGCGTGGCAGGAGTCCTTGCCGAAGGCCGAGAGGATGCACGGCGAGTACACGAGCCTGATCGTCGCCGGCATCACCCTCGCGCTCTGGCTGATCGCGACGTTCGTCACGCGCCCCGAGCCGATGACGAAGCTCAGCGCCTTCTTCCGCAAGGTCCGCCCCGACGGCCTCGGCTGGCGCCCGGTCGCCGCGGCCACGCCCGACGTTCGCCCCGACGGCACGCTCGCGCCGTCGTTGTTCTGCGCCGTGCTCGGCACCGCCGCGATCTGGTCCACGCTGCCCGGCATCGGTGCCTTGATCTTCGGCGAGTGGCTGAAGGCGACGCTCTGCCTCGGCGGCGCGGCTGTGGCGATCGCGGTGTTGTTGGCAATGCTGCCGCGCCTGCAGCCGCGGAGTTGAACGGGTCGATGCTCGGATGGCCCCTGATCGGCGGCTGGGCAACGCGGCGAGTGCCGGCACGGTAGGCTCCGGCCTTCTCCGCGAACGTGCGGCCCGACCGATGACCAAAGAACCGGGTGACCGGATGCCGTGGGGCGAGCACGCCGATCGCTATGCGTTGTTCTGGGTCGCCCTCACGGGGATCGCTTGGTTGGTCGGGGTGCTCGTCTTTGGGGTGATCGAACGTTGGCGCCTTGACGTGCTGTGCCCCGTCCCCCTGGCGCCGATGGGTGGAGTGGTCGCCGCAGTCTGGCTGTCTCTCGAGGAGCATCGCGAAGCCGCGCGCCTGCCGCGACCTCGACCGTCGCATCGCGTCACCCCGCCAGCATCCGCGCGCGTGGTTCAGTTGGTTGATCTCGAATGCGGCTTCAGCTTCATGGACCGACCGTGACTCCCTCGACCACTGATCCGCACGTGGGCGAATCGGCCTTCCGGAAGCCAACGCCGCCGTCGCGGACCGAGTGGGGACTGATGATCACGGTCCCGCTCCACTGGTTCGCGGTGAGCTTCTCCGCCGACCTCGCCGCCCTGCTACCGGGAGCGTGCGGGATCTCATGCTTCGCATCGCGAGGAATCGTCACCTCGATGCCCAGGGCCTTCCGCCTGGCATTCGCCAGTCTGGTCCTGGGAACCACACTCGCTTGGGCCGGACTCTTCCGCACAACACCCTTGTCCGAGGCCGAGTCCGCGGCCCTTGCTCCTGCATTGAATATGGATCATTCGCGGCTCGATGAGCCGTTCATGCCAGATCATCCCGTCGTCCGTTGCGGCTTCCCAGTACCGACGGCCGTCGGTCACGATGCGTGTCGCTGGTCTAGCTCGCACGACCAGTGGCTCATCGACTGGGGCGGAGCAAGAGGACCTCACGACGTCTTCGCCTTCTCGCAGGGATTGGGAGCGACGTACCTGAGCGTCATCATCATCTCGTTCATGCTCGCTCTGCTGCAGGCACTGCTCCGTGTGCCCGGCGGCCGTCCGTACGAGATCATGCTGGGCCTGTGCCTCTGCGCGGCAGCCGTGATGTCGCGAGTGTGGACTTGGCGGCACGGATGCTGGTCGTATGGGTGAGAGTCCGGTCCGTGAATCCCAGGCGCCTCGTCCTCCCCGCGTCGGGATGGACTCGAATGGCCTGCTCGCCTCACCTCGCGCCCGGCTCATTCTCCTGTGCGCTGCCCTCTTCGTTTCGTTCCACCTCCTTGGTGCCGTCTGCGTGCCGATGCTTCGCTTCGAACGCGAACGGCCGCACTACCTGCTCGTGGTTCTTGGACTGGCATTGACGACTTCTTCCATCTGGATCGTGGTGCGTTCCGGCTCCAAGAGATCGGGTTCTTGATCCGGCGCCTTCGGTCGGATGGTCCCGCCCCTCACTCCGGCAGCAAGCGCACCCGCACCTGCTTGAACGCGACCTCCGAGCCCGGGTCGTGCGCCTGAAGCGCAAAGGTGCCGCGCGAGAGCAGGCGGCCCTTCAGATTGTCCGGACGCTCGACGCCGTCGGGCTCGACGTAATCCGCGGTCACCTTGCCGTCGACCTTCACGACGACGTGCTTGCCCTCGACGCGGACTTCCATGAGGAACCAGACGTCGTCCTTGGCGGGCGCTTCCTTCACGTCGGCGATCGCATAGAGCCCGCCGCTGCGGCGCCAGTCGGCTTGCGTGTTGTTGACCTGGACCTCGTAGCCCTGGCTCGGCCAACCCTCGTCCTGGAAGCGCGTGTGGAAGTAGAGGCCGGAGTTGGCGCCGGGTTTCGTGCGCACGAGGGCGCTCAACTCGAAGTTGCGGAACGAGGCGCGGCACACCGGGCCGTCGTAGAAGACGTGCGCGCGCTCGCCGTGCACGACGATCGCGCCGTCCTTCACCGACACCGAGTCGGGATGCTCGTTGACGCGCCAGCCGGCGAGCGTCTTGCCGTCGAACAAGGAACTCCAACCGCCGCCGTCGCCGATTTCGCGGATGCGCAACTTCCGCCACGCGACCCTCCAGTGCGGATCGCCCGACACCGAGTGCACTTGCAGCCCGATGAAGCCCGCGGGTGACCAGTCGTCGCGCAGGTCGGCGACCGGAATCTCGTTGATCCAGGTCCTGATCACCGAGCCGACGCACACGACGCGGTAGCGATTCCACGCGCCGGACACGAAGGCCGCCCGCCCGCGCGGGTCGTCGCGATCGGTCGAGAGCCAGCCGCGCCGCGCCTCGTCGTAGACGAAGCCCGCCTCGCCGTTGGTCGCGACCTCGACCTGGTAGCCGTGCACACGCCCGTTCTCGTGCTCGGGCCACGACCAGCTCCGGATCTGCACGCCGGAGTTGAGCGCGTCGTCGAACAGCTTGACCTCGAACTCGAGTTCGAAGTCGCCGAAGAAGCGCTCGGTGCAGAGGAACGAGTTCGGACTGCCCTGCGCGGTCGTCCCGACGATCGCGCCGTCCTCGACCGCGTAGGTCGCCGTGCCGTTGCGCTGCGCCCAACCGGCGAGCGACTTGCCGTCGAAGAGATCGGTCCAGGCACCGCGCTCCTGCGCGGGCAGGGCGACGGCGAGGGCGAGAAGGACGAGCGGCGGAGCGTGACGCATGCCCCGCATCCTCGCGGATCGGCCCGCTCAACGCACGGCGGACGGATCGATCGCCTGGATCGAGTACGCGCCGCGGCCGCTCCGCGCGGTGACGACCACGGTGTGCCGGCCGTCGCGCGACAACCGCGTCGCGAACAGCGCGTCGCGGTCGGCGCCCGAGTCATCGTCGCTGCCGACCACGACGCCGTACGGGTCGATGAGCGTCACCGTGAGGTCGGCGGTCGCCGAGCGTGCCGACAGGAACAGCGACTGCCCGGTCCTGCCGTCCAGGTGCCAGTACTCCGTCGCGCCGTCGCCGAGCGTGCCGTCCTTCGCCGCTCCGATCGCCAACGCGGGCACAAGCACGTCGCTCAGCGCGATGCGATAGCGCCCGCCCCCGCCGTCGCCGACGCACGCGACCTGCGCGCGCACCAGGCCACCGCGCTGGACGAACCAGCCGTGACGACTCGCGAGTCCTCCGCCGCCGTCGTCGTTCTCGCCGATCGGGCGGCCGTCGGCCGCGGTCAACCGCACCAGCGGATCGAAGGCGTCGGCGGCGACGTCGACGCGCAACACCTGTCCGGGCGTCGTGTCGAACGCGAAGAACTCCGACGCGCCGAGGGCGAGTTCGCGATCCGCCGGCTGCGCGACGGCGAGCGGTTCCGCGTCGACGTCGAAACGCAGCCGGTACTCCATCGACGACCCCGAGCGCGACAGCACCTGCACGCGGTAGCCGCCGTCGCGGCCGAGCACGACCGCCAGCCGTCGCACGCCGCCCTTCTCACGATCGGTCAAGACCACGAGCGGCGCTCGCTCGTCGAGGCCCGTGGCGGTGTCGCGCGGGATGACGCGCATCGCGATGCGCTCGCCGTGCAGCACGATGCGGCGGAACTCGTCGGGTCGGCCCTCGAAGCGCCATTCGTCGATGCCGTGCGCGCTCAACGAGTCGGCGCGCTCGGCGTCGGATCCGAGGTCGCGCACCCGCGCGCGCTCGACGCCGACGCGAAACCCCGCGTCCGGCGCCCCGTGCACGCGGACGTAGTGCTCACCGTCCAGTTCGACGTCGTGACAGCCCTCCCACCCGATCCGGCTCCGCCCCTTCGGATCGATGAACTCGACGACGCCCGCGCCGTGCGGCACGACCGTCTCGCCCTTTTGCGCGAGGAAGCGCACATGCGCCATGCCCATGTCGTCGAGGCGGCCCTCGCACACGTTTCCGCCGTCCTGCATCGGCACGCTCTTCAGTCGCTCGACATAGAGCCGGTAGTTGCCGCCGCCGCGCGCGTTCGGACCATGCACGAGGATCGCGTAGCGACCGGCGCTCGCAAGGCGCACGAGCGCGTGGGAACGACTGCCGTCGTCGTCGACGTCCGCGAGCACGACCTCGTCGCGATCGCCCTCGACCACCTTGACCAGCGCGATCACCGGGTCGAAGTCGCTCGACGCGACGTCGAACCGGATCACTTCGTCGGCGTGGCCTTCGAAGCGCCAGCGGTCGACGGTGTTCACCGTGAGGTGCTTGTGGTTCTCGCCGGGGCGCTCGAGGTCGCGGACCGACTCCTGGGCGAGAGCGGCCGCACCGAGCGCGAGGGTGATCGAGAGAGGGACGAAACGCGCGGTCGCGGAGCTGGTCGTCATGCGGAACCCGTTGCGGAGGCCGCACGAGACGAACCGCGAGCCCCGCGAACTCCGCTCACTTCACGAGGAACAGCCCCTGCGTGCTCGCGCCCGCCCGGGTCGCCAACGCGATCTCGATCACGTCGATCGGTGACGCCCACGTGACGACGGCCGCGCCGCCGGCCGGGATCGCGTCGATCGACACGCGATGCACGCCGTTGACGACGACTTCGAGCGGCCCGTTCGCGACCTTGCCGCCGCGCAACCACAATCCCCGCGCGAGGACCGGATCGTTCGGGCGCACGAGGAGCACGTCGCGGGTCCAGTTCGTCGTGGGCGTCTCGCCGTCACGGGTCGCCAGGATGCCGCGTCCCTGCGGGAAGCTGCGATCGCCGAGCGTCACGAGTCCGACGATCGCGACCAGCGAAGCCGCCTCTTCCCGCGCGCGGCGCGCGAGGGCGTCGAGCAGTTCGAGCTCGCACCGCATCGGCGCCGCGGCCTGCAGTTCGCGCGCGCGCGCGACGACGCGGTCGATCGCCGCACGTTCGTCGCGCTCGAGCGCGCGCACCGTCACGCCGCCCTCGCCGAGCACGGTGCGCGCGCCGGCGGGCATCCTCGTCATCACGAGCACCGTCCGGCCGCCGCGATCGTCGGCGGCGAACTCGACCGCGACGTCGGGCAAGGGCAGCGCGCGCAGGTCGACGCCCGTGCCGCGCGCGAGCCGCGCCTCGACGTCGAGCGCCGTCGCCGTGATCAACAGCCCGAACGCGGTCTCGCGATCGCGTTCGACGATCGCACCGTGTTCACCGGTGACGACGGCAAGCGCCGCACGGAGTCGCGCCACCTCGGACTCGCGCTCGGCAGCCGCGAGCGACGCCCTCAGCGTGGTCTCCGCCGCGCTGCCGGCCTCGACGTGATCGCCGAGCCTCGCGAGCGCGCGCACGCTCCAGCCGCTCGGTCAACGCGGAGCGCGTGGTCGTCGCGTCGATCTCCCAGTGATCGCCGAGGTGCTCCGCGACGACCCGGCCCTCGAACGCGAGTTCGTCGCCGGCGACGGCGAGCGTCACGACGACCTTCGTGTCGCCCAAGGTGGCGACGACGGCGCCCGCGGCTTCGTCGAGTCGCAGGCGCGCGGTCCACGCGCTCGCGACGCCGCGCGCAGCGGCTCCTTCCTCCGCGCGCCAATCTCCGATCGTGATCGCCCGCAGGTCACCGCGCGGGTCGCCGCTCGCGCCGCGCACGTTGCGCTCGATCGCCGCGCGCACGTCGTCGGCCGGCGGCGACTTGCCGCACGCCGCGAGCGCCAGCGCCGCGATCCAGAGCCCGTGCCGCATGCCATGCATGCCGCTCTCGTAGTCGCAGGCGTCCGCGCGCGCCAGCGCCGGGCGTCGCGCCGTCGCGCCGTACGGGGTACACCGCGGCGCCGTGATCCCCGCCGCCGACGTCGTGCTCCGCCTCGAGCACGTGACGAAGACCTACGTGATGGGCGATCTGCGCGTCGACGCCCTGCGCGGCGTCGACGTCGCACTCCATCGCGGCGAACTGCTCGTGCTCCTCGGACCGTCGGGCAGCGGGAAGTCGACGCTCCTCAACATCCTCGGCGCGCTCGACGTCCCCACGACCGGCCGCGCGTGGTTCGGCTACGAGGAACTGACCGGCGCCGATCGCGACCGCCTCACCGAGTTCCGCCGCCGCCACGTCGGCTTCGTCTTCCAGTTCTACAACCTCATCCCGAGCCTCACCGCGAAGGAGAACGTGCAACTCGTCACGGACATCGCGCGGGACCGGACCGACGGCCTGCAACCGATGGCTGCGTCCGAGGCGCTCGAACTCGTCGGACTCGCGCCGCGCGAGGATCACTTCCCCGCGCAGCTTTCCGGCGGCGAACAGCAGCGCGTCGCGATCGCGCGCGCCATCGCCAAGCGTCCGGCCGTGCTCCTCTGCGACGAACCGACCGGCGCGCTCGACGTCGCCACCGGCCGCGTGGTGCTCGAGGCGCTCGACGCCATCCACCGCGAGATCGGCACCACCACCGCGGTCATCACGCACAACGTCGCGATCGGCGGCATGGCCGACCGCGTCGTGACGCTGGCGGACGGACTGGTCCACTCGGTGCGCGAGAACCGGACGAAGGTCGGACCGAAGGACCTCGCGTGGTGAGACGCTCGTGAGGCCCTTCCGCGTCAGGGGGTTGCGCGCCATCGACGTCAAGGTGTTGCGCGACGTCGTGCGGATGCGCGGCCAGCTCGGCGCGATCGCGATCGTGCTGGCGTGCGGCGTCGGCCTCTTCCTCGGCATGCGCACGACCATGAAGACGCTCGAGCGCGCGCGCGAGGACTACTACGCACGCGAGCGCTTTGCCGACGTCTTCGCACCGCTGGTGCGCGCGCCGGAACACGTCGCGACGCGGCTGCGCGCGATCCCCGGCGTGCAGTCGCTCCAGACCCGCATCGTCGCCGACGTCGTGCTCGACGTGCCCGGCATGACCGACGCCGCGACGGGTCGACTCGTGTCGCTACCGGATCTCGGCCGGCCGGAGGTCAACGACCTCTTCTTGCGAACCGGTCGACTCCCCGCGGCCGGTCGCGACGACGAGGCGGTCGTACTCGAGGCGTTCGTCGCCGCTCACGATCTGCGCCTCGGCGACGCGATCACGGCCGTCGTCGACGGCAAGCGGACGGTGTTGCGGATCGTGGGCACCGCGCTCTCGCCCGAGTTCACCTATGCGCTGGGTCCCGGGCAGATCCTCCCCGACGACCGTCGCTTCGGCGTCCTGTGGTTGCCGCGCGACGCGCTCGCGCACGCCTTCGACATGGATGGCGCGTTCTCCGACGTCTCCTTCCGCGTGGAACGCGGCGCCGGCGTCGCCGAGATCCTCGCGCGGATCGATCGCGTGCTCGAACCATGGGGCGGGCGGGGCGCGTTCGCCCGCGCCGATCAACTCAGCGAGACCTTCCTCGCCAACGAACTGCAGCAGCTCGACACCTTCGGCACGCTCGTGCCGGCGATGTTCCTCGCCGTCGCGGCGTTCCTCCTACAGGTCGTGATCGGACGCATCGTCGCCGGACAACGCGAGCAGATCGCGGCGTTGAAGGCGGTCGGCTATCGCGACCTCGAACTCGGTCTCCATTACGCGAAGCTCGTCATCCTGGTCGTGATCGCCGGGATCGGCCTCGGACTCCTGCTGGCGTGGTGGCTCGGTTCGTCGATGTGCGAGCTCTACGGGGCGTACTACCGATTCCCCGAGCTCGACTGGTCGATGCCGGCGCGGGAGATCCTGCTCGGCATCGGCGTGACCGTCCTGGCCGCCGGGCTCGGCGCGCTCGCTTCGATCCGCGCCGCCGTCGTGCTGCCGCCCGCCGAGGCGATGCGCCCGCCGTCGCCGGCGGTCTATCGCGCGACGATCCTCGAACGCCTCGGGCTCACGGCGCTGGTCCCGCCCGCGGCGCGCATCGTGTTGCGGGAGATCGAACGCAAGCCCCGCCGCGCGCTGCTGTCGGTCGCGAGCATCGCGATGACGACGGCGCTCGTCGTGATCGGCACCTTCGCCTTCGGTTCGATCCGCCTCGCGATGAACGTGCAGTTCGGACTGCAACAGCGCGAGGACGTCTCGCTGGTCCTGGCGGAGCCGCGCTCGCTCGGCGCACTCGGCGAACTGCGTCATCTGCCGGGCGTGCAGCACGTCGAGCCGTTCCGCGCGGTGCCCGTGCGTCTCCGCAGCGGCTCGCGGCAGGACGACGTCGTGATCACCGGCATTCCCGCGGGAGCGGCTCTTCAGGCGGTGCTCGACATCGACCTGCGCGAGGTCACGCCGCAGGGCGACGGCATCGTGCTGCCCCGCAAGCTCGCGCAGCGACTCGCCGTCGTCGCGGGCGACACGGTCGAAGTCGAAGTCCGTGAGGGCGATCGGCGCACGGCGACCGTGCCGGTCGGACGCATCGCGGAGACCTTCGTCGGCACCTCGGCCTACATGGAGCTCACCGCGCTGTGCCGGCTGCTCGGCGAGACGACGACGATGAACGGCGCCTGGCTGCTCGTCGACGACGACTCGCTCGCGGCCCTGCACGCGCGCGCGAAGACCACACCGCGGATCGCGGGGATCGCCGAGCGGCGGCACGTGATCGAGACCTTCCGCACGATGATCGACGAGAACCTCGGCACGTCGCTGACCATCAACCTCGGCTTCGCGCTCGTGATGGCGCTCGGAGTCCTCTACAACGCCGCGCGCATCACGCTCGCCGAACGCTCGCGGGACCTCGCCAGCCTGCGGGTGCTCGGTTTCCGGCGACGCGAAGTCACCGCGATCCTGCTCGGCGAGATCGGACTGCTCACCGTCGTCGGGATCCCCCTCGGGCTCTGGCTGGGTCGTCTCGCCGCCGGGGGTCTGATGGACTCGCTCGACACCGAGCAACTGCGCCTGCCCTTCGTGATCGAACCGTGGACCTACGCCCTGGCGGCGTCGACGTCGCTGCTCGCCGCCGTGATCGCGAGCTGGTTCGCCTGGCGCATGCTCGAGCGCGTCGACGTGATCGAGGTCCTCAAGAGCCGTGACTGACACGCACCGCTACCATCCCCGCCTCCATCGACGCGCATGAAGCTCCGGTTACGAACCGTGTTCTGGCTCGTCGCGCTCGGCGGCATCGGCGTCGCGATCGCGCGTGCGCTGCAACCGACGCCGGTGATCGTCGATGCCGCCGAAGTCCGCCGCGGCGAGATCGTGGTGACCGTCGAGGACGACGGCCGGACGCGGGTGCGCGATCGCTACACCGTGCACGCGCCGGTCCGCGGTCTGCTCCTGCGCACGCCCTTGCGCGCCGGTGACGTCGTGCGGGCGGGCGAGACGATCGTCGCGACCCTCGCTCCGTCCCGCGTGACGCAGCTCGACGAACGCGGCCGCGCCGAGGCCGAGGCCCGGCTCGCGCGCGCGCGCGCCGCGGTCGACGAGAGCCAGGCCCGCGCCGCGCAGGCCGAGGCCGCCGCCGCGTTCGCCGAGTCCGAACTCACGCGCATCGCGGACACCGTGCGCAGCGGCATTGCGCCGTCGACGGTCGAGGACGCCGCGCGCACCGAGGCTCGCGTCCGCCGCGAAGCCGCGCGCGCCGCCGGCTTCGCGCGCCGCGTCGCGGAGTTCGAGGTCGAACTCGCCGCCGCTGCCTTGCGCGAGGATGCGCTCGTCGCGGTCGAGACGCGGAACGGCACGGGTGACGCGACGCCGCGCGACGTCGTGCTCCGCTCTCCGATCGACGGCGTCGTGCTCCGCGTCGCGATCGACTCGGAACGGGCGGTCGAGGCGGGCA
>JACRLW010000082.1:30923-71627 GCA_016235155.1 Planctomycetota bacterium
CGCCGCTCCTCGAACTCGGCGACCTTCTGGCTCTCGAGTTCGTCGCCGACTTCCTGACCCAGGACACCGTCGACGTCCGCAGCGGACAGCCGGCACGCATCACCGGTTGGGGCGGCACGGGCGTCGGCGCGAGCACGCGCGAGTTCGCGGCGGTGGTCCGTCGCGTCGAGCCCTCCGGCTACACCAAGATCTCGGCGCTGGGCGTCGAGGAGCAGCGCGTCGACGTGGTGTTGGATCCCGCCGGCGACGAAGCCCGATCCGTGCTCGGCGACGGCTTTCGCGTCGACGTCCGCATCGAGATCGCGCACGCCGCCGATCTGCTGGTCGTGCCCACCGGCGCGTTGTTCCGCTCGCGCGGCGCGGACGCGGTCTGGGTCGTCGCGCCCGACGGCTCCGCGCGTCTTCGCACGATCTCGATCGGACGGCAGGCCGGAGTGCTCGCGGAAGTGACCTCGGGTCTCCTGGTGGGCGAGCGCGTCGTCCTCCATCCGAGTGCCCTGATCGACGAGGGCGTGCTGCTCACGATCCGCTGACCGTGGCGCGCACGCCGCGCACGCGTACGCCCCGCACGCGCACGCCCCGCACTGCGGCGCGCGTCGCGAAACATGCGATGCCGAAGGGACGGCTTCGCGCGACCTCCGGACGCATGCCGATCCGCCGTCCGGCGAGCCCGACGTCGACGATGCTCTCGCCGTCGAGCCAGGCGCGGAATCTCGTGGCGGTCACGAGCACCCGCACGCGGTACTCACGGCCGGATTCGAAGCCGCGGAAGGTCGTCGTCTCGTTCTCCGACGCATCGCGACCGTCGAGGCTCGACAGTCCGCACAACGCTCCGCCCCAACCGCCGAGCACGAGCGTTGCGTGCGCGTCGCCGATCGGCAGCGTCAGTCCGCAGAAGAAGTCGTTGCCGCTCAGCCGCGTCGCGGACAACTCGAGTTCGTAGTCGACCTGTGGCAGGGGCTCACCGCCCCACGTGACTCCGGTCAGGGGCGATCCCGCGTCGAGCACGATCCGTCCGTCGACGACGCTCACCTCACCCTCGCCGCCGAAGGGCGTCGACGCGAACGCACCGAGCGAAGCGCCGTCGAAGAGCTCCCGCCATGCGTGCTCGAGACCCGGGGACTCGACTGCAGTCGACGGCGCCGCGCACGCCGCGGCGGAGAGAACGACCAGCGGGATCACCAAGGACGCGACGCCGGCGCAGCGCATGGCGTCCATCGTGTCCCCAACCGCGACCGTTGCAACGCACCCGGCGCTGTCGAGTCCTTCGACGCCGCCGTCCAGTCGTGGGACGGCGCGGCGTCCCGTCGAGGGACCGCTGTTCAAGCTCGCAACGCTCGCTGTCGAAACGCGGGATGCCACCACCGTCACTTCCACCACCGAGGACCCCCGTGAAAACGGAGATCATCACTGCTCCCCCTGCCCGGCTGTCGCCGGAGATGCGCTACGCCTCCCTCCATCGCACGATCGAGAACGGGATGGACAGCGAGCGCACCTGGCTGGAGCTGGTCCAGATCTGCCTGGAGCTCGTCCGCCACGACGAAGCGCGCCGCGCCTTCGCCCATCTCACCGACAGCGGGCTGCGCCGCCGTGCGTTCAACCTTCTCTCTGCGGCCGGCGTGCGCGTCGAGGTCCCCGCGGACGAAGCGCTGGCGGCGACGGACCATCCGCGGTCCTCGAATCGACTCCTCGAGTGGCTCGCCGACGCGTTCCGCTTCCTCTTCCAGGACCATCTGCCGCTGACGGTGGTCGTCGCAACCGCGACGTTCCCCTTGGTCATCGGTCTGGGCGGCGTCCTCACCGCCGGAGTGCAGAGCTCGCTGCTGCTGCCGCTGATCGCGCTCGTGCCGGCGCTGTCGGTCGTCGGCCTGATCGGCGCGCTCGGCCGCCGCATCCTGATCGAGGCGAGCCAGGGGCTCGACGACGCGCCGGAAGTCCCCGCGCTCGGTGCGCTCGTACACGAGGCCGGGCGCTTCCTCCTCGACGGCACCGCACTCGCCGTCATCTTCTTGGGCCCCGCCGTGCTCTTCGCCGAGTACGCGCGCACCGGCCTCCCCGCGGTCGTTCTGGGCCTCGCGGCCGGCGGCACCCTCTTCCCGATGGCGCTCGCGATGCGCCAACTCCGCGACGACTGGAGTTGTCTCTCCCCGATGAAGCTGTTCGCCAATCTCCGCCGCGCGGGTCCTCGCTACTTCGTCGCGGTGATCGTGTCCTTCGTCCTGATCGCGCCGGCCGCCGTCTCCTTCTGGCTGACCGCCGGCTCGGCGCTCTATCTGCAGATCTCGGTCGTCGGCCCCTTGCTGGTCGTACCGATCTTCGTCATGTCCCGGCTGTTCGGGCAGACGATGATCGACATCGAACGTGAGCGGTCGGACATCGAGCGCCAGCAGTCCGCGGCGACGCGCGTCGTCGGGCAACGCGTCGTCACGCAAGATGCGCCGCTCCTCGCGAAGCCGGCGCGTGTGCGTGCGCCGCTGCGCGCACCCGCTCATCCCGAGTCGGCGGCCTTCGAACCGCGAAGGCCCGTGCGCCCCGCGCCGGCCGACGCGCCGGGCGGCAGCGTCGGACTGCGGACCGATCGCGCCGTCGCACCCGCGGCGACCTCGCGTTCGACCGCGCCTGCCGAGCCGAATCCGGTTCCGATCCACAAGCGCGCTCATGTTCCGACCCCGCGGCTCTGCCCTCGCGAGGACACCAGGCGGAGTCCGGCTTCTCCGGCGCCGCAGCGTTATCGCGGCGACGCCGAGTTCGTCGATGCCGACGAACTCCCCGAACTGATGAAGCTGCCCGGCTTCAACGCGATCCGCGGCGACGCGCGGATCACGACCGGAGCGGCGGCGCCGACGCGCTCGCGGAAGTGATCGCCGCGGTCCGCGCCGGACGGCCGAACAAGGCGACCGCCGCGTAGAAGAACGGCGTGTCCGCGAGCGCGAAGATCACCTTGAACATCCAGCCGTCGGCGATCAGGGCGAGGATCTCGTCGCTCGACCTGACGCCGGCGAAGAGCACGACGACGACGAGCGCGGTGTCGAGGAGCTGCGAGACGATCGTCGAACCGTTGTTGCGCAGCCACAGGTGACGGCCACGCGTGAGGTCCTTCCAGAAGTGGAACAGCCACACGTCGACGAATTGCGCCGCGAGGTAGGCGACCATCGATGCCGCCATCACGCGCCAGGCGTTCTGGAACACCGCGCGGTAGGTCGCATCGTCGACCGGCGACCCGGGGATCGCGGGGAACACGTCGCCGAGCCAGAGAACCAGCAGGACGAACGCCGACGCGACGAAGCCCGCGGCGACGACCTGGTTCGAACGCCGCTTGCCGTAGAGCTCGGAGACGATGTCGGTCGCGAGGAACGTGACCGGGTACGGCAGGATGCCGGCGGACACGACGAAGACCTTGAAGCCGAGGTCGACGGTCACGAACTTGTTCGCGATCAGGTTGCAGCTGACGAGCGCCGCGAGGAACAGCCCGACGAGGACGAGGAACATGAAGTCGATCGGGCGTTCGCGCGTGTGCATCGGGTGCCCGCCTAGGTCGGGAAGCGGCCGAAAGAAACCCGGGGCGCGGGCGCTATCCTCCCCCGCTCACCACGACCGACCACGATGCGCGACCGCCTGCTGATCGCCAACGGCCAGGGCTTCTGGGGGGACTCGATCCTCGGACCCGTCCGACTCGTCCGCGAGGGACCCATCGACTACCTCGCCCTCGACTACCTGGCCGAGGTGACGATGAGCATCATGCAGAAGCTCAAGTCGCGGAACCCGCAGGCGGGCTACGCGACGGACTTCGTCAAGCTGCTCGATCGCATCCTGCCCGAGGCGCACGACAAGGGGATCAAGATCGTCGCGAACGCGGGCGGCGTGAATCCGCGCGCCTGCCTCGGTGCGGTCGTCGACCTCGCGCGCAAGAAGGGCTGCAAGGGCCTCAAGGTCGGCATCATCGAGGGCGACGACGTCCTGCCGCGGCTCGACGAACTGCTCGCGAGCGGTGAGCCGCTCCGCAACATGGACGACGGGCGATCCCTGAGCACGATCCGCCAGCGCATCCTCTCGGCGAACGTCTACATCGGCGCACCGGCGGTCGCGCAGTGCCTCGCCGCGGGCGCGGACATCGTGATCGGCGGGCGCATCACCGATCCGGCGCTGGTCTCGGGGCCCTTGCTCTTCGAGTTCGGCTGGACGACGACCGACTACGACCGGCTCGCGGCCGCGACCATCGCCGGCCACATCGTCGAGTGCGGCGCGCAGTGCACCGGCGGCAACTCGACGCGATGGCAGTCGATCGGCGGCTGGGCCAACATCGGCTACCCGATCGTCGACGCGCGCCCCGACGGCACGTTCTGGATCACCAAGCACGCGGGCACCGGGGGCGTCGTCGACCGCTCGAGCATCGTGCACCAGTTGCTCTACGAGATGGGCGATCCGAGGCGCTACCTGGGACCCGACTGCACGGCGGACTTCACCTCGGCGATCGTGACCGAAGACGGCACGGACCGCGTGAAGGTCAGCGGCGTCAAGGGCGGCCCGCCGACCGGCACCTACAAGGTCTCGATCTCGTGGTCGAACGGCCACAAGGCGATCGGCCAGCTCGTCGTCGCCGGACCCGACGCCGTGGCCAAGGCGAAGCTGTGCGCGTCGATCGTCTTCGATCGCCTGGCGCTCGACGGCGTCACCTTCGCCGACGACCAGAAGACCGTCGAACTGCTCGGCACCGGCGTGTGCCACGCGGGGATCGTCGCGCCGTGCGAACCGCCGGAGGTCGTGCTGCGCATCGGCGTGAAGGATCCCGACCAGAAGAAGGTCGACCGCTTCGGCATGGAGATCGTCCCGCTCGTCACGAGCGGTCCGCCCGGCGTGACCGGCTTCGCCGGCGGACGGCCGAAGGCGAGCGAGATCGTCAGCTACTGGCCGGCGCTGCTCGGCAAGGACAAGGTCGCGACCACGGTGCACGTCGAGACGGTGTGAGGGCGAGTCATGGCAAGACGGAAGCTCAGCGAGTTCGCGGAAGCCCGGTCCGGCGACAAGGGCGACGGCAGCAACGTCGGCGTGTTCGTCCGCACGCAGGCCGACTACGACCTGATCCGACGCGTGCTGACCAGCGAGCGCGTGAAGCGTCATTTCGCCGGCATCTGCAAGGGCGAGGTCGAGCGCTACGAGGCGCCGAACCTGCTCGCTCTCAACTTCATCCTGCACGACAGCCTCGGCGGCGGCGGCAGCGAGAGCCTCCGCACCGATGCGCAGGGCAAGACCCACGGCATGGCGCTGCTGCAGATGGAGATCGACGTGCCGTGAGCGGACTCCCGCCGGTGGTCGCGCGCCTGCGCGCACGCGCTCGCGAACTCGGCCGCCGCATCGTGCTCCCGGAGATCGACGACCCGCGGATCGTCGAAGCGCGCGCGATCCTCGAACGCGAGCGGCTCGCGAGCGTGGTGTGGGTCGAGTCGCCCCGCACCCATCCGCGCTTCGACGACGCGGCGCGCCGGCTGCACGAACGGACCAAGGCGAAGGGCGTCAGCGAGGCCGAGGCCCGCGAACTCGCCGCCGACCGCATCGTCTTCGGTGCGCTGCTCGTCGCGCTCGGCGAAGCCGACGCCAGCGTGGGCGGCGCGACCTGCGCGACCGCGCACGTGATCCGCGCGGGACTGCGCGCGGTCGGCACCGCCTCGGGCACGAAGCTCGTGTCGTCGTGTTTCCTGATGGTGCGCGACGCGACGGCCTACCTCTTCGCCGACGGCGCGGTCGTCCCCGATCCTGATCCCGCCGGGCTCGCCGACATCGCGCGCACGACGGCGACGACCTGGCACGCGCTCACCGGCGAGGAACCGCGCGTCGCCTTCCTCTCGTTCTCGACGAAGGGCAGCGCCGAGCATCCCCGCGTCGACAAGGTGCGTGAAGCATTCCGCATCTTCCGCGCCGCGAACCCGGGCGTGATCGCCGACGGCGAACTGCAACTCGACGCCGCGATCGTGCCAGACGTCGCGCTTCGCAAGGCTCCCGACAGTCCGGTGCAGGGCCGCGCCAACGTGCTCGTCTTCCCCGATCTCGACGCCGGCAACATCGGCTACAAGCTCGCGCAACGCCTCGGCGGCTTCGCGGCGTACGGACCGATCGTGCAGGGACTCGCGAAGCCGGTGATGGACCTCTCGCGAGGATGCACGGCGACCGACGTCGTCGACACCGCGGTGATCGCGGCCGTGAGAAGCTGAGCGGAAGCCGGTTCCGTCGGGGCGAACATGACCAGCCTCGTCTCGAGAGCCGGGACCTGATCGTGATGAGCGGGGCGCGCTATCCTCCGCCGCGCTCGTTCCAGGTTCACCAGGACATGCTCGTGGCGACCACACACACACTCTCTCTCGCTCTCCTCCTCCCCGTCGCCGCGTTCGCACAGGGACCGTCGGTCAGCCCGACCTTCTATGCCAACGCCGAAGCGCTCATCAACAACGTCTTCCCCTTCGGCAACACCGCCGTGCCGTTCCGCTACGAGCAGATCCACGACGACGTGCCGACGATGGCGATCAGCGGCTTCCGGTTCCGTCACAACGCGACGACCTCGGTCTACCCCGCGCACACCGTGACGCTCGACGGCTGGATGTCGACGGCGCTGACGCCCTCGACCGGTGCGACCAACGCGTTCGACAACAACCACGGCGTGGACAAGACGCCGATCATCAACAACCGCACCTACAGCCACCCGGCTTCGGATCCGACCAACGTCCCCGGGCTCTTCGTCCTCGACTATCCCTTCGACACGCCGTTCTTCTACGCCGCGCCCGTCGGCTCCCTGTGCTGGGAGGTCATCGTCACCGCCAAGACGCAGACGGCGAGCGTCGTTCACGACGCCGCGTCGACGGTGAACCTGAACCCCGTACTGCAGGTCGGCGCCGGCGGCACCGGTTGCCTCGCGACCGGGCGGACCTCGGCGATGTCCGCCACGGGGACCTCCACGGTGTCCTGGTCAGGGGGCAGCGGCACGCTCACGGTCAACGGCACCAATGCGCCGGCGAGCGCACCGTCGTTCCACTGCCTCGGCTTCGACAAGACGCTGTGGGCCGGCTTCCTCCCGCTGCCCTTCGCGGTCCCCGGCTCCACCGGCGCGCCGTCCGGGACCTGCAACCTCTACGTCGATCCGCTGTTCGCCATCGGCGCGCGCGCGGGAACGACGGGAGCACTCACCAGCGCGGTGCCGATCCCGCTCGCGCCGACCTACCACGGGGTCGCGCTCTACTCGCAGTGGCTCTCGCTCGACCTCGCCGCGAACCCGACGGGGATCGTGACCAGCCGCATGGTCACGCACGGCGTCTCGGCGCCGAACCCGACGACCCCCGCCTGCCGCATCTTCCTTTCGGGCAGCACCGGCGCCACCGGCACCATCGCTCAGGCCTACATGCTCGTGACGCAGTTCTACTGATCGCCGACGAGGCCGACCCCGGCGCGCCATCTCCATGAGCGGATCAAGGCGAAGGGCGCCCGCGACGCGGTCGACATCGCGGTGATCGCGGCAGTGCGGAGCTCGGTTGCGCGGGTTCCGGCCGAACGCATTCCGGCGCAATCGCGTGACGAACCGTCGCGGTCCTCCCCTCGCGCGGCGAGCTACGGTTCCGCACGCCAGCTCCGCCTCGCCGATCGTCGCGCCTCGTCGGCGCGTGTCCACATCGACCGGCGACGATCGCTCACACCGCTCGAAGCCACCTACCGTGAAAACAACGCGCCTGATCGCTCTCTCGTGCTTCCTGCCCGCGGCTGCAATCGCGCAGTCGGTCAGCCCGACCTTCTACGCCAATGCCGAGGGCCTCGCAAACAACGTGTTCCCCTTCGGCAACACCACCGTGCCGTTCCGCTACTCGCAGATCCACGATGACGTGCCGACCATGGTCGTGAACGGCTTCCGGTTCAGGACCAACGCCGTGTCCGGGACGATCTACCCCGCGCACACGGTGACGTGCGATGGCTGGATGTCGACCGCTCTCACGCCGTCGACCGGAGGAACCGGCACCTTCGACAACAACCACGGGCTCGACAAGATCCAGATCATCACGAACCGCACGTACAGCCATCCGGCCTCGGACCCGACCAACGTCCCCGGAGCGTTCCACCTCGACTATCCCTTCGACGTGCCGTTCTTCTACGCCTCGACGGCCGGCTCGCTGTGTTGGGAGGTCATCGTCACCGGCAAGACGCAGACGACGAGCATCACCCATGACGCAGTGTCGACGCTCAACGCGAATCCGACTCTTCAGGTCGGCGCGGGCGGCACGGGCTGCATCGCGACCGGTCGGACGACGGCGATGTCCGCGACGGGCACTTCGACCGTCACGTGGGCGAGCGGCACCGGCACGCTCACCTTCAACGGCACCAACGCCCCGGCGAGCGCGCCCTCGTTCCACGCGTTGGGCTTCGACAAGACGCTGTGGGCCGGCTTCATCCCGCTGCCCTTCGTCATCCCCGGCTCGACCGGAGCGCCGTCCGGGACCTGCAACCTGTACGTCGATCCGCTCTTCACCACCGGCGTGACCGCCAGTTCGACCGGTGCGCTCACGAACGCCGTGCCGATTCCGCTGTCGCCGGCCTACCACGGCGTTGCGGTCCATTCGCAGTGGGGTGCGTTCGACGCGGTCGCGAACCCGACGGGCATCGTGACCAGCCGAATGGTCACGCACGGCGTCTCGGCGCCGAACACGACGACCCCCGGCTGCCGCATCTATCTCTCGGGCAACACCGGCCCCATCGGCACCATCGCTCAGGCCTACCTTCTGGTCACCCAGCTCTACTGATCGCCGACGAGGCCGACCCCGACGCGCTCGACCCAGCCGCGCCCGCGCCCGGTCGCGACGTGCAGCCAGCGGTCCGAGCCTTCGAGCACGCGCACCGGTTCGCCGGCGCGCAGGCGGACGCGGATCGGCAGATCCGCATGGGGATCGGCGCGCAACGCCACGTCGCTGCCCAGGACCACGCCTTCGACGGCTTCGTCGCGCAGTGCCATCACCCCGCACGCGATGCCGAGCCCGAGCGCGACGATGCACGCCGCGCGCGTCAGCGGACGCCGGCGGAGCATCAGCGCGCCCGCGAGACCGACGATCTCGAGCGCGATGCCGAGCAGGAACAGTTCGCGCGGCGTCAGCACCTCGACGAGCGCTTCGAGCGCCGCGACCAATCCGGCGTCCGCGTCGCCGTCGAGCGCGAGACGCCGCTCCACGAAGCGCAGGTTGTTCCAGGTCGCGGGATCGCGCGGAGCCTCGCGCAGCGCGCGCCGATAGCGCCACGCCGCCTCCGCGGGATGGCCGAGTCGCCAGGCGCAGTTGCCGAGCGCGAACTCGATGCGATGACGCGGCGCACCCGGCTCATCGAGCGCCGTCGCGAAGTCCGTGCTCGCCGCGGCGTGGTCGCCCGCGAGGTACGCGGCCTCGGCGCGCGCGAGCGGGCCCGGTTCCTGCGGCGCGACCATCAACGCGAGTGCGGCCAGCAACGCGATCACGCGGCATCCTCCGCCCGCCGGAATCCGACCTCGACCTCGTCGACGACCGCGAGCAGCGCGGCGTGGTCGAACGGCGCGGGCTCGCGGCCGTAGCGAGCGGCGACGAGTGCATGAAGCGCTCCGGCGGCGCGCGAGGCGACATCGTTCCCGCAGCCGACCGCCACCAGCCGTGATGCGAGTTCGGGCGCGACGACGGCCGCGGCAGGACACCGCAGCCGCGCCGCGAGGTAGCGCGTGAACGCGTGCGCGAGCGCATCGACGTCGGGCGGCCGCGCCGCACGGAACTCCGAAACGGCTCGGCGGGCACGCCGGCCGTCCCGATCGGCCAGCGCGGCGCGGCGCGCACGCGACCAGGCGACGAAGGCCAACGCGACGCACCACGGCAGCGCGAGCGCGATCAGCGCGGCCGGCGTCGCGACGTTGCGCGAGGACGGGGGACGCGCCGCGGGTAGTTCGTCGACGAACCGGTCGCTCGCCTTCACCGCGCGATCCGCGGGTGCTTCGTCCGGCGCGACGACCGTCGGTTCGCCGCTCACGACGATCGGGATCGCCGCCGTGATCGCGGTGCGATACGCACCGGGCGGGGTCGGATCGAAGTACGGAAACCTGATCGGCGGCACCGCCGTGATCCCGCCCACCGCCGGCGCGAGGTCGTAGGTGATCTCCCGCGCCGCAGTGCCCGGCTCGTCGATGCTGCCGAGCACGCGGAAGCCAAGGAGGCCGTCGAGTCGCGGCGCCGTGAAGCGCTCGCGGTTGCCGTCGCCGGTGATGCGCAGCACGAGGCGAAGCGTCTCGCCGGCGGGAACGTCGCGACGAACCACGTCGGCGGTGACCGTGAAGCGACCGATCGCGCCGCCGAAGTCGGCGGGTCGTCCCTCGCTCGGCAGCGCCTCCACGCGCAACCGCAGCGGCGAACCCGTGACCGTCGCATCGCGGCGGTCCTCCGGCGCCCGTTCGCCGAAGAAGTCCTCGCGGAAGCGCGTCGCCCACGCGAAGCGCAGGCGCGGCGACGGCACTTCGTGATCGCCGATCCGCTCCGCGACGAACGGGATTCCGATCTCGAACACGGTGAACTCGCGCCCGTTCTGGATCCGCGGCGAAGCGCGCGCCGCGAGCACGACGCGGCCGTCGAGGACGACGCTGGCACCGCCGTCGGCGTCGCGAGGGCTTGGACCGCCGAGAGAGTGCGATCCGCCGGTCTCGAGTTGCGCCGGCACGTCGAGGCGCTGACGCAGCACGGCGACGACGTTCTCGCGGAGGAAGCGCGTGTCGAATCCGAAGCGCAGGGTCGCGGTCAGGTCTTCGCCGGCGAAGACCGCGCTGCGCTCCGTGACCAGCTCGACGAAGCTCGCCGACGAGGCGTCGTCCTGGGCCGAGGCCGCACCGGACGACGCGGCGAGCGCGGCGACCGCACGCGCGGCGGACCAGAGCCACCGCCTCACCAGTCCTTCTCCACGTCTCGCGACGCCGCGGCGCGCGTCGTGCGACGCAGCCCGCGCTTCTCGTCCTCGATGCGGGCGAGGCGCTTCAGCAGTTCGTCGACCTGCGTGCTCGCGAGATCGACGGACTGCGCGGCCGAAGGATCGGCCGCCTCGGTGGTCCGCTCGCCGCCGGCCGGCTCCTCGGTCTCGCCCGTCGGTGATCGAGGCGCCTCGGCCATGCGTTGCCGGCGCTGCTTCTCGATCGCCGATTGCCGTTCGCGCCGCAGTCCCTCGAGCTTCGCGGCCACGCGTTCGAGGTTGCGCCGCGCCTCGGGCCAATCGTCCCGGCTCGCCGACGCACGACTCCACTGCTCGCGCGCCGCCTCGGCGTGCGCGATCGCGACGTCGAACGCGAACGGTTCGGCCTCCGGTCCGCGGGCCTGCGCCTCGGCGCGCATGCAGCGCGCGAACGCCGCGTTGCCCGCGATGAAGTCCCGCAGCGGACGCCACGCCGGACCGCCGCGCGCGACGGCCTTCTCGAGCGCGACCTCCGCGTCGATCAACGATCCCTTCTCCAGCGTCGCGAGCGCGTCGACCCAGAGAAGTTCCGGCGGCGTGACGTCGCCCGGCGCGCCGTCGCAGGCGGGCAGGACCAACAGCGCGAGGATGGCAAGGCGTCGCATCACGACCATCTCAGAGTGCGCGCCCCGTCGCCGGATCGACGCGCAGGTCGATCGGCTGGTCGCGCGTGACGAACACGAAGCCGTACATCATCTCCTCGTCGGTCTGCTGTCCGAACTTCACCGTCGCTTCGGGGTCGGGGTTGAACGGGTTGAAGCGGCTGTTGTCGAAGTGGGCGAAGACCTCCAGGCGCGTGCTCGCCGGCAGCTTCACCGCACCCTCGTGACAGCGGTACGAGGTCTGCCAGTCGAAGTCGTAGGTCGCGACCGTCAGCAGGATCTCGGGCTTCCTCTCCGGTCGATGCGCGACGAAGGTCATGTCGCGCCCGCGCAGGTGCATGTGCGCGGAGTAGCCGATCACGGTGGAGTCGGTCGCCACCTTGCGCGTCGCTGCGACCCGATGCGCCGGCGCGCCCGGCGGGATCGCGAAGCGGGTGTTGGTGACGACGATCACCTCCGCGCGCTTCGTGACCGGCCCCTTCGGGAAGCGCATGCCGACCTGGATGCTGTCGGTCTCGGCGGTGCCGACGGTGACGTAGTGAGCCTGGATGCCGAGCCGCGACCCCTTTTGGATCAACATCGCGGTGCCGGGATCGAGCACCATCGGATCGCCGCCGGGGACGAAGCCGGTGATGAAACCGTCCTGCGAGAAGCCGTCCTTCGGGTCGAAGTGCGCGACGTTCGCGTGGTGCAGCACGCGAGCGTTCTCGGGCCTGATCTCGACCGCTTCGACCCAGGTGTCCTCGCGGAAGACGAACGGCAGGAAGAGGTACTGGTACGGCACGATCCCTTCCGCCGGCACGTGCACGGGCGCGACGACCTGCAGCACCTGATCCGGTTCGCCGATGCGCCACGCACCCTTCTGGAACACGCGCGGCGGCGGGGCATCGGCGGGATCGCCGCGCGGCAGGTCCGAGCGGAGCCAGTCGTCGATCACCGCGCGTTCGTCGTCGGCGAGCCCGAGCCGGTTGCGGAACTGCCCGTGCGCGTCGCTCGCGTGCCACGGCGGCATCCGCCGGCGACGCAGGACCTCCGCGATCATCTCGGCGTGGTCGGCGAGGTCGTCGTACTCGAGCAAGGGGAACGGCGCGACGCCGCCCTCGCGGTGACAGCCCTGGCAGTGGCGCAAGACCAGCGGTTCGACGTCGCGATGGAACGTGACGCGTCCGCTCGGCGGCGCGGACTTCGGATGCGTGACCACGCAGCCTTCGGCCGGCGTCTCGGCGATCTCGACTTCGCCGCCCGCGAGCACGGCATCGAGCGCGAGGCGCAGATCTTCGCGCGACGGCGTCTCCTTCACGCTCGCGTAGAGCACCTGGTCGTCCACGCGGCCTCGGTAGCGCAGGCGACGCTCCGCGTCGAGCACCACGACGGTCGTCGTCCGTTCGATGCCGAGCGCGTCGACCGCGCGCAGGAACTCGTCCTTCACAAAGTGGAACGGGGCGTCGAAGGCGATCGCCTGCGTGCCGATGTCGCACGGCGAGTCGCTGCGGCCGACGTTCACGGCGACGAACTCCACGCCGCCGCGCTCGCTCGACTTCGCGGCGTACTCGGTCGCGAGCCGCACGACCTTCGGCATCACGCGCCCGACCATCGGGCAGCTGCAATCGACGAAGAACAGAACGATCGCCGCACGAGGGCCGAAGTCCGACAGGCGACGGCGCTGGGTGCGGACGTCGAGGAAGCTCAGGTCCGCGACCGGCTCCCCGATCGCGACGGCCGTGCGCCCCGCGACCGCCTCCTGCGCGCCCGATTCGCGCGCCGCCGCGAGCAGGACGAGAACGGCACCGAGCGCCGATGCGAAGCGTCGCGACGAACCCATGCCGGCAAGCTACGCGAGCCGTACCTTCCGGGAAACTCCATGACGACGACGCGGCCTTCGGTGCCCGACGAGGCGGAAGAGGCACTCGCCCGCGCTTCCCGCACGGCGCTGCCGTCCGATCCGGCGACGCGGTCCGCGTTCCTGCTGCCCCTGCTCGACGACGCGCGCGCCAAGCTCGCGGCAGCCGCCGATCGCTGGGTCGAAGTGGCTGCCGCCGCGAAGCAGTGCGAACCGAGCGAGGCGATCGCCGCCGAGGAACTCGCATCGGGCCCGCTGGCCGTCGCCCGCGCGCTCGCCGGCTGGCGCCGCAGCCTGGTCGCGCTCCGCGCGGGGCGCCTGCCGTCGGTCCAAGGCAGGGTGCGGCGCGCGGGGGACGCGCGCTTCGTGCCCGCGATGCCGTGCCTGCCCTTCGACCGCCTGGTCTTCGCGAGCCATCGCGCAAGGGGCGACGGACTGCCCGTCGTCGTGAAGTTGCATCCCCTGCACGCCGGACTGCGCGAGCTCTTCGCGTCGACCTTCGCTGCGTTCGCGGACGCCGGCTGTTCGTTCGTCGCCGGCGACGGCGCGTTCGGCGCGACGCTGGCGCGCGACCCTCGCGTGAGCGACGTGCACCTCACCGGTTCTCGGTCGACGTTCGCCGCGCTCGCGCAGTCGAACGCGATGCGTCCGACGCCGGCGCGCCTGAGCGCGGAACTGGGCAACGTCACACCGGTCGTCGTCGTTCCGGGGACCTGGCGCGACGCAGAACTTCGCGCGCGCGCGGACGACGTCGCCGCGATGTTGTCGAACAACGGCGGGTTCAACTGCGCGTCGGCCCGCGTGCTGATCACGGCGCGACGCTGGCCGCAGCGCGAGTCCTTCCTCGCGTTCCTCCGCGAACGCTTGTCGGCGTTGCCGCCGCGCCCGGCGTGGCACCCCGGTTCGGCCGCACGCTTCGTGAGCGCCGGCGGCCGGCCCGCGGACGACGGCCGACTGCCGTGCGTGCTTCTCGAGTGCGCCGACCCGGACTCGTTGCCGCACGCGTTCCGCGACGAAGTCTTCGCGCCGCTGCTCGTCGAGCACTCGCTCGACGGCGCGGACCTCACGGCCTACCTGCGCTCCGCGACGCAGTTCTGCGCGACGCGCCTCTCCGGCGACCTCGCGGCGGTCGTGCTCGCGCCGCGCGCGGTCCTCGCGCGCGATCGCGCCGCCATCGACGGCTTCTGCGGCTCGTTGCGGTACGGCACCGTCGGGCTGAACGTGTGGGCCGCGGTCGGCTTCGCCTGGATGGCGACGCCGTGGGGCGCGTTCCGCGATCCGCGCGGCGCGCCGTCGCGGAGCGGCGTCGGGTTCGTGCACGACTCGCTGCTGTTGCGCGCGCCCCGTCGCTCCTTCCTGCGCGGACCGATCCTGCCGTGGCCGACTCCCGCCTGGTGGCCGAGCCACCGCTCGCCGCGCGCGGTGATGGAGCGACTGCTCGCGCTCACGCTCGCGCCGTCGCCGTGGCGCTGTGCGCGCGTCGTGTCGTCCGCGATCGCCGGCCGAGCGCGCGGCCGGTGAGCGCGAGGCCGAACGACCACAAGAGCCAGGCGACGAGCAACGGCGACTGGTAGCGATGCGCGCGATCGCGCCGGTCGTCGCTCTCGATCGACGAGCGCGCGCGAGGCACGACGTGGTCCGTCCAGAGATCGACGAAGGCAAGTGCTCCGTTCGCGGTGGCGTCGACGAACACGCCGCCGCCCGCGTCCGCGATCGCCGTCAGCCCCGCGCGGTCCATCGCCGAGACGACCTCGTCGCCGTCGCGCGTGCGCAGGAAGGCCTGAGCTCCGGCTCCCGCTTCGTCGATCACGATCTTGCTGCCCGACGCCTTGCCGATGCCGGCGCAGTGGACGGCGATGCCCTGCGCGCTCAGCTCGCCGGCCACGTTGCGGCCCGTGCCGCCGTGATCCTCGCCGTCGGTGACGACCACGACCGTCGCGTGCGCACGATCGCTCCCGTCGAGCGCCTGTTGCGCGACGCGCAATGCCGTGCCGAGGTCCGTGCCGCCGCGGGTCACCACGGTCGGGTCCGCGTTCGCGAGCAGTTCGGTGAAGGTCGTCACGTCGTGCGTGAGGGGTACGAGGAGCGTCGCGTCGCCCGCGAAGGCGACCAAGGCCAGCCGATCCCCCCGTGCGCGTTCGGCCATCGCCGCGATCCCCCGCACCGCGGCGCCGAGGCGATCGGGCACGACGTCGCGTGCGAGCATCGACCGCGAGACGTCGAGGCAGACGACGACGTCCGCGCCGCGACGCTCGCGAGGCCGCGCTTCCTCGCCCCAGGTCGGCTGGAGCGCGGCGAGCAGCGCGAACAGCAGCCCGAGCGCGAAGGTCGCGCGACGCCATCGGCGCTGCGACGCGCTCGACTCGCTCGCGAGCACGTCCGCGCGCGGGCCGAGCGCGCGCGCAAGACGCCGTGCGCGCGCGCCGTCGCGCCGGCGGAGCACGACGTACGCGAGCGGCGCGAGCAGCACGATCGGCAGCGCCTCGGCGTGCACGAACAGCTCGTCGAGAGTCATGGCAGGGACTCCTGCACGGTCGCGTCGAGTCCGCGGCCGAGCACCAGCAACGCGAGCGCGGCGACGAGGAAACCGAGGAAGCGCTCGTCGATCGCGTAGCGCGGTTCCTCGAAGCCGACCTTCTCGAGCACGTCGATGCTCGCGTAGACCGCGTCCATCGCGGTGGCGTCGCGCGCTTCGAACAGCCGTCCGCCCGTCGCGCTCGCAAGCTCGCCGATCTGCCTGGTGTCGATCGGCCGCCAGGCGTCGCCCGCGCCGCGCGTACCGATGCCCGCTGCGATCGCGTAGACGCGCACGCCGAATTCGGTGCACAGGCGTGCGGCCTTGACCGGACCGATCGCGTCGGGCGTGTCGGCGGTCGCCACGTTCTCCTCGCCGTCGGTCAGGAGCACGACGACCTTCGACTTCGCGTCGCTGTTGCGCAGGATCCCCGCGGCGCGCGCCACCGCGGTCCCGATGCCGGTGAGGTCTTCGGGTCCGTCGTGCGCGACGGGCGCGACGCCGTCGAGGATCGTCGCGAGCGCGCGATGGTCGAGCGTCGGCGGGCACAGCACGTCGGGGAAGCGCGCGAAGCGCACGAGGCCGATGCGGTCGTGCGGCCGCGCCGCGACGAACCTGCGCGCCGCGGCCGTGCTGACGTCGAGTCGCGTCCGCGCCGGGTCCATGTCGGTGGCGGTCATCGACGAGGACACGTCGAGGCACAGCACGACGTCGATGCCCGAGTCCGCCGCCGGCAGGGGCACGCGCTCGATCGGCCGCGCGAGCGCGAGGACCACGATCGCCAGGCCGAGCGATTCGAGCGCGATCGGCACCGCGGCGAAGCGCGTGCGCCAGGTCGGCGGCAGGTCGCGCGCGAACTCGTGCGGCGCGAAGCTCACCGCGGGCCGGCCGAGTCGACGGCGCCAGAACAACACCACGGGGATGCCGAGGAGGAGCCAGAGGTAACCGGGCGAGCGGAGCGCGAGGCCGAACCAGGCCTCGAGCAGGCCCTCGAACCAAGCGCTCATCGCCGGTCCTCGCCGGTCGAACCGACGAGCCGCTCCGCGGCATCGAGCGCCGCGGCGAACGCGGCGGCGTCGAGCGTGCGCTGCGCGAACTTCACGAGATCGCAGGCGCGAAGGACCGCGGCGAGATCGTCGTGCCCGTCGCCGTCGAACGACGCGAGCACCTCGTCGGTCGTGCGATCGATCGCGGGGATGCCGCAACATGCGGCCAGCCAGTCCCGGAGCGCGGTCGAAAGTCCCGTCCAAGCCGCCACGTTCGGCACCTCGTCCGGCACGACCGAGCGGAGTGCGGCGAGGCGTTCTTGCACGAGAACGCGCGGCGGCACGACCGGGTCGGCGCGACGTTCGCGGCGGCGGCGCGCGGCGAAGCGCGAACCGAGGATGCCGAGCGCGAGCGCCGCGAGCCCGGCGAGCACGCGCAACGCGGTGCGCCATGGCGAAGCGGGCACCACGATCAGGACCGCGGGCAGTTCGGCTTCCCCCGCGTCACCCGGCGGCAGCGACGAGTTCACGATCAGCTCCAGCGCATTCGCGACCGCGATCTGTTCACGGCCGTGCTGATCGCGCGCGCGGATCGTGCTCGCGGGCACGACGAGTTCGCCGCGCGCGAAGGCGCGGGCGCGGAAGCGACGGGTCTCGATCGAACGGCCGCCCTCCTGCCTCGTCGTCACGCCGAGTTCCTCGACGGTCAGCGGAGCGAGCGCGGCGTCGTGCCAGGGTTCGGGGACCAGGTCCTCGCGCCACGCGCGCTCGACCTCGATCGGGAATGCGACGCCGAACTCGACGGTCGTCGTCCCGCACGCGACGCGCATGCTCACGGCGTCGTTCGCGACGCTCGGCTGCTGCGCTTGCGCGAGCCCGATCACGACGGCCGCGATGCCGCGCGACAGTCCGTTCATCGCTTCTCCCCGCGCAGCTCGCGCATGCGGAAGAACTGGAGGATCGGGCGCGCGACGGCGTCGCGGTGGTACTCGCGCGGCACGGGCACCTCCATCAGGTCGACGTGCGCCCGGCGCAGATCGGCCGTGGTGCGCGCGCGCCAGGCCGCGACGCGCGCCTCGTACTCCGCGCGCACACGCGGGTCCGACCAATCGGCGAGCGAAGTCTTCCCGGTCTCCGGGTCGCGCAGGCGCATCGGGCCGGTGTCCGGCGGCGTGAGTTCGGGCGTGGCCAGGCGCACCGCGATCAGGTCGTGACGGCGCGCGCAGAGGGTCGCGGCGAGGCGCCAGTCGCCGGCGAGGAAGTCCGAGATGCAGAAGACAATCGCGCGCCGGCGCAGCACGTGGGACGCGAACTCCAAGGCGGGCGCGATCGCCGTCCTGCCGGCGCACTCCGGCAATGCGAGCCCGTCGCGCACCACGCGCAGCACGTGGCGCAGTCCCTTGCGCGGCGGCACGAACGCCTCGACCCGCTCGCCGAACGCGACCAGACCGACCTTGTCGTCGTTCTTCACCGCCGACAGCGCGAGGCACGCGACGACGCGCGCCGCCATCTGACGCGCGGACCAGATGCCGAAGCCGCCGGCGCTCGACGCCGAGAGGTCGAGCAGGAACAGCAGCGTGCGTTCGCGTTCCTCGACGTACTCCTTCACGAAGGGACGACCGACGCGGGCCGTCACGCTCCAGTCGACGGCGCGCGGGTCGTCGCCGTCGACGTACTCGCGGACCTCGCGGAACTCGATGCCCGGACCGCGGAACACCGAGCTGTAGCCGCCGGCCATGATCTCGGTGACCAGGCGGCTGCTCTGCACCTCGATGCGGCGCACCTCGGCGAGCAGCGCGGCGAGCGTCGGATCGGCCGTCACGGCACCGCGACGTTGTCGAACACCTTCTGGATCACGTTCACCGAGCTCAATCCCTCGGCCTCCGCCTCGTAGGTCGTGATCACGCGGTGACGGAGCACGTCCATGCCGACCGACTTCACGTCCTGCGGAGTCGCGTATCCCCGACCCGAGAGCAACGCCCGCGCGCGCGCGGCTTGCACCAACGCGATCGACGCGCGCGGCGAGGCACCGTAGAGGATGAACGGTTGCAGATCGCCGAGGCCTGCGTCCTGAGGTTGGCGCGTCGCGAAGACCAGGTCGACGACGTAGCGGCGCAGCTTCTCGTCGACGATCACCGAATCGAGCGCCTTCCGCGCGGCGAGGATCTGCGCCGGCGACGCGACGGTGCGCACTTCGGGCCGCGCCGTCGACGTCGCCATTCGCGCGACGATGCGCTCCTCCTCCTGCTTGCTCGGGTAGCCGACGACCACCTTCAGCATGAAGCGGTCCACCTGCGCCTCGGGCAGCGCGTAGGTGCCCTCGTGTTCGACCGGGTTCTGCGTCGCGAGCACGAGGAACGGCGCCGGCAAAGCGCGCGTCTCCCCCGCGAGCGTCACTTGCCGCTCCTGCATCGCTTCGAGCAACGCGGACTGGACCTTCGCCGGTGCGCGGTTGATCTCGTCGGCGAGGACGAAGTTCGCGAACACCGGCCCCTCACGGATGCTCCAGTCGCCGGTCTTCGGGTTGTAGACCTGCGTGCCGAGCAGGTCCGACGGCAGGAGGTCGGGCGTGAACTGGATGCGGCGAAAGGTCCCGCCGAGTGCCTTCGCGAGCGATTGCACCGCGAGCGACTTCGCCAGGCCGGGCAGTCCCTCGAGCAGCACGTGGCCGTCCGCGAGCAGGCCGATCAGCAGACCGTCGAGCAGGGCGCGCTGCCCGACGATGACCTTCTCGACCTCGCGGACGACGTCGTGCAGGAAGGCGGTCTCGCTCGGTGCGGCGGTCTGGGCTTTCACGTCGGTCAAGTCGCGGTGCTCCGTCTCGGGGAGGGTCGGGAAGGTGCGGGAGGATAACCGCGTGCGCGGTGCGACCGACCCGCCGCGTTCCGCGACGCATCCGGGACATCGCACGTCGGCCTGCGCCTCGTCAGGTCACCTGCGAGCCCTTAGGCTCCGCCGCTCGATCGCGCCGACGTCATGCATTCGTTCCGTTCCGTGCTCTCCGGTCTCATCACCGTCCTGATGCTCACTCCTGCGCTCGCGCAGGACCCGCCGGCCGGCGGCGGACTGCCGCAGGGCGTCACGCGCGAGCAGATGTGGTGGGCTCCGACCGCCGAGGACTGGAAGAAACCTGTGCTCGTGAACTTCCAGCGCACCTGGGAGGACGCCGTCGCGGTCGCTCGCGAGACCCAGCACCCGATCCTCGTGTGCATCAACATGGACGGTGAGATCGCGAGCGAGCACTACGCGGGCGTGCGCTACCGCATGCAAGAGACGGCGAAGCTCTACGAGCCGTACGTGTGCGTGATCGCGTCCGTCTACCGCCACAACCCGCGCGACCACGACGAGCACGGCAACCGGATCCTCTGCCCGCGCTTCGGCAGCGTGACCTGCGGCGAGCACATCGCGATCGAGCCGCTCCGTGTTCAAGGCGATCGGCGACGGGATCCAGAACCGCGCGATCCAGCCGCCGCCGATCGTGCGCGGCGATCGGCCGATCGTGGAGCGCGTCGCGAGCCGCGACGCCGCCGATCGCAATGCCGTGGAGGACGCCTACCGGTCCGGCGAGGCGGGCGTGAGGCAGGCCCTTCTCGACGCCGCGGCGAAACATGCCGGCGCCGCGCCCAGCGAACTCCTCCGCCTCGCGGTGATGGGGCTCGACGCCGACGCCGCCCGACGCGCGCGGCAAGCACTCGCGCAGACCGACGCGGAGAGCGCCGTCGACGTGATCGCCGAGGCGCTGCGCGTCCCGATCGACGGCGCCGAACGCGAAGCGTTGGTCAAGGCGCTCGAACGGATCGGCGAGACCTCGCCGCGGGCACGCACGCTCGCCGTCGTGCACGCCGGCCTCGCCGACCGCTCGACCAAGGTCGACGTGGACACCTGGTCGAAGGCGCTCGAGGGCGGCGCGTCGTACACGCCCGCCGACCGCGTGATGCTCGAGTCGCGCGTCGAAGCCGCGGGCGACGCGAGCCGCGCGCGACCGGATGACGCCGCGGCGCGGATCGAGCGCGCCGAGGCGCTGCTCGGACTCGCCGTCGATCCGGAGAGCGGTTCGACGTTCGCGCCGAACCGGCGCGTCGCACGACAGCAGCAATCACTGATGTTGGAGGATGCCCTGCGCGCCGCGAACGAAGCCGAACGGTTGGGCGCGAGCGGTTGGCGCGTCGACGCCGTGGTCGCGATCGCGTCGTGGTACCTCGGTCGCACGAAGGACGCCTATGCGCGCGCCGAATCGGCGGCGAGCGGGATGTCGGCGGACGCGCAGAGCTGGAACGCCGCCGCGGTGCTCGCGCTGTTCGCGTGGTCGCGCCAGGAAGCGATCAGCAACGCGCTGCGGCGGAGCGAGACCTGGCCCGCCCAGTGGTTGACCGACGTCGACGCCGCCTACGCGGTCCTCGCGCGCCATCCGTTCGGCACCGACCTCCACGTCGCTTCCGACTACGACTTCCTGAACTACCTCGGCGCGAAGGGTCGCGCCGCGCGCGTGCTCGACCAGGGCTTGCAGCGGTTCCCCGACTCCGCCCCGCTGCACGACTGCCTGCGGGCCCGCACGCTCGACGAGAAGGGTGCGGAGGGACTCGAGCAGGTCTACGCGACGATGCTCGCGAAGCCGGACGCATCGAAGAACCTGCCCTGGTTCGCCGGCTACGCCTCGCTCGTCGCCGCCGAGTTCCACCGCCGCGCGGGCGATCGCGTCAATGCACGCGCCGCCTACGACCGCGCGATCGCGGCGTACGACCGGGCGATCGAAGCCAACCCGGACAACCGTTCGACCGCGGATCACTACGCCGCCGTGGCGCTGGGAGCGAAGGCGCGCATCGCCTACGAAGCGGGCGACGACGCGGCAGCGGTCACCCACGTGCTCGCATCCTTCTCGCGCTGCGATCGAGCCGCGAACGCACTCGACGGCCTCAACCTCTCGACCGCCGACACCAGCAAGCAGTTGCTCGCGCGCCTCCGACGCACCGACGAGGCCCTCGCCGCGAAGCTCGACGCCGCGATGAAGCAACTCGACCCCGCACTGCTCGAGCCGCCGGCCTACGAACGGGTCACGCCCCCCGCGGGTCAGGGCGGCGAACGACCGCGGCGACGTCGCGGCTGAGGCGGGAGCGCGAATCCGGGTCCGTTCCGGGGTGCGCCGTCGTCCGCCGGGCTGGACTTTTTTGCATGTCGATGCCGAATGTCCAAGATATTTTGCATCGCCATGTTCCGTCGCCGCACCGTGCTCGACGCGCTCCTCCGACCCGTTTCGCGCAACAAGGTCTGTCTGTTGTTCGGCGCGCGCCAGACCGGCAAGACCGCGTTGTTGCGGCAGGTCGTCGCCGAGACCGGCGACGCGCACGCGTACGACCTCCAGGACTCGGCGCTGCGCCGTCAGCTCGAGGCGGATCCGGCTCGATTCGGGCGAGAGGTGCGTGCTCTGCCCAGAAACGTGCGCGTCATCGTCGTCGACGAGATCCAGAAGGTGCCTGCCCTGCTGGAGGAGGTCCAGTCGCTGTACGACGGCGCGCCGCGACGCTGGCAGTTCTTCCTGACCGGCAGTTCCGCGCGGCGACTGCGTTCCGGTTCGGCAAACCTCCTGCCGGGGCGAAGCCACGTGTTCCATCTCCATCCCGTGTGTCGCTGGGAGGAGGGCGCCGACCGCATCGAGGTCGCGCCGCCGGCCGGCCGGTCACCGCGTGTCGAGCGGTTGCCGCCGTTCCCCGATCAGGATCTGTCGCGTGCGCTCCTGCTCGGCAGCTTGCCGGGGGTACGCGCCGAGAAGCCGGTGACCGCGGCGGCGACGCTCGACGCCTACGTCGGCAACTACGTCGAAGAGGAGGTCCGGCGCGAAGCCCTGGTGCGCGACCTCGGCCCGTTCCACGTGTTCCTCCGGCTCGCGGCCTCGGAGTCGGGCCAGATGATGAACCTGACCAAGCTGTCGCAGGAGAGCGGCGTCGCGATCAGCACCCTGCGCACCTACTACCAGGTGCTCGTCGACACCTTCCTCGGCTGCTGGATGCCCGCCTACGGTGTCGCCTCGCGCAAGCGCGTCCTGACGACGCCCCGCTTCTACTTCTTCGATCTCGGCGTGCGGAACGCGACGGCCCAACTGCCACCCGACAAGGGCGTGCTGCAGGCGCAGGGCGGACTGTTGCTGGAACACTGGGTGGCCCAGGAACTGATCGCCCGCGCGGACTACCTCGGCCGCGGACATCGCGTGAGCTACTGGCGAACCGCGCAGGGCCTCGAAGTCGACTTCGTGTTCGAGGGCCCGCGCTCAGATCTGCCGATCGAAGTGAAGTGGACCGAACGGCCGCGGATCGAGGACGCGCGGCACCTGGAGACCTTCCTCGACCTTCATCCGAAGCGTGCCAAGCGCGGGCTGCTGGTCTGCCGGTGTTCGGCGCGGCAGCAGTTGTCGGATCGCGTCACCGCGATCCCGTGGAACGAACTCTGATTCACCACTCTGACTCACCAATCTGCGACAGCGGCGGTCCGCGGCGCGAAGAAGCCGACCGCGAGCGCTCGCAAGCGCGTGACGACGTCGGCTCGATCGCCGGACCGATCGATCGCTTCCTGCGGATCCGCGGCGAGGTCGAAAAGCAGCTCGCGGCCGGTGTCGCGGTCGAAGATCGCCTTCCAGCGTCCGTCGCGCACGCCGACCAGCGAGGCGCCCCAGTCGGCGAAGAACAGCGCGGGACGATCGCGGACCGCCAGCAACGAAGAACCCTCGTGTCCGTCGCAGGGCGGCAGTCCGCACAAGTCGAGGATCGTCGGCGCGAGGTCGACGTGACTCGCGATCGCGTCGAGCGTGATGCCGGCGTCGGTGACCCCCGGCACGCGGATGATCAGCGGCACGCGCAGGTTCTCTTCGTACAGCGCGAAGGTGTGGCCGAAGTTGCCGTCGTGCTCGCCGAAGGCCTGACCGTGATCGCCGACGACGACCAGCAGCGTGCGTTCCAACCGACCGCGCGCGGCGAGACCGTCGCAGAGGCGGCGCAGCGATCGGTCCGCGTACCACAACGCGTTGCGGTAGCAGCCGAGCATCGTGTCGTAGGCGAAGGGGCCGCCAGGCGGACTGTCGTAGGGATGGTGACCGGCGATCGGTAGCCACGCGGCAAACGTCCTGCTCCCGCCCTGCGCATCGAGCCACGCGAGCAGGGCATCGACCGTCGCCTCCTCGTCGACTCCGAAGCTCGACTCGCGCACCCCGCTGATGGTCGCGGCGTCCGCCTGGTGCTCGAAGCCGCTGCGAGCGAGCACGTCGCGCATGCCGAGGAAGCGGAAGCGGCCGGAGTGGAACAGGCCGGTCGCGTAACCCTGTCCGCGCAACAGCGTGGCCAGACCCGGCACCGGGACGCGCGCGTAGTCCTCGGCACGGGTCGAGGGTGCGGGGTGCAGCGCGTGGAAGATCGCGATCTGGCCTTTGATGCTCTCGGGGTGGACGGCATACGCGTCGCGCACGAGCAGGCTCTTCGCCGCGAGTCCGCTGAGGAACGGCATCGGGTCCTCGGCCGCGCCGTACGGGCGCAGGAAGCGCGCTGCGACCGACTCGAGCACGACCAACACGACGTCGCGCTCGCGCGCCGCGCCGCGCAACGCGAGCAGGCGCTCGTCGTCGACCGCCACGCCCGCCGGCCTCGCGACCGCCGCCTGCACCGGGCTCGGGGCGCGGAAGCTCCCCGCGAAGAAGAGCAGCGCGTTGCGGTGCGCGGGCAGGGCCGGCGCGGCGAGGAAGAACCACGACGCCGCGAGCGCGAGTCCCGCCCACGCCGCGCCGTGCGCGAGCCGACCTGTCGCGCGACGTGCGATCGCCGGCATCGCGATCGCGGCGACGAGCACCGCGGTCGCACCCGCGAACGCGACGGGTCCGGCGACGCGACCCACCGAGTCCCCCATCGCCGGATCGAGGCCGCCGAGCATCGCGCTGCTGGGTGGCGTGCCGATCGCCTGGACGAGTGCCGTCGCGATGGCCGCGTGCAGCGCGAGCGCGGCGAAGACCACGCCGCGGACCACGCGCACGCGCACCGCGAGCGCGAGCGTCGCGAAGCACGCGGCGAGCAGGGCGTCACCGGCGATCGCCGCGAGCCACTCGCCCGCGGGCGGTGCGCCGACCGCGATCACGTTCGCCAGCTTCGCGACGGCGAGCACGCCGAACAGCGCGAGGCCGTTCACCGCTGCTTCTGCGCCGCCTTGCCCGCGACGAAGCTCGCCGACGCGATCGGCGTGCGCTCGAGCTTGGGATGCACCGTGTGCACGCTCCAACGCACCGATTGGCCGGCGGTCAGCGCGAGCGAGACCGTCCACTTCGTCGTCTCGCCGTCACCCGGCGCGAGCAACGGACTCGCGAAGCTCTCCCCGTCGTACTCGACGACCACCACATAGCGCGTCTCGGCGTCCTGGCCCGGCGCGTTGCCGAACGCGAACTCGACCGGCAAGCCGTTGCGCGGCGCGCGCTCGGGCGCCGCCGGTCCCTGACCGAGCGGGCCGAGCGGGCGCGCGAGCATCCGCAGCGACTGCGCCGCCCCCCAGTTCGCGCCCTGCACCTTGCGCAGTTCCCAACCCGCCGCCATCACGCCGAGCTTCGGTTCCGCGGCGGCGTCGCAGCACACGCTCACGTCGCGCTGCTCGTAGCGCGAAGAGAACGCGACGATCTGGCCGGTGCCCGCCACCGTGACGAGGTCGCGCCAGATCGTGATGCACTCGTCGCGCGAACCGTCCGGTGCGCCGAGCACCATCCGCCCCCAGCGCGGGGCGCGGTAGTAGTCCCCGGAACCGCCGTCGGCGATCGCGAACGCACCGTGCAGTTCGACGCGCTCCGGCTTCTGGTCGTCGGGCAGCAGGACGACGCGATCGAGCCGGGCGTAGATGCCCGACGGGTCGCTGGCGGGGTTCTTGGAATCGGGACGCTCGGGCGAAGTGAACAGGCCGAGCGCGATGGTCACGAGGGCGATGGTCTTCATGCTGTCACGGGCACTGGGTTCGAGGATCCGAGGTCGAGGATCCGACGGCGGAGGACGTCGCAATGGATCCGGAGTTAGCGAGTGGCTCGATCATGGCGAGCGGACTGGCGCCGGCCCGCACACGGTCACCGCGCCGGACGAGGACTTCGCGGACGACGTCGAGCGCGAGGTAGAGCTCGACGCGGGAGCCGAAACGGATCAGGCCGAAGCGTGCACCGCGCACGATCCGATCGCCCGGTCCCAGCACGTTGACGATGCCGCGCGCGACCGGCCCGGCGATCTGGCGCACGGCGGCGAACGCGGGAGCCGTCGCGGCGCGGGCGAAGGTCGTCAGGTGCTGCTCGTTGCCGTCCAGTTCGCCGACCCTGTGCGTCGCGACGCGACGACCGGCGCGCGCGGCGCTGGACACGACCGTCGCGTCGCACGGGGCGCGCTGCACGTGGACGGAGAACAACGAGAGGTAGATGCCGATGCGCAGCACCCGCCCTTCGACGAACGGGCACGCCTCGATCTCGGCGAGATCGTCCACACGACCGTCGGCCGGCGAGACCACGGCGTCGGCGTGCTCGGACACGACACGCTCGGGGTCGCGGAAGAACCATGCGACGAAGATCGGAAGCGCCAACCATGTCGGCGCGAGCGCGGGCCACGCGAGCGCGGTCACGGCGGCGCCGAGTCCCGCCCAGACGAGCGACCAGCCGATCTGCGCGAAGCCCGCGCGCGCGAGCCCGAGCGGACCGCGGAACGGTGACCGCGCGCTCATCCCGCGACCCGCACGGCGGCAGCGTCGCGCTCGATCAGGTTGATGCGCTTGGCGAGCCAGACGGCGACGACGGCGGTCGTGCCGCGCGGTCGCCACAACCAATCGTGCACGAGGACATGGCGCGCCGCGGGCGACGCATAGCACGCCGCACGCGCGCCCCGCAACGCGAGCGGCAGGACGACGAGGTCGGCGTCGATGCGCGAACCGGGCGCGAAGGGAGCGGCGACGACGCGCACGCCGTCCGGGATCAGCGGGCGCGCACGTTCGACGTGCGACGCATCGGCATCCTGGATCGTGATCTGCGCGTCGGGCAGCAGTTCGCGCAACAGGATCGCGGTGCGGGGGAACAGTCCGCCGCCGACGACGACGGCCGTGCGCACGTCGCGACAGCGCTCGAGGAGCGAGCGCAGCGGCGCGCGATGCACGGCGAGCACGCGGCGTTGCAACCAGGGCACCGCGAGCACCACGCGCTCGAGGGCGTCGAGCAGGCGCGGCGCGCCGCCGTCGAGCCACCGCAGCACCGGCGGCCACGCGCTGTTGCGCGCTCCGGCGATGCGATGCGCCGGCAACTCCTCGAACCGCCGCCCGGGCGCCGCGTGGTGCTCGACGTGGTAGCCGTCGTTCAGGAACAGGAGATTCCACCAGCGCGCGTAGCAGCTCGTCGTCCCACCCGCGTGCTCGTAATGCCCCTGCAACCAGCACAGACCGTGGCCGATGACGAGGCCGGGAAGGTATGCGGCGAGGAAGAAGGCCGGCGCCGCGACCGCGAGCACCGCCCACAGCGACGCCACCGCGATCGCCTCCACCGTCAATCCGCGCTCCGTGGCGAACACCCATCGTCGTTCCGCGTGGTGCGCAAGGTGTCGTTGTCGCCAGATCCGTTGCGGCACTCCGAGCAGGAGGCTGAGCAGGAGCGAATACAGGTCGTCCGCAAGCCGTGCACGGAAGACGGATCGATGCACGAAGCGATGCGAGATCGTGTTCGCATTCCACCACATCCCGAACGCCACGACGGCGAGGCTCGGCCAGACCGCGAACACCGCGACGTGCCCGAGCGCCAGCGCGACGCTCACGCGGTCGCGCGGGTCGCGGAGCCGGATTGCGGTCGGCACGAGCGAAGCGGCCATGGGTCTCGCGAAGACGCGAAGTGCGGCGGGATGTTAGCCGCTTGATGGGGTTGGCCCGGCTCGTCGCACGCGCTTTGCTTGGCTTGGTCCCATGCGCCTCCCCACACTCCTCGCGTTCCTCCTCGTCTCCTGCCTGCCGCTCGCGGCCCAGGGCACCTTCCTCATCGGTCGCCTCGAACACGACGGCACCGACTTCCGCATCGCCTGCACGCGCGTCGTGCTGCGCGGGATGACTCCCGAACTCCAGGCTCGCCTCGGCGAAGTCGTCGAGATCGACGGCAACACGCTCGCGCCGTGGCCCGCGCCGGTCGTCGAGGTCGTCGCGGTGCGTCGCTCCACGTCGGAGTTCCAGCTCGGCGGCGACGCGCGCATCGGCCGCGCATTGCGCTTCCGGGTCTCTTCGCCCACGGCGGACACCTACTACTTCCTCCTCCACGTGGAGGACGCGTTCACACCGCTCGACGCGATCCTGCCGGGCTTCCTGCACGGCACGTTCTGGCTCGAACTCCAGAACGTGCTCGTTGTGTCGAGCGGGGCCTTCCGCGGCCAATGGGAGGTCGAGAAGGCGATCCCGAACGAACCGGCATTCGTCGGACTCACGGTCTTCGCCCAGGCCGCGGTCGGCAGTCCGGGCGCGGCGCTGCTCTACCTCAACTCCGAATGCGCGACGCTCCGCGCCCCGTGACGTCCACGCGCGCGGCGAGCAAGTCCGTCACGGGCAGACCGTGAAGCGCATGCCGCGCGTCGCCGCGAGACCCTGCGGCCCACCGGCATCGAAGGTGACCGCCTGCACGAAGAGCGTGAAGCCCGCGAGCGCCGCCGAGTTCGGCACGCCCAGCGGCAGGACCGCACGGCCGGCGCCGGCTACTCCCGCGGTGCCGTTCGCCGTCACCGAGATCGCGATCGGCGGCACCGAGAGGTCGACGAGCACGTCGATGCCCGAGAACGGCGTGTTGCCCGCGGCGAACGCCAGCAGGAACGCGGTCTGTGCTCCGCCGACCGTGTGCTCCGCGACGAGCTGGTGTCCCGCATTGCCGACCTTCGCGACGCCGCCGTCGAAATCGATCCGCGGCGCGACGCCGCCCGTGCCGGCCGTCGCATTGCCGTAGTGCCACGGCACGCCGCAGGTCGGCTCGACGATCCAGAAGCCGCTCTGCATGTCCGACAGGTAGACGACCCCCGACGGCTGGAACGGATAGCAGCCCCAGTCGCCGACGTAGTTGTTGCCGGAGAACGCCGAGGTGTCGTACTGCCCGATCATCGCGGGCGCCGACGGATTGCTCATGTCGATCGTGAAGAGGCCGTCGGCGTAGCAGGCGAGGTGCGCGATGCTCCCGGTGACGAACACGTTGTGGACGGTCGCACCGGTCGGGCTGCACCAGCGCACGAGTTGGATCGGCGCCGCCTTGTTGGTGATGTCGTAGACGGTGAAGCAGTCGCCGCGCTGCTCCTCGGTCACGATCGCCCAGGTCTCGTCGGCGTCGACCGCGACGTTGTGCGGGAACGCGCTCGGCGTCGGCGTGCGGCTCACCGTGACGAGGTTTGCGGGATTGGTCGCGTCGACGATGCCGAAGCTGCCGTCAAACATCTGCGCGAGGTAGCAGTAGCGACCGTTCGGCAGGCAGTCGTGGACGTAGGGATTGCTGCGCACGCCGATCTGCGGCGGGCTGATCGGGTTCGCCGCGAGGTCGTAGAGCACGACGCCGCGCCCGGCGCCGCCGCTCGCCCAGAGGATTCGCCGATTGCAGTCGATGCTGACCGTGTGCGCCGTGTTCCCGAACGTGCCGAGCAGTTGCGGTGAGGCTGGGTTCGCCAGGCTCACGACCTGGAATGCGCCGTGCTCCGACGCGATGTAGACGTAGATGCCGCAGCTCTGCACCTCGCGCCAGAAGTAGCCGGCGCCGCCGGTCGGCCCGGGGATGAAGGCGACCTCGACGGGGCTGCTGGGATTGGTGCAGTCGTAGAACAGTGTGCCGGTGCGCGCGGGGACGATCGCGATCTCACGGCCGTTGACCACCGTTCCCCAGATGCCCGCGTAGTTGTTGGACGACGCCGTCCCCCCGGGGAACCGATCGACGTGCGCGAGCAGGCGGACGTTCGTGCCCTGCGCGCGCACCGCGTTCGGCGCAAGGTGGAGCGAGGCCGCGATCACGACGAGGACGGGAACGGCCGATGTGAGAGAACGGAACTGGACCATGACGGCGGAGAGCGAGGGGGAGCGGGGCACGCGGGGAGCGCGCGCAGTCTGGGCGTGAGTCGTGAACCCGGCAAGTGCCGGGATTCGCGCAGCGACCGCGGCGCAGCACGCTGCAGTGATCGAAGCTTGCGACCCGGAGGTGAAGACGTTCCGCTCTCGCGCATGATGAACGGGCGCGGCCATTGCAGCGTCTTCTTCGCCTACGACGTCGGGCAGGCCATCGATCTCGATGCCGCCGAGCGCGTGGTGAAGGTCGCGACCGCACGGGAACTCCTGCGCCACCGGCGCCGCAACCCGCCGTGGTTCCAGTACCGCCCGCCGCCGCTCCGCCTCACCCTTTCGGCCCGTCCGATCGAGGGCCTCACGTTCCGCAGCGAGCCCAGCGTCGACGTCGTGCTCTACGACTTCGGCGCCGTCTCGCTCGAGTTCACGATTCCGCTCGCGGGCAAGCTCGACGAACTCCTGCCGCTGAGCGTCGAGCTCGACGAAAACGTCCGCCTCGAACAGGAGGCGCGGCTGCACGTCCAGGAGGTCCTCGACGTCATCGGCCTCGCCGTGCACCGGCCGCACTTCGGGGACACCACCGAGTCGTACGTCGCGATGGTCGTGACGGAACTCACCGGCGGACCGGGCATCGACCGCCTCGTCGTGGAGCACGGGCCGCTGCTCGCGGGGATCCTGCGCGCCGAGCGCGCGCCGCTCTCGCGCCAGGAGGTCGACGATGCACTGGCCTGCGCGGTCTCGTTCGGCCTCGATGACCTCGCCCTGATCGACTGGAACGGCGCGCTCCTCTTCGATCCCGATCCTTCCGACACGCTCTCACTGCTCGAGTTCGCCAACGTGCAGCTCCTCGAGATGCGGCATCTCGACAACACGCTCGACGACTCGCTCGAGCGCGCGTGGCGGATCCTCTCGCGACGCCGCCAGATGCGCTTCCATCCATTCGGGACGAGCGACGCCGACGTGCGCCAGGTCGCGCTGCTGCAAGCCGACACCGCGATCCTGTTCGAGAGCGTGACCAATGCGCTGAAGCTGCTCGGCGACGCCTTCCTCGCCCGCTTCTACGAGGCGGTCGCCCAGCGCTTCCACCTCGCCGAGTGGCACCGCAGCGTCACGCGCAAGCTGCAGGTGTTGGAGGACGTCTACGGCAAGCTCGCCGACCGCAACGCGAGCCTCCGGATGGAGGTGCTCGAGTGGATCATCATCGTGCTGATCGCCGTCTCGATCGTGCTGCCGTTCGTCGTCGCGGCGCCGAAGAGCTGATCGACGGCGCTGCCCGGCTCAGAACCGCGTGCGCAGTTCGTCGGCGTTGCCGAAGAAGCGGAAGACCTGCCCGACCGCGAACGAGACCGACATGTCGAACTCCTCGCCGTCGACCGCCGTGAGCGGCCAGGCGACGTCGATGCGGAGCACGCGGTCGCCGAAGAAGTGGCTCGAACCGAAGCGCAACCCGCAGCCGACCGAGGCCAGCGGGTCGGAGATCGAGCGGCCGTAGATGTCGTCGTGCACCCAGCCTGCGTCGAAGAAGCCGACCGCGCCGATCCGCACCGACAGGATCTCGAGTCCGGTGTCGACGCGGTCCTCGAAGTTGAACCGCGCGATCCGTGATCCCGACAACTCGCGCGCCGGATAGCCGCGCAGACCGCTGTCCTCGCCGAGGGTGAGCTGCGGCACGAGATCCTGGTGCTCGACCTGGGCATCGAAGGTGAAGCTCGACGCCAGGGTCTGCGCCGGCAGGCCCAGCCAGAAAGCGTGGAGCGCGGCTCTGGTTCGCCAACCCTGCGTGCGTTCGTGGTCCCAGCGCGCGGCTCCCGCGATCTCGAGGGTGACGTAGGTCTCCGGCAGCGGACTCGCGGCAGCGTGGCCGCCGACGTCGACGACGGGCTGGAGGTCCGAGCCCGCACCGTGTTCGTCGCGCCAGCGACCGGCGATGCGCGCGCGGAGTCCGACGCCGAGCGCGAGGTCCTCCTCGTAGTCGAGCGCGTCGAGCCGGCGGACGGTGTCGAAACGGGGGCGCCAGTCCCAGGTGAAGTACGGACCGAGCTCCACCTGCGCCGTGTCGCCGGGCACGCGGAACAGACCCGCGTCGGGACCGAAGGCCGGGCCGAAGTCCGCGCTGCGCAGGCGCAGGTCGAGGCCGAACGCCGTCCGCTCGACGCGCGGACCCGACGCCCATGCGGCATACGCGCGCACGGTGCGCTCCTCGATCGGCACTTCCGCGGCCGTCTCGCCGCGACGCCAGTAGTCGATGTCCTCCTCCTCGGCGTTCACGTCGATGCCGTAGGCGATCGGATCCTCGAGATGGCGGAACGGTCGATGGAACTCGACGGTCGCCTCGTAGCCCTCGGTCGTGTCCGCGAGACGCGTCGTCAACGTGTGCCACGTGCCGAACAGCTGCGGGTCGTGGTACTGCACGACCGAACGCTGCTCGCCTTCGCTCTCGGTGTGCGCGATCGACGCACCCTTGCCGGTGCCGGCGAGGTTGGACTCCGACAGCTCGAAGTAGAACTTGTCGACCCCGCCGACGTGCGCGACGCTCGCGCTCGCGCCGAGCGTGAAACGGTCGCGCGTCACGATCGTGAGGTCCTGTTCGTCCTCGCCCACCGGAGTCGACGAGACGGACACCGCGCCGAACAGGTCGAGTGCTCGCAGGTTGCGCTCGAGTTCGGCGATCTGGTCGGTGGTCACCGCCTGGCCGGGGACGAACCACATCTCCCGCGCGACGACGTGGTTGCGCGTCGTCCCGTGGAGCGTGTTGGCGAGCCGGTAGAACAGGTTGTCGCGGGCCTGATCGACCGTGAACACGTCCTGCGTGACGATGCGGACCTCGCGCAACCGCCTGACGGTCGCCGGCACACCTGGCTCCTGCGCCACGGCCGCCGTCGCGAGCGCGATCGCCGCCGTGACGCTTCTCTTGCGCGCGCGCCCGCTCATCCGCTCACTTGTCCACCCTCGCCGGATCCGGCGGGCGCTTCGCGCGGGCGCGGAAGTACTCGACGACCAGCGGGATCAGCGACACGACGATGATCCCGAGCACGACGAGCGAGAAGTTCCCCTTGACGATCGGCAGGTGCCCGAAAAGGTAGCCGGCGAAAGCGATCGAACCGACCCACAGCACCGCGCCGAACACGTTGTAGAAGACGAACTGCGCGTAGTTCATGCGTCCGATGCCCGCCACGAACGGCGCGAAGGTGCGGATGATCGGCACGAAGCGAGCCAGCACGATCGTGAACGCGCCACGCCGCGCGTAGAACTCGCGCGTCCGTTCGAGGTGTTGCGGCTTGAGGAAGCGCAACTTCCCCGTGAACGCCCGCGGTCCGATCCAGCGGCCGATGTGGAAGTTCACGGCGTCGCCGACGACCGCGGCGATGACCAGCACGATGCAGAGCACTTCGATCCTCAATCCGCCGAGCGCGGCGACGCTGCCCGCCGCGAACAGGAGCGAGTCACCGGGGAGGAACGGCGTGACGACCAGGCCGGTCTCGCAGAACACGACGACGAAGAGGATGGCGTAGGTCCACGTGCCGTAGTCCTGCGTGAGCTCGGTGAGATGCCGATCGAGGTGCAGGCAGAACTCGACGAACTGGGAAAGGAACTCCATGCGTGCGAAGTCGGCGGAGGATAGGGACGCGCAGCGCGCCGGTCTCGCGGATCTCGATCCCCGCGCGACCGGCATCGACGTGCGCACTGGCCCGACTCCAGTCCAACGCCGATGATCCGCGGGTCGCGATGACCAGGCCCCCGACCGCAGACCGGACCGTGACCGCATGAAGCTCGCGGCGCTCGCCCGTCTCGATCGCAGCGCTCGGCGCCTGCGGGAGATCGTCGGCGTGCTCGGTCGCTACGGCCTCGCCGACTGGATCGCGTCGGTCGACGTCGCCTGGTTGAAGTCGCTGCTCGGCGCGACGCGGCGCGAACTCATCGAGATCCCGCGCGAACAACGCATCCGGCGGGCTCTCGCGGAACTCGGCACGACGTTCATCAAGCTCGGGCAGATGTTGAGCACGCGGCCTGACGTGGTCGGCACCGCACTCGCGGAGGAACTCGGGCGGCTGCGCGAGGGCGCGCCGGCGGACGACCCCGCGGTCGTGATCGCGACGCTCGAGCGCGAACTCGGCCGGCCGCTCGGCGAGCTCTTCGCGAGCTTTCAGGCCGAGCCGCTCGCGTCGGCGTCGATCGCTCAGGTCCACGGCGTCGTTCTCCACGACGGCAGCTCGGCCGTCGTGAAGGTGATGCGCGCGGGCGTCGAGGACCAGGTCGCGACCGACCTCGACCTGCTCGCGGCGCTCGCGGAGTTCGCCGAAGAGCACTCGGCCGGTCTGCGGCTGTATCGGCCGGTCGCCATCGCCGTGGAGTTCCGGCGGACCATCCTCGGCGAACTCGACTTCACCCGCGAACGCAGCAACCTCGACCGCTTCGCGCGGACCTTCGCGGACGATCCCACCGTGCGCTTCCCCGCGGCGGTGCGTGAACTCTCGTCGCGGCGCGTGCTGACGATGGAGCGGCTCGACGGCATCCGCGTCTCCGATCGCGAAGCCCTGCAGACCGCGCCGATCGCGCTCGGCGAGTTCGCGCGACGCGGCGCGGAGATGTACCTCCGCATGATCTTCCGCGACGGCTTCTACCACGCCGATCCGCACGCGGGGAACGTGCTGATCCTGCGCGACGGCGCCGTCGGCGTGCTCGACTGCGGCATGGTCGGTCACATCGACGACCTGCTCCGCGAGGACTTCGAGGCCGCGCTGTTCGCGGTGCTGCAGGGCGACTCGCGCGAACTCGCGGATGTCGTCGCGCGGCTCGGCGCGGTGCCCGCCGACGTCGATCACGACGGACTCCGCCGCGATCTCGCCGCGCTCGCCGCGGACCACTTCTCGCGCGGCGCCGGCGAGACGGACGTCACGGCGGCGATCGAGGGACTGCTCGACTGCGTGCACCGTTACCACGTCTTCCTGCCCGCGCCGTTCGCCCTGCTCCTGCGCGTGCTCGTGATGCTCGAGGGCCTCGCGCGCGGGCTCGAACCGCGTTTCCAGCTCGCCGACCTGCTGGGCGCCTACGCGCGTTCGGCAGTCGCACGGCGCGCATCACTCCGCGAGACCCTGCGTCGCCTGCGCCGCACCCACCGCGACTGGCGCCGTCTCCTCGAAGCGATGCCGCGCGACGCCGGCGAGATCCTTCGCGGCCTGCGCCAGGGTCGTTTCGAACTGCACCTCGAACACCGCCGCCTCGAGACGACGGTCAATCGGCTGGTGCAAGGCATCGTCAGCGCGGCGCTCTTCCTCGGCTGTGCCCTGATGCTCAGCCAGCGCGTACCGCCGCAGATCGGCGACGTCTCGGTGCCCGGTGCGCTCGGCGCCGCATTGGCGGTGTTGTTGTTCGCACGCTTGTGGCTGTCGATCCGCGGCAGCCGAAGCGACCCGCGCTGAACGCGTGGAGCCGGGCCCTGCCGATGGCTACCGTCCGCGCTGCAGCGATGGACCCCGAGCCGGACAACTTCGACAAAGCGCGCGTTCCCGCCGCCCTCGACGAAACCCTTCGCTCGGTGAATCCCTGGTGGCGAAACCTCCCGGGCCGGCAGATTCCGTCGTTCCGTCGCACCCTGTTTCCGATCCTGAAGCGGAAGCTCGAGTCCGGTCCCGCGCCGATCGTGGTACTGCGTGGCGCGCGACAGGTGGGGAAGACGACTCTCCAGGAGCAACTGATCGATCAGCTGTTGCGCGACGGAGTCGATCCGAAACGGATCCTCCGCGTGCAGTTCGACGATCTGGAGGGCCTCTCCGAGCTCCTCGATCCGATCCTCGTGATCACGCGCTGGTTCGAGAGTCGTGTGCTGGGCAAGAGCCTCAATCAGGCCGCGAGCGCGCATCAGCCGGCCTTCCTCTTCCTCGACGAGGTACAGAACCTCGCGCGCTGGGCACCTCAGCTCAAGCACCTCGTCGATCATCACACGTGTCGCGTCGCCGTCACCGGCAGCAGCGCGCTCCGGATCCAATCCGGTGAGGACAGTCTCGCGGGACGCCTCGACACCCTCGAGATCGGCACGCTGAGCCTGCGTGAGATCGCCGGACTCGCGATCGGGGTGGACGTTCCCGCACTTCTCGAACCGAACGGCCTCGCTCCCTTGCGCGACGTGGCGTTCTGGCGTGCGCTGGTCGAGCACGGCGAACGACACGCCGCCGTCCGGAACGAGGCGTTCCGTCGCTTCTCCGAACGAGGGGGCTACCCCCTCGCCCAGCAACGCGGGGAGATCCCGTTCGCCGAGCTTGGCGACCAGCTCCACGAGACAGTCGTTCGGCGCGTCATCCGTCACGACCTGCGCATGGGCGAACGCGGCCGCAAGCGCGACGAGTCCCTCCTGGAGGAGGTGTTCCGCCTCGCGTGTCGGTACGCCGGTCAGGCGCCCAAGGTGGCCATGTTGGCCGAAGAAGTGCGCCAGGCTCGCGGGGCAAACGTCGGCGATCAGCGCGTCCGCGAGTACCTGCGTTTCCTCGACGGCGCCCTGCTCGTCCGACTGGTTCAGCCGATCGAGATCCGGCTGAAGAAGCAACGCGCGGCGCCGCGGATCTGTCTCGTCGATCACGCGCTGCGCCAGGTGATGCTCCAGGAGTCGGTGCCGCTCGATCCGGCTGCCCTCGCCGGCTCGCCGCAGCAGGACCTCGCCGGCCACGTCGCGGAGTCGGCCCTCGGCGCGTTCCTGTGCGGCATCACCCACCTCGACGTGTCGTGGTCACCCGAGCAGCGCGATCGCCCCGAGCTGGACTACGTGCTCACGCTCGGCGACCTTCGAATCCCGATCGAGGTGAAGTACCGCTCTCGCATCGATCCGACGAGAGACCTTTCCGGACTCGTCGCCTTTCTCGATCAGCCGGCGAATCGCGCGCCGTTCGGCCTTCTCGTCACGCGTCACGAGGGCGTCAGGGTGGAGGATCCCCGCGTGGTCCCCATCTCGCTGCGCTCGCTGCTGCTCCTTCGCTGAGGGCTCGCGCCCCGCCCCCGCCGCAACTGTCCGCAGGCGGCATCCGCGGTGAGGCCGGCGGACCAGCGCAGCGTCGCGAAGAGGCCGCCCGCGCGGAGTCGAGCCGCGAACGCGATCGCGCGCTCGCGCGACGGTCGGGCGAAGGGAAGCTCCGCGACGGCGTTCCAGGGGATGACGTTCACGTAGCCGCGCTTGCCGTCGAGCAGGGACACCAGCGCATCCGCGTGGTCGTCGCCGTCGTTCACGCCCCCGAGCAGGGCCGTCGCGTACTGCACCTCGCGCCCGGTCGACGCCGCGTGATCCTCCGCGGCGGCGACGAGCTCGGCGATCGGTTCGCGCGCGGCGTGCGGCAGGAGTGTCCAGCGCAGGTCGTCGCGCGCGGCGTGCACGGACAGCGCGAGGCTCGGCCGCACGCTCGCCTCGCGCAGGCGCGCGAGCGCGCGCAAGGAGCCGACCGTCGACAGCGTCTGGCTCCGCTCGTGCACGTCGCCGTCGGCCATGAGGATCGATGCGGCCTCGAGCACGGCGTCGAGGTTGTGCGTGGGTTCGCCGATGCCCATGTAGACGACCCGCTTCAGCGCGGGCTCGAGGCGACGCGCGTGGACGACCTGCTCCAGCAGTTCCTCGACCGTGAGATTCCGCACGAGGCCGCCGATGCCGCTCGCGCAGAAGCGGCAACCGACCGCGCAGCCGACCTGGGTCGACAGACAGACGCCGCCGTCGCCCATCAGGACGGTCTCGATGCGCTGGCCATCCGCCAACGCGATCACGAGCCGGCGCGCGCCGTCGCCGGCGACGACCACGCCGGCGACGCGCGTGGCGAGCGGCTCGATCGACGCGAGTCCCGCGAGTTGCTCGCGACTCGGCGACGCACCGCGCGCGCGCAACGCGTCGGGCGTCGGCTGGGCTCCGCTCAGGAGGAGACGGCGCGCGACGCGCAGCTTGCCGGCGTCGAGCACGCCGTCGAGCGCGGCGAGCCCGGTCGCGATCATCAAGCACCGTCCTTGCTCGGCGCGATCCGCACGACGAGCGTGCCCTGTTCGACGGTGGCGCCGACCGCGACCGCGATCTCCGTCACGACGCCTGGCGCGTGCGCGAGGAGCTTGTGCTCCATCTTCATCGCGGTCAGCACCGCGACGACCTGTCCACGCTCGACGGCATCTCCCGACACGACGTGGATCGCGAGCAGCGTGCCGGTCATCGGCGCCTCGACGACGCTCCCGTCGCCCGTCGCACCGCTGCGCCGGCGCGCCTCGTGTGGGCGCAGCAGGAAGGTCGTCCCGTCGAGCCGCACGTGCGTCGCGCCCGCGGTGCCCGACGGCGCCACGGTCGCGACGTGATGGACGTCACCGATGCGGAACGCGATGCGACCGTCGCCGGTGCGCCGCGCGCGGACGTCGACGACCTCGTCGCCCACGCGCACGACGAACCGCTCGCCGCCCTTGTCGTCGATCGTGACCCGCAGCGTCGCCTCGCCGTGCGCGAACTCCTTCTGGACGCTCATGACTCGCCTCCGAACACGCGGAAGCCGCCGAGGGTCGCGAACATCGAGGCCGCGCCGCGCGCTTCGCCCCCGTTCGACCCGTCCGCTGCGACATGGCCGTCGCCCAGGACCGCGGCCAATGCCGCCGCGACGAAGACCGCGCTCGGCGTCGCGTCGCCCGTCGGGGTCACGAGTTCCGGTGCACGATCGAGGAAGTCGGTGCGCAGTTCGCCGCGCGCGAACCGCGGGTCCTCGACGACGCGCCGCAGGAAGTCGACGTTGGTCGGGATGCCGAGGTAGACGCTCTCACGCAATGCGTGCGCGAGGCGCTTGCACGCCGTGGCACGATCGGGCGCGTGCACGACGAGTTTCGCGAGCAAGGGGTCGTAGTGGACGCTGACCTCGCTGCCCTCGCGCACCCCCGAGTCGACGCGGATCCCGGGCCCCTCGGCCTCGATCACGCGGGTCAATCGTCCCGCCGCGGGGAGGAAGCCCTGCTCCGGCGCCTCCGCGTAGATGCGCGCCTCGATCGCCCAACCGCGCGGCGTCAGGTCGCGCCCCGCGAGCAGGTCTTCGAGCCGTCGCCCCGCCGCGACGTGGAGTTGCAGGTGCACGAGATCGAGCCCGATGACGCACTCCGTGACGGGATGCTCGACCTGCAGGCGCGTGTTGACCTCGAGGAAGTAGAAGCCGCCGCGCTCGTCGAGCAGGAACTCGGCCGTGCCCGCGCCGCGGTAACCCGCGGCCTTGGCGAGGCGCACGGCAGCTTCACCCATCTTCGCGCGCAGCTTCGCGTCGACCGCCGGTGACGGCGCCTCTTCGAGGACCTTCTGGTGACGGCGCTGCACCGAGCACTCGCGTTCGTGGAGCGAGACGACGTCGCCGTGCCGGTCGCCGAAGAGCTGGATCTCGACGTGCCGCGCCGGGAAGACGCGCCGCTCGATCAGCATGCGGTCGTCGCCGAACGCGGCCTTCGCTTCGCGTCGTCCCGCGGCGAGCGCGTCGAGGAACTCCGATTCGCGCTCGACGAGGCGCATGCCCTTGCCGCCGCCCCCCGCCGAGGACTTGATCAGCAACGGGAAGCCGACTTCGCGCGCCTTGACCAGCCACGCGGCGTCGTCGGGCAGTTCGCCGTCGAAGCCGGGCACCACCGGCACGCCGCAAGCGACCGCGAGTTCGCGCGCGCCGGCCTTGCTGCCGAGCTTGCACATGCTCGCTGCGCTCGGGCCGATGAAGACGAGCCCGGCTTCCTCCACCGCCCTTGCGAAGCGCGGGTTCTCGCTGAGGAAGCCGTAGCCGGGGTGGATCGCCTCCGCACCGCTCGCGCGCGCGGCGTCGAGGACGGCCTCGATCCGCAGGTAGGACTCGGCGGCCGTCGTGCCGCCGATCGCGCAGGCGGTGTCGGCGGCGAAGCGATGCACGGCGTCGCGATCCGGCTCGCTGTAGATCGCCACCGACCCGACGCCGAGTTCGCGCAGCCCGCGACAGACGCGCACGGCGATCTCGCCGCGGTTCGCCACGAGCACGCGGCGGAAGGGAGGAGCGTCGCTCATTCGGCGCGAAGCCTACGGTGGGTGCGGCTCACCGCACGCAGTGGCGTCGAAGTCCCTCGGTCGCGCGGCGGACGGATTCGCCGGCGGCGGCAAAGACACGCCCTCGCGCCGCCCCGGGCCGCGGGGATCGGGGCGAGTCTCAGGTCTGAACTCCGCGGCAAAGTCACAGCGCCATGCCATCGACCGAGCGCCTCGAGTGACGGAAACGTCGCACGCGCGGACTGTCGGATCGCGCAACAGGTGTCGAAGAACACCGCGATCGGACCGTCGGAGCCGGCCGGTCACCAAACGGAGTGGAGATGAAACCGGAGGACGACATCTTGTTCCAGGCCGCCTCGACGTCGAGCGCGCGGTTCACCAAGCAGTCACCGCCACCGAAGGACCTCGTGGCGGCGGTCGCGGGCTTCCAGCTCGAGGCCGCGATCGGCGAGACGCCGGACACCGCCGCGAAGCGACCGTCGGGCAGGACGAAGACCGACGCGACGCCGAAGACGCCGAGCGAGCCCATGGTGGAGTTCGGACCGCGCAAGCAGGCCCCCGCCCCGGCGGCTCCGCCGAAGCCGCGAATCGACCCGGCAGAGTCGGGTGTGCGCCGCGGCCCGCTCGTGATCGACCCCGAGCGCGCGAAGAAGATCGTGGCGAAGCCGCCGCTGCTCGCGCGCGTGATCGAGTTCCTCGTCGGCTGGATGCGAGGCTGAGTGCGCGGTCACGGCCGCGATCGAAGGCCGAGCGGCGTCGCGGCAGCG
>JACRLW010000083.1:0-1026 GCA_016235155.1 Planctomycetota bacterium
CGCCGAGGAGGTCAGCTTCGCATGGGCGACGACGCTCATCGAGAGCGGCAAACTCGCCGACGCGCTCGCGGTCGCGATCGGCGCGCTCGCGCGCTATCCGGGTTCGACGATGGAGGACGAGTTCCTCTACACCGCGGGCTACGCGCGCTTCGTGCTCGGCAAGCCCGACGAGGCGCTCGCCGCGGTGCGCCGCGTCGCGAGCGAGCGCTTCCCGCGCGCCGGCGGTGGATCGGGTCCGAGCGAGAACGAGAAGCACGCGATCTACCTCGAAGGCCAGATCCACCACGCACTCGGGCACGCCGAGGAAGCGTTGTCGAGCTACGACAAGGTGGTCGAGGACTTCCAGGACGCGACCGAGGCCGCCGGCTACTTCCGCAAGAAGGCGCTACGCGTCGCGGAGGTCACGCGCTTTTCGACGACCGACGCCGCGGAACTCGAACTCAACTGGCGCAATCTCGAGGAGGCGGCGATCAAGGTCTACCGCGTCGACCTGATGCGGCTGTACCTGCTGCACAAGTCGCTCGACAACGTCAGCGGGATCCTCCTGCACGGCATCCGGCCGTTCCACGAGACGACGGCGAAGCTCGGTGACGGCAAGGACTGGCTCGGCGAGCGCAAGAGCAAGGTCGCCCTGCCGTTGACCGAGGCCGGCGCGTACCTCGTCGTCGTGCGCGCGGGCGATCTGCTCGCCAGCGGACTCGTGTTGCGCACCGACCTCGAGATCGACGCGCAGGAGAGCCTCGACGTCGGCCGCGTGCGCGTGAACGTGAAGCGGGGCGGAGCCTTCGTCCCCGGCGCGCACGTCAAGGTCGTCGGTTCGGGTGACGGCGAACTGCGCGGCGGCGCCACCGATCCGCGCGGGATCTTCGTCGCCGACGGACTCGTCGGTCGCGCGACGGTCATCGCCCAGGTCGGCGATGCGTTCGCCTTCCACCGCGGCAGCGGCATCCACCAGCCGCAGCGCTTCGCGCCGGTTCCGCAGCCGCAGACCGATCCCCAAGGCGGCGGCGGCGGTGACGCCCAGCA
>JACRLW010000083.1:1227-2198 GCA_016235155.1 Planctomycetota bacterium
GCGCGAAGTGATCGCGCCCCCGCGCGCTCACTTCGCCGCTGCGCCCGTCGCCTGCGGCAGCCCCGCGGCCCATGACGACCACGCCGCGGGATCGCCGCCCGGGTCCGCACCGGCGAGCTTCGTCAGCGCGCGGCGGAAGGTCGTCACGACGCGCTCGGTGATCACGCTCGCCACGGTGACGTCGAGCACCGTGCCGCTCTGGAGCACGTCGACTCTCGGGTCGGCGATGAACGCCGCCTGTGCGACCTCGACGTCGAAGTCGCGGATGTAGGACGTCTGCTGGAGGAAGGCGATGTAGCCGCGGGTCGCGCCCGGTTGTGCGGCCGCGGCTCGCGCCGCAGTCGGGCCGGCGGCGGCGATCGGAAGGATGGCGGCCGGATCACCGAGTCCGGCGAGCGCGTCGGCGGAGCGCACGCGCACCTCGACGGAGTCGTGCACCAAGGCCGGCGCCAGGAAGGCGATCATCGCTCGCGGGTCGGAGTGCGTGCGCGCGAGGTCGATCGCGGTGTCGCGGACGGTCGCGGACGCGTCGAGCACGGTCGCGCGCCAGACGGCGTGCTGATCACCGGGCTCCGCACTCGCGGCGAGCGCGGCCAGCGCCGTGCGACGGTCGACCTCGATCGTCCCGTGGTCGGCGGTGCGACGCAGCAGCGCCCTCGCCTCGTCCTGCGGCAACGCCGCGAGGACCTGTGCAGCCGCGGCGCGCTTCGCTTGCGACGCATCGCGCGCGGCGAGCAGCACGAAGCGGATCCGTCCCTGCAGTCCGTTCGGACGCAGGTCGCCCAGCAGTTCGGGTTCCAGCGACGCCAGCAGCGCGTCGAGCCTCGCCCGCAGCACCGGCGAAGGTCGGCTCTCGAGCGCCTGGTCCAACCAGTGCCAGAGCTCGTGGGTCAGTCCGAACTCGCGGGCGAGCCGGGCGATCTCGATGCAGCCGTGAGGCCCATCCCCCGCGCGCGCGGCGAGTTGCGCGA
>JACRLW010000083.1:2215-14899 GCA_016235155.1 Planctomycetota bacterium
GTCGTGATGCGGCAGCGATCGCCCGTGAGCTTCAGGGTGCCGACGAGGACGCGGCCGTCGGCGAGGCGAACCTCGTCAGCCGGCGACGGCGCGGCGAGGAAGACGAAGGACAGGAGCAGGCAGCGGATGGACATCGGGGTCTCGCTCGGTGTGCGAGCGCGGTTCGCTAGGCGGGGGCGTGCGCGGAAGGATAGTCTGCACCGGCCCGGCCGTTGCAGGGCGGGCCGCCCGACCACCATGCGCGATCCAAGTCCGCGTCGCTTCGCCCGCCTCCCCCTGGCCCTCGTCCTGCTCGCCGCTGCTGCGGCGGTGATCCCCGCCCTTCCGGCGCAGGACCAACCCGCGCCACCGCCGTCGTTCCGCTCCGCGAAGACCGTCGAGCAACTCCTCGCCGCGATGCGGGCGAAGGAACAAGCGCACGACCGCGCGCGGATGCGGATCGAGACGACCGGACGCCTTCCCGACGGCAGCCGATTCCGCACGACCGGCACGATGCGTGTCCTGGGCAAGACACACTTCCACGTCACGATGCGCTGGTCGTTCGGCGAGGACCAGGAAGGGGAGACCGAGACGGTGCGCACGGCCGAGGGCCTCTGGATGCGCGAGCGCGACCCGGTGCAAGGCGAGGTCTTCACGAGGATGGACAAGGCGCTGATGGAGCGCGTCGAGTCCGCGAGTGCCCTGCTCGGCGACCCATCACTCGCTGGACCGGGCGGGGCTCAGGCCGAGAGCCCCCTCGGCAGCCGCATGATCGCCGACCTCGCGACGAGCTTCGCGTTGACCATCGACGGCCCGCGAGCGATCGACGGCGTCGACGTCCTCGTCGTCAGTGGACCGCGCAAGGCGAGCACGGAGGAAGATCTCCTCGCACCTGAGGCCGATCATGTCGATGTCCTGGTCCGCGTCGCGGACGGCGCGGTCGTCCGCATGACCCAGCTCCAGAAGGACGAGCCGCTCACCGAGGTGAAGATCGTCGAACTCGACCTGGCGCCGGAGCTCGATCCGGCGAGCTTCGTGCTCGTCGCACCCGAAGGTGCGAACTTCGTCGACGTGCTCGAGCATCCGCCGGCCCGCGCGCAGATCGAGCGGCTCTTCGACGACGCTCGCGGCAAGGGGTGGAAGGACCCCGCGGTGAAGGACGAAGCCCCGCCCGCGCAGCCGGGCGAGCGCAAGCAGTGACGGAGTCGGGTCGGGAGACGTTCTCGGGACGACCCGGGTGCAGCGCGACCGCGTAGCGTCGTCACCGCCGCCCCGGGATCCCTCCGCCACCCCGGAGCCCGTTGGAACGACCCCGCTTCCTGATCGTCGGCGCCGCGCGCAGCGGCACGACGGCTGTCCACGCATTCCTCCGCTCGCATCCCGACGTCTGCACCAACTCGGGGGAACTCGATCCGGCAGCCCTGAGCCGCGGCGTCGATCCGTTCCTGAGAGGTCACGCCTCGTACTTCGACGAACAGAACGGGGCACCCGCCCTCTTCGATCTGCTCGCGACGCTCACCGCGCCGGAACGCACGGACGCCCGCTGGCTCGGCCTCAAGACCGTGCCGGGCAATCCGGACCTGGCGATCGACCTGGCCAACCTCGTGCGCGAGTTCCTCCCGGGGATCCACGTCGTGTTCGTCGAACGCAACGACGTGATCGCGCAGTGCGCGAGCCTCGAACGCGCGCGGGTCAGCGGCCGATGGCACGAGTGGGACGGCATGACGCGCGTCGAGCCCGCGCCGATCACGATCGGCGCCGGCGCCTTCCGCAGCTACGCGACGGACAACGCCGCGATCGTGGCCCAGCTCCGGACGCTCGCCGACACGCACCCCTTCCATCGCGTGGACCACGAGGAGCACGTCGCGCGGCGTCGCTACGGCGACCTGCTGGCGTTCCTCGATCTGCCGCCGCTCGCTCGCGAACCGGAGCTCCCGTTGCGGACGGGTTCCGAACGCGGTGCGCTGGTGACGAACGAGGCCGAACTCCGCGGCGTGCTGGAGTCGATCGAGGTGCCTGGTCACGGTGTGGCCTGGGACCTCGCGTTGCGGCGATTCGTCCGGCTCGACGCGTCGCGCCCGTCGGCCTTCTCGATCGGCCGCGCGATGATGCTCGCGCGCTGGGGTCGCCACGAACTCGCGCACGACGTGTTGCTCTCCGCGCTCCACCGCGCCGACGCCGAGCTCCGTCCGGTTGCGTGCGAGGCGGCGCTCGCCGTGCTTCTCGAGCTCGGGGAGCATGGCGCTGATACCGCCGCGATCGCACCGCTGGCAACGGGCCTCCTCGATCGCGTCCGCGACCCGGATCTGCTCGCGCGCTGGCGCGGCATCGTCGGCGCGGCGGCCGGCGGCTAACTTTCCCCACCTCGCATGAGTCGAGCACCGATCCTCGTCACCGGCGCCGCGGGCTTCATCGGCGCGCGTTTCGTCGAGTCGTGCAATCGCCGCGGCGTGCCGTTGATCTCGGTCGACGCGCCCGCGCACTTCACGTCGCGCGCCGAGCACGCCGGCCTCTCGTTCGGGACGATCCTCGACCGAGCGACGGCGGAAGCGAAGCTCGCGGCGTTGCGCATCGCGCCGCGCGCGATCGTGCACCTCGGCGCCTGCACCGACACGACCGAGCTCGACGAGAACCTCCTCGCCGACGTCAACGTCCGCAGTTCCCAGGCGCTGTGGAACGCCGCGCGCGCGCAGGGCATCCCCTTCGTCTACGCGAGTTCCGCCGCGACCTACGGCGCGGGTGAACGCGGCTGGAGCGATCACGAGGCGGACTTCGCGGATCTCCAGCCGCTCAACCCGTACGGCGAGAGCAAGCGCCGCTTCGATGTCTGGGCCCTCGACCAGGAACGCGCCGATGCGGGGCCGCCCGCGTGGGCCGGCTTCAAGTTCTTCAACGTCTACGGCTTCGGCGAACGCCACAAGGGACGCATGGCGAGCGTCGTGCTCCAGGCCTTCGACCAGATCCGCAACACGGGTCGCGTGCGGCTGTTCAGGAGCCACAAGCCCGGCGTTGCCGACGGTCATCAAGCGCGCGACTTCGTCTTCGTCGGCGACGTCGTCGACGTGCTCTGGTTCGCGATCGAGTCGCCGATCCGCCGCGGCGTCTTCAACCTCGGCAGCGGCAAGGCGCGCAGCTTCCTCGACCTCGCGCGGGCGGTGTTCGCCGCACTTGGCGTGAAAGAGCGCATCGAGTGGATCGACACTCCGGTCGACATCCGCGAGCGCTACCAGTACTTCACCGAAGCGGACCTGCGCCGATTGCGCGAGGCGGGGTACGCGAAGGCCTTCACGGCTCTCGAGGATGGCGTGCGACGCACCGTGGAACGCCTGCTCGCGTCCGCCTCGCCCGTCGGGCGCGATGCGTGACGTGCTCGCGTGCGTCGCGGTGGCGCTGTGCGCGTGCCGCGCGCCGGAGCCCATCGCGTCCCCTGCGCAACAAGACCTCGCGGTCGCGACGCCGCTCGAGACGCTTCGCGAGAGCGCGGTCGCGAGCGTCGGCCGAAAGGACTGGGAACGTGCACGCGCCGACGTCACGGCCGCGCTACGGATCGCTCCCGACGACCTCGGCTTCGTGCAGTTGCGCGCGTTCGTCGCGTACCACACCGGCGACTTCGCCACGTCGATCGCGGACTACGAGCGCGTTGCGCAGGCTGACCCGACGAACCCGGACGTGCATCACGACCTCGGCCACGCGTACCACGGCGCCGGCCGGCTGCAGGACGCACTCCTCGCCCAGTCACGCTGCCTCGCGCTCGACCCGTCCCATGCCGGGGCGCATCACGCGATCGGCAACTTCAAGCACCTGGCGGGTGATCTGATCGGCGCCATCGACGCCTATCGGCGCGCCGTCGAGCTCGCGCCCACGGACGGTCTCCATGTCGGATACCTCGGCTGGGCGCTTGCCGATCGCTCGCTCTTGGCGCGGACCCCGGAGATCTGGATCCCCGACATGGCGATGGCAAAGGAGGGGATCGAATTGATGGAGCGCGCGGTGGCTCTCGGCCACGAGAGCGCGCGATTGTTCTCGCGGCGTGCACACGCGCGATTCGACACCGGCGACACCCAAGGTGCGGTCGTGGACAGCTCGCGCGCGGTCGAGCTCGAACCGGAAGAACTCCGGTGGCGCGTGGAGCGCGCCGAGTTCCGGCGATCCGATGGCGATGTCGTCGGCGCGGTCGAAGACTACAGCGTGCTCCTCGAGCGTGATCCCGGTGATCGCACCGCGCTCCTCCGACGGGCTGCCTGCCTGGACTCGCTCGGCGAAGCCCCGCGCGCCATCGCCGACTTCGAACGGGCGCTCGCCATCGAGGGCGAACCGCTCGACGCGAGGTCGCTCGGCCAGCTCGGCCGGAGCCGCCACCGCACCGGCGATCTCGACGGCGCGGAGCGCGACCTTCGCGCCGCGATCGCGCTCGATCCGGAGTACCACTGGCCGCACACGCTGCTCGGGGAAACATTGCTTGCCCGGACCGACTTCGACGGCGCCGAACGGTCCTTCCGCGCCGCGCTCGCGGCCGATGGCCGTCTGCGTCAGCCGCGCGACGGCATCGCGCGGGCGATGGTCGGTCGGCGCGAGTATCGCGAGGCGATGAAGGCGTTCGATTTCGCGGCGCGCAGCCGCTTGCACGGCGACGAGGCGCCCGGCCTCGCATCGCTCCACGCCGCGTTCGAGCATGCGCGCGAGGCGCGCCACGAGGCGGCGATCCAGGCGATGGACGAAGTCATCACCCGCGACGCGGCCAACTCCTTCGCGTACTTCGTGCGCGCGGTCTTGAAGTCGGAGCACGGTGATCCGGCGGGCGCTGAATCCGACGTGTCGCTTGCGATCGCGCTCGACGAGACGGTGCCGGACGCGTGGCAGTTGCGCGCCGATCTGCGATCCGCGGCGGGCCGTCGGGAAGCGGCCGACTCCGACACCGAGAGGGCCGACGCCTTGCGCGCGCGGCGCTAGCCCGGGCCAGGCCCCGTCCGTCCCACTCCGATCAGACGCATCACGAAGCGCCGGTCCGGCTCGAGGGGGCGGTAGCCCGTGGCGGTGACGATGCCCGCGGTCATCGCGAGCGGGCCGACCGGCGGCACGAGCACGAGGTTGGTCGCGAGCAAGGGGCCGTCGTGCCACAGCGAGACGGTGATCTCGAGCGCGTCGTCCCCCGCGGGGAGGCCTTCGATCGGCTGGGGGACGACGCGCGGCTGGTCGAGCCCGCCGTGGAGCGTGAGGTTCGCGAACAGCAGCCCGGGCAGTTCGAAGAAGCCCGGCCAGACGTCGAGTCGCCGCACGCAGCCGGTCAAGGCGTCGTTGCCGCCGAACGCGACGAACAGCCGCCACAGGATCGCGTGGCCCCAGTCCGGGTCGCGCAGGAACAGCGGCAGCCGCGCGCGGCGTGAGTCGAGCGTGCGCATCCGCGTCGCGCGCGGTCCGCCGTTGGCGCGGGCGTAGGCGAAGAGCCCGAGCTCGTGGACCGTCGCCTCGATCGGAGAGTCGTCGGACGCGAGGACGGCGCCGGACGCGTCGAACAGAGTGACCCGCACGACAGCGATCGCGCTGTCGATGAACGTCCTGGTGCGCGTCGCATCGTCGAGCCCGGGTTGCACGAGTTCGACGCGCTGTTTGGTGCCGTCGCTCGGTGCGACGGTCTCGAAGGCGAGCCAGTACCGCGTGCGCGATTCGCCCGCGAAGGAGTCGATGCCGTAGACGAGGCGGTCGCCGGCGCACAGGGACTTCGCGTCGAGCGACCCGGTGGTGACGGGCGTCGAGGCCACGGCCTCGGGCACGGGCTCGGGCGCCAGCTCGCGGACGTGCTCGACGGAGTGGATGAACAGCAGCCGTGCGCCGATCGCCTCGTCGGACTCCGGGGGCGTCCCGCAGGCCGTGCAGAGGAGAGCGGCGAGCGCTACGCGTCCGCTCATCGCGTCCCACTTCTGACGGCGACCGACTCGAGCATTAGGTCGCGCAGCGCGAGCGCGAGGCGGCCGAGCCGCGCGCCGGCCTCGGCGGCGGACGTCGTGCCGGCGTCGTCCTGCGCGAGCATCACGACGTAGACCAGCGGCGTTCCGTCGAGCGGGAAGCACCCCGACTCGACGCGCGTGATCGGATCGGTGTCGAGAGCACCGCTCTTCTGCCAGTGCGCGCCGAACCGCGGGTCGTCGCGCCCGCGCATCACGTCGCGGATCGCGGCGAGCGTCGCATCATCGACGCCCGCCAGATCACCGCCGGCGATCCGTTGCAGCACGGCGGCGAGCGACGCGGGGCTCGCCTCGTTGTCGCCCGCGTTGCGCGCCGCGAGCATGTACCGCCGCCCGTGGATCGACGCGAAGGCCGGATCGCGCGCATGGATCCTCGCGGTGAGCGCCGCCGGTCCATCGAGCGCCGCGGTCACGAGGTTCGCGGCCGCGTTGTAGACGCCGTTGCTCACGCCCGTGCCGCGGATCATCGCGCGTCCGACCTCGCGCACGCTCGCGTGCGAGAGGTCGCGCGCGATCTCGGACCGCAGCGGCGCTTCGAAGTGCGTGAAGGCTGGATGCGTCGTGTCGGCGCAGAGTGCCGCGAACGCGCTCGGACGTTCGTCGAGCCCGGCGGCATGCTCCGCGAACCACTCGACCAGGAACGCGGTCTTGATCGCGCTCGCCGCCGGCATCGCGCGCTCGGCGTCGCGCGACCAGAGCGCGCTGCGCGCATCGCCGAGCCACAACCCGGCGCGTACCGGCGAACCATGGCCCGCGAGCAGGTTCTCGACGTCGTGCTCGATCCGCGCGACGTCGACCCGATGCGCCGGTGCGGCGGTGCAGGCGCCGAGGAGGGCGAGCAAGGCGAGAGCGGGGAAGCGGGACGGTTCGAGCATCGTGGCCACCTATACCGCGGCTTCAGTTCCCGGCCTTGACCCACCCGGCCCGTCGGCTGCAACTTTCGCGGCCATGACAGTCCCGGAACGGAGGGTTCGCCTCGGCCTCGCTCCCGATGCCGGCAAGGATCAGGTGGCGCGCATGCGGGCGCAGATGGCCGAGCGGACCTGGGCTGAAGGTGCTGGGGTATCCTGTCCCGGCTCCCATGGCTCATGACCCCAAGGCACCGGCAAACCTCCTCGATCGGATCACGCACGACCCCGCGGTGATGAGCGGGCGGCCGTGCATCCGCGGCATGCGGGTCACCGTGGGCGCAATCCTCGGACTGCTTGCGCAGGGCCATACGCCCGAGGAGGTCCTCTCCGCTTATCCCTACCTCGAGGCCGATGACATCCGCGCAACGCTCGCGTTCGCGGCATGGCGGGCCCTGGAGAGCGATGTGCCCCTGCCGCGGTCATGAAACTCGTAGTCGACGTCAACCTGTCTCCGGCTTGGGTCGACGAGTTCCAGAAGCGCGGGGTTGAGGCCGTCCACTGGTCGACGATCGGCCAGAAGTGCGCACCGGACTCGGAGGTGTTGCGGTGGGCCAGAGCGAACGGTTTCGTCGTGATCACGCACGACCTCGACTTCGGCACGATCCTCGCGCTCACTCGGGCGGCCGGGCCAAGCGTCGTGCAGTTGCGTTCGCAGGAGATCCTCCCCGCCACGACCGCAGACTCAGTCTGTGCGTTGCTCTTGGCGTACGAGGACGCGATCGCGGCAGGCGCGATCTTGACGATCGATCTCTCGAGCGCTCGCGTCCGGCTCTTGCCGATCGGTGGGGCGGACAGCGGCCCTGGCTGAGAAGCGCTTGCCTACGCCTTGGTCTCTTCGCTCGGCGGCGCGTCCAGCAGTTCCAGCCCCTTGTAGCGCTCGAGCGCGTAGTCGATCTCGAAGTCGCTGCTGAACAGGGCGACGGGGCGGCCCGATTCGTCGCGCACCACCATCGGCAACAGCTCGATCAGGTCGTCGGTGACGTGGTGCATCCAGCGTGCGCGCGTGTACGGCTTGCGCTGCATGACGATCTGCACGTTGTATTCGTTCTCGAGGCGCCACTGGAACACCTCGAGCTGGAGTTCGCCGACGGCGCCGAGCACCGGTTCGCGTGGACCGGTGCGCGGCCAGAAGACCTGCACGACGCCCTCCTCGCCGAGCTGCGCCAGTCCCTTGCCGAAGCCCTTGCTCATCGACGGGTCCTTGGCGCGGACCTGCGCGAAGATCTCCGGCGCGAAGCGGGGGAAGTTGCGGACCTCGAGCTTCGGGCCGGCGGAGACGACGTCGCCGACGCGGAACATGCCGGGGTTGATGAGGCCGATGACGTCACCCGGCCAGGCGTCCTCGATCGACACCCGTTCCTGACCGAAGAAGCGGTGCGGGTGCGACATGCGCACGCTGCGGCCGAGGCGCACGTGGGTCGCCTCCATGCCGCGCTCGAAGCGGCCGGAGGACACCCGCAGGAACGCGATGCGATCGCGATGCTGCTTGTCCATGTTCGCCGCGATCTTGTAGACGAAGCCGGAGAAGAACGGCGCCGTCGGCGGGATCTCGCCGTCGAGTGTCGCGAGTGGTCCCGGGCAGGGGCAGAGCTCGATGAAGCGGCGCAGGATGTTCTCGACGCCGAAGTTGGTCAGCGCCGACGCGAAGAACATCGGCGACTGCTTGCCGTGCAGGAACCGCTCGCGATCGAAGGGTTCGGCGGCCGTCTCGACGAGGCCGAGAGAGTCCACGAGTTGGTCGTGCGCGGCATCGCCGAGTCGTTCGCGCAGCATCGGGTCGTCGGGTCCCGTGACGCGCACGCCGGCGCGTTGCGCGTTGTGCGCCGTCCGGTCGAAGACGTGGACCTCCTTCGTCGCCAGTTCGTACACGCCGAGGAAGTCCTCGCCCGAGCCGATCGGCCAGGTCAGCGGCACGACCGTGATGCCGAGCACCTTCTCGACCTCGTCGAGGAGATCGAGCGGCGCCCGCGACGGCCGATCCATCTTGTTGACGACCGTCACGATCGGGATGCCGCGGTCGCGACAGACCTTGAACAGCTTGATCGTCTGCGTCTCGACGCCCTTGCCGCCGTCGATCAGCATCAACGCGGAGTCGGCCGCAACCAGCGTGCGGTAGGTGTCCTCGCTGAAGTCCTGGTGGCCCGGCGTGTCGAGGAGGTTGATGCAGTGCCCGAGGTACTCGAACTGCAAGGCCGAGCTCGTGATCGAGATGCCGCGCTTCTGCTCGAGCTCCATCCAGTCCGACGTCGCGTGGCTCCCGCTGCCCTTCGCCTTCACCGACCCGGCCCTCTGGATCGCACCGCCGTAGAGCAGGAGCTTCTCGGTCAGCGTCGTCTTCCCCGCGTCGGGGTGGGAGATGATCGCGAAGGTGCGGCGACGTGCGACCTGGCGGGCGAGTTCGGCGGGGGTGACGGTCATGCGGCGTGCGGGGGGCGGAGCATGATAGGGTGGCTCCGCGCGCCGCGCGCGCGTGCGTTCCGTCACTGACCGAGGTTCAAGCGCAGCCCGCTGCTGAGATCCGCGCCGAGCGTCGCATCGCTCGGTCCCGCGGCGAACTGGAGGACGATGGAGAGATCGCGCAGCACCGGGTCGCCGGGGATCGGCATCGCGAGCGAGAAGCCGCCGTTCACGAGGCCGATCGGCGGCGCCGTGGCGAACGCCGTCGGATCGACGGCGAAGCTGCAGGGCGAGGGCGCGATCGGTGCCGGCGGCGAAGGCGGGACGAGGCTGAGCATCAGGACCGCGATCGCCCCCGCGGAGCTGCGGCCGTGCAACCGCATCGACGTGCCGAGGACCGGGTCGTCGAGTGCCACGAGATCGGGAGCGCGGGGCCCACCGCAGCCCCTCTGCACGACCTCGCTGCTCGCGCCGGGCGTCAGCACGTGCGTCTCGAAGCCGGCGAACGGGTCTTCGAGGACGAGGTAGGCGCGCCCACCGCGCACCCGGCCGGGTGTATTGCTGCGCAGCGCCGCCAGCGCCCGCGTGCCCTGCGGCGTTCCGTCGGTGAACCACAACGACTCGAGGCTCGGGGCTCCGCCCGTCGGATACGCGGGGAACAAGGCACCGCGCGCGCCGAGCGGCGTGAAGCCCGCAGAGCGGTGAGGGGCCACGAGCGACGCGATCGGCCTCGTGCCGGCGGCCGTGCCATCGGAACTCCACAGCGCCGTCGCGTTGTTCGGCCACAGCAGGAGCCGGTCGCCGATCGCGGCGAGGCGCAAGCCGTACTGGGCTGGCACGCTTGCGATGCGCTCGTAGCCGCCGCGTCCGTCGACGGCCCAGAGCGCGCCCGCGCCGATCACCCAGAGTTTCGTGGGGCCGACCGCGAGATGCATCCAACCCGGCGTCGGGCGGAGACCGCCGCGCAGGTACGGCATCGTTCCCTCCGCCGTGCCGTCGCTGGTCCACAGGGTCTCTTGCCCCGGGGATTCGTACGCCGTGAACCAGATCCGATCGGCGAAGACGACCGGCGGCTCTTGGTAGTTCGGCGCCTGGAGCGTCGTGCCTCGTGCGGTCCCGGCGACGGAACCGTCGGTCGTCCAGATCTCGCAGCTCATCACGTAGGGGTCGTTCGTCGGGTGCAGCACGCGCGCGATCACGCGCTCGCCGACCGGGATCAGCGCGACGTTTCCGCGATCGAACGGAACCAGGACCGGCAGGGGCCACGACACGAGACCATCGCTCGCCCAGAGACGTGACGTGGCACCGTCGTACCCGGCGAACACCGCCCGCGAACCGAGCGTGACGAGGGCCTCGATCCGTCCGGGTGTCGAGCCGGGTACCGACGACGGGATGACGCGCGTCCCCGCCGCGGTCCCGTCGCTGAACCCGAGGCGCGACACTCCGAGGGTGTCGGTCATGACCAGGAACACGCCGCCGGCCGTCTCGACGAAACCCCAGGCCGAAGCGACTTCGGGGAACAGCAACGCGGTGTTGGCACTGGTGCCGTCGCTGGTCCACGGTCGACTCCCGGCGCGACCCTCCATCGGCGCGAACAACGCGCGACCGCGGAACGATGCGAAGTCGGCGACCCAACTCGAAGCGTTGGGCACGAGACCGGTCTCGTCGTTGAGGTTCGCGACCAGCGTCGTGCCGAGCGGCGTTCCGTCGGTGACGCCGAGCTCCAGTCCGAGGCGTGAGCCGTAGCGGATCAACGCACGGCTTCCGAGCTTTGCGTGCGCGAAGGGCAGGTTGCCGAAGCCGATCGCGAGTTCGACGACGCTCGCGCTTCGGACGTCGATCGCCCAGAGACGACCTGCCACGGAGGAGTAGTGGACGAAGCGCTCGCCGAGTTGGAGTTGGTACTCGCCGCTCGGGATCTGGGTCGCGAGCGGGACCACGACTCCTTCGGTCGCGCCGCGGTCGAAGCGGACCAGGCCGGATCGCGTTCCGCCGAGGCACCACAACGAACCGGCGGCGACACCGAGGAAGCAGGAGACGCGTTGACCGGCGGCGCCCGGAGGCGTGTGCGATCGCGTGCCTCCCGCGGTGCCGTCCGTCGACATCGCGAAGCGCCCGACGTCGCCGCCGAACCAGGCGCGGCCGTCGAAGGCGATCGGCAGGACGAAGGGATCGACGACGAAACCGAGATCGGCGACCAGGCCCGTGCCTGCGACCGTCCCGTCGGTCGTCCAGAGCGACCAATTCGGAGTGCTCGTCAACGACGGCGTCCGCACGAACAGCGTTGGTCCGCCCGGCAACGTGCACGCCGGACCGATCGCGGGGTTGATGCCCTGCGGGAGCGGCGCCAAGAGCCGCGTACCGGCCGCGGTCCCGTCGCTGCGATAGAGGAGCAGGACGCCGGACGCCGGCACCGAGAACACGACGCTCGTTTCGCCGTTCGCTTCGCGTCGCACGGTCCGCATCCAGTTGACGAGCGGGGCGCCCAGCACGCCGATGCCCGAGACGAGTCCACGCATCGGCGCGGTGCCGGACGGCGTGCCGTCCGTCGACCAGAGCTCGACGCCGTGAACGCCGTCGTCGGCGAAGAACACCGCCCGCGCGCCGAGCGATTCCGCCGCGATCACGCGCACGAAGCGACTGCCGCTCGGGAGCAGTGCGGTCGCGCTTCCGGGCATGCCGTCGGTCGAGAAGAGGCGCAGCCCGCCGCCGTCGTCGGCGAGGAACACGGCACCGGTCGCGATCGGCATGATCGATCGCGGGTCCGAACTCTCGTAACCCGCGCGGACGTCGGCGACGAGCGCCGTCGTCGCGCTCGTGCCGAGCGAGCGCCACAGCTCGCGGCCGTGGATGCCGTCGTCGGCGGAGAAGTACGCCAGCACACCCGTGCTCGCGAAATCCCCGGGCGACGACGAGCGGATCTCGCGCGGGTCGCGGTTGAAGTCCAGCAGCAGCCGCGGAACGGAGGGGTAGGACTGCGCAGTGAGCGGGGCGAGGAGGGCGACGAGCGCGGCGAGGCGCGAGAGCGTGGGCATGGGCGGGACCGGGCTGTGTGGGTAGTCCGGCCGCGCGCACGCGTCACCGCGAAGTCGCGCCGAAGCGCGATCGGGAGCGGCGCTTTGCTTCGCAGCCCGCGCTCGCGCGGGTATTGGCACGGTCGAGGCATCGAGGGGGATTCACGTCCCAGACCCGCGGGCGTACCGTGCGCCGCGTCCCGTTCGGAGGAAACCGCTCGATGTCCTTCCGTAGTTCGCTCGCCCTCGTCGCCCTCATCGCGTTCGCCGCCAGCGGCTCGACCCAGAGCGTCTGGTCGTTTCGCAGCCTCACCGTCAATCCGCCGGGAGACTCGCCCTCGATGGCCTTCGACTCCGCGCGTGGGGTCGCAGTCCTGCTGGTCTTCAACCCCACCATCGGCGGCGGCGGACGGAACGAGA
>JACRLW010000085.1:0-25369 GCA_016235155.1 Planctomycetota bacterium
AGCTGGTATCCGCAGGTCATCACGTTCTCAGCGCCGCACATCGTTGCCGAGACGCGCTGGCTCCACGACCCGCGGTACTGGCGGGGCAACGTGGAGGTGCTGTGCGTCGCGCAGCAGGACGACGGCGTCTATCCCAACCTGCTCGTCGATCGGCGCCTGTTCCGCTACACGAATTGGCTGCCGTCGGCGTCGGTCGACGCGCTCGCGGTCCATCCCGACCGCGCGCTCGGCGAGCGACTGCTCGACTCGTTCGTGCGCGACGTACGCGGCAATGCGACGACCTTCGATCCCGACGGCGACGGCCTGCTCGACCCGCGCGATCACTATGCGACGGGCATGGAGTTCCAGCCGTCGTTCTGGTTCCACCAGGGCTACGACGACAGCAAGCCCGCGACCGACCTCGAGCGGGTCGACTTCACCACCTATCAGGCCGCCAATGCCGCCGCGACGGCGCACCTCGCGCGCATGCTCGGCAAGGATGGGCTCGCCGAGGAGCTCGACGCCGCCGCGGCCCGCGCGCGCGACGCGCTGCTCGCGAAGTGCTGGCACGCGGACGACGGCTTCTTCTACTCGCTGCGCGCGAGCGACGACGACCCCGCGCGCTGCAAGGAGGTCATCGGCTTCTATCCGTTCCGCTTCGGCCTCGTCCCCGACGAGCCGCGCTTCGACGAGGCGTTGCGCGCACTCGTCGATCAGAAGGAGTTCTGGACCCCGTATCCGGCCGCCAGCGCCGCGCGCTCGGTGCCGGTGTTCACTCCGCATGTGCAGCAATGGCCGGGTCCGGGCGGCGTGGTGACCGCGTGCATGTGGAACGGTCCGACCTGGCCGCACGCGAACTCGCTGACGGCGGACGCGATGGCGGTGGTCGTGCGCACGCGGCGCGCGCCGCCGTTCGCCGCGCGCGATCTCGGCGTGTTCCTCGATCGCTTCGCGCGCTTCCACGCCGAGGACGGCGACGCGGGCAAGTTCCTGATCCGCGAGTACGGCGACGGCGAGAGCGGCGTGAACTGGGGCTGTGCCGACTACTTCCACTCCACCTGGTGCGACCTCCTGATCCGCCACCTCGGCGGACTCGTGCCGCGTCACGACGGCGTCCTCGAGATCCGTCCGCTCGCGTTGTTCGCGCCAGACGATCCGCGCGCGACGTTCCGCTTCGAAGACGTGCCGTACCACGGCCGTCGCGTCGGCATCGAAGTCGTGCGCGGCAAAGACCTTGTCGTGCGACTCGACGGCGCCGTCGTCGCGCGCGGAGATGCGCGGGTGGGCGTCCAACTCGACGGCGCGCTGGCTGCGCGATGAGCTGGGTCGCCTACACCGACGGCGGCTGCAAGCCAAACCCGGGACGCGGCGGTTTCGGAGTCGTGCTGCTGTGCGACGGCGCTCTGGCGCGCGAACTGTCGGGCGGCGAAGCGTCGACGTCGAGCAACCGGATGGAGCTGACGGCGGCCATAGCAGCGCTGCGCGCCGTGCCCGACGGCGAGGCGTTGACGATCCACGTCGACTCCACCTACGTGAAGGACGGCATCACGAAGTGGCTGCGCGGTTGGCGCAGGAAGGGCTGGCGGACGAAGGACGGGCAGGCCGTGAAGAACCGCGACCTCTGGGAAGCGCTGGCCGTCGATGCCGATCGACGCGTGGTGGAGTGGCGCTGGGTGAGGGCTCACGAGGGCGATCGCTGGAACGAGCGTGCGGACGAACTCGCGACCGCGGCGCGTCGCGGCGGACCCGCGATCGCGCGCGACCCGATCCCCGGCGTCGTCGAGGTAGCCTGCGCCGCCGCATGGATTCCGACCTCGCGTCGCGGCGGATGGTCCGCGGTGCTGCGGTCCGGCCCGCACAAGAAGGTCCTCGGCGGCCATGCGACGGAGACCAGCGCGAACCGTATGCACGTGGCGGCTGCGTTGCGTGCGCTCGAGTCGCTGAAGCGCGCGGTCCCCGTTCAGATCGCCTGCGCCAACGACTACGTCGTGGATGGCGCGACGAAGTGGCTCGCGGCGTGGCGCACCCGCAACTGGCTCACCGCCGAGAAAGAGCCGGTGACGCACCGCGACCTCTGGGAAGCACTCGCCGCGGTGATGGAGCGCCTTGCGTCGGCCGGGCATCCCGTGGAATGGCTCTCGGCCGCTTGCGAGGAACCGTCGGCAGACATGGCCGAGGCGAAGGCGCGCGCGAATGCCGAGGCGCGAGGAAGCGTCTCTGGCGACGCCGCGTGCGACCCCGTCGAATGAGCGCATGTCCAAGTACCTCGACCTGACGCGGGAGTTCAACGCGGGGCGACTGAGGACGATCCTCTGCAGCGGGCAGGCCGTCGTTCTGTTGCGGCTCGCGATCGCGAGCAAGGACGGCGACTGGATCATCCGCGAGGACGTGGAGGCGTTCACCCACGTGCTCGAGGTGCTCGAGAGGCACGGTGCGCGCTACCGGTTCGGGGCTCCCCTCGACCTTCGTTGGCACCGACACGGCTGGAGTTCGCACTTCGAGTTCGTCGCGAACGGGTTGCGCGTGCGGACGGACTTCTTCTCGCGCCCGCCGCGTGTCGGCGCCCGCGAACTCGCGGCGCTGTGGCGGGATCAGGAGGGCTGCGATCCACCGTTCACGGGGCCGGCGCTGCTCATCGGGATCAAGCAGACCGCGCGAGAGAAGGACTGGCCGATCGTCGGCGAGCTGGCGCGACTGCTGCCGACCGAGCGCGAGCGCGTACTTCATGGGCGCAGCGCGCGCGACCTGCTCGCCGCCGCAGCGCGAGACCCGGCGTTGGTCGCGTCGCTCGTCGCGGAGCGACCGGCGCTCGCGGCGGTCGAAAAGGGGCTCGACGAACTGCGCATCGCGCTCGAGCGCGAGCGCTTCGCGGCGATGGATGCCGACGCCCGCCGCATCCAGGTCTTCATCGCCGCAGCCCGGTCGCTGCAGGCGGAATGGCCGGCGCTGGAGCGATCCATGGCGGGACTGCCGTTGCGTGCGGCCCACGACCGTTTGCTAGCATCCGCCGCGCGATGCCTCCCGGCGAATCCGAGCGCGACCACTTCCTGAGCGAGGAGGACCTCGACCTCGCGAACCTGTCGTGGGAGGAACTGCTCGCGTGGTGGGAGGAGTTCCTCCGAGAGGCGCAAGCGTCGAACGAGATCGACAAGGACGAGTACTCCCACGGCGTCTTCGCCCTGCCGCGGCGCGAGTGGCCGGAACCCGGGGCCGACTTGCCGTGAGCCCCGACGTCGAGCCCCGCGACACCGAGCCCGCCAACCAGTCGACGTTGTCATTCTCGGTCCGGCATGCCTGCTCCGCGGATTCCCGCGCCCTCGTCCCGCTGCTCGCCGAACTCGGTCATCCTGCGGACGAAGGACAGATCGCGGGACGCCTCGCCGACCTGCTCGCGTCGCACGAAGTGGTGCTCGTCGCGGAGCGCGATGCGGTGTTGCTCGGCGTCCTGTCCGTCCACGTGACACCCGTGCTGCACCGCCCACGTCCCGTCGGTCGTCTGACGATGCTCGTCGTCGCCGCCGTCGCGCGCGGACTCGGCGTGGGGCGTGCGCTGGTCGAGCACGCCGAACGCATCCTCGCCGCGCGAGGCTGCGGACTCGTCGAGGTGACGAGCAACCAACGTCGAACCGACGCCCACGCGTTCTACCGCCGGATCGGATACGAAGTGACGAGCCTGCGCTTCATGAAAGCGCTGCCGCCGGCTGATTGAGGCGACGGATCTTGGACCATGACCGTCTCAGGTCGGACCGCTGCCCTCGGATCGACTCGCCGCTTCCTCGCGCTGTTGCGCGGCATCAACGTCGGCGGACGGAACGCGCTGCCGATGGCGGAGCTGCGCGCACTCGGCGAAGAGCTCGGGTGGAGCAACCTGCGCACCTACATCCAGAGCGGGAACCTCGTGTTCGCGGCGAAGCGGTCCGGCAGGGACGTCGAGCGGCGTCTCGAAGACGAACTCGAAGCGGGGCTCGCGCGCCGATGCGCCTGGTCCGTCCCGGTGATCGTGCGCGGCGCGTCGCGCTGGACCGCCTACGTCCGCGGCAATCCCTTCGCCGCGGCGGCGGAGGCGACGCCGAACCTCGTGATGCTCGGGTTGAGCAAGGAACTGCCCTCGCCCGACGCCCCGGGCGTGCTCATGGACCGCGCCCGCGACGGCGAGCAGATCGCCCTGGTCGGCGATGCGCTCTGGATCCACTTTCCAGGCGGCGTCGCGCGCAGCAAGCTCGCCCAGGCCCTGCTCGACCGCGTCGTCGGCTCGCCGGTGACGATGCGGAACTGGAACACCGTGCGAATGCTCGGCGAGATGGTGGGGGCTTGAACCCATCGCGGCCGAGGCCGCAACCCATCCGGGTTGCCGGCGTCGGCGCTGGCGCGCCGACCGTGAAGGCTTCGACCGCTCTCCTTGCTGGGGCCCTTCGTCCTCCTCCGAATCCTCGCGTCCCGCGAGGATTCTCCGGACTTCGGGCCCATCGCGGCCGAGGCCGCAACCCATCCGGGTCGCCGGCGTCGGCGCTGGCGCGCCGACCGAGAAGGCCTCGACCGCTCTCCTTGCTGGGGCCCTTCGTCCTCCGAATCCTCGCGTCCCGCGAGGATTCTCCGGACTTCGGGCCCATCGCGGCCGAGGCCGCGTCGGACCGTCCGTGACCAATGTCGAGCCCGGTTCCTGCACCCGATGGATCAGTGCATCAGTCGCGTCGCCGCTTCCCGGTAGGCGATCGCTGCCTGCATCCATTGACCGCGACGTTCGTGCAGGCGACCGAGCGCGAACCAGGCCGGTGCCGGGTCGTGATCGAGTGCGCCGCGGATCAGGGGTTCGGCTTCGTCGAGGCGATCGTGCTCGGTCAACCACGCGGCGAGGGCCAGGGCGACCGGGGCCGCCTCGGGATGATCCTCGTGCGCGGCGACCAGGAGTTCGTGGGCGTTCGGACGTCCGAGCCGACCGGCGGCGATTGCGCGCCCCGCGCGCGCGTCCGGGTCGGATGGGTCCTCCTGGAGCATCGCCTCGAACATCTGCATCGCGCTCTCGGGCTTGTCGCCGTGCAGCAACTGGTGCGCCTGCCGTAGACGGGCCCGGTGCCGCTTCACTGCGGCGGGAACCTCCGCGGCGGGACTCATGACCCGGGCGAAGTCCTCGGCGCTCATCAGTCCGAGTGCCACCGCCAGCGTTCCGGAGACCTCTTGGGCGAGCGAGATCTTGTAGCCGCGACGCAGCGTCTCGATCGTGCGGGTCCGTCGATCGACGACGTACACGGTCGGGAACGCGATCAGCCCCATCGTCTTGTAGGCGGAACGATCGGTGTCACGCTGCACACGGAACGGCGCGGGGAGCTCGCGGGCCGCGGCGACCGTCGCGCCGTCTGCTTGCTCGCCGCAGAACACCACGTGGATCGCGCACCGCTCGCGCGATTCGCCGAGACCATCGATCTCCTTGGCCAGTTCCTTGACGAAGCGGACGCAGAGGTCCTTGTCCTGGTGCACGAAGGCGATCACGAGAGGCGCATCCAGCGGTGGGGTCGCGAGCGCGCCGAGAACCGAGAGCCGATGACCGCTCGCCGCGTCGACCACGGTGATGTCGGGCATCGCGTCGCCCTGCTCGGGGCGCTTGTGTTCTTCGACCTGCTGGGCGAACAGCACGGCGCCGAGCGCAATCGCCGAGAGGACGCTGCGGAACGGGCTCGTCACGACGAGAGTCTTCATGTGCGGCTCCGGTTCAGAACTTCTCAGAACTTCTTGTCACGAGGTCCGAGGCGGTCGTACTCACGGGTCACGTGGCATCCCGGCGTGCACCGCCCTCCGCTCGGGAGCGGTTCGTAATTCGTCGGCAGGTTCCAGATCCCGAAGGGCACGGCGTCGCGGATGTGGAACGGATGCTGGCTGCCGTGCACGTCGTGGCAGGCGCGGCACGTTCGCCCCTTGCGTTCGCGGTTGACGTGCACGTAGTGCAGGTTCCGATCACCCTGGCGGAAGTTCGTGAACTGGTCGGTGAACTGCGCGAGGACGCGTTCCTGCTCGTGGCACCCGAAGCACAGGCTGAACTCCATGACGTCGAACTGCTTGGTGTAGAACTGCGGCTGGTAATGGCGCACCAGGAGGCGGAAGTTCTCCGAACCGTGCGGATTGTGGCAGTTCGGACAGGCGCCCTCGCGGATCGGACCATGGTGGTCCCGGTACTTCGCCAGGTGATCGCCGATGCCGATCAGTTTGCCGCGCGGCTTCTGGTGGCACTTCAGGCACAGGTCCATGGGCACGCCTTCGAGCAGCTTCGGATGGTGTGCCCCGTGGGGATTGTGGCAGTTCAGGCAGGAGCGGGGTTCGGCGATCGCACCGTGCGGGACGCGCGACTCCTGGACGAGCTTGCGGATGTCCTCGTGACAGCCGAAGCACAGTTGCGGGACCGTGTCCTTCAGGTGGAGTCCGTTGTCCGACCCGTGAGGGTCGTGGCAGTTCGGGCAGGACTGTTGCACCGGCGGATGCTGGACCGGCGATCCGTCGATCTGCTCGGCCAGCGACTCGTGGCACGACCTGCACAACTCCGTGCGTGATGCGCGGAGGAACTGGCGTTCGTCGGAACCATGGACGTCGTGGCAGAGCGTGCAGGCGCCGACGGCGACCGGCCCGTGCGCCTGCTTCGACGCGAGGATGTGGTCGCGGTCATGGCACTGGAAGCAGAGGCTGCCGTCGTTCGGTTTGCGGAAGAGGGTCGGGAAGTCGCTGCGATGCGGGTCGTGGCACTGCGTGCAGAGACCCGTCCGATAGGGGAAGTGCTCGTGTTTCGGTTGTTCCCGATCGTGGCACTGGTGGCAGAGGCCGGGAATCGACGCCAGGGTGAGCGGCGCGAAGACGTGCTGGTCCGGTTCGCCGCTCCGCACGTGGCACTTCTCGCATTGACCGTCCCGCGCCGGCGCGTGCACGCTGGCTCCTTCGACATGGGAAGCGTGACAACCTGCCGCCGAGCAGGTGGTGTTCGCGAGGGACTTCGGCGGAGCACGCCGGGCCGGCGCATCCTGCGGCGACGAGGTCAGTTCGAGGGTGTGGTCGGACGTGGCGTCCGCCAGGCAGCAGAGACTCGTCGTCAGCGCGTACACCAGTCCGAACCAGGCGGGCTTCATCGAGTCTGTTCGTGGAGTGGACGCGGCTGCGTGCGGCGGACCTCGTGTGCAAGTCGGGTGCCGCGAGTCGGTCCGACTCCGACCGGACGCTCCGGCAAGGGCTGCGGCGGAGGATCACCGGGTTCGGCGCGGCATCGCGCTTGCCATGCGCGGCGAGCGGATCCCGTCCGCCATCGCGAACCGTGCAATCCATGAGAAGCCTGCTGATCGGCGCAGTCGTCGTCTGCCACGCGACGACCCTCGGCGCCCAGGACATCCTCGCCGGCAAGGCGGTCTACGACTGGATCTGTGCCGCATGCCACGGCCCGGAGGCCGAGGGGCGGCGGGAACTGCAGGCGCCGTCCTTGCGGATGCAGGAGGACTGGTATCTCCAGGGCCAGCTCGACAAGTTCCGGGGCGGTCTTCGAGGGGCGCACGAAAAGGACGTCACCGGGGCGCCGATGCAACTCACGGCCACCGGCCTCGACGACCGCAAGGTGGCGGACGTCGTCGCCTACGTCGCATCGCTCGGAGTGAAAGGCCTGCCGGAATCCCAGCACTCCATGGCCGGCGATCGGGCGCGGGGCGAAGCGCTGTATGCGACCTGCGCGGGCTGCCACGGCACCGACGCACGCGGCAACCCCGCGTTGCGTGCTCCCGGTCTCGCCGGCCAGTGGGATTGGTATCTCGTCCGCCAGCTCGAAAAGTTCAGGACCGGCGTCCGCGGAGGCGACGCCAAGGATGCCTATGGCGCGCAGATGGCGCCGTTCGCGGCGATGCTGCCGGACGAGGCGGCGATCCGGGACGTCGTCAGCCACATCCGTTCGCTCCCCGCTCCGCAGTCGGCGAGTCCACCGGCCCAGCCGGACCTCGTCCTGGGTGAGAAGGCGTTCGCTCCGTGCGCGACATGTCACGGCAGCCAGGGGCAAGGCAACCCGTTGTTCCACGCGCCGTACCTCGCCGGGCAAGGCACGTGGTACGTCGTTCGCCAACTCCACAACTTCCGGCGCGGAGTTCGAGGTTCGGAGTTGCAGGACGCATTCGGCACGCAGATGCGGGCGATCGTCGCGGGCCTCGACGACGCAACCCTGCTCGATCTCGCGGGTCACGTGGCGTCGCTGGCGCCGCCGCTCCGCCGCGAACCCACGCCCGACTTCGGCGGCGACCTCGGGACGGGGGAGCGGATCTACAAGAAGACCTGTTCGCCGTGTCACGGCGCCGCGGCGCAGGGCAATCGCGTGCTGAGCGCGCCGTCCCTCGCCGGCCAGGAAGACCGGTATCTCGCGCGGCAGTTGCTCGACTTCCGCGCGGGGATCCGGGGGACGGATCGGCGCGATCCTCCGGGTCGGATCATGCGCGCGTGGGCGGCGAGCCTCGCGGACGATCACGAGATCCGTTGCGTCGCGGCATACATCGCATCTCTCGAGCCGCGACGCGCGCACGACGTCGCCTCGATCGTCGCGGGTGGGACACCGCGCGTCGCGGTGCGGGCGCGAGCGGAGCCGGAGTCCGGTCCCGCGAACGGCGCGGGAGTCGCGCTCGTCGATCCGGGGACGAGCCGGACCTGGCCGCGAGGATTGCTCTCCCCTGGTGGAGCCGATCCATCTCGAGCAGCCCTGGATCGCGCGACCGGAGCTGCGGCGAAGCCGGATGCGACCGTCGTGACGCCGGACCAGACACTCCTCGCGACGGCTCCCGGAGCGTCGACCGGCGCGGAGTCTCGCGACGGAGCAGCGATCTTCGCGACCTGCGCCGGATGCCACGGCATCCGCGGCGAGGGCAATCGGGTCCTGCAGGCCCCGGCGCTCGCCGGTCTCGGGGATTGGTACCTCGCGGAGCAACTGCGGAAGTTCCGCTCCGGCGTGCGGGGCACCCATCCGTCGGACGTCGCGGGCGCAGGCATGCGGTCGATGGCGGCGACGCTGGCGGACGAACCGGCGATCGCCATCGCGGCGCGGTTCATCGCGGATCTCCCCGCGAGTCCCGCCTCTCCGACCTTGCAGGACGGTGACCCGGCGCGCGGCGCATCGCTCTATGCGGTGTGCACGGCGTGCCACGGAGCGGACGCGCGCGGCAACGAAGCCCTCAAGGCTCCGGCGTTGGTCCACCAGGCCGACTGGTACCTCGTCACGCAACTTGCGAACTTCAAATCGGGAGTACGTGGTGCGCATCCGGACGACGTCGGCGGTCGCCTCATGCGGCCGATGGTCGCATCGTTGGTCGACGACGTCGCGGTGCGGGACGTCGTCGCCTACGTCGTGTCGCTCGCTCGACCGGCGGCAGCGCCACCGATCGTGGCGGAGGTGTCCCCGCCGATCGCCGCGGAACCACCGAAGCCCGACGCAACGTCTGCGGTCGTCACGCCGCCGTCGCTCGTCGGCGACGTGGAGCGTGGCCGAGCGCTGTTCGCCGTCTGCATCGCTTGCCACGGTGTCGGCGGCGAAGGCAATGCCGCCTTGAAGGCGCCGTCGCTGGCCGGGCAGGAAGACTGGTATCTCGCGACGCAACTGCGCAACTTCAAGGCCGGGATCCGCGGCACGCACAAGGACGACGCCGCCGGCGCGATGATGCGACCGATGGCGATGGGCTTGGCCGACGAACAGGCGATCCTCGATGTGGCGGCCCACGCGGCGGAACTGAAGGCCCCGGCGAATCCGGCGGTCACGTTGGGCGGCGACGCCACTCGGGGCGAGACGCTCTATGCAGCGTGCATCGCATGCCACGGCAAGGATGCTCATGGCAACGGCGCGCTGAAGGCGCCGGCGCTCGCCGGGCAAGCGGATTGGTATGTCGCGGCGCAACTGCGGAACTTCAAGGCGGGCGTGCGCGGGGGCCAGGAGAACGACGTCGCCGGCGCGCTGATGAGGCCGATGGCGGCGATGCTGGCGGACGACCAGGCGATCCACGACGTGGCCGCGTTCCTGGCCGGACTCCCGCAGAAGCGCGAGCCACGCTGAGGGCCCGCGCGACGGTTCCAGTCCGGGTCAGTTCTTCTCGGTCGCCGCCGCTCCGCCCGCGGTGGACATCGCGTCCGTGCGCCGCACGAGACTGCGGAGGTGCACGACCATCGCGTCGATCGTGCCCTCGGGCAGGCTGGCGAACATCGGCTTGGCCGGAGCCATCGTCGGGCTCAAGCCGACGGCCGCGCCGCCTTCGAGGATGACCTTCGTGATGTGATCGTCGCTCACGGATCTCTGCCACTGCGGATCCGCGAAGCTGCGAGGCTTCGGGACGAGTGCTGCCGCTGCGGCGCCATCCCCCAGCCCCGTCGATCCGTGGCAGGTGGAGCAGTACTCCGCATAGAGCTTCGCGGCTGCCTTCACGGCGGGCCGGGGATCGGGTTGGGCGAGCCCAGTCGACGCACCTGCGCGACCATCGCATCGATCGTCCGCCCCGGCAGGCCGTCGAACATCGCCTTGGCCGGCACCATCAACGGACTCAACGCGACGGCCGGGCCGCCGTCGAGGATCACCTTCGCGAGGTGTGCGTCGCTCACCGAACTCTGCCAATGGCGGTCGGCGAAGCTGCGCGGTCTGGGCACCAGTCCGGAAGACGCCGCGCCGTCGCCGAGTCCCGCCACGCCATGGCACGTCGAGCAGTACGTCGCGAAGAGCTTCCCCGCGGCTTCGATCGCGTCCGCAGGAACGGGCTCTTTGCGGGAGAAACCGCGGACGAGCGCGATGACCGCGTCGATCGTGCCGTCCGGTTCGTTGGCGAACATCGCCTTGGCGGGCGCCATCAGCGGACTCAGGGCAACGGCGGGGCCGCCCTCGAGGATGACCTTGGCGAGGTGGTCGTCACTGATCGTGCTTTGCCAGGCGTGGTCGGTGAAGCTGCGCGGTTTCGGGTCCAGCGCCGCCGAGGCCGCGCCGTCTCCGAGGCCGGCCGCCCCGTGACACGTCGAGCAGTAGCCGGCGTAGATCTTCGCGGCGGCATCGATCGCAGGGACGCCGAGCGTCTTGGGACGGCCGAACTCACGAACCATTGCGACCATCGCGTCGACGGTCCCCACGGGCTCGCTGTCGAACATCGACCGGGCCGGCGCCATCGTCGGGCTCAGGCCGACGGCCGGGCCGCCGTCGAGGATCACCTTGGCGAGGTGGTCGTCGCTGACCGAGCGCTGCCACCTCGAGTCGGCGAAGCTGCGGGGCTTCGGTTGGAGGGCTGCTGCCGCGGCTCCGTCGCCGAGTCCGGTCGCGCCATGACAGCTCGCGCAGTAGGTGCCGAAGACCTTCTTCGCGGCGGCCATGGCCAGGTCACCGGACGGCGCGAGGCTCGCGTCGCGCGGTCCCTGGGCGACCGCTGCGACCGTGAGCGCGAGGACCGCCGCGAGCGCCTGCCGCGCGCGGTCCAACAGCACGGGCCCGGATCGACGGGTCGGCGCGCATCGCGCGGCGGCGGACCCGGTGGCGAGGGGGGTCGCTGAGGAAACGGCGCTCTGCCGTGGAGATCGGTGACTGAAGTTGGAAACGTCGGGAATGTCGGCGATCACGGTGTTTGCCTGCTGACTGGGTGGAGGTCGGCCACGGTGGTCGTGCAATGACCTCGACGGCCCTCTCTCAAGCGCTGTGCCCGACCCGAATCGGCCGCTCGGTTCGCGATCGCAGCTCGCGACGGTCGCTCGGCGAGGCGCGTTCCACGGATCTTCCGGTGCGCAAGCGAGTCGGCCGCGAAGTCGGCGGGAAGCCTGCCGAGTCCTCGGCGCGGATGACGAGAACTCGGCATTGCGAGCGACATCGGAGGCGGCACGGGTCGCGAGGGCGCGCATCGAGGGGGCATGGAGTTTGCCCGAGAGGATCCGTGCCGAGCGCGAACCCGGTCGGACCTGGCGGTTCGCGCGAGACGTGTCCGCCGTCAGGTCGCCACGAGAGACGCTTTCCATGAGTGACCGGTCGTTCCGCGCGATCCGCTTCGCCGGCAGGGTCCATTTCACGATGATCCTCCTCGCCGTCGGGATCGGCCTGATGGTCGTCGGAACGGTGGTCGAGTCACGGGACGGAGCCGACGCGGCGTGGTCCGCCGTGTACGGGACGTTGGCGTTCGACCTGTTCCTCGCCCTGATCGGTGTGAATCTCGTGGTGGCGGTCGTCAATCGGCTGCCCCTGAGACGGAGCCAGTGGCCGTTCGCGCTCACGCATGCATCGATCGTGTTGCTCCTGCTCGGCGCCCTCGTGTCGAGGACGGCGGGTCGCGAAGGCGTGGTGGCGATCCGGGAGAACGAGGCTGCGCGGGAGATGGACCTCGAAACCGCCGAGCTGCGGATCGAGTGGCGTGGGAATCGGGAAACCGTCCAGCTCGGCAGAGCCCCCGATCTTGGACCGGTGCGACTCGCGACCGCGGATGCGCCGGAGCTGCGGATCGTCGACGTCGCCCACGACAAGGAGCTGCGGGTCGGATTGGGCGAGGGGAAGGACGGCGACGGCCCCGGCATCGGGATCCTGCTCAGGAGCCCGAGTTGGAACCGCCGGGAGTGGCTTCTCGCCGAGCGCCCCTACTTCCGGCGTAAGGACGTCGGCCCGGTCGAAGTCGAGTACCTCGTCGCACAAGACGAGGAGATCCTGCGGGATTGGCTCCCGGCCCGGAGTTGCACCACCGCGCAGCTCATGATGTCGTTCGGCGCGGGCGGGGAGAACCTCCAGGTCGATCTGCCCGGTGACGTCGGCATCGAGAAACGGATCGGCGCGATGAGTGTCCTGGCGGAGCGATATCTCCCGCACGCCCGCGTGATCGGGCAAGAGCTCACGGACGATTCCGAGTCCCCGGTGAACCCTGCGGCAATCGTCACCGTGCGGAGCGGCGATCGCGCCGAGACGCACACCGTGTTCAGCCAGATGCCGCAGTTCAATCTCGTCAAGGGCCGGGACGGCGACGGATTGGTTCGCGGGATCACGCTCGTCGCGAACGGCGTGAAGGACAAGACCCTGGTCCGCGTCATCGCCAGGCCCGACGGCCGCCATTGGGTGCAACTCCAAGCGCCGTCCGAGCGCGGCGAAGGGTGGCCGCTCGTGGTCGATCGCCCGGTGGTGCTCGGCAGCCTGGGGATCGACATCGTGCTGGAGTCCGCCCTGGCCCGAGCGCAACCGACGGTCGAGTTGGTGCCCGCAGGCGAGCGCGGCTCCGGATCGCAATGGATCAAGGTCGCTTCGCGGGATGGGGAATCCGTCTCGGAGGGTTGGATCCAATACGGGGCGCAACACTCCCTGCGTTCGGAGGACGGCCAGGTGACGCTGACCTACGCACCCCGGCGTTTCGAACTGCCCTTCACCATCCGGTTGCGCTCCTTCGCGGTCGACTACCACCAGGGATCGCCCCGCGCCTCGCAATACCGGAGCCACGTCAGCCTGACGGGAGACGACGGCGGAGTCATCGAGGCCGAGATCGCGATGAATCGCCCCCTGGATCACCAGGGGTACCGCATCTTCCAATCGAGCTTCGTTCCGGCGGGCTCCGACGGCGTCGCCACGACCGTTCTCACCGTGTCGTCGGACCCGGGTGCGAGCATCGTCTACGCCGCCATGGTGCTCCTCGTCCTCGGCGTCGCCTGGTATGTCCGGGGTCACGTGCCCGCGCGCTCGATGCGCGTCCCGTCGCGGACCGGCGCTGGCATGGCCGATGACTCCGGAGCAGGCGCCGCTCGCAGGATCGGGACCTTGGCGAGCGGAATGGTGCTGGCGTTCGCGTTGCCGTCGCTCGCGGCGCAGGAGCCGGCCGCAGTGGATCTGCCCGTCGAAGCGACGCGCGCATGGCCGATCCAGGGTGGGGGGCGCGTCAAGCCGCTCGAGGTCATGGCCCAGGAGTGGATCGTCGCGGTCACCGGGAAACGGGTGATCGACGGATGCGATCCTCTCGGATTCCTGTGGGGCTTCCACTTCACCCCGGACGAACTGAGGAAGCGACCCTGGCTGGTCGTCGACAGCCGGATCCTCAAGCTCGCATTGGGTCTGCCCGCCGAGACGCGCCGGTTCTCGTTCGACGAACTCCTCGGCAATCCGTCATTCCAGGCGCTCGTCGAAGGCGCAAGGGCGGCTCCCGGCGCAGGCGTCGAACTGACGCAGGTCGCGCGGGACGCACTGGTCGTCTACGAGGGACTCGAAGTCGTTGCGGGGATCATGGACGGCTCGTCCCTGAGGATCCTCCCGACGGCGAGAGCCGATGGAACCTGGGCTTCGCTCGCGGAGTTGCGAGACGACGGTTCCGAAACCGCGCGACGGATGCTCGCTTCGCTGCAGGGCATGTCGGACGCCTTCCGGTCGAAGAGTCCCGCGGACTTCGCGACGCAAGTCGCGGAGTTCGAGCGACTGGTCCTCCAATCGAGCGGCGGGGCCCTGCCGGAGCGAAGCGCACTACGGACCGAACTGCTCTATCACGATCTCGATGCCTTCGGTCGGGCCTGGGCGGCATACCTGCTCGGTGTCGTGTTCCTGTTCCTCTTCCACCGGCGACGGAGCCGGTGGACGGCCGTGGTCGGACGAGGGCTGATCGCCGTCGGGTGCCTGCTCCATTCCACGGGGATCATCCTGCGCTGGACGATCTCGGGGCGCGCGCCCGTGTCCGACATGTACGAATCCCTCGTCTTCATGAGCTGGGGGATCGTCGCTCTCGGGCTCGGGATGGGCATCCGTCACGGCGGCCGGGTCTTCGCGTCGTGCGCCGCGGCCGCCGGGAGCATCGTGTTGATGATCGCCGAGATGCTGCCGCTCGACTCCGCGATCAACCCCCTGCTGCCCGTGCTCGCGCACACGGCGTGGCTCTCGGTGCACGTCATGACCGTCATGCTCTCCTACTCCGCCTTCGCGTTGGCGATGGCGCTCGGTCATGTCGCGCTCGGGATCCAGTTGCTGAGACCCGGCTCGTCCGGCTCGCTTGCGTATGTTTCGGGCCTGATCCACCGGACGATCCAGATCGGGCTGCTGTTCCTGACGGCTGGAATCGTCTTCGGCGCGATGTGGGCGAACGAAAGCTGGGGACGCTATTGGGGCTGGGACCCGAAGGAGACCTGGTCGCTGGTGACGTTCTTCGTCTACCTCCTCGTCGTGCATGCCCGCTTCGCCGGTTGGCTGGGACACTTCGGTATGGCGATGGCCGCGATCGTCGGATTCCTCTCGGTCGTCATGACCTACTACGGGGTGAACTTCCTTCTCGCGGCCGGCCTGCATTCCTATGGCTTCTCGGACGGCGGAGTCGTGGGAGCGGGCATCTACGTCGCGGTCGAGTGCGGCGTCCTGTGCTGGGCGATCGCCCAGCGCAGACCGATCGCCCTGCCGCCGGGCGCGGCCGGACTCCATCCGACCGGATGAGCCGACCGTGGTGCACGTGGAGCGGAGCGAGATCCCGGAGGTCCCTACTTCCCGGACGACTTCGCGGGCGGTGCCGACTCGGGCTCCGTCGCCTTGCCTGGGACGACCTGCGCGTCGTCGCCATGCGCTTCCAGCAACTCGGGACGGAGCATCTGGACCGGGTACTTGGCGCGCAATGCGGCAAGCCAGCGACCACGCGCGAGTGTCAGGTGCTCGGAGCGCAACCAGGATTCGATCTCCGGGCGCATGACTTCGAACGGGTGCCGCGCCGGCGGCTTGATCTCCGCACAGTAGAGCAGGTGGAAGCCGTGAAGCGACCGGATCACCTCCGAGGTTTCGCCGACCCTCATCTCGAAGGCGTGCTCGTTGAGCGACTTCATCCGGAACGAGCCGGCCTGCTGGAATCCGATGTCACCGCCGGTCGCGGCGTATTCGTCCTCCGAGTAGATGCGGGCGATCGAAGCGAAGGATTGCCCCTGCCGGATCTCGGCGAGTGCCGCTTCGATCTTGCTCTTCTTGACGTCCTCCTCCTGGGCGATCCGGGAGGGATCGACGGCGACGAAGATGTGGTGGAAACGGGCTTCCTGGGGCGCCATGAACGCCGAGTCGTCCGCCGCGATGCGCTCGTCGTAGATCGAACGGACGTGTTTCTCATCGAGTTTGGGGACGCGGGCGGCCAACTGGTTCTCGTTCTTGCGGATCAGCGTGCGTCGCACGAGCGCGGCGCGGACCTCCAGAAAGAGCTGCTCCCTCGGCCCGGCCTCGAGCGTCTGGTACGCGCCGCCGGCTTCCGCGAGAGCCGACTCGAATTCGGCACGGACCTCCTCGTCGTCGGCGGTGATGCCTGAATCGAGGGCATCCATGTGGATCAGATGTTTGACCACGAGCTTGTCGAAGGCATCGCGCTGGAACTCGGCCAGCTGATCGGGGGGCACCCGGCGATGGTAGAAATTGAGAGGGATCTGGCGGTCGACTTCCTCGATCAGTTCCGAGAGGCGGATCTCCCGGTCGCGGATCGTCGCGATGACCGGATCCGCGGTCGGCGCACTCGCGGGCGGTCGGTCAGGGTCCTGGGGGCAAGGAAAGGCGGCGGCGAGCAGGAAGGCGATTTCGTGCGCAATCATGGAACGGCTCGAGAGGCGGTTGCCGTGCGCTCGGCAATCCGCGTGCCCGAGCCATCGCGGACGAGGGCCACAGCGGAGCGCGAAGCATCGCCCGGAACGACGAATCGGAGTCCCGCAGCTCCGGGTCGCTCACAGATCGTGGCAGGCCCTGCAGAGCGCGCTGGACGAAAGGGGGAGTTGGAGCAGTTTGGGCAGGCGGGAGTACGGGGAGTGGCAGGTCCCGCAGCCGATCCGGCCGTCCGGGAGGCGGATCTCGGCGGGGATCTCGGACTCCGGACGGAGTTGGAGTCCGACGCGCCTCTGCATCGCGCGATACGACGTGCCGACCGCATGCCCCTCCTGGTGCCCGGTGGCGGCCCAGGTCGAGTCGCTGATGACGGAACGCGCCGCCGAGCCGTCGTGACACGTGAGGCAATGACGGCTCACGTGGTCGAGGTCGGCCGCGCCGTCGGATGGGCGCGAGTTCGTCGACCCGTGTGCGCGCTTCATCGCGACTGCGTGGAATCTGGCCGAGCCCTCGGGAGGCGGCGTGCCATGGCACTCCGCACAGAGACGGGGCAACGCCATCCTGAGGCGGACCGACGGTCGCGCTCGCCCCCGGTGATCGACGCCCGTCTCGTGGCACGAGGTGCATTCGACGGTTCCGCGCGCTCCGAGGGGAAGGGCGACCGGTGTCGGAACTCTGGCGCCGATCGGGTGGCCGCCCTGCTTCTTTTCCACGTGACAGCCGAGGCACTCGGACGATAGCGCGGGTCGCGGCCCCGTTTCGGCGCCACCCGGCGCCTCGGGGAGCATCGCCGACGTGAGGACGAAGGCGAGAACGAGCGAAGCGCGGCCAGGTCTCCGACGAGGGGAAGTGCGGGTTGCGGACATGGTCTCCGTCGCACGAAGTGTCGGACGGCGAAACCGCGGTCATCGATCGGGCGAACGTGGAGTCGCATTGTGCGACAGGCACAGGGTTTGCTCCGGACGCTGCGTGTGCGGAATGTCGCCTACGCATCGGACCCAAGCTCCGATCCCGAGGGTCCGGCCCTCTTGGATCGCTCTGTTCGGAGTTGCAGCACTGTGCGCCTGCGGCACCGCCGGAAGCCACGAGATCCTCGCCTTCTTCTTCGACGGCGTGCCCGATCCGAATGCCGCAACGACGGTGGCCGCAGCGGCCCCGGAGGGACCGACGGAGTTCGTGGGTGTTCCGCCCGTGACCAGTTCTGCACGCATGACCGTGCACCGACCCTATGCCGAGGGCAAGTGCGACAAGTGTCATTCGAGTCGCTCCGGCAAGCCGATCGGATTGAGTGCGATCTTCCAGGGCGTTCCCATGCTCCTGGAACCCATCGAGAAGCTGTGCTTCAAGTGCCACGGCATCGAGCAGAAGGCCTACCTGCACGCACCGGCGGTTGCGGGCCAATGCAGCTTCTGCCACGACCCACATCAGACTCCGAACAAGCGGATGTTGCTGACGGGGACGACGCGTGAACTCTGCGCGCGTTGCCACAGCGGCGCGACCTTCCTCACCCAGCTCGACCACGCCCGCTACGGAGACCGGGAGTGCATTGCTTGCCATGACCCACACGCCGCAGACATCGAGTTCAACCTCCTGCCCGGTGCGAGGAGCGGCGAGCCCGAGCCGAGGAAGCCGACGGTGTCGCTCCCGACCTCCTGGTGATCCGGATCCCCGGCGGGCATGTGATCGCCAGACCCGACGTCAGGACGGTGCAGATCGCCGGCCTCCTCGCAGTCGCGGGTTGCAGCAGCGCCGGTTCGCTGGGTCACGGCGTCAGCATCGACAAGCTTGCGGCGGGGGTGCGACTGGAGTCGGAGTTCCGCGACGAGTCCTTCGAGGGCGGCGCGACCGCCTCGACCAAGGAGTCGGTCTTCCGGGAGAACGTCGAGTTCGACTTCGACGGGAATGTCTATCACCCACGGCTCCTCACGTTCGGCGGCGTGCTCGACCTGGGACTCGAGCAGCGGAGGCTGGAACAGCGAGGGGCAACCTCCATCGTCCGGTCGGATGACGACAACAACCGCTATGACCTGCGTGCCGCATTCCTCAAGGACCACCCGTACTCAGCACGGCTCTCCGCGCAACGCAGCCAGGTGCGGGTCCGACAGAGCTTCTTCCCGACCAGCGATGCCGTGGTCGTGCGCAATGGCGGCACCGTGATGGCAAAGGAGTGGTACGTGCCGTCGCAACTCGAAGTCGCCAGCTACGACTTCGAGGGCAAGTCCGGAGACCTGCGCAGCGAGAGTCGCCAGAGCGTGAACCTGACCGGTTCGAGAAGCACCGACCGCTTCGACTTGAACTACACGTGGTTCGCGCAGGCAGTCGACAGTGATCTGGCGGGGGGCCGTTACGACGACTTCCTCGCCCTTGCCGGCGGGACGTGGCGCTTCGGAAGCGAGCTGTCCAACTCGCTGACCGTGGACGGGCAACAGCGACGTCAGACCGGCGACACCCGGAACGAGAACGCAAACCTCAGCGGTCGCATGCAACTCGAGCTGGCCGATCACCTCGACCATCGGAGCGGTGTCACCTTGGGGCGGAGCGAGTTCCGTGGCCTGGGCGAGACCGCCACGGACCGGGTCGACGCGTTCAGCGAACTCGAGCACCGGCTGTACGACAGCCTGACGTCCGTTGTGAGAGCGGACTATCTGAGCCAGAGCATCGGCTCGGGCGAGATCGAGCGCGTCGGCGGGGGCGGGCAGCTCGGGTATCGCAAGAACCTGCCCTTCGGGAAGCTGCGCGCCGACTTCCGGCTGGGTCGCTCGCGCCAGGAGGAATCCGGTCGTCTCGGCGCGAACGTGACGGTTTCCGACGAGAGTCACGTCGTTGTCGCCGGCGACCCGGTCATCCTCGACAACGCGAACGTGGACGAGGCGAATGTCCTGGTGACGGACGGCAGCGGCTCGGTGGTCTATACGGCGCCCGCGGATTACCTCGTGGAGCGCATCGGCGTGCGAACCCGCCTGGTGATCCCGGTGGGGAGCCGGATCCAGTCCGGACAGACCATCCTCGTGACCTACAGCCACGCATCGCTCTTCGATCGCGCGTTCGAAACCGACTCCCGGTCGGCCGCTCTGGAGTTGATGCTCGGCGAGTCGTTGAGTTTCGAGGGCACCTGGTCCGATCTGGCGCAGGAACTGGTCGCGGGAATCACGGACGCGACGCTCGACGAGGCGACCGAAGTCGGCGTCGGCATGAGAGCGAAGCTCTGGGATCAGAACTTCGCGATCGAGTACCTGGATCGGGATTCGCGACTGACGCCGTACTCGAGAGGACGGGTCATGTGGTACACGTGGTGGCCGATCTCCCAGCGCATCAGCGTGAATGCGAGCGCATCCGGTCACGAGACCCTGTTCAAGGACGAGCAGCTCAGGGAGCGCGGCGTCTCCGGTGTGCTGAACCTGGTGTGGAAGGCGGACGACCGGTTGACCGCGGAATTGCGATCGGAGCTGAGACGCAGCGACACACGGACGGACGACGGCTGGGGGACGTTCGTGCACGGGTTGGTGCGTTACCGCTTCCGCAAGACCACGATCGACCTGTCGGTGATGAACAGCATGGAGCGCTGGGACAACTCGAGCGACCGCGACGTGCTACGTGCCTTCTTCACAGTGTCGAGGAGGTTCTGATGGTCGCCCGAAGGACTTTCCGGAACCGTCGACGCGGTGCGATCGCCGTCGCGGTATGGACTGCGGCGTGGTGGACGCTGACGGCGTGCATGGCGCCGCCGGAATTCATCAGGCGGCCCGCGCAACCCGTGGCGTGGCCGTCGCCGGACGCACGGCCGCGGATCGAACTCGAATTCGCCTATGGCGGGAGCCGGGACGTGGAACGTCACCCCGGCGTGATCGGCTGGCTCGCGGAAGTGATCGCGGGAGAGGAGGAGGCGCACTTCGTCAGTCCCGGCGGACTGGCGCGGTCCGGCGACGTGCTGTGGATCACCGACCCGGGCGGCGCGTGCGTTCACCGGTTGTCCTTGGCGACCGGTGAGCACCGGATCGTCCTGGGACTCGCCGAGCAGCCGTTCCTCACGCCCGTCGGGGTGGCCGTCGCTCCGGACGGGAGGGCTTTCGTGACGGACGCCGCGCGTGCGGTGATCACGATGCTCGACGCGAGCGGCCGCGCATTGCGGTGCTTCGGCGTGCCCGGAATCGCCATGCGGCCGACGGGGATCTGCTTCGATGAACACCGGGCGCGGCTCCTGGTCCTCGACACGGTCGGCTGCAAGCTCCATGTGTTCGACCCCGAGGGCAACTGGCTCCGGGCCGCGGGTGAGCGGGGGACGGAGATCGGTCAGTTCAACTACCCCACCAATCTCGCCTTGGCTTCGGATGGGCGCGTGCTGATCGTCGACAGTCTCAACTTCCGGATCCAGGTGTTGTCGCCCGAACTGGAGCCGGTCGGCGCATTCGGGCGTGTCGGTCGCGGACCAGGCGACTTCAGCAACCCCAAAGGCATCGCCGTCGATTCGCGGGACAACATCTACGTGGTGGATTCGATGTTCGACAACGTGCAGATCTTCGATGGCGAGGGACGACTCCTGCTGGCCGTGGCAACCACGGGGCAGGACCTCGGGCAGCTGTATCTTCCGACCGGCATCCACATCGACGGCTTCGACCGGCTCTACGTCTCCGACTCGGGCAATTCGCGGATCCAGGTCATGCGACTGGAGGACATCGCGCGATGAGCCCCCAGTCCGGAATGTCCGTTCTGGGCCGACGCCGCGACCGAAGGTCGCGCGTCGTCGCCGCCGCGTTGATCGGTGCCGTGACCGCGCTCGGGCTCGCGCTCGCGTCGGGTGCGACCGCGCAACAGTCGATCGTCACGACCAAACACAATCTCTCCGCGACGGGACCAGGTCCGTTGAAGGCAGCGAGCGAGAACCAGATCTGCATCTTCTGCCACGCGCCGCACAACTCTCGCGTGCAGACTCCGCTGTGGAATCGGCAGGATTCGACGGTGAGCTACCTCACCTACACGAGTTCGACGTTCCAAGGCGCCATCGCGCAACCCAACGGCGCGACCAAGCTCTGCCTGTCCTGCCATGACGGGACCATCGCGCTCGGGAGCGTCGTGAGCCGGAGCCAGGAGATGCCGATGTCGGGCGGCATTCGTGTGATCGACCCCAGCCGCTCGACCCACATCGGGTCGAATCTGCGCGACGACCATCCCGTGTCGTTCCACTACGCGAGTTCACGAGGTGGAAGCGGTGTGGGGTTCCATCCGCCGTCGGGAATCGCGCCGCCGGTCAGGCTCGACCACAACGGCGACATGCAATGCACGTCGTGCCACGAACCCCACGACGACACGAACGGCAGTTTCCTCCGCACCAGCTACCGCAATGGCCAGCTCTGCCTGGCCTGTCACAACCCGGAGTACTGGGGAACGGCGTCGCACAAGCTGGCCTCGGCGACGTGGAACGGCATGGGCGAGAATCCGTGGCCGCGCGCCAACTACGGCACGGTCGGGGAGAACGCCTGTCTCAACTGTCACACTCCGCACGGCGCGGGCAGCCAGTTCCGCCTCCTGAACTTCGCGCAGGACGAGGCGAACTGCGCGCGCTGCCACAACGGGAACGTCGCGCGGAAGGACATCTTCCGACAGATCAACAAGCCCTATGCGCACCCGGTGATCTCGAGTCAGGGCGTGCATGATCCGATCGAGAATCCGTTGACGATGCCGCGACATGTGGAGTGCCAGGACTGTCATGATCCGCACACGGCGCGGTCGGGGACGGCGACTGCGCCGAACGTGCCGGGTCCGCTGTTCGGCGCGAAGGGAGTGGACACCAACGGCAATCCCGTCGCCCGGGTCTCGTTCGGCTACGAAGTCTGCTACCGCTGCCACGCGGACAACAACAGCGGGACCCCCTACATCTCCCGGCTGATCCCGCAGACCAACGTGCGGCTCGAGTTCGATCCGTCGAACCCCTCGTACCACCCGATCGAAGCGACCGGCCGCAATCAGGACATGCCGAGCCTGCGACCGGGCTGGAGTCCGACGAGTCGCGTGGCGTGTTGGGATTGCCACGTCAGCGACGAGGCGCCCAGTTACGGCGGCAGCGGTCCGGCCGGACCGCACGGGTCCATCCATCAGCCGCTGCTCGGCGCGTTCTACAACCGCCAGGACAACCTCCGGGAGAACGCCGGGCTGTACGCGCTCTGCTACAACTGCCATTCACGCGCGAGCATCCTCAACGACGAGTCCTTTGGCGAGCACGAGCGTCATCTCGATCACGTGGACACGGGGTGCTCCACCTGCCACGATCCGCACGGGATCTCCTCGACGCAGGGGAACAGCACCAATCACAGCCACCTGATCAACTTCAACACCGCGATCGTCTCGCCGAATCCGAACAATGGGCGGCTGGAGTTCGTCGATCTCGGCCGGTTCCGGGGGCGTTGCAATCTGATGTGTCACGGCGAGGTGCACACCGACCGCGTGTATCCCCGATGAGCCGTGGTGCGGAGTGACGTCGCGCGGGAGACCGCGAGCTGATGGGCCGGGCCGCGACCGCTTCAGGCTTCCAGGAGACCGTGGCGCTGGATGCGCGACTGGAGCGTCGTCCGCGGGATCTGGAGAAACTCCGCGGCGCGTTTCTGTTGGCCGGCGGCCTTGATCATCGCCCACTCGATGATCTGCTTCTCCACGGAGTCGAGGGCGTCAGGCAGAGAGAGTGTCTCCAGTCCATCGAGATTCAGGGTGCAGAGTTGGGGCGAAACGGCGTGGTGCCCGTCCTGGCCGAGGGACGACGGAAGATGGGCGGGCAGGATCGTGCCGTGACGGCTCAGGATCAACGCGGTCTCGATGGTCCGTTTGAGTTCGCGGATGTTGCCCGGCCATGAATGGCGGCACAGGGCTGCGGCGGCTTCGGGGCTGAGTTGGGGTTCGCCATCGGTCGGTGATCGGGAGTCGTGGTTGCGCCGCAGGAAGTGGTCCGCAAGGAGGAGTACGTCCTGTTCGCGATCGGAGAGTCGCGGCAGTTCGATCTCGAGTCCGCCGAGGCGGTAGTAGAGATCGTCGCGGAACTTGCCCTGGGCGACAGCCACCTTGAGATTCACCTTGGTCGTCGCGATCACGCGGACGTCGACCTTCAGTTCGCGCGAGCCTCCGACGCGCAAGAGGGTGCCCTCCTGCAGGACGCGAAGGAGCTTGACCTGGATTGCGAGCGGCAGGTCGTCCACATCGTCGAGCAGCAGCGTCCCGCCGTCGGCGCGTTCGAAACTGCCATGACGAAGCCCGGTGGCCCCGGTGAAGGAACCCTTCTCGTGGCCGAACAACTCGCTCTCGGCGAGTTCGGCGGGGATGGTGCCGCACGCGATCGCGACGAACTCGCGCTCGCGCCGATTGCTGGCATTGTGGAGTGCCCGGGCGACGACCTCCTTGCCCGTGCCGGTCTCACCCGTGATCAGGACGGGGGCGTCGTGGCCCGCGAACAAGTCGATCCTCTCCCTCACGGACTGGATCGACTGCGAATCCCCGACGAGGCCGTGACGGCAGTCGGTGCGCCCAAGGAGTTCCCTGAGGGACTGGAGTTCGCGCTTGATGGCGGCCGTGTCGCGCGCGCGGTGGAGCCGCAGTTCCAATTCCTCGATGTTGAACGGCTTGACGAGGTAATCGTCGGCCCCGGCCTTCATCGCCTCGACGGCAGTCTCGACCGTGGCGTAGGCCGTCATCAGGATGACGTGGAGGTGCGGGCGCAACTGCTGCGCCCGCTTGAGGAACTCGATGCCGTCCATGCCGGGCATGCGCAGGTCGGTGAGGACGGTGTCCCAGGCCTCGGCCTCGAGGAGCTTGAGGGCGCCGAACGCGTTCTCGACCGGAGTCGCGTCGTAACCACGGCGGCTGAGTTGCTTGGCGGTCGTCAGGCGTCCGATGCGGTCGTCACCATGATCTTGACCGGGTGAGTCCTCTGCATGTTCAGGTCCCCTCGAAGGGTGTGTCGGGAAGTCGGATGGTCACGCGCGTGCCGGCGTTCTGGCCGGCAGTGACGTGGATCTCGCCGCCGTGTCGTTCGATCTCCTGGCGTGCAATCGCGAGGCCGAGACCGGTACCCTCGCCGATGGGTTTCGTCGTGAAGAACGGATCGAAGACGCGAGCGAGGAGCTCCTCGGGAATGCCGTGTCCGTTGTCCGTCACGGTGATCTCGACTCCGGCGAACGGAGCCAGGATGCGCTGGGCGCCCAGGTGGATGCGACCGCCGGTCCTCGGCAGGGCGTCGATCGCGTTGGCGATGACGTTGAACAGACACTCGTAGACGCGGTGACGGTCGATGATCAACGACCCGACGGCCGGAAGGTCGGTGGTGATCGTGACTTCCTTGTCGACGTAGTTGCGGAGGCGGAACGGCTGGAGGAATGCCGCGAGCCATTCGCGCAGATCGGTCGCTTCGGGCGAGAACGGGGCCTCGCGCGTCATGTCCATGAGCCGATGGGTCACGGTCTCGATGCGATTGAGACTCTCCTCCAGGAGATTGAGGGTCGTCTTGCGCTCGTCCTCGGACGTGGAGTCGCGCAGGAGGGAGATGCAGTTGAGCGCTCCGTGGAGCGGATTGCGGATGCTGTGCGAAAGCCCGGCGGAGATGGTGCCGACGCGCGCCAGGCGCTCGCGGGAGAGTGCGACCTGCTCGTGGCGACGTCGTCTGGCTTCGGTGCCCCGGAGCCGGGTGAGGAGCATCGAGAGGAAGATGAGCGTGCCGAGGAGGGTGATGAAGCGGGCCACGGCCACCCCGGTGAGGAAGACCGGGTGCAGGACGATCGCGTCGTAGCCGTCGGTTCCGTCCGGCTGATTGAACGGGACGAACGGCCGGTGACGATTCTCGGTGATGAGTTCGCAGGCGATCAGCCCGACGAACAGAGAGAACGAGGACGCGAAGACCAG
>JACRLW010000085.1:25427-47104 GCA_016235155.1 Planctomycetota bacterium
ACGGGAGCAGCATCGTCGCGATCGCGACCGGGAAGACGTAGAGCGACGAGAACGGGTTCTCGATGCCGCCGGTCCAGTGAAGGATCGCCGTCAGGGCGAGGAGGTCGGTGTGGAGTTGGATGATCACCTGGCGTCGCCAGTGGCACGGGCTCCGTTGCGAGCCGGTGGCGATCGCGGCGCGCGTTCGCAGGTGCCAATGGACATTGAGCGCGCCGAGGCAACCCACGACGACCATGGGCTGGATCAGCTTCTCCATCCAGTCGAGGCACTGGCCGGCGCACAAAGATGCCGCAACCGTGATGACGGCGAACCAGCGCAAGCGGATGAGCCAGCGGACATCGAGCGCGAGCGCGTCGGCGTCGATCAACTGCGGGCTGAGCGGTGCGGTCTGGTCGTCCACGGACGGGGGTTCGCGCGCGTACGGGCGAATGCGGCAGGGGTCAGTCGGGCGCGTCGCGGATCGGTTCCTTGGCCGATGGGGTCGTCGCCTCGGATTCACGACCTTCACCGGGTTTGCGTTCGCCTGGCTGGAGGGGCGTCGGACGCTCGGGCAAGGAGAGGGCGGCGTACTTGTCGCGGAACTGCGGCAACTCGGAGTGACCGATGGCGAAGAGGCTGATCTTCCGTGGGCCGTAGAGACTCGTGATCGCGACGAGCTTCTCCGGCACGAAACCCGGATCCAGTCGGTCGCGGAACAAGTCGATGCTGTCGTTGCCGATCCAGATGCCGCGGGGCAGATAGAGATTGCCGGGGTCGACGCCTCCGCCGCCGAAGAACAGCAGCGGCTTGCCGGCGAAGTCGAGGATCTGGCAGTTCTCGTAGAGCGAGTCGAGCACCCAGACGGTGCGATCGACGACGGCGACCGCCTTCGGGCGACCGAAGAATCCCGGTGCGTCTCCCGGCTCACCGATCTGACGCACGAACGCGAGTTCCTTGTCGAATGCGAGCACGCGCTGGTAGATCGCGTCGACGACGTACACGTGACCATGGTCGTCGACCGCGACGCCGGTCGGCGTGCGAATGGCCGACTCCGGCTTGTCGTCCTGGGACTGGATCACGCCGACCTGCTCGCCGGTGCGCGCGTCGACCACCCGTACGCAACGGGCCAGCGAGTCGGCGACGTAGACGCGATCCTGCCAGGTTGCGGCGGCGACCGGTGCGGATTCCTCGGCCCACGGTCCGAGTTCGCGGACGAGGTTCCAATCGGCGTCGAAGACGAGGACCTGCTTGCGCCCGCGGTCGGTGATGTAGGCGTTGCCGTCCCGGGCGATGTGCATGTCCATCGGCAATCGCATCTGGCCGCGCCCCGACGGAACGATGAAGTCGAGCGCGCGGCTGGCGATGTCGATGCGATGGATGAGGATCAGCTGGGCGTCGAGCGCATAGATCACGCCGTCGCGGATCGCGACTCCCACCGGTCGCTGGATCGGCTTCTCGATCTCGGCGGCCTCGCCGAACAAGAACTGATCGAGCGCGGTCGGGCCGGACTCGACGTCTTTGCTCCCGGAGAACGACATGAGGAACTGGACTCGCGGCGGGTCCGGCGGCGGCGGGTACACGGGTCGCGCCTCTTGCACGGCGTCACGTGGAGTCGCGCACGCGGCAAGCAGGGTCAGGACGGCGAGAAGCGTGTGACGCGTCCGGGGTCGAGTCGGAACGAATCGCCGTGGCGGGACATGACCGCGCGCGGCGAGGTCGCGCAAAGACTCGGGGGAACTCGAGTCCGGGCAAGCAGGGAGGCGGAGACCGAGGGACCCCGGCTGGTCAAGCGGCCGAGGCCTTCTGGTCGTCGCGCCAGCGACGACGCCGGCAGCCGGATCGGCTGCGGCCTCGGCCGCGATGGGAGTACTAGGTTCAATGGCGTCGTTCTCGAGCGGCAGGCACGCGCTGCAAGAAGAGGCGCAGTGGACGACCGCCGGAGTGTGGCAAGGGCAACGACGCGTCCCGGGTCGAAGTTGCGCTCCTCTTGTCGAGAGCTTCGGTCGAGATCCCTCAGCCGGCCAGGACCTCCATCGCGACGGCTCGTCTGTGCGGACGACGGACGCGGGAGGGACCCGGGCGCCGCGAGTCGGGAGGCGGCGACGCGGCGCATCGCGGTCGAGGCCGCAACCGAGGGTCGGGCGTCGTCGCCGATGCGCCGATCAGGATGGCCGCGACCGCTCTCCTCGCCGGGATCCTTCGTCCTCCGAATCCTCGCCTTGCGCGAGGATTCTCCGACCTTCGGGCCCATCGCGGCCCCGGTCGCGACGCCGAGCGTGCGACTACTTGTTGTGGCAGGTCAGGCAGAGGCCCGACGGCGCGGCGGCCTTCTTCACGGCGACGCGCAGCAGGTAGGCCGGGCCGCTGTCCGGTGCTTCGACGTCCTTGTTGTGGACGTCGTGGCAGGTACGGCATTGGACCTTGCCGCCTTCGAGCACGTCGTTGATGACGCGACCGGCGGTGGATCCGAACTGACGCGTGCTCGGATTCCAGAGACCTGGGTCGGCGACGCTGTCGTACGTGATCGAGATCGGGTGCGTATTGCCGAGGTCGCCGTTCGGGAGACCCGGTACGACGGCCGACGCGCGGACCATCGCCATGAAGGTCGAGCCGCCGGTGGTCTGACCGTTGAAGTGCTCCAACGCCACCGTGCCGTCGTGACAGCTCAGGCAGAGCTTCGCGGTGCCGTCGGGCGTGGTGATCGCGCCGTTCAAGGTCGGACTGGTGTAGACCGTGAAGGTCTGTTGGCTCATCGAGCGGCCCCACAGGAGTGGATTGCCGACCTGACCCGCCGGCCGAGCCTTCTCGTGGGGGATGTGGCAGACGCCGCAGATCTCACCGGCTTTGGTGATGTTCCAGGACGCCTGTGAGAAGTCGTGGACGCTGCCTCGGATGCCGGCCCCGGGGGTGTATTGGGCGGTGGCCGCGGCGGCGGTCAAACCGACGGCGAGGACGATTCGGAAGATGTGCATGATGTCCATCCGGTACGCGGAGGTTGGGAACAGGAACGGCGCGACGCGAGCAAGACATGTGCCGGGTGTCTTGCTCCGCTACAGACGCCGTTCGGCTTGCGCGCGATGCCGAGAATCGGGCAAGCGTGACGAGGAGTCGGCGCGGACGGCCGGCGGATGCGGGTGCGCGCACGGCCGCGGTCGTTGGGTCCGCGCAACACCGACTGAACCTGTCGTTGCGCGAGCCCTTTCCCGGCTATGGGTTCGAGCGGACCAGAATCACGCCCGCTCCAACATCGCCACGGTTTCGACGTGCTCCGTGTGGGGGAACAGGTCGACCACGCGCGCCGCGGTCAGCGAGTAGCCGCACGCGCTCAGCCCGGCGAGGTCCTTGGCAAGGGCCTGCGGCGAGCAAGCGACATAGAGCAGGCGCTTTGGGGCCATGCGCGCGAGCGTCGCGACTCCGCCGTCGCCCAGGCCCTTGCGGGGGGGATCGACGACCGCGACGTCGACGGGAACCTCGCACGGGAAGTCGTCGAACGCGGTGGTCGCGATCTTCACGCCGCCCAGGCCGGCATGCTGCGCGCTCCACCGCGCGTCGGCGCAGGCGCTCGCGTGGTTCTCGACGATCGTCGTGCGCTTCGCGCCGGCCTTGGCGAGGCGCAGGCCGAATGCGCCGACGCCGCCATAGCCGTCGACGATTTCGCAGCCCGTCACGTCGCCGAGCATCGCGAGTGCCTGGCGATAGAGCAGGGCGTCGGCATCGCGGTGGCTCTGCCAGAAGCTGGCGAAGGAGACCCTGAAGTCGATCCCGCCGCAGCGTTCGATCTGGTGGTCGCGACCGAGCAGCGCCAGATGACGCGAACCGAGCAGCGCATTGCCGGGTTCGTCGAGGATGCTGCGGACGACGCCGACGGGGACGAGCCGTCGGCCCTGGTGATCGCGCAATCCCTGCGCGCACTCGAGCAGACCCTCTGCGAGCGCTCTCCCCTGCGGGAACACGCCGCCCGACGTCGTCACACCGAGCAGGAGTTCGCCGCTCCTGGGCATCAGCCGCGCGTGCAGCGCGCGCACGACGCCTTCGCCGCGGACCTCGTCGTAGCCGGGCAGTCCGAGCAGCCGCAGCACGTCCTGCGCGCGCTTCTGCCAGCGCGTGAGGAGCTGATCCTGCAGGCGGCATTCCTCGATTGCGACCAGTTCGTGCGAGCCGCGACGGAACATCCCGGTGACGGCCCGGCCGTCGCGCGACGCGCGCACCGGCCAGCTCAGCTTGGTGCGCGCGTGGCGCGGCGCGTGCGGCGGGAACTCGCAATCCACGCCCCGGCCGTCGAGCCACGGCGCGAGCAGCGCGGCCACCGCGTCGCGCTTGCGCGCGAGCTGCACCGGATAGGGGACGTCGAGCCGGTCGCAGCCGCCGCAGTCGCCGAAGTGACGGCAATCCAGGGCCGCGCTCATGGTTCGCCGAAGCGATCCGTGATCCGCGCCGACTCCGCGCGCACGCGCTGGGCCTCGTCGAGTTCGCCGAGGGCTTCGTAGCAGTCGCCGAGGGCGTCGAGCGTCCGCGCGAGGTCGCGTTGGGCCCACGCGTCGTCGGGGACCTCCGATGCGGCGCGCCGCCGTCGTCGCAGCGCCTGTTCGAGGTCGTCTCTCGCTTCGGCAGCGCGGCCGAGCTCGAGGCGCAACTCGCCGAGCGATTCGAGCGCCTCGGTCTCGTGCAGGAAGTACGGCTTCGGGTCCGCGGCGGATTCGATCGCCGCGCGCACGGCGTCGAGCGCCCGCTTCATGTGCGTCTCGGCCGCATCGGTCTCGCCGAGTTCGCGCAGAGTCTCGCCCAGGACCCGGTCGACCTGGGCGCGCAGCGTGCGCACGCCGTCGTCCTTCGGGACCAGGCGCGCGAGGCGCGCGAGCTGGTCGCCGACGCGCCCGAGTTCGACCTGCGCTTCGGCCGGCTGCTGCGCCGAGAGCAGGGCGTGCGCGTAATGGATGGTCGCCTGCGCGAGCCGCGTGCGGTATTCGACGCTCTCCGGATCGCTCGCCGCCAGCCGCTCGTCGGCGCGCATCACCTCGCGGCTGCAGCGCAGCGCGTCCTCGACGTCGCCGCGGTACTCGTGCAGTTCGGCGAGAGCGTCGTAGGTCGCGGCCAGTCCGGCGAGCGCGTCCTTGTCGGTCGGGTCGAGTTCGAGGAGACGGCGATCGATCGCCTCGGCGGCGCCGTGGTGGTCGATGGCGAGATCGCTCATGCCGTGGTTCGCGAAGGCACGCGCGAGTTCGCCGTGGAACGTCGCGAGGTCGTTCAAGAGGCCGCGGTCGTCGCGACGCTGCCCGAGCTCGGCGGTCAGGATCGACAGACCGAGGTCGGCGTGGGTCGCGGATTCGTCGGCGTCGCCGAGGTCGAGGAGCACGAGCCCGAGGCAGAGGTGGCAATGGGCGGTGTTCGCGCGCCAGCGCGCTTCTTTCGGCTCGAGCTGCGAGAGCTTCGAGTCGGTGTCGAGCGCGGTGCGGTAGACGGCGACGGCGTCGCGCAGCTTGCCTTGGTCTTCGAGCGCGTAGCCGAGGACGAGCTGGCCGTCGGCCAAACGGAACTGCAGGTCGACGTCGGCCGGTCGCTCCGCGGCGAGTTCGCCGAGGATGCCGAGCATCGCGCGGTAATGCGGCAAGGCCTGGTCGGCGTCACTCAGGTCCATCGACAACTCGGCGACGTCGCGGTGCGCGTCGGCGAGCTGGCTGCGGCGCTCCGCCGTGGAGTCGCGCCGCGCGCAGAGCACTTCGCGCACGCGCACGCACTGCTTCGCGTGCTCGAGCGCCCGCTTCTGATCGCCGAGGCGCGTGCAGGCGTCGCAGAGGTTCTCGAGGTCGATCCCGAGGCAGTGGCGCCAGTGCGAGTCCTTCGGGTCGCGGCGCACGAGCCACTCGTTGAGCGCGCGCGACGCGTCGTGGTGACGGACCGCGTCCTCGAGCTGATCGCCCTCCGCGTAGTGGTGACCGAGAGCGTTGTGCGCGAGCGCGAGTGCGCCCTTGCTCGCATGGTCGCGCGGCCGGATCCGGGCCACCCGCTCGGCGCAGACCAGCGCCGCGCGATGGTGCCCGAACGACTCCTCGCGCCGCGCATGGTCGTCGAGCCAGATCGCGGTGCGCCCGTGGATCGAAGCGAGGCGCTCGAGCACGTCGACGTCGTCGCCCTTCCTGCTGGCCAGCGGTTCGAGGAGTTCGAGTGCCTTGCGCCACTCCGCCGGGACGTCCTCGGGGTCGGGGGGCAAATGGTCGGGGACGGTGTTCGGTTCGAGGCGCGCCGCGATCTCCGCGTCGAGCACGAGTTCGTCGATCACGCGTGCACGCCGGTCGTGCGCATCGGCGAGGACGAGCGTGCCGTCGCGATCGCCCGGCGCGCGATCCAGGACGACCTTCGCCTCGGCGAGTGCGCGCTCGGCGAGCGGAACGGCGGCGACGGACTTGCCGTCGAGCAACAGCACGTCGATCAACCCGACGAGCGCGCGTGCGAGCCGCTCCTGCACGCCGAGGTCGTGCGGCTGCTTCTTGTGCGCGGCCTCGGCCTGCGCCAGCGCGCGGCGGGCTTGCACCTCGTCGAGACTCGGTTCGGACATCCGTGACGGTCGGGCGTGGAAAGGGGGGAGGACCTTATCCGCCGGGTTGCTGCGGACCGAGGGCGGAAGAGTCGAGGAGACGGCGCAGGCGATCGGGCTCGAGGCGCACGCGGATCGTCCGTTGCTGCGCCGCGACGACCTTCCCCGGCGGCATCCCCTTCGGTTTCCGCACGTGGCGAGCCTCGGCGTAGATCACATCCTCGACGGTCGCGCCGCGGACCTTGCTGAAGTGGATGGCGAGGGTCCCGGCGTCGAGGAGGGTCTCGAGGCTCGCCGTCTTGCCCTTGTCGACGCGCACGAGGACGTGACTGCCCGCCCAGCCGCGGCCGACGTGGAGCCACACGTCGCTGCCGCGGGCGATGCGGGTCGTGAGGAGGTCGTTCTGCGCGTCGTCCTTGCCGACGAGGATCAGCGCACCGTCGTGCGCGACGAAGCGGCGGAAGTTCTCGCCGCGGGTGATCTTGGCGAGCTTCTTCTGTCGTGCATCGACGCCGGGTGACGGCGGCCGCGCGACGAAACCGCGGCGCGCGAGCTCCTTGCGCACGTCGGTCGCGGTGGCTTCGTCGTCGGGCGAGGCCGCGAGGCGCGAAGCGAGGGCGGCGAGCGCGGCGAGTTCTCCTTCGGCCTCGGCGCGGTGGGCCAGGGCGATGCCGCGCGCGGCGTCGAGTCGTCGAGCGCGGTCGTACATCCGCTGCGCCTGCACGTGTGCGGGGATTCGCCGGTCGCGCGGCACGACCACCTCGCGAGCGTCGTCGTACGGATCGGGCACCCTCAGCTCGTCCGCATCAGCCGGCAGCGTGCTCGCATAGGCCAGCAGCAGATCGGCATGGCTCCGCAGTTCGACGGCTCCCGCGATCGCGCGGTCCTGGGCGTCGAGTCCGAGCAGGCGATCGCGCAGGCGCTTCCGCCCGCGATCCAGCGCGTGCACGAGTTCGTCGCGCAAGGCGCCGGACTCGGCGGCGAGATCGAGAGCGGTGAACGCGGCGTCGATCGCGTGCAGGCAGGGCGACGCGAAGCGCGACTCGGGTTCGGCGCGCGGCGGCGCGGGAGCGGGCTCGACGTAGGTTTCGCCCGCGCGCAGCGAGCGTGCCGCTTCGTTCGGCAGGCGCGACAGCGAGAGCAGGCGGTTCTCGCCGTCCGCGAGCGCCCACAGGCCGCGGGCGCCGAACAACTCGACGTGGAGCGTTCGCGCCGGTGTGTCGCCGCGCAGTGCGATGCGCAGCCGGCGTTCGCCGGCGATCGCGACGATCGCGTCGATCGCCGCGCCGCGCAGGAGCGTCGCGAGCAGGTCCGCGCGCGGGCCGGTCGCGAAGTCCTCGCGCGCGAAACGGCGGCGGGTCAACGTGACGCGCGCGCGCTTGCCGCCGGGTGCGATGTGCAGCGCTTCGCGGCCCTGCTCCGTCGCACAGAACAGGAGCAGGTCGTCACGCGCCGCGAGCTGCACGGCGTCTTGGATCGCGGCGCCGCGCAGCGCGCCGTCGAGTTCGCGCGCGGCCAGCGCGAGCTCGGCGGAGCTGAGGCTGCGCTCGGCGGGCGCGACGGCACTCACTTCGCCTTGAGCTCCTCCTCGGGGTCGTAGATCCAGCGGTAGGCGGCCAGGTCCTGGTCGAGCAGGCCCTCGGGGAAGAACAGCTTCAGCTCGCGTTCGGCCGCTTCGGGGCCGTCGGAGCCGTGGACGAGGTTGAAGGAGCGGCTGACGCCGAAGTCGCCGCGGATCGTGCCGCCGGCGGCGTCGGCGCCGAAGGTCGCGCCCATCAGGTTGCGGCAGATCTTGATCGCGCCGATCCCCTCGAGCGCGATCGCGACGATCGGAGCGCTGGTCATGAACTTCACGAGGCCGGGGTAGAAGCCCCGCGCTTTGTGCGCCTCGTAGTGCTTCGCGGCGAGTTCGGGCGACATCCTCATCAGCTTGAGGCCGACGAGCTTGAGGCCCTTGGCTTCGAAGCGGGCTAGGATCTCGCCGGCGAGGCCTCGCTGCAGGGCGTCGGGCTTCAACAGGATCAGCGTGCGTTCCATCGATCGATCGGATCAGTTCCAGGCGCGGCGGGCAGCCCGTCGTCGGACGGGTCCAGAGGCGCAAGAGGGGCGGAGGATGATAGCGAGCGGGCTGGCTCCGGCATCGGCCGTCGTGGTCGGGATCCTGGGGATCTGCCTCGTCGGCTGCGTGTCGCCAGGCAACCAGGTGCGCGAGGCGCGCGCGGCGGTCGAGATCGGGCGCGTCGACAACCAACTCGCGGAGCTGCGCAAGGCCGTCGCGGCCCGGCTCGCGCTGATCGACGCCGCCGGGCGCGAACTCGCCCGCACCGACGGCGAGTGGGCTACCGCGCGCTCGCGCCAGCGCGGGCGCGCCGCGGACCTGCGCGACGCCCTCGTGCAACTCGCCGCGATCGAGGAAGACCTCGCCGCGGCGGGCGCGCGCCGTGCCGCGATCGAGATCGAACTCGCGCCGCTGCGCGAACTCGAAGCGAAGCTCGCCGATCGCCAGCGCCTCCAGCAGGAACTCACCGCGCGTTTCGCCGGGGTCGACGGCGAACTCGCCGCACTCGAGGCCAAGGCCGTCGAACTCGAAGCGGCGGTCGCGCAGAAGCGCGCGGAACTCACTCTCCGATTCGAACGCGCGCGCGTGCTCGTCGAACGCCTGCAAGCCGCGCTGGCGTGGACGGTCCTTCCGGGCGATGGCGTCCCCGGCGATGCCGTTCCGGGCGAAGCCGCCCCGGCCGCGCCGACACCGCCGCCGGACGAGCCGCCGAAACCTCCCGCGGATCCCGCCGCCGGCACCACCGTCGCGCCTCCGCCGGAACGGCGGGGCTGAACGCGGGGGAACGCCCCTCAGCGCTCGCGCCGCAGCTTGCCGAGGCAATCGCGCGCTTTGGCCGCGTCCAAAGCGCCGGTGGTGCGCGCTTCGAGGACGACGCAGAGGTCGTCGTCGAGGGTGACCCGCAGGATGCGCACCAGTGCACCGGCGGCGTCGCGGAGTTCGATGCGGCGCTCGCGTGCGAAACCGACCTGGCCGTTCGTCCAGCCGGAGTCGGCGGCGATCGTCAGCGCGCCGCGCTCGAAAGTGCGCGCGAGCATCGCGTCGGCGGCGGGCGCGGACCAATGCGCGAGACCCTCCGGTGGGGCGAGGCCGCGGAGGCGCAGGGTCGCGCGACCCAAAGGGCAGTCCCACGCGACGTCGAAGCGCGCGAAGCCGCCGGCCTGCAGCGGCGCGAATCCGGTCGGTGCGTCGAAGCGCACGCCGCTCTCCGCGTGTTGGAAGCAGCCGCCGTCGCAGCGGGTTCCGAAGTGGTGCTGTTCGATGCTCGCGGCCAGCTTCTCTTGGGCGAGGTCGACGTCGTCGAGGGCGAAACCGCCGTAGAGGTTCTCGATCGCCTCACGCTGTGCGTCGCAGTCGCTCGCGCTGCCGCGCGCGACGAAGAGCCAGGCGACGCGGCCGAAGGTGAGGAGCGAGACCTCGAGCACGCGTTGGCCCAGCGGTTCGACGAAGCGCGCGCGTGCGCCGGCGAGCGTGCGCGGCGCGGGGACGAGCGACGCGTAACGCGGCGGCAACCACGCGGTGGGCGCGGCTTCGGCCGCGGTGCCGAGTTCGCGGCCGAGACGCATGAGCCGGTCGATCGCGGGTTCGGGCGCGCGCGCGAGATGCACCGACACCATCACGACGAGCTCGCGCTCGAGCGACCAGAACGACAGCGACTCGTAGCAGCCGATGCGCTGGCTGCGGCCGGGGACCGCGAGCCATTCGTCGCCGGCCTCGATGCGGTAATTGCAGGCGGGGCAGTGCAGGGTGCCGCGCGGGCGATCGTCGGCGCCGTGCGGCAGCATGGCGAACATGCCTGGGTCGACCTCGACGGCGAGCGCGATGCGCAGCGCACCCTCGACCTCGCGCGCCGCGACGAGCACCGCTTCGTCGGCGCGACCCTGGGTCGCCGCGCAGAGCGTCGTCGCGCGTACCAGCGCGATCGCGTGACGTCCCATCGGCCACGACTCGACGACCTGCGAGGTGCGTTCGAGCCGTTCGGTCCCGCCGAGCGCCTTGCGCAGCCGATCGAGCGTGCGCTCGGTCTGCTCGGGATGCACCGGCACGAACAACGCGACCAGTTCGTCGAGCGCGCGCGCGTTGAATGCGGCGTCGAAGCGCGCGATCAGCGACTCGACGGCGGCGCGCGTCGGAGCGCCGGCCTCGTCCTGGGCTCGGGAGGGCGGGCACAGCGCGAGAGCGGCGGCAGCGAACGCGCCGAAGGGACCGTGCCGGACGAGGCTCATCGCCGGGTCACCATCGCGCCCTGCGCGAGGAGGAGCAGACCGTCGAGCGGGACGAGATCGAGGTCGTCCTCGCCGGCGCCGCGCGCCGGAGCCGCGTTGAGCCGCGCGAACGCGGTCGTCGCCGAGGACGGCGAGAACGACAACGCCGAGGCGACGATCGTTCCGGGCGACGGCTGCGACGGAGCGCTCCCGCCGCGTCCGAACGCGCGCACGCCGAGGACGACGATCACCAGCGCGGCCGCGGCGACGAGCGCACGGCGGAGCTGTCGGCGTCGCGGCGGCGAAGCGTCGCGGACCAGTCGAAGCGACGGCGATGCCGGGGAGTCGCGCAGCGCGTCGAGCGTGCGCGCGACGAAGCCGGCGGAGATCTTGGGCGGCGTGTAGCGCTCGAGCAGATCGCGCAGCGCGGCGTCGTCGGCGTGGCCGCGATCGGCGGCGATCGCGGCGGCCGTGCGCGCCACGAAGTCCAAGGACGGCGACGGCGCCGCGTACTCGTCGAGAAGCGTGCGCGGCAACCGCAGGTCGTCGACCGCCTCGGCTTCGGCGCGGATGCGCGCGAGATCGGCGACCACGCGCGCCGTCGCACGGTCGACGAAGTCGGCGCGGATCGACGGCAGGCCGGGGGCCGCGAGGTCCGCGTCGCGGAACGCGTCGTCCTCGCCCGGGTCGCCGGCGGTCTGGTCGTGGTGGATGCTCATGCGGTGCGGTTCAGGCGCTGTGGCCGACGTAACGGGACAGTCGATTGCGCAGGGCTTCCTTCGCGCGGTGCAGCCGCGACTTGACCGTTCCCTCGGACACACCGGTGACCTGCGCGATCGCGGCGTAGTCGAGGCCCTCGTACTCGCGGAGCACGAAGGCGAGACGCTGGTCCTCGCCGAGCGACGCGAGCGCCTCCTCGATCTTCTCGCCGAGTTCCTGGTTCTCGACGCTCTCCACCGGGCGTCGCGCGCGTTCGTCGCGCGGGTCGAAGACCGGCGCGTCGTCGTCGCCGTCCCGCGCGGTCATCGACACCGTCGGCAGGCGGCGGCGCTTGAGGACGTCGAAGCAGTGGTTGCGGACGAAGGTGTAGACCCAGGTCGTGAACTTCACGCCGCGCTCGATCTCGAAGCGGTCGATCGCGCGGAAGACCTTCACGAAGACCTCCTGGGCGATGTCCTCGACCTCGGAGCGGAAGCGCGTGCCGAGGAAGCGGAACACCGTCGCGATCACCGGGCGGTGGAGCGCTTCGAGGATCGCGCGGATCGCGTCCTGTTCGCCGTGCTGGGCGCGGCTCACGAGGTCGTTGTCGATGTCGGTCACGCGAGGAGGGCGATGAAGGGGCGCTGTTAGGATCCCGCCGGGGACCGGTTCCGCGAATTCTGCCGCGGGACCGGATCGGGATCAGAGGTGGTATTTGATGAGATCGGGGTCGTCGGCGGACTCGCCGACCGTCGCCTGCACGAAGCCGGCGTCGACGACGAGCTTCTTGCCGCCGAACTCGGTCGCGCGGAAGGAGATGTCTTCGAGCAGGAGTTCGAGCACCGTGAAGAGGCGCCGCGCGCCGATGTCCTGGAGCTGGGTGTTCTGCCGGAAGGCGAGCTTCGCGATCTGTTCGACGCCCGACTTCGCGAACTCGAGTTCGACGCCCTCGGTCGACAGGAGCGCCTGGTACTGGCGCACGAGGCTGTTGCGCGGCTCGGTGAGGATGCGCACGAAGTCGGCCTCGGTCAGCGGCTTGAGCGCGACGCGGACCGGGAAGCGTCCCTGCAGTTCGGGGATCAGCTCGCTCGGCTTGTGGATGTGGAACGCGCCCGCGGCGATGAACAGGATGTGGTCGGTGCGCACGTGGCCGTAGCGCGTGTAGACGTCGCAGCCCTCGACGATCGAGAGCAGGTCGCGTTGCACGCCCTCGCGGCTCACGTCGGGTCCGTCGCCGCCGCCGGCACCGACGATCTTGTCGATCTCGTCGACGAACACGATCCCGTCGTTCTCGGCGCGGTCGACGGCCTCCGCGAAGATGCGGTCCTCGTCGACCAGCTTCTCGGCCTCCTCGTCCTCGACGAGCTTGCGCGCCTCCGCGACGGTGAGCCGCCGCAGCTTGGTCTTCTGCTGCGGCGCGCGGCCCCAGACCTCCTGGAGCGCCTTCGCGTCGATGCCCATCGCGTCGTTGCCCTGCGGACCCATGATGTTGAGCGTCGGCGTGCGGCGATCGAGAAGTTCGATCTCGACGATCGCCGTCTCGAGTTCGCCGGCCGCAAACGCCCGCTTCAGGTCGCCGCACGCGGCGCGCTGGTCGTCGGACTCCTGGAGCGACTTCGCCTGCAGTGACTTCTCGAAGTCGGCCAGGCTCGGAGGGCGCCAGATCCGGCCGGTCTCCATCAGCGATCGGACGCGCTCGGGGTCGACGATGCCGCGGTTCGCCATCAGGGCGTCGAGCAGGCGTTCGTCGGCGCGGGCGCGCGCCTGGTGCACGACGGTCTCGGCGTGCTCGCGCCTCACCATCGCCACGGCGTTGTCGACGAGGTCGCGCACCATCGACTCGACGTCGCGACCCTGGTAGCCGACCTCGCTGTACTTGGTCGCCTCCACCTTCACGAACGGAGCCCGCGCCAGCGCGGCGAGCCGCCGCGCGATCTCCGTCTTGCCGACGCCGGTCGGCCCGATCAGCAGGATGTTCTTCGGATAGACGTCCGCCGCGAGGTCGCGCGCGAGTTGGCGCCGCCGCCAGCGGTTGCGCAGCGCGACCGCGACCGCCCGCTTCGCCTTCTGCTGTCCAACGACGTACTCGTCGAGTCTCTCGAGGATCTGGGGCGGCGTGAGGGCGAGCGGGGTGAACGGGCTTTGGTCGGTCACGGGGGCGAGGATGCTACCCGACCCATCCCGATCGCCCGGTCCGCGCCACGATCAGAAGAACTCGGTCACCGTGACGGTGCGCGGGACCGTGCCGGTCGGCGACGTGCGGTTGCTGCCGTTGGCGATGCGCACCGCGCGGAGCGTGGCGTCGCCGAGCGGCGGGACCGTCACGACGCTCGCGTCGCTGAAGGTGAGATCGCCGCTGCCGGGGCTCGGCGAGCCCGAGACGCACTGCACGTAGAAGCGCTGGCCGGCCGGCATGCTCGACGGCACCGCGACGTAGCCGAACCAGTCGCCGGCGGAGTCATTGGGGCCGGGCAGGGTCACCGCGACGTCGAGCGTCGGGTAGAGCGTGCACTGCGCCGCGGTGGGCCAGGGCTGCGGGAAGGCGCCGAGTCCGACGACCAGCGCCGTCGTCGCGGGCACGATGGACGTCGACGGCACCGCGTCGCGCAGGTCGATCTCCATCGACACCGACGTGTCGAGGAAGCGCGTCATCGAGAAGCGCGCGCTCGCGGGCAGGTTGCTCCCGACCGCCGGGCAACCGGTGCCGAAGCGGTAGCCCGCGACCTCGCTGCGGCCGTCGGTCGGGAAGTCCTGCGCGTCGAGGTAGGGCAGGAAGTTCACGTTCGTGCCGCGGCTCGACTGGTTGCCGTGCAGGACGACGTCGACGCAGAGCCCGGAGTTGTTCGCGGGCAGCGCGTAGGGCGTGGCGTAGGGGATGCGGAACTCGAAGGTGGCGGCGGGGTCGGCGGCGGGTCGCGAGGTGGTGGGGAAGTTGACGAGCGTCCGCGGCAGGACGGTGACGGCGTTCGCGCCGAGGTTGTCCGCGAAGGTGGTCGACGCCTGGTTCGGCGCGCGGCCGGCGGCGGCGAGGACGACCTCGAGGTCGGCGGTGAACGAGAGCACGTCGGCGCGCTGCGTGGTCGCATCTGCGCGGTAGGCGTGGCCCAGGATCGTGCGCGCGGCGGTGCCGAGGTCCGCGTGCAGCTGCTGGAAGCGGCCGTTGGCGCGGCCGAGGGGGTACGGGCTGTTCGTGCTGCCCTCGAAGCGGTCGCGCCCGCTCGGCGAGACGATCGACTGGGCGGCGGCACTCGCGGCGAGTGCGACGAAGACGGCGACGGAGATGCGGTGGTTCATGACGCTCTGAGCTCCTCTCGATGGGTTCTCCCGGGGTCATGACCTCGACCCCGGCGGGCTCAGGGGGACGGCGCACGCGAAAACGCTCCGCGATCCAGCCTGCGGTTGAACCGGATCGATCGGTCGGTATCGTCCTCGCCCGCTCACCGGGCCCGATCGGCGCGGGAGCGGTTCTTTCCGAGGACATGCCCGAGATCACGTGATGCCCAGGAACGCGTGGGATCGCGGCGCCGACGCCTTGGGTGCGGCGCTCACGATGGCGCTGGCCGTCGCGCTCTTCACGTGGGGTGGGTACCGCCTCGATCTCGCCCTCGGCAGTTCTCCGCTCTTCGTGTTCGCCGGTGCGATGCTCGGCGTCGTCGGTGGCTTCCTCCACCTGGTGCGCGTGCTCGCCCCCGAACTCCGCCTCTTTCGCAAGAAGGGCCGGGACGGACCGCCTGCTCGCGACGCCGACCCGCAAGACACTGATTCCCGCTGACCTGGATCGCCGCAAACCCCGATGACCAACACGACGCCGACGACCGCCGCGCTGCGCAAGGCGCTCGCGCTCCGCGCCGCGCTGCCGGGCCTGGTCGCCGGGGCGATCGGCGCCGCGCTCGCGCTCGCGGGAGCTCTCGGCGTCGATGCCGGTCCGTGGATCGCCGCCGGTGCTCTGCTCGCCGCGCTGACCGGCGCTTGCGGGGCCGCGGTGAAGGCGATCGCGGTCGTGCGGCCGGCCGTGGATCCGCAGGCCGGACCCGCGCTGCAGATCGCGATGCTCGGCGACTTCGTCCTGCAGATCTTCGTCGTCGGCGGCGCCGCGGTCGCGATGCACCTCGCCGGCCTGAAATACGAATCGGTCAGTGGGTTTGCGCTCGCCTTCGCGACCGTCGCGCTCGCGCACGAAGCGGGCTCCGCGATCGTGCTCGCGCGCGCGCTGCGCCGCGTTGCGCCGCGCACCCTGCCGGAATCGTCCTCTTCCGCCTCGTCGCACGCATGAGCCCGATCACCCGCTCGGTCAGGAGCTTGCTCGAGAACGCCGTGATCGCGATCGCGGTCGTCAGTGCTCTGCTCTGCGGGAACGCGGTCGCCCAGGACGCCGGCCAGCACGCCCAGGATCCGCACGCCGCGGAGACGACGATGGCGATGCCGAACGAGGCCTTCTTCAACCTGCAGTACGAACATCTCGTCCCGCACGCGTTGTTCGGCGCCCCGCACGGCGAAGCTGCGGCGGCCCACGGCCCGGCCTGGCTCGCGTTCTACAACGTCAACGCGGCGCAACTCGTCGCGCTCGCGCTCATGCTGGTCGTGTTCGGGGTCGTGCTGGCGAGCTTCCGCTCGCGCGGTTCACCCTGGATCGTGCGCGTCTTCCGCGGGTTCTGCCGCTGGGTCCGCGACGAGATGGTGGTGAAGATCATGGGCGAGGAGGAGGGCCGCGTGTTCGCGCCGTTCTTCCTCTACCTGTTCTTCTTCATCGCGTTCATGAACCTGCTCGGGATGGTCCCCGTCGTCGGCGTGACCGCCACCGCGTGCGTCTTCGTCACCGCGTCGCTCGCGGCGGTGACCTTCGCGATGATGCTCGCCGGCGGGATGCAGAAGCAGGGTGTCGTCGCGTTCTGGAAGAACCTGCTGCCGCACGGCCTGCCGGCCTGGCTCGTCCCGTTGATGATCGTCCTCGAGCTGATCGGACTGGTCGTGAAGCCGTTCGCGCTGACCATCCGACTGTTCGCGAACATGCTGGCGGGTCACCTCGTGATCTACAGCTTCATCGGCATGATCTTCCTGTTCGCGAAGATGATGGAGATGAAGTTCTACGCCTGGGGAACGGCCGGCCTGTCGGTCGGCATGGGCGTGTTCATCAGCATCATCGAGGCCTTCGTCGCGCTGCTGCAGGCGTACATCTTCACCTTCCTCAGCATCATCTTCGTCCATCAGGCGCGGCACCCCGCGCACTGAGACCGACCGAACCTTTCCTCACGTCTCCCCTCACGACCTTTTCGGAGAACTCGATGCTCTCGTTGATCCTCGCTTCCGCCGGCGTCGGTGCCGGTATCGCCGCCGGTGGTTCCGTGATCGGGGCCGGCATCGGCATCGGTCAGATCGGCAACGGCGCCGGCCAGGGCATCGCCCGCCAGCCCGAGGCCGCCGATGTCATCCGCGGCAACGCGCTCCTGCTCGCCGCGCTCGTCGAAGGCGTCGCCTTCTTCGGGGTCGTCGTCGGGCTCCTGCTGTCCTTCAAGGTCACGGCCGGCGCGTGATCCCCGGCATGTTGTCCGACCTGATTGCGGCACGGACCGCCGCGGCTCTCGCCGAGGGCTCGGGGTTCAATCCGTTCGAGTTCGTGCCGGGCGCCGCAGTCTGGACGATCGTCATCTTCGGATTGGCGCTCGTTCCGATGTGGAAGTTCGTGTTCGGGCCGATCACGAAGGCGCTCGACGACCGCGACAAGAAGGTCGAGGACGCCCTCGCCGCCGCCGAGCGCGCGAAGAAGGCCGCCGACGACCAGATGGCCGCCACGCGGGCGGAACTGGACAAGGCGCGGCAGGAAGCGCGGCAGATGGTCGCCGAGGCGACCACGCGCGCCGAACGCCAGGCGCAGGACGAACTCGCCCGCGCGCGCGCCGAGGCCGATCGGCAGCTCGCCAAGGCGCGGACCGAGATCGACGCGCAGAAGCGCAAGGCGCTCGAGGAGATCCGCAAGGAGGTCGTCGAGCTCGCCGTCGGATCCGCCGGCGCGATCCTCAAGCGCGACGTCGACGACGCCGCGCACCGCCGCATGGTCGAGGACTTCCTCGCCCACGGGGGCCAGGGTCGATGAGCTCCCTCGCACGCCGCTGGGCCAAAGCCCTCTTCGAAGTGGCGCACGCCCGCGGCGCTCTCGAGACCGTCGGCACGGACCTCGTCGGGATCGACGACGTCCTCGCCGATCCGACGATCCGCGCCGTGGTGGCCCGACCGGAGCTGTCGCCCTCGGTGCGCAGAACGATCGTGAAGCAACTCGGCGAAGGCCGTCACGAGTTCGTGCGCAACCTGCTCGAGGCGCTCGGCGCGCGGCGGCGACTTGCGGTCCTGCTCGACCTGCGAGCCGCCTTCGACGCCCTCGTGCTCGAATCGCGGAACGAGGTCGTCGCGGTCGTCGAGTCGGCGCACGAGATCGCCGGGTCGATGCGCGGGCAACTCGTCGCGATGGCGCACCGGCTCTCCGGCCGCGTCGCCCACCTCCAATTCGAAGTGAAGCCCGAACTCGTCGGCGGCATCCGCCTGCGCGTGGGCAACACGCTCTGGGACGGCAGCGTCGCCGCGGCGCTCGGCGAACTCCGTCTTCGCCTGCTCGCGGCCCCGCTCGCGCGCGCGTCGACTTGAGTCGCCCGCGCCCACCCTCACGGCAGTCACTTCCCGCACCGCATTCCGAATCGTTCACGCGAGACACACCCCGATGGATCTGAAGGCATCCGAGGTCACCAGCGTCCTCAAGAAGGAGATCGAGGGCTTTACGGGTTCGACCAAGAAGTCGAACGTCGGCTCCGTCCTGTCGGTCGGCGACGGCGTCGCCCGCATCCACGGCCTCGACGACTGCATGATGAGCGAGCTCGTCGAGTTCGCCGGCAGCGGCGTGTCGGCGATGGCGCTCAACCTCGAAGAGGACAACGTCGGCGTCGTGTTGTTGGGCGACGAGACGAAGGTCAAGGAGGGCGACACAGTCCGCACGACGGGCCGCGTCATCTCCGTGCCGACCGGCATGGGCCTGATGGGTCGCGTCGTCGACGCGCTCGGCGCGCCGATCGACGGCAAGGGCAGCATCGCCCACACCGAGAAGGACTACCGGCCGATCGAGGGTCGGGCGCCGTCGGTGCCCGAGCGCCAACCGGTAAAGGAGCCGCTGCAGACCGGCATCAAGTCGATCGACGCGATGATCCCGCTCGGCCGCGGCCAGCGCGAACTGATCATCGGCGACCGCGCGACCGGCAAGACCGCGATCTGCGTCGACACGATCATCAACCAGATGTCGACCGGCGGCGGCGACCCGGCGAACAAGGATCAGGTCATCTGCATCTACGTCGCGGTCGGGCAGAAGCAGTCGACGGTGAAGGCGGTCGTCCAGAAGCTCGAGGAGACCGGTGCGATGCGCTACACGATCGTCGTGTCGGCGCCGGCGTCGGCTCCCGCGGCGATGCAGTTCTTGGCACCCTACGGCGGCTGCGCGATGGGCGAACGCCTGCGCGACGAAGGGCGTCACGTCGTCATCTTCTATGACGATCTCTACAAGCAGGCTTTGGCCTATCGCCAGGTCATGCTGCTGCTGCGCCGTCCGCCGGGCCGCGAAGCGTTCCCGGGCGACGTGTTCAACCTGCACTCGCGCCTGCTCGAGCGCGCCGCGAAGCTCAGCGCGGCGCTCGGCGGCGGTTCACTGACGGCGCTGCCGATCGTCGAGACGCAGGAAGGCGACGTGTCGGCGTACATCCCGACCAACGTCATCTCGATCACCGACGGACAGATCTTCCTCGAGTCGTCCCTGTTCAACGCCGGCCAGCGCCCCGCGGTGAACGCCGGCATCTCGGTGTCGCGCGTCGGCGGCTCGGCGCAGATCCCGGCGATGAAGAAGGTCGCGGGCGGGATGCGCATCGGGCTCGCTCAGTACCGCGAACTCGCCGCGTTCGCGCAGTTCGGCAGCGACCTCGACAAGGCGACGCAGCAGTCGATCAACCGCGGCCGTCGTCTCGAAGAGCTCCTCAAGCAGCCGCAGTACGAGCCGGTCCCGGTCGAGGAACAGGTCGCCGTGATCTACGCGGGAACCTCGGGCGGCCTCGACGAAGTCCCCGTCGCGCGCGTGCTCGAGTTCGAGCGCGCCTACCGCGAGCACCTGAAGGTCAATCACAAGGCCCTGCTCGAGACGATCCGGAAGGACAAGAAGTGGAGCGACGAGCTGGCGAAGCAGTTCGACGCCGTCTGCGCGAAGTTCCGCGCCGAGTTCCTCGCGTGATCCGAACCGGCTGATCCAGGACCACCTCAGCGATGGCCAACGTCAAGGAACTCCGCGGACGCATCAAGTCGATCGCCAACATCGCAAAGATCACGAAGGCGATGGAGATGGTGGCGTCGATGAAGCTGCGCCGCGTGCAGGGCCGTGCTTCGGCGTTCCGGCCCTACACCGAGGAGCTGCGCGGGATGCTCGCGCACCTCGGCGACCACGTCGGCGGCGACGCGGATCAACCGCTGTTCCGGCGGCGCGAGGTCAAGACCATCGGCGTGCTCGTGATCACGTCGGACCGCGGCTTGTGCGGCGCCTACAACGCCAACGTGTTGGCGCAGGTGACCGCGCTGCGCAAGACCGCCGAGGCGAGCAAGCAGAAGCTCGTCTTCTACGTGATCGGCAAGAAGGGCTACGCCTGGCTCGGCCGGCGCGGGCTGACCGTGAAGCACTTCTATGCCGAGCCGCCGCTCGAGAGCCTCGACTTCAAGACCGCGCGCATCGCGTCCGACGACCTCGTCGCCGCGTTCCTGGCCGGCGAGGTCGACGAGGTGCGCCTGGTCTTCACCGCGTTCCACTCCGCGGCGCGCTTCCAGCCGCGCTGCGACGGCTTCCTCCCGGTCGGCAGCGCACCCGCGGGCGCCGACTCGGCCGAGCGGCGTTCGCGCGACTACCTGCTCGAGCCCGATCCCCAGACGCTCTTCGACCGCATCGTCCCCAAGTACCTCCAGACGGTGGTCATGGACGCGATGATCGAGTCGCTCGCCGCCGAGATGGCGTCCCGTCGCATGGCGATGAAGGGCGCGACCGACGCGGCGAGTCGCATGGGGAAGGAACTCAAGAAGAAGTACAACCGCGCGCGGCAGGAGAACATCACGAAGGAGCTGCTCGACATCATCGGCGGCGCCAGCGCGGTGTCCTGACCACGGCGCGAGCAACCGCTTTCAGAGCATCCAGCTTCATCAGCGCATCCAGCTACAGACCCGGAGACGACCAGTGACGGCGACGGCGACGCAAGGCAAGGTCCTACAGGTGTTCGGCCCCGTGGTGGACGTGGAGTTCCCCGAGGGACAGCTCCCGCCGATCTACAACGCGCTGCGCATCCAAGATGCGGCGCGGAAGATCGACGTCACGCTCGAGGTCGCGCAGCAGCTCGGCAACTCGACGGTGCGCGGCATCGCGCTCTCGTCGACCGACGGTCTGACGCGCGGCATGGCGGTCGCCGACAGCGGCGCGCCGATCTCGGTGCCCGTCGGCCAGGCGACGATGGGTCGCCTCTTCGACGTGCTCGGCAATGCGCTGGAAGTCGGCGTCGCGCACCCGCGCACCGGCAAGCCGATGCCGCCGGTCGTCACCAAGGGACGCCTCCCGATCCACCGCGCCGCCCCGCGCTTCGAGGAGCAGCAGGAGATCAAGATCATCTTCGAGACGGGGATCAAGGTCGTCGACCTGCTCTGCCCGTTCGCGAAGGGCGGCAAGGTCGGACTCTTCGGCGGCGCCGGCGTCGGCAAGACGGTGCTCATCCAGGAGCTGATCCGCGTGACCGCGGTCGAGAAGGGCGGCTTCTCGGTGTTCTGCGGCGTCGGCGAGCGCACGCGCGAGGGCAACGACCTCTGGCTCGAGATGGCCGAGGCGGAATACACCCAACCCGACGGCAGCAAGGCGTCGGTGCTCGACAACGCGGTGCTCGTCTTCGGACAGATGAACGAGCCGCCGGGCTCGCGCCTGCGCGTCGGTCTCACCGGCCTGACGATGGCCGAGTACTTCCGCGAAGTGAAGAAGTCCGACGTGCTCTTGTTCGTCGATAACATCTTCCGGTTCGTGCAAGCGGGCTCGGAAGTGTCGGCTCTGCTCGGCCGCATGCCCTCGGCGGTCGGTTACCAGCCGACGATGGCGAGCGAGATGGGCGCGCTGCAAGAGCGCATCACCTCGACCAAGGACGGCTCGGTCACGTCGATGCAG
>JACRLW010000096.1 GCA_016235155.1 Planctomycetota bacterium
CGAACAGCACCATCAACTCGAACGTGACCGGGATCGTAGGCGGCCACGTGTAGGGCGGCTTGCCGCTCGTGACCATGCGGTAGTCGACCTCGTTCATCCACCACATCATCAACTGTGCGGTGAGGATGCCGATCAAGCCCGCCGCCACGACGAACCACCCGAGGTGGCTCTCGCCGTGCCTGAGCATCCGGTCGATGCCGTGGATCGGAAACGGCGTGTGACTGTCGACCTGGACATAGCCGGCTGACGTCGACTTGCCCGCCGCCTGGTAGATCGCGGAAGCCGAGTCGAACTCGGCGACTGCGCCCCAGTACGTCGTGCCCGGGTTGTTGCCGCTCTGCTTCATCAGTGCGCCCCCATCGCGTGCGCCTCGTGATGAGGCTTGTCGTGATGCCCGCCGTGGCCGCCGTGGTGCGGGTTGGCATCCGGCATGACGTTCTTCACTTCATTGATCGCGATCACCGGCAGCCAGCGCGCGAACAGCAGGAAGCACGTGAAGAACAGGCCGAAGCTGCCGAGGTAGGTCAGGAAGTCGATGATCGTCGGCGAGAAGTTGCCCCAGCTCGACGGCATGAAGTCGCGTGTCAGCGACGTGCATGCGATGACGAAGCGCTCGAACCACATGCCGATGTTCACGAAGATCGAGACGACGAAGAGCACGACCGGGCTGCGACGGAGCTTGCGCACCCAGAACAACTGGGGGCTGATCACGTTGCAGGACACCATGATCCAGTAGGCCCACCAGTAGGGGCCGAACGCGCGGTTCACGAACGCGAACTGCTCGTACTCCGAGCCGCTGTACCACGCGATGAAGAACTCCATCCCGTAGGCGTCGCCGACCATCGTTCCGGTCAGCAGGAGGATCTTCGCGATGTTGTCGAGGTGGTTGAGCGTGATCAGCGACTGCAACCCGAGCCACGATCGCGCGGGGATCATGAGCGTCAGCACCATGCCGAAGCCCGAGAAGATCGCTCCCGCAACGAAGTACGGCGGGAAGATGGTCGTGTGCCAGCCGGGGAGCAGCGACACCGCGAAGTCGAAGGAAACGATCGAGTGCACGGAGAGCACGAGCGGGGTGCTCAGGCCGGCGAGGATCAGGTAGGCCTTCTCGTAGTTGATCCAGTGCCGGTTGCTGCCGTGCCAGCCAAGCGCGAAGAACCCGTAGAGCCGCGCGGCGATCTTGCGGCCCTGTTGCCATGCGCGATCGCGGAACGTCGCGAGGTCCGGGATCAGGCCGACGAACCAGAACAGCGCCGACACCGTGAAGTACGTGCTCACCGCGAACACGTCCCACAGCAGCGGACTCTTGAAGTTCGGCCACAACGACATCTGGTTGGGGACCGGGAAGACCCAGTAGATCACCCAGATGCGGCCGACGTGGATCGCCGGAAAGATGCCCGCGGCCATGACCGCGAAGATCGTCATCGCTTCCGACGCGCGGTTGATCGACGTGCGCCACTTCTGCCGGAACAGGCAGAGGATCGCCGAGATCAGGGTCCCGGCGTGACCGATGCCGATCCAGAACACGAAGTTGACGATCGGCCAGCCCCAACCGACGGGGATGTTGTTGCCCCACACGCCGATGCCCACGGCGACGAGGTAACCGATCATCGCGATCAGGTTGAGCAGGATCGCGACGCTGATGCCGAAGCCGAGGTACCACGCGCGCGTGGTCTTGCGCTCGGCGGGTCGAGCGACGAGGTCGGTGACGTCGGCGAAGGTCTTGTTGCCTTCGACGAGGGGCGCTCGGACGAGCGGGTTCTCGGGTTCGTCGATCACGGTGATCGTCGTCACGGCTCAGCTCTCCGTCCGCGGGTTGCGGATCTTGGCCAGATAGGTCGTCCGCGGCTTCACGTTCAGGTCCGCGAGCATCGCGTAGTTCAGGGGGCTCTGCGCGAGCTTCGCCACGCGGCTGTCCTTGTCGTTGAGGTCGCCGAAGGTGACCGCCTCGGCGGGGCAGACCTGCTGGCATGCAGTCTTGATGTCGGCGAGGTCCTTCAGCTTCCTGGCCTCGACCTTCGCCCGGAACTTCCCGGCGTTGATCCGCTGCACGCAGTAGGTGCACTTCTCCATCACGCCGCGCGCCCGGACGGTGACGTCCGGGTTGAACTGCATCTTCCGCTCCGGGGCGTTGTCGCTGTTGAAGGCGAACCAGTTGAAGCGCCGCACCTTGTAGGGGCAGTTGTTGCTGCAGTAGCGCGTGCCGATGCAGCGGTTGTAGACCATGTCGTTCAGCCCCTCGGCCGTGTGCGTGGTCGCTGCGACCGGGCACACGCTCTCGCACGGCGCGTTCTCGCACTGCATGCAGGGGACCATCTGGTAGACGACCTTCGGGTCGTCCGTCGGCTCCTGGATCGTGAGCAATCCGACGCGCGTGTCGACGCCCTCGAAGTAGCGGTCGACGCGATTCCAGAACATCTCGCGGTTCCGGCTCACCGACTCCTTGCCGACCATCGGGATGTTGTTCTCGGCAACGCACGCCGTGACGCACGCTCCGCAGCCCGTGCAGGTGTTGAGGTCGATGACCATCCCCCAGCGGTAGCCCGTCGAGTAGTCCTGTTCGACGAACAGCGACTTCGTGAGGTCCGACTCCTGCTGGCCATGTCCGTGCAGCTTCGCCATCTGGCCGAGCGGAGATTCGTCGGTGGCCTTCCAGTCGGTGCTGCGGAATCCGGCGAGCGTGTTCTCGCGCACGAGCGGACGGCCTTCCATCGTGCCGTGCTCCTGCGTGACGACCAGCCGATAGGTCGCCCCGGTCTTCTCGACGCGCGCACCGAGCGCCGTCCACGGTGCTGTCGACGTGCGGACGCGGTACGCGTCGTAGCCGCGACCCGCGGCGACTTCACAGTGCGGGTCCATCCGGCGCCCATAGCCGAGCGTCAACGTGACGCAGTCGTCCGCGTGACCCGGCTGGATCCAGATCGCGCCTTCGACGCTACGGCCGTCGACCGTGACGCGCACGACGTCGCTGTTCGCGACGCCGAGGTCGCCGGCGGTCTTGCGGCTGACGAGCACGGCGTTGTCCCAAGTCAATCGCTCGACCGGAGAGGGTGTCTCCTGCTGCCACGAGTTGTTCGCGTAGCGGCCGTCCCAGAGCTTGGGGCACGGACGGAAGACGACCTCGAGAGCGTCGCGCGACGGCGGCACGGCCGGCGTGTGCGCCACGAGCGCGTTCTTCAGCGCGATGAGATCGATCGGCGGCGTGGGAACGTCGGAACTCGCGGAGCGCGGCAGCACGCCGTCGTGCAACGTCTTCTTCCAGAAGCTCTCGAATGGCTGGCCGGCCGGCGCGCGTTCCTGCCAGGTCTCGCGCACCGCGGTCCAGGCGTCCTTCGACTCACCCATCAGCTCGACGATCAACTCGATCGGCGAACGCGACGGCGCATGCAGCGGGGCGATCAGGGGCTGCACGACGCTCGGGGTGCCGTCGTAGGCGACCGTGTCGCTCCACTGCTCGAGTTCGTGCGAGAGCGGGATGTGCCACTCGGATTCGAGCGCCGTCTCGTCGACCCAGAGCCCAGCGTGGATCGTGTGCGGCACCTGCGCGAAGGCCTCGGCGATGCCGAGGTCGGCCGGCGCGTCGTAGAGGGGGTTCGCGTCGAGGCAGACCAGGGTGTCGACCTTGCCGGCTTTCATCGCGGTCGCCAGCTCGACGATGTCACCGAACGTGACGCCACGATCGATGCCCGCGGGCGGAGCGACATAGCTCACGGTCATGCCCGGGGCGACGGCACCGAGCTGCACGTTGATCGCATGGCCGATCGCTTGGATCAGCAACGGCTGGCGCGGCCCGACGACGACGCAGCAACGACCGCCGGCGGCCTTGAGGTCTTCGGCGAGCGACTGGAGCCAGGACGGCTTGCCGTCCGCGAAGAGCTTGCCCGTGAACTTCGACAGCACGCTGTGCAGCGGGTCTCCGCCGACGAGGAGTTGCCCGGCCAGCGCGAGTACCGCCAGTCCGACGTCGGTGCTCGACATGCGGTGCCGGTGATCCGCGTTGCTTCCGGTCAGCGTGTGAGTGGCTTCGGCGACCCAGAGGCGCGAAACACGCCCCTCGCGCTCGGTGATGCGTCGACTCGCTGCCCAGCCACGGGTCCAGGCGAGGGTCGGCGCATCCGCGCCGAGGAAGTCGCTGTCGAAGCTCGCGACGACGTCCGCGGCGGCGAAGTCGTACTGCGGCATCAAACCGCGGCCGAACGCGAGGCGCGTCCCTTCGAGCACGGAGTCGATCCCGAGCGGCGACCACGAGTGGAAGCGGACCTTGCCGAGTTCGCCGCGCAGCATCTCGACCAACCGGAGCAGGGTTGGGGACGTCGTCGGCGGCATCAGGACGTGAAGGCCCTCGCCCGCGCGACCCGCGATCGACTTGAGGTGTTCGGACCAGAACGACCGGAAGTCCTCGTTGGTCGGATGCGCAGCGGCCGTCGCGTGGTCGGCGTGATCGCCCGCTCCGGCCGGCGCCTCGTGCCCCTTGCGGCGGACATGCTTGCTGCGCGCGGGGTCGTAGAAGTTGAGGATCTCGGCCTGCAGCAGGCTGTCGGTCGCGCCGTTCGTCGACGGATGGAGTTCGTTGCCCTCGATCTTCGTCGGCCGGCCGTCGTTGCTGCGGACGACGACCCCGTAGCCGAAGCCACCGCGAGTCAACGCGGTCGCGTAGTGGTTCGGCAAGCCGGGGATCATCCCCTCAGGCGTCTTGTTGAAGGGCAGGATCTCGCGCTCGGGCTTTCGACAGCTCGTCATCCCGGCGAGGGCGACCGATGCGGCGACGACGCCGAGGAAGCGGCGGCGTGACACCGGGTCGTCCAGGCCGGACGAGTCCGCGATGCCCTCGGGGAACTCCCGATGCAGGATCTCCTGGAACTCCGGGGTCCCCGCGAGTTGGTCGAAGCTGCGCCAGTAGACCTTTTCGGCGGCGCCGCTCGCGGGCGTCGTACGGATCTGCAGGTCGGTCATCGGTGGCACGCGGAGCAGTGGGTCGGCGGAGCGATCTGCTTCTCGTCGCGAAGTCGTTGTGCGAGATCGGGGTCGTGGGTCCAGGCCATGTCGGTGACGCGATCGGTCGGACGGAGCGCCGTTTCCGGTGCACGGTGACACTCGAGGCACCACGCCATGCTGAGCGCCTTCTCCTGCCGCACCTCCTCCATCTGGTCGACGCGACCGTGACAGCTCACGCAGCCGACGCCGACGCGCACGTGCGCCGCGTGGTTGAAGAACGCGTAGTCGGGCAGCAGGTGGACCTTCTTCCAGTGCACCGGCATTCCCGAGTCGTGCGCGGCCGCGAGCTTCTGGATCTCAGGGCTGTCGGTGCGGACCGTCTTGTGGCAGTTCATGCACACTTCGGTCGCCGGCACGGTTGCATGTGGCCCGACCTCGACGTTGACGTGGCAGTACCGGCAGTCCATCCCCATGAGCCCCGCGTGGAGCTTGTGGCTGTACGCGATCGGCTGATGAGGCATGTAGCCGACGTCCGTGAACTCCGGCGAGAAGAAGTACCAGACGGCTAGGACCACGGTCAGACCGCCGCCGACCACGGCAAGCGCGGCGATCGCAGGCAGTTGGTTGGTCCACTTGGGGAAGTTGACGGTCAAGGCTTGAACCTCTCGGCGCGTCGGCCTCCCTCGCGCGCCACGGAACGCGGCACAGGTCCGCAGTGCCGGCGTAGACCGGCCCCGAGTCGCGAACCTGGGCAACCGCGTGACCGGGAAACGGCCTAACTCGTTGCGGCATGGGAACCTACACGAGAGAGGAGAACGCCGAGCCCGGGCGCGAAAGGGGGGTGAATGCCTACAAGATCAACCCCTTCCGGTCAATTTCCGACCCGCAAGAAAAATCGACGCATCGCTCGATGCGTCGCCAAGTCGCTTGCTCACGGAGGCTTGCAGCGTTCGCGCGAACTCGAGTCAGTTCGAGCGGAGCAGGGTCTGCACGAAGTCGGTGAGTTGCGGTGTCGCGAGTTCGTGCCCACGTGCATTCGGGTGGTAGTCGGCCGGGCACACCCACAGGTCGTCGGTCTGCGCGACCTTGTCCCTGAGCGCCGGGAGCAGATCGAGGAAGGGGATCTCGTTCGTCGCGCAGAAATCCCCCACCAGGCGGTGGATCGTCGTGAACGGGTAGTGCTCGCCGGAGCCGAGACCTTGGATGTAGGGCCAGATCACGACGCCGAACGGGATCCCCCGTGCGCGGCAGAGGTCGCGGCCGGCGAGCAGCGCCCGCTGCGGCCCTCCCCCGGGCCAGAGGTTGGCGCGCCCGACCGAGGTCCGCGGGTAGGGCATGCACCACAGCGGGTATTGGCGATCGGGAAGCTCCAGCAGCTCGCCGACGAGGTCGCGCGACGGATCGATCTTCAACTGCCCCTCGAGGGCGTAGCCCTGGAGCAGGTCGCGCAGCAACCGGGAGTGGCGCAGGATCCAGGGCAGTTCCTCCTGGTGCGCCAGGGCCTGCCCGGTCGGGAGGAGGTCGTTCAGGCAGAGCGTCAGGACGACGGCGTCTGGCTCGAGTCGCAGGAAGCGGTGCGCGAGCGCCGAGACGTACTCGTCCGGGAACATGCTCCCCGACGCACCGCAGTTCACCGTGCGGATGCCGTCGTCGGTACGCCGGAGCTCGACTTCCACGCGACGGGTCCAGCAGTCGTCGATCGCGACTCCCCAGCCGAAGGTGAACGAATCCCCGATACATACGACCCGACGCTGACCCGGCGGCTTCACGGCGACGAGTTCCTCCCGCTCGCGGATCATCGCGCTGTTGATGTCCACGCGGACGCAGCCGTCGGCGTCGAACCGGGGCGCCCACTTGCTGCCCTCCAGCCCGCGGAAGCAGAAGAACCACGACTTGCTCGGAGCGAAGGTGTCGCGTTCACGCAGTCCGCGGATCGTGATCCCCGAGGGGTAGGTCGCGGACGCGACGTCGCGATCGACGGTGACCGTGCCGTCCGGGTCGACCCTCGTGCAGCGGTAGATGCCGTCGTGAGCAGCCGTTCCGGTGATCTCGATGCGCTCCTGCAATCGAACCTCGGGCTCGCCTTCGGGTCGGACCGGATTCAGGACGTACGCCATCGGGTCGTTGACCCACTTGCCGCCGAGGGGCCGCAGGCGTCGACCGGCCGCATCGAACTCCACGCCGCCGCCGGTCAGGATCTCCCGCGCCCGAACGAGCTCGATGTCCGCGATCGGGACGATGTAGCCCCGCGTGCCGGCTTCAGCGAGGCTGAGGGGGTTGCGATCGACGTCCCGGTACTCCGTGGCGAAGCGGACATGGAGGTTCCGATCCGTGACCTCCTCGGCCGCGGACATGCCGTAGATCGTGTCCACACCGAGGAGCACGAGGTCGGCGAGGATCAGGGCGACTCCGCTCGCGACGACGAGCAACAGGATGCGCGCGGTGAGGCGCTTGAGCTTGTTCACTTCGGTCGGACCATCGGTGCTCGGAACCCGACTCCCCCACTGCGCCGGCGAGTCATCGTCGATCCGACGGCAACACGTCGCTGGCATCGACGGATTCCTGATCGCGAAACCGCCGCGGAGTGGCGCTCTGTTTTTCGGCGTGTCGTCGGTCGATCGGATTCTATCCTTCCGAACCCCACGAACGGCCAGGCACGACGATCGCGTTGTTCTCGCCGGTGACCGGATCCGGCCGTGACCGGAGTCGAGCGACATGCCGAACTACGTCCTGGGCATCTCCGCCTTCTACCACGACTCCGCCGCGGCGCTGCTGCGCGATGGTGAGATCGTCGCCGCTGCGCAGGAGGAGCGATTCACGCGGAAGAAGCACGATCCCGACTTTCCGAGGCTCGCGGTCGCCCACTGCCTGAAGGCCGCAGGCATCAGTGCATCGGAGCTCGACTACGTCGCGTTCTATGACAAGCCGCTGCTGAAGTTCGACCGCCTCATGGAGACGTACCTCTCCTACGCGCCGGCCGGGTTTCCGTCCTTCATGAAGTTCCTGCCGACCTGGCTCGGCGACAAGCTCCACATCCCGCGCATCCTCCGCCGTGAACTCGGCTCGTCGCCGAAGCGGCCGTTCGTCTTCCCCGAGCACCACGAGAGTCACGCGGCGAGCGCATTCTACCCATCGCCGTTCCAGGACGCGGCCATCGTCACGATGGACGGCGTCGGGGAATGGGCGACCACGAGCATCGGCGTGGGCGAAGGCAACAAGATCCGACTCACGCACGAGATCCGTTTCCCTCACTCGCTCGGACTCCTCTACTCGGCGTTCACGTACTACTGCGGCTTCAAGGTCAACTCGGGTGAGTACAAGCTCATGGGCCTCGCGCCCTACGGAGAGCCCAAGTACGTCGACAAGATCGTCGACAACCTGATCGACCTGAAAGAGGACGGCAGCTACCGCATGGACATGCGGTACTTCCAGTACGCCCAGGGGTTGCGCATGACGAACGAGCGCTTCCACGCGCTCTTCGGTCGCCCCCCCCGCAGCAAGGAAACGCAACTCGACCAGTTCTACATGGACGTCGCGGCGTCCATCCAGAAGGTCACCGAAGAGGTGATGCTCAAGACGGTCCGCTTCGCCCACAAGTCCACCGGCAAGAAGAACCTCTGCTTGGCAGGTGGCGTGGCGCTCAACTGCGTGGGGAACGGCAAGATCCTCCGCGAAGGACCATTCGAGCGGATCTGGATCCAGCCCGCCGCCGGGGACGCGGGCGGCGCGCTCGGTGCCGCCTACATGGTCTGGTACCACCTCCTCGGCAAGGAACGCCGCGCAGAGAAGGACCTGGATTCGCAGCACGCCAGCCTGCTCGGACCGGCGTTCGGCCGTGACGACATCCTCGCGGTGCTCGAAGAGCGCGGCGCCAAGTACGAGGAGATCGCCGACGAAGACAAGCTCTGCGAACGCGTCGCGGAGTTGATCGCGACCGAGAACGTGATCGGGTGGTTCCAGGGACGGATGGAGTTCGGCCCACGGGCGCTCGGTGCGCGCAGCATCATCGGTGACGCACGTTCGCCGAAGATGCAGAGCGTGATGAATTTGAAGATCAAGTTCCGCGAGTCGTTCCGGCCGTTCGCGCCGATCGTGCTTCGGGACCGCGCTCCCGATTACTTCGACATCCGACCGGACCAGGATAGTCCATACATGCTGGTCGTCGCGCCGGTTCGCGAGGACCGGCGTCGGAAGGTCGAGCCAGGCAAGTTCGGCATCGACAAGCTCAAGCAACTCCGCTCCGACGTGCCCGCGATCACTCACGTCGACTACTCGGCCCGCCTCCAGACGGTGGACGAGAAGCGCAATCCGCGGCTCGCCAAGCTGATGCGGGCATTCGAGCGTCGCACCGGGACGCCGATCCTCATCAACACGAGTTTCAACGTCCGCGGGGAGCCGATCGTCTGCACGCCCGCCGACGCACTGAGGTGTTTCCTCGGAACCGACATGGACGTGCTGGTCCTCGAGAACTTCGTGCTGCTCCGCACTGCTCAACCGGAACGACTGACGAAGGTCGATCGCGAGAAGTACCTGTCGGCATTCGATCTCGACTGAGCGACCACGGAGCACCCCAGATGATCAAGTTCCACCTGCAGCCGTCGGTCACTCAGCTCGCGCAGTTCGGCGTCTTCTCGCTGTTCGGTTTCCCGGCGATCGGCGTCCTCGCGTCGTTGAAGTTCGGTGGCCCGCCGTGGCTCATGTACGGGCTGATCGGGCTCGGCGTTCTCTCGTTCGTCCTGTCGCGGATCGACCCCAAGCTCGTCAAGCCTGTCTTCGTGGGCTTGATGGTGATCGCCACGCCGATCGGATTCGTCATCTCGATGACGCTGATGATCCTGATCTTCTATGCGCTCTTCCTTCCGGTGGGACTGGTGTTCCGAGCCTTCGGTCGTGACCCGATCGCCAAACGCCCGGATCACCGCGCGAAGTCGTACTGGCACGAGCGCGGGATGCCGCGGCCCCTCGCCAGTTACCTGAGACTATACTGACCGCAAGACTCGACGCGAAAGCACAGAGCACAGAGCACAGAGCACAGAGCACCATGACCAACGACAAGCCGGATTCGTTCGAGGATCTCGCTCGAGGGAACAAGCAGGGCGTCATCGGCGAGTTCTTCGGGTTCATGAAGGACAACGCCAAGTGGTGGCTGATTCCGTTCCTGTTCGTGTTCGGGCTGCTCGGGCTCCTCCTCGTGCTCGGCGCGACCGGGGCGGCGCCGTTCATCTACGCGCTGTTCTGAGCGCCTCGCGAGCGCATCACGCGAGGGCCGTCCGCCGGGAGTCGGTGGCGCGGCCCTCGTTTGTTTCCGTGGGACGATGGGCCCCGAGCGGGATGGGACCGTCCAGCGACCGTGCGCATGGGGCCGGGGAGCGTCGAATCCCCCGACGACGACCGATGCAACGGTGTGAGCGCGCCAACCGCCCATCCCGTCGAAGGCTTCGGCACTTCGTCAAGAACCATTGCACGGTTGTCCGATTCCCCGCCAAGAGAAGGAGCACGCCGCAGGATGCGCGATCACGGACTGGACACCTACCTCGCGGAGATCAACGAGGTCGCGCTGCTCACCGCCGAGCAGGAGATCGAACTCGCCCACCGCATCCAGGTCGGCGACATGGCGGCGCGGGAGCACATGATCCGCGCGAATCTGAGACTGGTCGTCTCGATCGCGAAGAACTACGTGAACCGCGGCCTCGCTTTCATGGACCTGATCGAGGAGGGCAACATCGGCCTGATGAAGGCGGTCGAGAAGTTCGACCCGGCTGCCGGTTGCCGCTTCTCGACCTACGCCACCTGGTGGATCAAGCAGGGGATCCGCAGGGCGCTCGTGAACACGGTCAAGACCGTCCGCGTGCCTTCGTACATGTCGGAGATCGTCTCGCGATGGAAAGCCACCGCGATGGAGTTGAACTACCGGCTCGGCCGACAGCCGACGACGGCGGAGATCGCTGAGGAACTCGACCTTCCGGAGTGCAACTGGGACGTCGTGCGCGACACGGTGCTCGCCAACTCGCAGCCGACATTCTCGATGAACGAGGACTCGTCGTCGATCTTCACGGACAACCTCGAGGACCCACGTGCGATCCCACCCGAAGAGGAGTTGTTCAACCAGATCGAGGTCCGAAGGCTTCGGGAGTTGATGAGCTCGATGGACGACCGCGAGCGTCGGATCCTTCGCATGCGGTACGGGCTGGATGACGGTCACCCGATGACCCTCAAGGCCATCGGAGAACGGATCGGACTGACGCGGGAACGGGTGCGGCAGATGGAACTCGATGCGATCCGGAAGCTGTGGGCACGCATGGCCAGGGAGTTCGACGACGAGGGCCCGGGCCCGCAGGCGCGGCAACGTTCCGCGAGTTGACGGCGCGCGACGCGCGACGCGACCGTACCAGGCATGATGCGGTTGCCGTGAGGACCTCCCTCTACGTCCATGTGCCGTTCTGCGTCGTCAAGTGCGGCTACTGCGACTTCAACAGCTACGCGATCGCGGATCACGTGGCTCACGACCGGTTCCTCGCCGCGCTCGATGCCGAGCTCGCGATCGCGGATCCGCCGCGTCGGCCCTACACGGTCTTCGTGGGCGGTGGCACTCCGACGTATCTGGACGCCGGGCGGTTCGCGAAACTGTTCGAGATCCTCGGCCACCATGTGGACCTGGCGAGCGCAGCCGAGGTGACGGTCGAATGCAATCCTGAGAGCCTGACGCGCGAGAAGGCGGCAATCGCCCTGGCGGCGGGCGTGCGCCGCGCCAGCGTCGGCGCGCAGAGCTTCGACGCCGCGCGGCTGCGATGGCTAGATCGCGCGCACGATGCCGGCGCAATCCGACGGGCCGTCGGTGCGCTGCGCGATGCTGGATTCGAAAACGTCAGCCTCGACCTGATGTATGCGCTTCCCGGCGAAACGCTGGCGGACTGGAAGAGCGACCTTCGTGAGGCGCTCGAGTTGCAGCCGGACCACCTGTCCTGCTACTCGCTGACGTTCGAGCGCGGCACGCGCTTGGGTCGTGAGCTTGCGGCAGGGACGGTCGAACCGGCCAGCGAGACCATCGACGCGGCGATGTTCCGCCTCACACGTGAGCATCTCGGTGCGGCGGGCTTCCGCGCTTACGAGATCAGCAACTTCGCCGGCAGGGGCGGGCCGAGCCTCCACAACGATCACTATTGGCTGCAGGGTGATTACGTCGGCGTCGGGCCGGGCGCGGCGTCCCATCGCGGCGGCTGGCGGGGAACGAACCTGAAGACGTTGGACGCGTGGGCGCGCGCGATCGAAGCCGGACTGCTCCCTACCGGAGAAGCGGAGACGCTGACGATCCCTCGGCGACTCGGCGAGGCTCTGTGGCTGGGATTGCGTCGCGCGGACGGGGTCGATCTCGACACGATCGGCGAACGCCTCGGGACCGACCCGGCGCCCCATGCGGCGCACATCATCGACCGATTCGTCGAACTCGGCCTGCTCGAGCGCAGCGGTTCGCGGGTGCGCTTGACTGAGGGCGGCGTGCTCGTCGCGGACTCCGTGGCCGTCGAATTCCTCGCAACGTGAGATCGGGTCAGACCCCCAGCGAGAGGCGATCCGCGAGGACCGACGGCAATCCGGCCGCACGGATCTTCGCCTGCGCGGTCGCGATGTCGTAGTCGACGCGCGAGATGCGGGCGATATGCGTGTCCGTGTCGTAGATGGCAAACGCCGCGCGTGGGTCCTCGTCACGAGGCTGGCCGACGCTGCCGACGTTCACCAGGGCGCGGTCGTGCTCGGTGATGTCCACCTCGAACTCGGGCTCGTAGATGCAATGGAGATCCCGCGGCGACCCGCCGTGACGGTGAAGGTAGATGGCCGGGATGTGCGAGTGACCGACGAATGCGACCTTCGTCCGCTGCTTGGCAATCGAGTCCGCGGCCTCGACCGGCGAGAACACGTAGCCGAATTGCTCGGGCATGTGCAGTGAACCGTGCACGACCGTGTAGTGCGGATGTTCGACCTTCAACGGCAAGCTGCGGAGGAACTCCATGTCGACCGGCCGGAGCCGATCGCGCGTCCACTCGATCGCTCGTCTCGCGAAGTGGTTGAAGTACTCGGTCGGAATGAAGCCGACGACTGCGGCATCGTGATTGCCGAGGCAGACCGTGCAGCGAAGCTCGCGCACGAGTTCGATGCAGGCGATCGGGTCGGCGCCGTAGCCGACGACGTCGCCGACTTGCACCCAGTGCTCGACCCGCTCCTCGCGCAACTTGCCGACCGAAGCGACGAGTGCTTCGAGGTTGCTGTGGACGTCACCGAGGATTCCGATCCGCATGATTCAGCCGCGACGGGAGCGCCGGTTGCTCGCGATCACCGTCAGGTAGGTGCCGATCGTCGCGAGGCCAAGTGGGAGGATGATCGACGAATCCCAGATGCGGGCGAAGTCGCCGGTCCCGAGCAAGCGGTCGAATGGGACGACGACCGGGAGTGCGGGGCCTGCCGTCGCGACGATCATCGCAGCCGTCCAGACCAGTGTTCGAAGAGCGGGGCCGTCGAGGAAATCGAGCAGCATGGAGGCCGGACCGAGGATCGTGGCCAGCAAGGCCGCCTGTCCCAGGAGGATCGAGAATCGACTCCAGTCAGCAGCCGAGAATCGAATACTCTCCCACGTAATTGACGCTATCGCCGCGCAGGATGCGATCGCGAAGAGGCTCAGACCCACGCCGATCCCCCTCCCGATGGCGGCACACTCCGGTCGCACCGAACCGCGCCGCTCGAGCACAACTCTCCGAGGTGATCGATGGAGCGACAAGTAGAGCGGTGCGAGGCAGACGACCAGCAGGGTGATCCGACCGATACTGGACCACGAGACATCGAGACCGCCGCGGCGAAACGCGAGCGGCTCTTGTGCGAAGCAGAGGGCGGGAATCGCGAGGACGACGATCGTCCCTGGCCAGCGGAGAACCCGCACCGCTTCGCGGAAATGCAGATCGGCGAGAGCGGCGCACGCCCCCAGCCAGGTCAACCCTCGCGCGATCATCGGTTTCTCGGGGAGGCTAGCCAACCGAGGGTGTCCAGGCGTCGAGCCTGGGAATCCGGCGTCACACCGTTGCGGTTCGGCGATCAATCGTTACACCTACCGCGAAGCGTTACCAGGGGCCTTTGGCGTGCGATCCATCGCGCTGGCGAATCAGAAAGGCGGTGTCGGCAAGACGACGACGGCAGTGCACCTGGCCCATGGGCTGGCACTCGCGGGGGCAATCGTCGTCCTGATCGACCTCGATCCTCAGGGAAACGCGACGCTCGGGCTCGAGGGGATGTTGGACGACAGTCGCAACGTGTCGGACCCCGAGAGCCCTTTCGCGGCCCTCCAAGCACTGCAAGACGGACTCTGGGTCCTCCCGTCGCCTGGTGCTCGCCGGAACATCGACCGGGGCACTGTCCCCGACATCCGAAAGCTCCTCGCACTTCGAGATGCTCTGGGGGCGGCCGGCGTTGATTGGTTGATCGTCGATTGCCCCCCACGCATGGACGCATGGGGTTGGGCGGGACTCGAGATCTGCGAGCGCGTGCTTCTCCCCGTGCAATCGGAGTTCTTCGCGATGCACGGTCTGAGCCAGATGATCCAGACGCTGAGGACGGCCCGACGCCAGTTCCCTGGCCGGGCCGAGTTGCTGGGGGTGCTTCCCACGATGGTGGACTTGAAGGAACCGATCACCCACGAGGTGCTCGCCAACCTGCATCGAAACCTCGGGGAGAAGCTCCTCGATTCCCTGATCTTCCGGGATCTGACCTTCGTCGAGGCGGCAAGCCATGGTCAGACCCTCTTCCGCTATCGTCTCGATTCCAAGGGCTCGCTTGCCTACGGCGAGCTCGTGCGCGAGGTACTCCATGGTCGAACGCAAGCTCGGGCGCGGTCTTGACTACTTCCTCGCCGGGAGTGGCGAGGCTCCCAGCGGCGGTGAGTCGGTTTCCCAGATCGACCTCACCCGACTGATCGCGAATCCTTTCCAGCCCCGTCGTGAGTTCGCTCCCGGGGAGATCGAGGAACTCGCGGCATCGATCCGGACGGCGGGGGTGCTGCAGCCCATCCTCGTCCGCCCTGTCGGCGATCGGTACCAGATCGTCGCTGGTGAGCGGCGCTGGCGGGCCGCCAAGCTCGCTGGTCTCGAGCGGATTCCGGCGCTGATCAGGACGATCAGCGACCAGCAGTCCGCAGTCTTCGGCCTCGTCGAGAACCTGCACCGGGAGGATCTCAATCCGATCGAGAAGGCACGCGCTTTCCGCTCCATCCAGGGACTGACAAAGAGCACGCAAGATGAGGTTGCCCGCCAAGTCGGCCTCGATCGCAGCACCGTGGCGAACTTCGTCCGCCTTCTCGACCTCCCCGAGGACGTCCAGGCGCATGTTTCACGTGGAACGCTGAGCATGGGGCAAGCCCGAGCGATCCTCGCGGTCACGGACGCGCAGGCCCAACAACTCGTAGCGGAGAAGACGATTCGGGATCGTCTGAGCGTCCGCCAGGTCGAAGCGCTCGTCCAGGAGATGAAAGCCGGGGTGCCCCGGATTTCCGGGACAGCTTCTCCGGGACCTGTCGGCAAGAGCCGACCCCTCTGGGTGAAGGAAATCGAGGAGACCCTCGCCGCGGTGCTCGGGACGGACGTGTCGGTCCGCTACAGCCGCAAGCGGTCGCGGATCCAGATCAACTGCCAGGGTCGCGAGCAGTTCGAACGGGTCTACGCGCAGATCAAGAAGAGCGGCGATTGAAGCAACAGACTGCCTGGCCGGGCACGACCGAACTCACTCGACCCGCACGGCGGTGATCTTGTAGCCGTTCTGCGGCCGACCACGGCCGCTCTTCGCGCTCGCGTCGTCTGCGAACTCCCCGCTCACGATCTCGCGGACGATCTCGATCCCTTCGGTGACCCGCCCCACGACGACGCGATTGCCGTCCGCAACCGCCGCCTCGTCCTCGGAGTTGATCACGATCCGCTCGACTTGTGACTTGCCGTCCTTCGCGAGTTCGACCGAGACCATCCCCGGGAACAGACTGACGCCGCTGTCCTCGACGTCGAGGGTGTTCTCGGGCTTGAGGTCCTCTTCCTTCCACTTCGAGTTCTCGGCCTCCTTCGTGGAAGGCCAGCCGAAGACGAAGTGGTTCGGCGTGCTGTCGTTGAAGGACTGAGAACTCGGCGCGCGTTCGACCAAGTGAACGCGCTGGCCGACCCACCAACTCTCTCGAGCCAGCGCGAGCAAACGCTCCGCGTGCTTGGGAACACGCGTCGAGAACAGCTTGAACTTGACGACCCCCGCACCTTCGAACTCGACGACGATCGTCTCCGACGAATCGGCTAGGGGGGCGGTGTAGTACTCCGGGTGGGAGGCGCGGAACTCACGCTCGGCCTCGACCTGCTGAACGCGCATCGCGACCAGGCTTCCCGGTCTGGCAGGCTCCAGTTCAGGCTTCTTCCGCCGGACATCGGGCTTCGACTCTTCGGCCAGCTTGATCTCAGGTCGCCACTGCACCGGGAAGCTCGATTCCTTGCAGAGGAAGTGTTCGGGGAAGCGCTTCTGCAATTCCGCCAGGCCGGCGACCGCCACGTCGAATTCCTCGCGAGCGATCGCGCGATTCGAGAGAGCCCAGAGTGCGAGCGGAGCTCGTCCGTCATCGCCGCTCGCCAAGACGCGAAGCTTGGCGTCGTCGGCAGCCTTCACCTGCTCTGCGAACCCGGCGACGAGTGATGTTTGCGCTGTATAGTAATAGCCTCCGACGTAGCCCGGGTTCTGCGGGATGAGCTCCTTGAAGGTGTCCCACATCTCCGACGGCTTGGCGTAGCCCTCGTCGAGGTTCGCCGCGATCGCCAGAGCTGTCCAAGCCTCGGCTCGATCCCGGTCGACCTTGTACTTCCAGGCGTAGTGGGCGCCGATGGCAATCACGGCAGCGATGAGGCCGCCGTTCACGAGCCGCTTGTTCTTCTCCCAGAACAGCTCGAGGCGGCTCGGGGCATCGATCGACCCGGCGAGGCCCGGGGCAGCGTTCTGAGTCATGGAGACACTCACGGACAGACGGGTGGGTTCGCTCTCGGCAAAGCTCGGTGACGCGCGGGGATCCGCTTCACTCCGGCGTGCGGACTCCGACGTGCAGTCTGGTCACCGAGCCGTCGTTCCAGATCCGGCAGGTCGCCCGGTGGGGGCGTCGGTCGAAGACCAACTCGGACTCGTGCGCGACAGCCTCGGTGACCAGGCGCCAGCCGTGTTGCGGCATCCGCTCGCGCAGATAGGACGCCACGTCGGCGAGCGGCACGTTGCCGAAGTAGTGGAGGTCGGCGACGCGGAAGGTGCCGACCTCGTAGCTGTGGCTCTCGTTGAGCGAGTCCCGCAGCTTCATGCCGTCCGGGACGGGGATGTCTGCGAGTTGGACTGGGCTGAGTCCGGACGCTTGTTCCGTCGAGCCGTCCCGATCGGAACCCAGGCATGCCCCGAACATGAGGGGGAGTGCGGCGAGGGAAACGCGCAGGAGACGGACCTTCGGCATGGCAATCCGAACTGGGAGTCGAAAGTCGGCGGAGTCTAGCCCGGCCGCGGACCAGCCGCAACGCGACGATCCGCACGCGCTCGTGCGCCGACCGCTCCTGACCGGCGACGGGCTCGCTACACTCCCGGGCCGCGCATTCCATCCCACCGACCACACCATGGAGCCGAGTGAAAGACCCCGCCGAAGCGTGCTCGACGCGCCGACGCTGGTCCTCAATCGCTCCTGGGTCCCCATCCACGTCACGATCGTCCGCCGCGCCGTCGGAATGATCTGCCGCGGGATCGCGCACGTCGTCGACCCGTCGTCGCTGTCCGTCCAGGACTTCTCTGCGTGGGTCGGCACCTACGGCGAGCCGGGTCGCCATTCGATCCGCACCGCAACGCGTTGGCTGCCGGTGCCGGAAGTCGTGCAGCTCCGGTCGTACGACCGTGTGCCTTCCTTCGAGGCGCCGTTCACCCGTGCGAGCCTGTTCCGCCGTGACGATCACCGCTGTCAGTACTGCGGCTCCAAGCCGCCGCACTCGCAGCTCACGATCGATCACGTCCTGCCGCGCTCTCGCGGTGGCCGCACCAGCTGGGACAACTGCGTGGTCGCTTGCGTGCGCTGCAACGCGCGCAAGGGCGATCGACTGCCGACGACCGCCGGATTGCGACTCCTACGGCACCCGCGCACACCGCGTTGGACTCCTCACCTGCACGTTCGTCCCGCCGACTGGCCGGGTTCATGGTCGCAGTTCCTCGGCGAGCGCAAAGGACGCGGCGCGGCGACCGGCACGTGAGGCGCGTTCGGACGGTACACCACACGCCAGGTCAACCAGGCCAGCTTGCTTCCCATGAAACTCGTCCAACTCCTCGTCGGACTGGTGCTCCTCGCACCGCTCTCCGCTCAATCGCTCGCCCAACTGAAGAAGGAACTCAAGGTCAAGGAGGACGCCGCGAAGAACAACGCGCCGGCTCTCGTCGAGGCTGCCGCCTGGGCCAAGGAGAAGGGCATGCTCAGCGACATGCGCCGGATCCTCACGGCGGTGCTCAAGGTCGACAAGGACAACGCCGCCGCGAACGAGATGCTCGGCTTCGTGAAATGGGAAGGCGAGTGGATCACGAAGGCGAAGGCCGATGCCCTGCGCAAGAAAGCCATCGAAGAGGAGATGAAGGCCAAGGGCTTCGTCCAGGTCGAGGACGTCTGGGTTGCGAAGGACGAGGCCGCCGACGCCAAGAAAGGCGTCTACTGGCACGAAGGCGAGAAAGTGACCAAGGCCGAGAAGGTCGCCTTCTCCGAAGGCAAGGTCCGTCACCCGACGACGGGAGAGTTCATCTCGCCCGACGACCTCGCGAAGGCCAACGCCGGCGAGTATCCGATCGGGGACGGCAAGTGGGGTGATGAAGCCGCCGCGGACAAGTTCCATGGCGATGTCCGCACGCCGTGGCTGTTCCGCACCCATACCGCGACGATCGTGGGGAACCGTCCGCTGACCGAACTCAAGAACCTCGCGATCGACCTCGACTCCGCCATCGGCGACGCATCCCGCATCTTCACCGGACTCATGCCGACGCCCGCGCATCGGCCGTTCATCCTCATCGCGCGCGACACCGACCACTATCGCGAGCTCGGCACCGCGATCGGCGCGGAGGGCTCCGCGTACGCGGTGTTCCCCGCGCTGGGCGACCTCGAGGTCCGCGGCCTCGGGAGCGTGCGCCCAGTCGTCACCAACTGGGAAGAGAAATGGGGCCCGTACTGGCTGCGCCATGCCGGCGCCATGGCCTGGGTGCTCGGAGTCGCGGCGGACCTCGGCGTCGAGTTACCGCTCTGGTTCCAGCGCGGCGTCGGCGGCTACGCGGAGCGCTTCAAGGGACCCGGCGACGCCCAGCACTTCGGCAAACAGCACCTCGAGAAAGGCGGCGTCAACAGCCTGAGCAGTTGGTTCAAGTCGTTCGCGATCAACGGCGACATGGAGAGCCGGATGCACGACTACAACATGTTCCAGGCCGGGCTGATGTTCAGTTTCGCGATGGAAGGCGGCGATGAAGAGGCCACGAAGTCGTTGGGTGCGGTGACCGAAGCCGCGCGCTCCGGCGACCCCAAGAAGCTCGAGAAAGCGATCGAGCAGTTCCAGGCCAAGCTCACCGAGAAGCAGGACGCGATCCGCGATCACCTGCGCAAGCTCGTGAACGGCTGAGCAGGGTCCTGAGCGGGACCGGCCCTGCGGCCGGACCGACTCCCGGCCGCGCCTTCCGTCCGTCTCCCCTTCGCGACACGTTTTCGACAGACTCCGTCCAACCGCGGCCACCTTGGCCGGCCTACGACCACCCGGCCGCAGCGCCCCCGCCGACCGCCGGCAACCGTCCGCCCTCGAACCGATCCGAAACCGATGATTGCACGCACCTTCCTGGCCGCCGCGCTCGCTCCGGCCGCCCTCTTCCTCTCGGCGGCGCTCGGCGCGCAGGGTCCGCTCGCGCGGGCACTTCCGCCGGAGACGCTCTTCTATGTGTCGACGCCGGACCTCGACACGTCGATCGGCGAGTTCCAGCAGACGGCCCTCGCCAAGATCTGGCGGGAACCGCAGGTCCAGGACTTCTTCGCGCCGCTCATGGAGCTCGCGCAGGGCAAGTGGAACGAGGGGATGGAGGAGGCACGGCAGGCCCACGCGCAGGGGATGTTGCCGTTCAACCCCGACGACCTCGTGAAGATGCGCATCCACAGCCTCGCGTTCGCGGTCACGCAACTCGGGCTGGAGATGCCGGAAGGCGGCGACGAACCGCTGCCCCGCATCGGCCTCGTGCTGCACGCTGACTTCGGCGAGAGTGCGGCCATCTGGCAGAACGTGATCAACACCGGCATCGCGATGATGCAGGCGCAGGCCGCCGGTGAAGTCACGGTCGAGACGACGGAAGCCGGCGGAGCGAAGCTCACTTCGATTCGTCCCACCGAGCCGCCCGGTTTCCCGATGGGCCTCGACATCGCCTTCGTGGGCAACGGCATCGTCCTGACGACGCTCGCGACGGACACGTCCGCGATTCTCGCGAACTTCGCGAGCTCCGGCAGTGCGACGCTCGCCGGCTCGCCGACCTTCGCGCGCACGTCCACGAAGCTCGACTACCAGGGCGCCGAGATGGAGCTCTATCTCCGGCCGGGTGCCCTCTTCGACTTCCTGAGCCATGCGTTGCACATGGCGCGCGACCACGCCCCGGACTTCCCGCCGGTCCTCGATGTCGACGGCATCGATCGCGCGATCATCGCGCTCGGCTTGCGCTCGTTCGATGCGATCGGCGCGACCTGGCATTACCGCGGTGATCGTGCGGTGGCCAACTCGTTCGTGTCGATGCCCGTCGACGCCCGCGTGGGTCTCGTCGCCGGCATCAGCGCGCCCCTCGACATGGGCTTCCTGCGCTGGGTTCCGAAGGACGCCGTGAGCTTCTCGGGGGCGCGCTTCTCGATCGGCGGCGTGTACGGCGCGCTGGTCGGCGCGCTGAAGGCCTACGACGAGGAGTTCGCGAACATGGCGCTCGGCAGGCTCGGCGCGATCGAGAAGCAACTCGAACTCTCCCTGGAGAAGGACGTCTTCGGCGCTCTCGGCGACGAGTTCGTCTCTTGGTCGATGCCGATGGGGAGCATGACCGGCCTGCCCGAAATGGCCTTCATCGTGAAGGTCAACAACGAGGAAGGCCTGGTGAAGTCACTCCAGAAGCTCGCGACGCTCTCGCAGGGCCTGATCGGAGTCGACAAGGTCGAGCGCCGCGGCACGACCTACTGGCAGATCCAGGTCCGCATGGACAACGTCGAGCAGTTCGGCGGAATGAACCCGTTCCAGATGTTCACGCCGACCTTCGCGTTCAAGGGCGGCTACCTGGTGGGAGGACTCTCGACTTCCGATGTGCGCCGCGCGTCCGAGCGCATGGATCGCGCCGATGATCCGGCGGGGGACATCCGCAGCAACGTCGAGTTCAAGGCGTACGTCGAGCAGATCCCGGCGCAGGCGACGAGCGTCGCGTTCACCGACTGGAAGACCCAGTTCGACGGCTTCTACCAGATCATCTCGGGCCTGATGGCGTTGGTCCCGTTCGACGAGAACATCCCGATCGACCCCGCGCTCCTGCCCGAGTCGAGCACGATCACCAAGCACCTCTTCGGTGCGTGTTCGTGGACGATCGACGGCAAGGAAGGCATCTCGTCGTACTCGGTGAGCCCGTTCGGTCCCGAGTTGGTCGCCCTGGTCGGTGCCGGGCTCGTCGGCGGCGGCGCGACGATGTTCGCACTGCGCGCCGAAGCCGGCGGCATGCGCCGTCGCTGATCGATCGACCGGGCTTTCGCACGACGCCTCGCCCGCGATGATCCGCGGCGCGAGGCGTCTTCGTCTCGTGCGTCATTCATCGCGCTACCATCCGCGACCTGCCGGCCGACATGACGCTTTATCCGCGCTCGCCGAGAACGTGGTTGTCGCTCCTCTGCGGATGGAGCGCGCTCGTCGCGCACGCTCCGGCGCAGGGGAATCCCGTCGGCGGCGATCTCACCGAACGCCTCGCGGCGATGGCGCGGCTCGGACCGTCGAACGAGGTTGGCGAGGGCGGGCACCTGGCGCTCGTGCAGGCACTGCGCGACGCGCGCAACGACCAGTGCATCGCGCTGGTCGCGTCCCATCCCGACGATCAGTACGTCCTTCCGGCGACCTACCTGCGCCGTAACGAGGGCTATCGGGTCGCCGTCGTCCTCATGACGCGCGGCGAAGGCGGCCAGAACAACGAAGGCCCCGAGGTCGGCGACGCTCTCGCCGCGCTGCGCACTCTCGAGACCGAGTCCTGTGCTCGCGCCTTGGGCATCGACGTCCACTACGTGAATCGAGCCGACGCCGGCTACTGCCGCACCGCGGTGGAGGCGCTCGAGTTGTGGGGGCGCGCGACGACCGTGCGCGAACTCGCGCGCGCGTTCCGCCGCATCCGGCCCGACGTCGTCCTCACCACGCACCATCCCGCGGAGACGCACGGCCACGACCTGGCTCTTGTCGAGGTCCTGCCGGATGCAATCGCCCTCGCGGCGGACCCGTCGTTCCGCACCGAGGGCCTCGAACCGATCGTGATCGGTCGCGCGTTCCGCGGCGCTGCACCCGGCGAGGAGCCGTGGTTCGAGTTGCCCGCGGACGAGGTCGATGCCGATCTCGGTCATCCCTACCGCGACATCGCCTACGACGCGCTCGTCGCCGCTCATCGAAGTCAGGCGCCGATCCGGCCGCGGAGCGACTTCTTCGCCGGAGCGAACCGCTTCGTCGGCTTCGTCCCCGCCGTGAACGGCTCGCGCAGCCTGTATGAAGGCCTTCCCGACCTCTTCCTCGAACTCACGCGCCAGGGGACCTTGCCGCGGAACGAGGTTCACGCCCTGCGTGACGAGTTCGACCTGACGCTGCCTGCGTCCCTCTCCAACCGCCCCGCGCTCGCGACGATCGCCCTCGCGTTGCGTGCGCGACTCGAGCGTTTCACTTCGGAGTCGTCGCTCGACCTCGCGGTCCGCGCGGCGCGGCGCAGCGAAGCGCTTGCCCGCGTGGCCCTGCATGCGGCCGGCATCCACGCCGCCGTGACCGCCGAACGCCACGTCGTCGTGCCCGGCGAGACGATCCGGTTCCACGTCGCGCTGTCGAGTTCCCTGCAGGCGCCGCTCACCGGTGCGCGTCTCGTCGCGCGTCGGGGCACGCTTCGCGAACTCAGCGCCGCGAACCTGGCGCAACCGCAGCCCTGGCGCATCGAAGCGGAGTTCGACGTCCCGAACGACGCACTCCGCGACGATCCGCTCTCCGGCCTGTTCCGACGCGACCGCTTCGCGATGCCGTTCTCCGTCGCTCTCGAGTTGCGCTTCGCCGGCGACGCTGCTTCGGGTGCGCCGCTCGCGTTCGATCTCGAACTCCCGTTCGGAGTCCGCCCCGCCGTCGAGCTCATCACGAGACCGACCGCGTTGCTCCTGCCCGCGGGCGCGACGAGCGTCGATTTCAGCGTGCGCGTGCGCCGCAACTCGACCAAGCCCTTGCGCGACAAGCTCGGTTTCGACGCCCCGGCCGGCTACGAGATCGTGCCGAACTCGGTCGACGTCGATCTCACGCGCGCCACCGAAGCGGCGTTCCTCTTCGCGGTGCGAGTGCCCGCCGACACCCGGCTCGGCCCGCAAGTCGTGCGTGCGAGGATCGGCGCGACCTCCGTCCGAATCGCGGTGCACCGCGTCGACGTCGCCCTGCCGCCCGATCTCCGCGTCGGGTTGATCGCCGGCGCCGACGACGCCGCACGCATGGTGCTCGCCCAACTCGGATGTCGACTCGAGATCCTCGGCGACGACGTGCTTCCCACCCGACGCCTCGACGATCTCGACACGATCCTGGTCGACGTTCGCGCGCTCGGCAAGCGCAGCGTCGCGCGCGCGGAACTCGCGCGCCTCTTGCAGTTCGCGGCCGACGGCGGTCGCCTCGTCGTGCTCTACCACAAGGACAGCGAGCTCGACGTCGAAGCGACCGGCCAGCGCTTCTGGCCCGAGGGTCTCGATCTGCACCTCGGCAAGAGCCGAGTCACGGCGGAGGACGCGCCGGTTCGCATCCTGCTGCCGGCGCACCCGCTGCTCACGATGCCGAACACGATCCGTCCCGAGGACTGGGACGGTTGGACCCACGAACGCGGGCTCTACTTCGCCTCGTCGTGGCACGCCGCCTACGAGACGCCCATCGCGTTCCGCGATTCGGGCCAGGCCGAAGACTCCGGCGCGCTGCTGTTCGCGCGAACCGGACGCGGCGAGTTCGTCTACTGCGCCCTCGCGCTGCACCGGCAGCTCAAGAACCTCCACCTCGGTGCGTGCCGGATCTTCGCGAACCTCGTCGCGCACCGTCGCCCGTGACCCGCCGGCAGGACGACCGGCACACCCTCATTTCATCTCGGGGAACGCCATCGCCGAGATCGTGGCGCGCACGATCGGCACGTCGACGGCGACCGCGGCGGCCGAGCTGCGGATCACGCTGAAGTCGCGGATGGCGAGCGACGAGTAGTCCCGGTTCTGGTAGAGGATCTCCATCCGCAGATCGCCGTCCTCGTCCTTGAGGAGCCACAGCTTCGCGATGTTGCGCGCCGGCACTTCGACGACGTCGCCGCGCGAGTTGGTGTACTGAAGCACCGTGAACGACCACGTCGACTCCTGATGGAACGGATCGCTCTTCGAGATCTGCGTGCTCTGGGCGCCCTGCGGGTCCTGCATGGCGAGCAACGGGAGGAGGGCTGCGATCGCGACACACCCGAGCAGGAACTTGGGCGCAAGTTTGGTCGAGACGTTCATGGCTGTGGTCTCCGTGCGTGACGGTTTGCCCGGCCAGCGTAGTCGGTCGGCGGGCACGGGACGACGCACGTCGACGGCGCTCGCCGCGCTGATCTTCCAGGCACTGCTCGCGACGGGATCGCCCCTCGTCGCGCAGGACCCGCCGCCCTACGTCGTCCGGACCGCGTCCGACGACGTGTCCGCCGCGAGTCGCGAGGCCGTCCTGCGCCATCTGCCGCGCGCTCTCGAACGCATCGCGCCGCAGTTCCCCGGCACGCCGAACGCGCCGTTCACGGTCGTCCTGCACCGGAGCGAGGCCAGCCTCGACGCGGATTCCGGTCGCGCGCTGCACCCCGGAACGCCCGGCTTCGCGCTGCTCGACCGCGACGAGATCCACCTCCTGCTCGACCGCATCGAGGCGCAGCCTCCGGACGACCTGCCGACCGTGCTCGCGCACGAACTGACCCACATCCTCCTCGACCAATGGGCCGGGCCGACGGCGAGCGGCGTGCCGCGCTGGCTCCACGAAGGCCTGGCGCAGTCGTTGAGCGGCGACCTCTATCTCTCGGCGCGCGAGGTCGATCTCGTGCTCCCCGCGAAGTTCGGCCGGCTCTATCGGCTCGCCGACCTGACGCGCGACTTCCCCGACGACGATTACGGCCGCCGCCTCGCCTACGCCGAGAGCTTCTCGTTCGTCGAGTGGTTGATCCGCTCGCGCGGCATGAGCGTGATCCGCGAGGGCATCCGTTTCGCGACCGAGAAGGACGGCTTCGTCGGCGGCTACGCCCGCGCGACCCGCGAGACGATCCTCGTCGAGTACGAGCGCTGGTACTCCTGGCTGCGCAACGAGTCCGGTGCGCCGTGGCGCTTCATCCTCGAGAACTTCTTCTCGTATCTGATGATCGGCGCCTTGGTCCTGGCCGTGCTCGCCGGGATGCGGATCTGGCGACGCGACCTGCGCGCGCGGCAGAAGCTCGAACGCGAAGATGCTCTCGAACGCGGCGCGGACCCCGTCGAGCAGCCGCCGGACGATCCCACATGAAACTCCGCAAGCCCTGGCAGTTCCGCTTGGTCGGACGGATCGGATCGATCCTGATCCGCCTGCTCGGTGCGACGTGGCGCGGCCGCACCCGCAAGCTCGTGCTGCCCGAGCCAGGCATCTACCTGATCCTGCACGCGAACATCTTGTTCCTCTGCCACGGATTCCGCGACCGCGGCACCGCGGCCGTCGTGAGTTCGCATCGCGACGGCGAGGTGATGACGCAGATCATGCAGCGCCTGGGCTTCCACATCGTTCGCGGCTCGAGCACGCGTGGCGGCGCGCGCGCGGCGCTCGAACTCCTCCGGAGCTGCCGCGGTCGGATGACGATCGTCACCCCGGATGGACCGCGCGGCCCGCGCGGCAAGGTCGAAGTCGGATTGATCCAGCTCGCGGCCCTTGCCGAACTCCCACTGCGCACGGTCTCGTTCGCCGCATCGCGGGTGAAGCGTCTGAGCTCCTGGGATCGCTTCGTCATCCCGCTGCCGTTCTGCCGCGTCCACGCGGTGCTCGGTGAACCGATCCGCGTCGCGCGCGACGCCGACAAGTCCCGCTGCGCCGAGATCGCCGCCGACCTCTCGCAGCGTCTGTTCGCCGCCGAGCTCGATGCGGAGCGCGAACTCTCCGCGTGATAGAACCAGCCGCCATGCCGAGTCGCCGGTCGTCCCGCATCGCTCGAGGCGCGTTCGCCGCGCTCGTCCTCGCCCTGTCGCCTGGCCTCTCGAGCTGCGTCTGGCACGAGCACACGGTCGGTCTCGGCCCGAGCGGCATCGGCCAGGAGAGCGGGCGTCAGTTCTACCTGTTCTTCGGACTGCTCCGGCTCAACGAGGTCGACAGCCAGCGCATGACGCACGACCTGCGCGGCTACCGGATCACGACGGAGTTCGCCTTCATCGACCTGATCCTCGCGCCCTTGTTCCTGCCGCTCACGGTCACGACCCGCACCGTCACCGTCGAACGGTAGCGAGAACGGCGCCATGGCGAACGAGACGCGTGTGTTCACCGTCGGCGCGAAGGAGGCGCGGATCCTCGAGGATCGCCTGCGCATGGAGCTGCCGCCGCACGCCGACTGGCGGCTCGTGCCGCACGCACGGTTCCAGGTCAAGGCCGACGACGTGGTGGTGACCTGCTACACGAGCGGCAAGGTCGTCGTGCAGGGCCGAACCCTCGACGGTTTCGTCGCGCGCTTCTTCGCCACCGCGGCGGACGCCTCGCAGGGGAAGGGCACTCAGGCCGGCGACATCGATCTCCCGCTCGATACGCCGACGATCGGCTCCGACGAAGCGGGCAAGGGCGACTACTTCGGTCCGCTCGTCGTCGCGGCCGTGCACGCGACGCCCGAACATGCCGCCGAACTGACCAGACTCGGCGTGCGCGACTCGAAGACGATCGCCGACGACCGCGCACGCATGCTCGCCGGACGCATCGAGGCCCTGCTCGACCACGAGATCGTGCAGCTCGGTCCCGCGGACTACAACGCACGCTGGAACGCCGCGCGCAACATCAACATCGTGCTCGGCGAGTTGCACGCGCGCGCGATCGCAGCGCTCGCGACGCGTCATGCCGACGCAGCGTTCGCGATCGTCGATCGCTTCGGCGACGAGCGTTTCGTCGAGGCGCCGCTGCGCGCCGCGCTGGCTCGACCCTTGCGCCTGCTCCAGACGCCTCGCGCCGAGCGCAATCTCGTGGTCGCCGCGGCGTCGATCCTCGCGCGCGCCGCGTTCCTCGACGGACTGCGCGCGTCCAGCGACGAATGCGGCGCCGACCTCCACAAGGGCGCCGGTGCACCGGTCGACGCCGTCGCGCGGCGCGTCGTCGCGATCGGCGGCAGCGCCCTGCTCGCCAAGGTCGCGAAGCTCCACTTCAAGAACACCGCGCGGGCCGGAGTCGATCCCGGCGCGGATCGGAGCCCGTGATGCCGCTCGAGTTCACGAAGCTGCACGGCGCGGGCAACGACTACCTGCTCGTCGACGGCTTCGCCGCGCAGGACCTCGTCGACCGCGGACCCGCGACCGCGGTGCTCGTCGCCGACCGGCGCTTCGGCGTCGGCAGCGACGGCCTGATCGTGGTCGGTCCCAGCGACGTCGCGGACGTCCGCATGCACATGTGGAACGCCGATGGTTCGCGCGGCGCGATGTGCGGCAACGGCCTGCGACTCGTCGCGCGTTTCGCCGTCGAGTCCGGTCGCGTCGCCAGCGACGTGATGCTGATCGAGACGGACGCCGGCGTCTTCGAAGCGCTTCTCCAGCGCGATCCCGACGGCGAGATCCTCGGTGCACGTGTCGGCATGCCGCCGGTGGTCGTCGACGATCGGCCATCCGCGATCGTCGTCGACGGCAAGAGCCATGCGTTCTGGCGTGCGAGCGTCGGCAATCCCCACGCCGTGATCTTCGTCGCCGGCGATCCCGAGCAGGCGCCGTTGCAGACCGTCGGCCCGGCCATGCAGCGACATCCGCTCTTCGCGGGTGGGGTCAACGTCGAGATGGTCGCCGTGCATGCGCCCGACCTCCTCGTGCAGCGCACCTTCGAGCGCGGCTCCGGCGAGACCTGGGCTTGCGGCAGCGGCGCCGTGGCGTCGGCGATGGTCGCGCTCCACACCACTAGCCTCGCCGGCGAGCGCGTGCGCGTCCGGATGCGCGGCGGAGAAGTCGTCGTGCATCGCATCGATCGCGACCGCGCCGAATTGGAAGGACCGGCCGTTCGCGTGTTCCAGGGCGTATTCGGTGCGTGAATCCGGCACGCACCTTGCTCGCGCCTCGGAGGTCCGCGTTGGTGGGCTAGATCACGACGCCTAGCCTCTCCTTCCATGCCCATCGACGCGGATCCATCACTCGCGCCGTCGGACGCCCATGCACATCCGTTGCACGGCGCCGCGGTGATCGTCAGCGGCGCGACCGGCGCCGTCGGCAAGGGCCTCCTCTCGCGGCTCGTCGCGATCGGAGCGCTGCCGGCCGTCGCGGTCCGCAAGCCGTGGCAGGTCGAGACCACCCGTGCGCTGCTCGCCGGTGGACCCGGACTCGTCGCCCACGTCGGCACGCGCGACGGCGAAGCCGCGGCCGGCTTCCAGAAAGGGGTCACCGACGCGCTGGGTCCGGTGCGCGCCTTGATCTCGACCTCGGGCCGCTTCGCATCCGCGGAGATCGGGCGCGATCCCGCCGGCGAGGACCTCGATCTGCTCGAGGCGAACTTCCTCACCGTGCACAACTTCGTCCGCGCGGTCGCGGCCGGCATGCGGCGACGGCGCGCCGGGAACATCGTCCTCTGCGGCAGCGCTTCGGTCGGCCATGGCGGCAGCGGGATCGCGCTCTACCTGGCGTCGAAGGCGGCACTCCACGAGTACGCCCGCGCCCTCGCGGTCGAGCTCGCGCCACACGGGGTCGCGGTCGCGCTCGTCACGCCGCGAACGATCGACACCGCCGCCGTGCGCCAGTCGATGCCGGCGGCCGATCGCACGACCTGGCAGTCGGTGGACGAGGTCGTCGATCGCCTGATCGACGCGGCGATTGCGAGGCCGTCGACCGCCGCCGATCCGCTCCTGCGTCTGCCGGTCGGACCCGCCGAGCGCGTATAGAGATGCCATGCACGGCCATCGCATCGGACTCGCCGTCCTGTTCGGCCTGACGACGGCGCTCGCCCAGGACCCGCCGACCCCGGTTCCGCCGCAGGAGCCCGAACACGCCAAGGCGCTCCGCACGTGGATCGAATCCGACCACACCGATCGCAAGCAGCTCGACGCGACGGCTGCGGCGCTGCTCGACGCCAAGGAGCCCGGCCTGCTTGCGCTGCAACGCGAGCTCGTGGCGCTGAAACCCGGTGAACGCGATCGGCGCATCGCGGTCGAGACCCTGCTGTCGACGACGGTCCTCGCCGCGCTCGAGCGCGAACTCGCGCGCGGCATGCGCTACGCGGGTCAATACGACCATCTGCGTGCGCTCCAACCGCACGCGGGAAACTTCCTCCTCAACCTCGTGCTGCAGACGCCGTCGTGGTTCCCCAGCGATCAGCGCGCACAGGTTGTCCCCGCGTTGCGCGACCTGTTCCCCGAGCCGCCTGCCGAAGCGACGATCCGCCGGCTCGTGGAGATGGCGAAGGACGAGGAGTTCGAGAGCGAGGATCTGCGCGAAGCGTTGTCGCTCGCGCTAGCGCAGTGGGGGCACCGCGACCTCGTGCAGAAGCGGATCGACACCTTCGTCGAGAGCGCGGGGAAGGGCAAGACCGCCGACGAGCTGCACTTCATGCGCGCGCTCGGCAAGCTCAACTACGAGTTGCGCGAGTACCCGGAGGCAGCTCTGTGGTGGTCGCGCTTCATCGACGGCACCGTCGCGCTCGGCAGCCGCGTCGCTGCGATCGACGAGTACGACGCAGCGTGCTCCTTCGCGCTCGCCGAACGCACCGACGACTCGCTGGCCGCACTCGAGCGTTGCGCGGCGCTGATCGCCGCCGGCAAGGTCGATTCGAGCGCGGCGATCACGCGCGAGATGTTCGAGCAGGACCCCGACCTGAAGTCGGTGCGCGCGCACGAGCGCTTCGCGAAGGCCCAGGCCATGGCTTTCGCGAAGCAAAAGGACGGGGAGGCGAAGCGCTGATAATGCTCTGCCAACCGGACGCGTCGCCGTGAGCGTCCCGCTGTCCTTCCTCCTCGGGACGGCGATGGCCTTCCTCGCCGGCGAGACCGTCGAGTGGCTGCCGGGCGAAGCGCGGTTCCTCGATCTCCTGTTCGGCTGTGCGTTCCTGCCGCTGCCGATGCTGTGGGTGACGCTCGCCGGACGCGCCCTGCTCGCCGCGCAACGTGCCGGCCGGCGACCGGGCTTCGCGGCGCGTCTCGCCCTGCGCCTCGCGTTGCTCACCGTGCCGCTTTGCGTCGCCGCGCTCGTCGGGCTCGGCGGCTGGCACGACCACGTCGAACGTCTCGCGCCCGATTCACACACGGCGCGCTTCGCGCTCCTGCTGCTGCCGGCGGCGTTGCTCGAGGCGCAGTTCCGCATCGCGGTCGCCCGGCTCACCTCGCGCGTGCTCGCGCAACGCGCCGAGGTCGACCTGCCCTTCGAAGGCGGTACCGCGCCGATGGTCGCGCTCGTCGTCGTGTGCGCGCTGCTGCTCGGCGTCGCGATGGATCTCGCGGCGTTCTCGCCGTCGCTGCACGTGTTCTTCGGCGCGACCGCACTCGGCACCACGCTCGGACTGCTGCTCCTGGTCGCCGGCGGTTCCGCATCGCTGCCGTTGCTGTTCCGTTTCCTCCTGCCGACCTCGCGACGCCTGCCCGAGCGCATCGCGGTCGAAGTGCGCGAGATCGCCGCACGCCTCGGCTTCCGGCCGAGCGGTCTGCTCGCGCTCGACACCGGTCTGCGGATCGTGAACGCCGCGCTCGTCGGACCGCTGCGTTGGCCGCGCTACCTCGTCCTCACCGACGGCATCCTCACCTACCTCGATGCGCCGACCCTGCGCGGCGTCGTCGCTCACGAGGTCGGCCATGCACGCGCCGGTCATCCGGCGCTGATCGTCCTCGTCATCCTGGTCCTGCCGATCCTGCTCGTCGAACCGGTTGCGCAGCTCCAGCTCGAGGCCGTCGATCCCTGGCTGCTGATCGGCGCCGGCGCCGCCGCGATGGCGATCCACGGCTTCCGCGCGTCGTTCCGCCACCCGAGCGAGGTCGATCGCGTGCAGGAACTCGTCGCGCACGCGAACGACCCGCGGCGGGGGCTGCGCTTCCGCCGCCGCGGCCGGCGCCTGCGCATCGGTCTCGGCCTGTTCGGCGCGACGGTGATCGTGCTGAGCGCGCTCGCCCACGCGCGCGCGTTCGCGGGCGACATGGCGACGCATGCGCTCTACACCTCGCGTTTCGACGAAGCGCGCACCTGGCTCGACTCCGCGCCGCAGGACGATCCGCGCGCCGCCGACCTGCGCCTCGACCTCGACGCGGCCGACGCCCTGCGCCTGAGCGCCGCGAATCCGCACACGACGCGCACCGCCCTCGCCGATCCGGCTCTCGCGCGCGCGATCGAGTTCGCCGCTCGCGGCGAGCTCGCCGCGGCACGGCCGTACTTCGCGCTCGCCCTCGCGATCCCGCGCGACGACCCGGTCCGCCTGTCGGCATGGTTGTGGAGCCTGGCCGCGGTCGATGGTGACGGCGAGCGCGTCGAACGCATCGCGACGCATCTGCTCGCGCTGTCCGACACGCCGCCGGTCCTGCGCGACGCGATCGCACGCACCCGATCCGCGAGGTGATCGTGCGCATCGCCCTCGCGATCGCTGCCCTCGCCCTGCTCGCGCTCGCGATCCCGATGCTGCGCCCGCGCGAGGATGCGCCGCCTCCGGCCGAACCGCTCGACGCTCCCGCGGAGCCGGAGCCCGGGCCGGCGATCCCGCGCCGCGCGGATGTGCCGGTCGCGACGCCGGCGCCCGACGTCACACCGGCGCAGGACCCGTCGCGAGAGACCGCGCCGGAGACGCCGTCCATCCCGGCGATCGCCGCGATCGGAACGCGCGTGCTCGTCGAAGGCGTCGTGTGTCATGCCGACGGCCGCGCGGCGGTGGGCGCGAAGGTCCGCGTCGCCAAGACCCCGGCGATGCTGCCGCGCGTGGATGCCCTCGGCGCATCGCGCACGCTCGCATGCGGCGCCACGGTCGGCGAAGCGATCACCGACTCGCGCGGCCGGTTCGCGTGCGATGCCCTCGCGGAAACCGATCCTGCCGCGACGCTCGTCGTCGCCGCGGAGTTGCGCGGGGCCAGCGCGTGGCGCGACGTGATCGTGCGCGACGGCAGCGCACGCGACGTCGCGCTCGTCCTCGCGTCATCCGCGCGCCTTCTCCTCACGGTGCGACCCGCGCCGCGCGGCTGCGAGGTCGCCCTCAGCGACGGTCGCGGCGACGAGCGCCTCGCGCATCCGGACCGCGACGGTCGTTGCTCGTTCGAGGCGCTCGAGCCCGGCCGCTGGGCATTGGCGGCCTACGACACCCCGCTCGGTCGCCGGGCCCTGGTCGAAGCCTGCGCGCGCGGCGAACTGCCCTTCGGGGCGACGATCGTCGTGCTCGCCGCGGGCGAGACGCGCGACGTCGTGCTGCCGCTCGCACCGCCCGCTCTGGGTGGGATCTTCGGCGTGGCACGGGATCGCGCCCAGCCCGCGCATGCGCATCGCGTGGTCGTGCGCCCGCGCGATCGCGACGAGGGTGCGCGTTGCGCCGTCGCGATTCCCGCCGAGGACGGCCGCTTCGGTCCGCTCGCGTTGCCGCCGGGCCGCTACCGCGTGGCGCTGTGCGCGCGCGAGTCCGCCACCGAGCCGCGCTACGGCGTCGTGCACGACGAGCTCGAACTCGCCGCGCAGGAGATCACCGTCGCGGCCGGCGATCCGCTCGAGCTCGAACTGCGCGCTGACAGCGGCGAGGTGCTGGTCTCCAAAGTGCCCGACGGCGCGACGCTCGTCGCACGGCGCGTCGACGGCGCACGCGTCGTGATCAGCACGCGCGACGGCACGCGACGCCTGTCGGTGCCGGCGGGGGAACTCGCGTTGGAGTGCGCGCATCCGCGCGGGGAACCGCGGAACGTCACGCTGCGCGTCGCGCCCGGCGCGCTCGTCGAGTTCGACTTCGCGGCGCGTTGATCACAGGAGATCGAGCGCGCTCTCGGCCTCGATGGGCGGATCGAAGTGACGCAACAGCCGCTGCGCGGAACGGCCGGGCCCGACGTCGACGAAGCGCGTGACGCCGTGCACCGCGCGCAGTCGCTCGACCGCCGCGGCGAAGTCGCAGGGCATGCGCGCGTTCGCGGCGAGTTCGTCGCGCAGGTCCTCGATGCTCGCGAGCGCACGACCAGACACGGCGGACTCGAGCACGTGACACGGCGCGCGCAGCGGCGCGGTGCGAAGCCCGTGCGCAAGCACGGCCGCGAGCCCGCGTTGTGCCGGCGCGTGCAGCACGCAACCGATCAGCTCGCGCGCCCGCCAGCGCCGCGCGCGCAGTTCCGCCGTCGCTCGTTCCGCGGCTGCGCGATCGCCCGCAAAGGTGAGTACGCGCGGCGAGAGCCGCGACACGGTCAGCCCGAGTTCGAGGAGACGTTCGATCGAGCGCACGACCTCGTCGCCCGCGGTCTGGGTCGTCGCCGCGACCGTGCTTCCCTCCGCGAAGGGCAGCTCGCCGGGCAAGGCGCGGGTGAACGCCCCAAGTTCGTCGAGCGAGAAGCACCCGGCGTGCGCCGAGCGCGCGACGTCGCCGATCGAGTAACCGCAGGCGAACCCGGCGACGACTCCGCGACGCTCGAGTGCCTGCGCCGACGCGGTCTGCAACGCGACGATCGCCAACGACGTGGTGACGATCGCCGCGCGCGAGAAGCGGACCTCGACTTCAAGGCCGATGCCGAGCGTCGCGGCATGCGCGGCGAACTCCGGCAGCGCGCGCAGGCTCTGGAAGTCGTCGTCACGGCGCAGCGCGTCGAGCCCGGGGAAAAGGAACGCCGTCGTCACGCGAGCCGGCCCTCGTTCAGGGCAATCACGTGATCGCCGGGCGCCACGAGGGCTTCATCGTGCGTCGCGACGAGCACGGTCGCGCCGCGGCGCCAGGCGTCGCGCAATGCGTCGCGCACGATCGCCGCGGACACGTCGTCGAGGTTGCTGGTCGGCTCGTCGGCGAACACGACCGCCGGCTCCGCGAGCAGCGCCCTCGCCACCGACGCCCGCTGCAGTTCACCGATCGAGAGTTGATCGGGCATCGCCCTCGCGAGCTCGCCGATCCCGAAGCGTTCGAGCGCTGCCTGCGCCCGTTCCCGCGCGTCCTTCCGCTGCCGGAAGCGCAGCGGCAACTCCACGTTCTCGACCACGTTCAGCCCCGGCAACACGCGCCCGGTCTGGAACACCACGCCGACGTGTTCGCGCCGGAACCGCGCGCTCTTCGCCTCACGTTCCCGCCACGGCTCGTGACCGTCGAAGCGCACCGACCCCGCACTCGCCTCGATCAGCCCCGCCGCGATCGCGAGCAGCGTGCTCTTGCCCGCTCCGCTCGGCCCGCGCAGCACGTGGAACGCCGTGGGCGTCAGTGCGAGCGAGACGCGATCGAGGACCACGCGCGTGCGCGGTGCCCGGCCGAAGGTCTTCGTGATCGCGTCGAACTGGACCTGCATGGTTGCGCGCGCGGCGTCGGGCGCGAAGTTCTAGCGCATTCGGAACGACCGAAACCCCAGGCGATGCTCCTCCGCTCCTCCAAGGCACACGGCTCCGCGACGGTCCGCGTCCTCGCGTTGCTCGCCGCGACGCTCGGCTGCGCCGCCTTCGCCGCGCTGCGCGAGACCGGCGATGCGACCCTTCTCGCGGTCGAGCGGGCGCTCGACGGCGGCGCGTTGCCCTCGGTGACCATCGAGCGCGAGGGCGGGCTTTGGCGCGACGACGTCGCGCGCGCGCGGGCATTGCCGGGCGTGCGCGTCGTGTTGCCGCGCGCGCGGGAGACGGTCGAGATCGCCGGCCGCGACGATCGCCGTGCGTCGCTCGCGTTGCTCGGCGCCGATCTGGCCCAGGAGCACCTCGCGCGGCCGGCGCGCGCACGCGATCTGCGATTCGACGGAGCCTTGCCCGAGGACTTCGAGATCGCGCTGCCGCGCGTCACGGCGCGCGCGCTCGGCGTCGGGCTCGGTGACACGGTCACCGTCCGCGGCACCGCGCTCCGCGTCGCGGCCGTCTTCGACGACGACGCGCTCCCTGCCGCCGCGACCTTGCGCACGCTCGCGACGATCCGCGGTCACGAGCGCGTCGACTCCGTCGAAGCCCTGCTCGATTCGGGGCGCGATCCCGACGCTGCCCTCGTCGCGTTCGCCGAGGCGCTGGGTCCGCCGTGGCGCGTCGCCGTCCCGGCGTCCCGCGTCGCCACGCGCCCGGCGCTGCGCGCGCTGCGCACGACGATCGAGTTCGGTGCGTGGCTCGCGCTCGCGCTCGGCCTGACCGCGGGAGCCGCCGCCGCGCGCGATCGCGTGCTCGCGAAGTCCGACGACCTCGCGTTGCAGCGCGCGCTCGGCGCGCCGCCGCACGTGATCGCCGCGCAGTGGCTGCTCCCAGCCGCATTCGACGGTGCTTGCGCCGGCGCGCTCGGAGCCCTCGCCGGTTCCCTGCTCGCGCCCGCCTTCATCGCGCCGCTCGCCGCGCTCGCAACTTCGCAGCTCGGCTTCGGCGTCGTCCTCGACGTCCCGCCGGCGTCGCCGCTCGACGTCCTCGCGCTCGCCGGGCTCACCTCGCTCGCCGCGACGCTGGTCGCGGCGTGCGGCGCACGCGCCCGCGCGAGTCCGATCGCCAGGTCCCGCGCGGTCATGATCGGCGTGGCGTGCCTCGCGACCGCCGCGGCGATCGCCCTGTCCGGCGCCACGCGACTGCATGTCGTCTTCCGCCTCGCCGACGTCGCCTGCGCCGCCGGCGGCATCGTCCTTCTGGCCGCACCGCTCGCGACCGCTCGACTTCTCGCGCTGAGCGCCTCGTTCGTCGTCGCGCTCTCGCTCCTGCGCGCGAGCCTCGCGGACGCGCTCCCTGCGCACTCCGCCGCGCTCATCGCTCTCGCTGGTCTCGACCGATTCGCCGCCGCGATCGCCGTGTTGGGCTTCGCAGCGTCACTCGCCTTCGCGCTCGCCGACGTGCACGCGCGGCGCGACGAACACGCTCTCTTGCGCGCCCTCGGCGCTGGACCGGGCGAACGAGCCGCAATGACCTTCCGCACCGGCACGGCGGCACTGCTCCCCGCGAGCGCGACGGCGATCGCCGCCGGTCTGCTGCTCGGCGAAGTCTGGCGCGCGGGCCCGCTGTGCGACGCGCTCGGCGTCGCGTCCGCGTTCACGTGGCCTCATCCGGCGGCACTGGCCGCGCCGCCGCTGTTCGCGCTGTTCATCGCCCTCGCCGCGGCTGTCGCGGCGCGCGCGCGTCTCACTGCTTGGTGAGCGATCCGGTCGCGGCGGCGGTCGTCGTGTCGTCGAAGGTGATCGCGACGTTCGCGTTGATCTGCGTCCCGGTCCAGTTGCCGGTCATCGTGAAGCTCGCGACCGAGCCATTGATGTTCGTGCCGCTGATCGTGTACGAACCGTTCGCGTTCAGGGTGCCGGTGAGGTCGCCGTAGACGGCCGACGTCGTGGCGCCGAGCGACACGCGCGAGGTGTCGAAGATCGCGGTGAAGACCTCGGCCGCGGGGTTGGCGCCGCCGAACACGTTGCCGTCGAGGTCGACCGTGAAGGTGAGGTCGCTGCCGTTCTGCGCGACGACGACGTTCGCGGCGCCGGTGCTGCTGAACGTGGTGTTGGTCCAGGTGCCGGCCCAGGTGCCGAGGAAGGCGGTCGGGTCGAAGATCGTGGTGCCCTTGCTGTTCTTGCAAGCGGGCAGCGCGAAGACGAGCGCAACGACGAGCAGGCGAGCGAGACGATGGAGCATGGTTCTGGTCCTCTGCGGAGCTTCGCGTTCTTCCGACACCGCGTCGGGGATCGCGTCCGGGATCGGCGGGTAGCATCCCTCGCCGCGGCCGTTTCGCGAAACCGAAGAGCACCTCCTCACCGGGATCTGCCGCTGCCCGACGGGGTCGCTGCCCCGCGATGAGCACTCCATCCCCGACCCATCCGTCGCCGTCGTCGGGCCTCCCGAGCTTCCCCGGCCTGAGTCGGATCGCGCCGCTCGAGAGCGGCGCCATGGGCAGCGTGTTCCGCGCCTGGCAGGACGAACTCTCTCGCCCCGTCGCGGTGAAGACCCTGCGCGCCGGAAAGGAGGGCGATGCGGACCTGCGCGCCCGCTTCGTGCGGGAGGCCCACATCCTCGCGCGACTCGATCACCCCGGCATCGTGCCGGTCTACGCCGCGGGCGAGACCGATCGGGGTCCCTACTACGTGATGCGCCTCGTCGACGGCGTGAGCGTGGATCGCTTCCTCGCCGGTGCGCAAGGACTTCAGGTCGCGCGCGTGTTCCTGTCGATCGCGACGGCGCTCGATCTCGCGCACCGCGAGGGCGTCCTCCATCGCGACCTCAAGCCGGCCAACATCCTCGTCGAGGCGGATGGGCGCGCCGTCCTCGTCGACTTCGGATTGGCGACGCGGCTGGGAGCCGCTCGCGCGGGGAACGGCGACCGCGAACTGGCGGGGACTCCCGACTTCCTCGCCCCCGAGCTCTTCGCCGGCGAACCGGCGTCGATCGCATCCGACGTCTATGCCCTCGGTGCGACGCTCTATTGCGCATTGACCGGCCGCGTGCCGTTCCCCGCGGACGATCTCGCGGCGAAACTGCGCGCAATCCGCGAAGACGATCCGCCGCCGCCACGCGCCTTGCGATCGGCGGTGCCCAAGGCCCTGCAGGCGATCTGCCTGAAGGCGATGGAGCGGCGTCCGGAGGACCGCTACGCGTCGGCCGCCGAACTGGCGCGCGACCTCGAGCGGTTCGCCTCCGGCGACGTCGTGCTCGCGTTCCCCGTGCGATCGCGCAGCCTCTTGCGCCGCAAGATCGAGCGACACCTCGCGGACCACGCCGAGTGGGCGGAGCAGGGATTGCTCGACGAACCGCAACGCAATGCTCTGCTCCACGCCTACCAGCGCCTCGACGAACTCCAGCGCGGCCTGCTGCGGGGCGTGTCCGGATCGCTTCCGAACCTGATGCTCCTGCTCGGGATCCTGCTGAGCGTCTTCGGTCCCACGCTGCTCGGCCTGGTGACCTGGGACACGCAGGACAGCGTCCTGAGGATCGGATTGCCGTCGGCTCCGCTCGCGCTCCTCACCGGGCTGGGACTGCGACGATGGCGTCGCGAGGACCGACGCCGCGCCGTCGCTTGCCTCGCCGGCGCCGCAATGCTGATCGCGCCGGTCGCGTTCGCGCTCGCCGATCTCGTGCCTGCACTGCGAACCGTGAACGACGACGCCGGGACCGCGCACTCGGTACTGCCGGGCACGCTGTGGTTGCCGTCCGACGACTCACCCGCCTGGATGCTCGCCGGCGCGCGCCTCCTCGAATGGAAGGTGCTGATCACCGCGATCGCGACGCTGGCCGGCGCGGCGTTCCTCTACCGCAGGACACGCGCGGCCGTCTTCCTCTGGATCGCCTGCCTCGCCGGACTGGGGATCAGCGCCTGCGGCGCACTCGTCGCCGGTTGGCGCGAACTGGCGGTGGCTTCGCGTTGGGCTCTTGCGATCCTCGGTTCGCTCGCCGCCCTCGGGATCGGCGTCCGCTTCGATCGCGGCTTCCGCCGCGACCGCGCCCAGCCCTTCTATGGCCTCGCGTTCGCGGGCCTGTTCCTGCTGACTCTCGCATATGCCGAGGACAACCTCCCGCTGGAGTTCCTCGGCGTCGCGAAGCAACCGTTCGGGATGGGTTGGTCCGTCGTCTGCCACGGTCTGGCCTTCGTCGGCGGCGGACTCGTCGCCCACGCGCGGGGCACGGCGCTCCTGCGCCAGGTCGCGGGCGCGCCGTTGTTCACGGGCTTGCTGTTGACGCTGGGCGCGCTGACCAGCCTCACCATGTCCCACACGCTTCTTCACGAGTTCTTGCTGGTCGGCGCCTGCATCGGCTTCCTCGTGCTCGGTCTGGCGGTGCATCGCCATTCGCTCGTCCTCCCGGCGGCAATCCTGCTCCCGATCGCCGTCGGCACCGTCTCGCAACGTCACGTGCAGGCGGTGTGGGCCTGGTCGATCGCGGTCGTGATCGGCAGCGCGATCCTGGTCCTCGTGAGCTTCCGCGTCGGCGCGCGCGGCGAGCGCTCCGCAACCTGACGATGCCGCACCTGCCCGCGCAAGGCATGTTGCGCCGGCCGTGACGCCGCGGTCTCCTCGCGCCTCTGTCCTTCCTCACCACCGCCATCCTCGTGCTCACCGCCGCGACCGGCGTGCTGCTCTTCGCATTGGTCGGACTGCGCGCGCTGTGGCGGAAGCCGCGCAAGGGCTGGTGGAAGCGCGTGCTGCTGTGGACCTTGATCTCGGCGCCGGTGCACGCCTGCGTCACCATGCCGTGTTTCTTCGCGGGCTTCGCGACCTGGTTCGTGCACACGCGCATGGACGAGGCCGGCTACTCGGGGCCGCGCATCGCGGCCGACGGTGCCTGGCAGTTCCAGTCGCGCGACTCGCTGCGCGAGGAACGGCTCGGTGAGGTGACCGTCGATCCGGCGGTGCTGGCCGCCGCGCGAGCGCGTGCGATCGCCTTGACCTCGTCGGATGGAGTGACCTTGCGCGCCTTCGTCGTGCCGCCGCGCAACGGCGCTCCGCGAGCGACGGTGATCCTGGTGCACGGCCTCTTCCGCGGCGCCCTCGAACTCGAGCCGGTCGGCGCGATGTTCCGCGAACTCGGCTGCGAGGTCGTGCTCCTCGAACTGCGCAACCACGGCGAGAGCGGCCGCACGCGCGCGAGCTTCGGGATCCGCGAAGCAAACGACGTGCTCGCGGCGGTCGAGTGGGCGCGCGGGCGTGACGCCGATTCACGCGCGCGCCCGCTCCTGCTCTTCGGCGTGAGCCTCGGCACGGCGGCGGTCGCGTTCGCGGCGCCGCGCATCGACGAGCTCGCCGGCGTCGTCGTCGACGCGCCGCTCACTGACGCGGTCGCCACCGCGCACCGCATGCTCGGCGACGGCCCGCGCGGCACGCGTCGCTTCACGATCCCTCAACCGATCCGTTCGCTCACGCTGCTCGCCCTCGAGCTCGTCTCCGGCATCGACCTCGCCGCGGATCGCCCGGGCGACGCCTTGGTCACGCTCGCGCCCGCCGTGCACGTCCTCGTGATCGGCGGCGCCGCCGACCGCCGCATGCCGCCCGACGAACTGCAAGCCCTCTTCGCACGCCTGCCGCAGGACGAAGCGCACAAGTCGCTCTGGATCCGCGCCGACGCCGACCACGGCGACGTCTGGAACGTCGATCCGGATGGCTACCGCGAGCGGCTCGCGCGATTCGTGCTGCGGGTGACGGCGCACTGAGTCGCGTCAGTAGCGGTTGACCTCTACGGCCCAAGCCACCGCACGCATCCAGCACTGTCGCCCCTGACGGTCGAACTCGCGCACGGCGCCGTTCTCGGCGATCAGCGTGTGGCCGTTCGGCAGCCGGTCGGCGTCGCTGGGGGCGTTGAGGTTGTCGATCTGGAAGACGATGTTGCCGTCGCGATCGACTTCGATGACGCGGTGCTTGTTGCGCTCGGTGATCAGCGTGTTGCCGTTGGCGAGGCGGTCGGCATCGAAGGGGGAGTTGGGGGTCGGGTATTCCCAGACCACCTTGCCGGAGGGGTCGAACTCGACGACCCGCTCGCGCTTGCTGCGCTGGTCGCAGACCAACGTGTTGCCGTTGGCGAGGCGCTCGACGTCGTAAGGGCGGACGTCGGTGAGCTTCCAGACGATCTCCTTCTGCGGACTCACCTCGACCACGCGGTCGCCGACGGTGTCCGCGATCAGCGTATTGCCGTTGGGCAAGCGGTCGGCGTCGGGTGACGAGCAGGTTGCCGTTGTCGAGGCACTCGCAGTCCCAGGCGCCATACACGTCACGCAGGGCGAACAGCTCCTTGCCCTGCTCGTCGAACTCGAGGATGCGGTTCTCGGAGAACTCCGCGACGATCGTGAAGCCCCATTGCGCGCCCGCGGCGACGCCGAACTCGACGCGCGCGACGCGCTGCACCGGCACGACCGCGGCGCCGAGGCCGGGGACGAAGAAGGCGAGCACGTCCGAACGCAAAGCGCCGATGTGCGCGAAGAAGCGCTCGCCGTCGACGAGATCCACCCGGGCATAGATGTCGTCGTCGTTGAACGGCGCCGGCGGTCGCTTGAACAGCACGCCCGCGACCGTCGCGACGTCGATCCGCTCCTCAGTGCCGCCGGGGGACACGAAGGCGATCTCCTTGACATCCATCGCGCGCAGTTCGCCGTCGCGCATGGTGCCGTCGCGCATCCGCAACCGATCGACGACCGGCGATGCGCCGACCAGTCGGTCGACGCCGGGATCGGTCGCGATGCCCTGCACATCGCCGCGGGGCACGCGCACCGTGCCGAAGGTCGCATCCGTCATGACGATGGTCTGCGCGTCGAGGGACACGAGCGTGCCGACGAGCAGCGTGCCCTGGATCAGGAACACGCGCGCCGTGTCGGTCGACACCGCGACGGCATTGCCGAACTCGAGCGCCTCGCACTCGGCGAGCGAGCATTCGGCGACGTCGAGTCCGGTGATCGCATTGGCGAGCCGCACGCTGCCGCCCGCGACGGCGACGAGGTCGCCGGTCAGTTCTTCGCGTGCCGAGAGCATCGCCCGCACGGAAACACGACCGTTCCCCGACGCCGGCAATGGCACTCCCGCCAAGGCGCGCACCGCGGGGACGACGCGCGAATCGGGAGCCGCCAACCGCGCGATCGATGCCGCGGCGTCATCGCGCAACGCGAGGTCGCGCAGGAGTCCGACGGCCTCGCTCGTGCGCAGGGCACCCTCGGTCGTGAGCAGACGCTCCGCGACCTCCAGCGCCCGCGGCGAGCGGAGCACGCCGAGCCCCGCGAGCGCCGCGCGACGGACGCTCGACCCCGGCGTTTCGCGTTCGATGCGCGGCACGAACAGCGCCGCGGTTTCGTCGTCACCGATGCGGCCGAGTGCGCGCAAAGCACCCTCGACGATCAACGAATCGGTGTGGGCCAGCGCACTCACGAGCGCGCGATCGAGCGCCTCGCTGCGCGGGAGGTACGCGGCGGTCATCACGAGTCCGCGCAGGAAGCGCAGCTCCTTCTGCGCCTCCTCCGTTCCGGCCGCGGCGATCGCCGCGAGGATCCGCTCGGCGCGCACCTTCTCTTCGTAGGTCGCGCCGCTCTTCGCCCGCTCCTCGATCTGTTGGAGCGCGCGCCCGCCGATCTGGATCAGCGTGCGTTCGGCGTCCTCGCGTGCGAGCCAGCGTTCGTCGGCGAGTTGGTCGAGGAAGCGCTCGACCTTGAGGCGGTATTCGCGGTGGTCGCCGTGGATCGCGGCGGCGATCGAGGGACGCGCGGCCTCGCCCATCGCGATCAGCGCCCCGACCTGACGCAGGCGCCCGACGAGACCGTCGTCCTGGAAGCCCGCAACCCGCACGCGCAGCTCCTCGACGCCAAGACCCTGCTGGTCGGGTCGATCTTGCGCGACGAGTCCCGCGCAGAAGGTGCAGACCAGGACGGCGCACGCGGCGCGCACTCCTCCGTGAGACTTGGACATCGTGTGCGAGGGACGGAAGGCCGCGGGGTCGACGGCCGTCATCGGCGGCAAGCTAACCGACGGCGACGCCGCAGGCCCCTCGCTGGCCCGGACGAGGGAACGTAGAGTTCCCGCGATCCGTTCACTCCCCGCGGACGTTGGTTCGCAAGACCCCTCTTCGATCGTCGTGCCGAGTCCCCGCGTTCCGCACGCGGTCGCGGTCCTGGCCGCGATCGCCTCTTCTTCCGTCGCCGCGCACGGTCTCGTCGCCCAGCGCGTGCAGGTGAGGGCGGAGGTCCCGATCGCGGTGCAGGGCAAGCTGCTCGCGGACCCGGCGAAGGCCGGCGGGCGCGTCACCGATCCGGGGCCGGTCGTGCGGCTGCTCGAGAGTCCGAACGTCGACCGCTTCCTGCGCCGCGCGCAGGACTTCATCGGCCGCTCGGACTGGCCCAATGCGATCCGCGTGATCCAGGACGTGATCGAAGGTCGCACGCTCGAGGAAGCGACCGAACGCGAGGCCGCCGGGAGAGAGTTCACCGGGACCCGGCCGGCGGGGGAGAACCCGACGACCGCAGCGAGCGAGACCGCGCAATCGACGGGCAGCTCCGCGCACGACCCCTGGCGCGACGCCGGCGAGTCGAGCACGCAGTCGGTGTTCAGCGCCGACGACCGTCTCTATCGGCCGGTTCAGCGTCTCTGTCACGAGCTGCTCGCCGCGATGCCGCCCGAGGCGGTGGCCTGGTATCGCGCGCAGTACGCGGTCCACGCCGATCGCGAACTCGACGCTGCGCGGCGCGCGCGCGACGTCGCCGCGCTCGAACTCGTGCACGACCGCTGGTTCCTCACGCGCGCGGCCAATCAGGCGCTCCGCACCGCCGGCGACCTGTTGATGGACCAGGGCCGCATGCGCGCGGCGTACCAGGCCTATCGCCGCCTGCTCGACGTCCACCAGGAATCCGCGCGACGCGACGCGGGGCTCGACGACCTGTGGCTGCGCACGCGCGCGATGCTGTGCCTCGCGTTGCTCGGTGAACGCAGCAGCGCCGGCGCCGTGATCGACGAACTGCGCGAACACCACGCGATGGACTCGCTGCGCATCCAGGGTGAACTCGTGCCGGTCGCCGGACTGGCCGAGAGCGACGCGTTCCGCGCGGTCGGCGTCGCGCACGCCGCCGAAACGGCTCGCACGCGCGCCACCGCGTTCCGGTCGCCGAACGAGCGACCGGTGCCGCTGTTCGAGCACCGCTTCACCGACCCGGCGCCGTATCGACCCGGCAAGGGTCAGGACGACCAGGGACAGGTCGTCTTCATCGGCAACGACAACGAAAGCCCGTCGGCGACGCCGCGCTACGGCGACTTCCAACCGGGGACGCACGCGTGCTTCCTCCCCGGCGGCGCACCCGATTCGGCGACGCTCGCGTTCTTCGACCACTTCCGCGTCACGCTCGTCGAGGCGTCGAGCGGCAAGCTGCTCGCGAGCACGACGCTCGACGCGACGGTTCCGGGCCCGGCGCCCGGCACGCCGCGCGTGCGCATCCCCGCGTACGACTGGAACGTGCTGCGCGTCGGCGCCGACGCCGAACGGATCTACTCGGTGACCGGTCCGTCCGGGCGTCGCCTCGCCGGGATGAAGAGCGTGTTGCGCACGACGCTCGAAGCACGCCGACGCAGCGACCTCGAGCCGGTGTGGAGCACCGAGGCGTCGCAGGAGTTGCGCGACGTGACCTTCCTCGCCGCGCCGACGGTCGAGGGCAGCAAGCTGTTCGTGCCGGCGATGCACGCGGGCACCTATTGGCTGCTCGCCCTGAACGCGAACGACGGCTCGATCCTGTTCCGCACGCCGCTGCATCGCGAGGGCACCGAGCTCGCGAAGCCGCCGACGGTGCCGGTCGTGGTCGACGCCGGGTCCGCCTACGTGCTGACCAACGCCGGCGCGCTCGCGTCGGTCGACGTGCTCTCGGGTTCGATCGAGTGGATCCGCCGCTACGAGCGCTCCGACCCGATCCGTCCGCCGCGCCGCCGGCCGGTCGCGGACACGCAGCGGCAGGTCGCGTTCGGCGGTCAGTACTTCCGCGAGCTCCCGCTCGACGGCTTCGCGCCGAGCGATCTCGTCGTGGAGGGCGGCCTGGTCGTGATCGCGCCGAGCGACGGCGAGGAACTGATCTGCGTCGACGGCGCCACCGGCGAACCGCGCTGGATGTGCGAGCGCCGCGACATGCAGTACGTGATCGGCGCCGAGCTCGGCCTCTTGTTCCTCGGCGGCGAGGACTCGGTCACCGCGATCGGGCTCGCGAGCGGCGTGCGCCTGTGGCGCTCGTCGTTGCCCGCGTTCGAGGGCAGCACGCGTTGGCGCGGCCGCGGACTGGTGCGCGACGGCCGCCTGCTCGTGCCCGCTGAGCGCAGCGTGCTGGTGATGCCGACCGACGCTTCGCAACCGTGGACGTCGATCCCCATCCCGTCATTCCGCCTCGGCCGCGATCCGCTCGGCGGCGCCACCAACCTCTTCGCGCACGGTCCGTGGCTCGCGGCCGCGCACGCGGGCGGCATCGAGGTGTTCAGCACCGTCGACGCACTCTTCGACGTCGCGCGGCAGATCGACGACCCGCTGCGCAAGGCGATGGTCCTCGCTCAAGCCGGCGAACTCGTCGCCGCGGTCGACGCGATCGAGAACGTCGCTCCAAGCACCGATGCAGGGCTGCTCGACGAAGTCGGCCGCCGCATGGTCGCGTGGTGCGGCGAGATCGCCCTCGCGCACGCGACGCGCGGTTCGCGCGACAAGGCGCTCGAAGCGATGGCGCGCGCGCGCGCGCGAATGACGTCGAATCGTCTCGTGCAACGCTGGCATCTCGTACGCATCGAGCTGTTCGCGGCGCTCGGCGATCTCGACGCGGTCGGCGCCGAACAGGAAGCGCTCTACGCGCTGATGGAGACCGGCGGATGACACGACGCGCGGTGTTCGCAACCCTCTGTGTCGCTCTCCTCGTGCCCACGCTGCGGTCGCAGGAAGAAGGCGGCGCCCTGTTGCCGAAGGGCGTCACGCCCGAGATCGCAAGCGCGATCGAACGCGGCCTGCAGTACCTCGCGCGCACGCAGAACCGCGACGGTTCGTGGCGCAACACCGGCGGCTACGGGTCGTACCCGGCCGCGATGACCGCGCTCGCGGGCATGGCGGTGATCGGCTCGGGGTCCACGCCGACGCGTGGCCGTCACTGGCTCGTCGTGCGGCGCGCGACCGAGTACCTGATCCGGTGCCAGGGCACCGAGGGCACGATCTCGTCGCTCGCGGAAGAGGGCCGCAGCATGTACGGCCACGGCTTCTCGACGATGTTCCTCGCCGAGGTCTACGGCATGGAAGAGGACCGGCGCCGGCAGGAGATCCTGCACGACGTGTTGACCAAGGCCGTGCAACTCACCGCGCGTTCGCAGTCGCGCGCCGGCGGTTGGCTCTACTCGCCGGACCAGAACGGCGACGAGGGCAGCGTGACCGTCACGCAGATCCAAGCGCTGCGCGCGTGCCGCAACGCGGGCATCCTCGTGCCGACCAAGACGATCGACTCGGCGGTGAAGTACATCGTCGACAGCGCCAACCCCGACGGCAGCATCCGCTACAGCGTGAACTCCGGCGGAGGAGGCCGTCCGCCGATCACCGCGGCCGCCGTGGCCGTGCTCTACAACGCGGGCCGCTACGACGATCCGCTCGCCGAGCGGGCGCTCCTGTACGCGAAGCGCACCTTGCCGATCAACGGCAGCGGCAACGGTCACCACTTCTACTCGCAGCTCTACCTCGCGCAGTCGCTGTGGCAGCGCGGTGGTCCGGACTGGGACGAGTACTACGCGGCGATGGCGCGCTGGCTGGTCAGCCAGCAGCAGCGCGACGGCTCCTGGATCGGTGACGGCGTCGGCTCGACCTACGGCACGGGCATCGCGTTGACGATCCTGCAGTTGCCGTACGCGTACCTCCCGATCTACCAGCGGTGAGTGATGACGCTCGGCCTCGCCTTCCTCAATCCGCTGCTGCTCTGGGCCCTACCGCTCGTCGCGGTGCCGATCGTCATCCATCTCCTCAACCGCCGGCGCTTCGACAAGCGTCGCTGGGCGGCGATGGAGTTCCTGCTGCGCGCGATGCGGCTCAACCGCCGACGCTTGCAGATGGAGCAGTGGCTCGTGCTCGCGCTGCGCACGCTCGCGGTGCTCCTGCTCGTGCTGCTCGTCGCCCGTCCGCGCCTCGCGGGCGGCGTGCTCGGCAACGACATCGGTCACCATGTCGTGTGCATCGACGACTCGCCGTCGATGGCGCACCGCGGCGGCGCCGACGACGCGATGGACCGCGCGCGCGAAGCGGTGATCCGGCTCGCGACGAACGTCGCCGAGGAACGACCGGGCGACCTGTTCTCGCTGCTGCTCACTTCGGCGCCCGGGCAAGCGCTGCTCGCCGCCGTGCCCTCGGGTGCGGACCTGCCGCGACGCGTACGCGAGGCCGTCGCAACGCTGCGGCCGAGCGACGTCGCGCTCGATCTCGCGGTGCTGTTGCCCAAGCTCGACGACGTGAGCGCCACAGCCCAGGCCGCCGACCGCACCGAGACCTACGTCGTCACCGCCCTGCGCCGCCGTGACTGGGTCGCGCGCGGCGGCGAGCCGAACGCGGCATTCGTCGCGTGGCTCGCGGCGCGCGATCCCGAGTCGCAGCACCTGCAGGTGATCGACGTCGGCGCGCGCGACCAGGAGAACGTCGCGGTGATCGACGTGCGCTGCGCCGACCGCGTCGCGATCGCCGGCGTGCCGATGAACGTCGTCGTCGACGTGAGGAACTTCGGCCGCGACGAGTCGTCGCCCCAAGAGCTCCAGGTCGAAGTCGACGGCAAGAACCGCAGCGCGATGCCGGTGCCCGCGATCGCGGCGGGCGAGACGGCGCGGCTCGCGTTCGTCGAGACCTTCCATGTCGCCGGCTGGCACGGCGTGGGCGCCGCCCTGCCGAACGATCGCTACGCGGTCGACGACACCAGGAGCTTTGCGGTCGAAGTGCGCGCGGCGTCGAAGGTGCTCGTGTTCGACGGCGCGATCGGCGAAGCGCCGGAGGACGCCGAGACCTTCTACCTCGCCGCCGCGCTCGAGGGCGGCGACGGCGCCACGTTCGGCATCGACGTGCGCGTACACCCCGACCACGAACTCGCAACGGTGCCGGTCGAGGAACTCGCGCAAGCCGACCTCCTCCTGCTCGCGAACGTCGCGCGCGTCACGCCCGAGGTGGTCGCGCGGCTCGAAGGTTTCGCGCGCCAGGGCGGCGGGGTCGCGTTCTGGCTCGGCGACCAGATCGACGTCGCGAACTACTCCCAGCTGCTCTGGAAGAACGGCCAGGGTCTCCTGCCGTTGCAACCGGTCGGCGTCGCCGGCGACCTCGACCAACCGAAGGGCGTCTGGCTCGTCGACGGCGAACAGCCGCTCTTCGCGTACGCGCGCGACGCGTTGCGCACGATGTTCGCGCAGCTCGTGCTGGTCGGACGCTGGATCACGCTGCGCGAGGACCCCAACGCTCCGGTCGACATCGCGCTGCGCGTCGGCGACGCCGACGGCGAACCCCTCTTGGCCGGCAAGCCGTTCGGCGACGGCGGGCGCGTGCACGTGATCGCGACGAGCGCCGACGCGGCGTGGACCGACTGGCCGCGGTGGCCCGCGTTCCTCATCACGCTCGAACGACTGCACGCGACGACCGCGCGCCCGCAGGACTTCGGCCGCACCAACCTGCGGCCCGACGGCACCTTGATCATCGACGTCGACCCGAGCCGACACCGGCCCGACGTCGAAGTGCGCAGCAGGGGCGGCGACGCCGAGGCGCGCACCTTCGCCGCGCCGCCGTCGGGCGCCGACGTCGTTGCCGTGAAGGTGCCGATGGCGGAACTCCCCGGCACCGGGCTGTTCGCCGTCGTGCGCAAGACGCACGCGGGCGGCGAAGACACGCTGCTCTGCGCGCGGAATCCGCTGCCGGAGGAGGGCGAACTCGAACCGCTCGGTTCCGCGGCGCTGGTCAGCTCGTTGCCGGAGGAACTGCGCGAACGCGTCACGGTGCGCGAGGGTCAGGAACAGGCGGCGGCTCGCTGTGGCGTTGGCTCGGTCTGGTGATGCTGTTCGCGATGCTGCTCGAGTCGGTCCTCGCCTGGAGGTTCGGGCGGCGCTGAGGCGCGCGCTCACGCATGGACGAACTCCTCCGCTGGCTCGCCGGTGCCAAGGGCATGCATGTCACCGACGACAGCGAACTCGCGCTCGAGTTCGCGGCGTTCCCGTCGGGTGGCCGCGGCTTGCTCGTGCTGCTCGGCATCGCCGCCGTGCTCGGCATCGTCGTGTTCGCGTACGCGCGCGACGCGCACCGTCTCACCCGTGCGCGGCGGCTCGTGCTGACTTCGTTGCGCGCCGCGGCGGTGGTCCTCACGTGCCTGTTGCTGCTCGATCCGCAGCTCGTCGCCGTGCGTCGCGAAGTGCGACCCGGCCAGACCCTGATCCTCGTCGACGGTTCGCAGTCGATGACGCAGGTCGACGGCTTCCGTCACCCCCAGGTGCAGGCGCTGGCGACCGCATGGCGCGAACTCGGCGTCCGCGATCCCGGCGCGACGTCACGCGTGCAGCTCGCGCAGACCCTGCTCGGACGGGACGACGGCGCGCTGCTCGAGACGCTGCGCGCGCACAACCGCGTGCTGGTGTGGTCGTTCGCCGCGGGTCTCGAACCGATCGCGTCGCTCGAACTGCGTCGCGACGAGGAAGCGGCGCAGCCGCGGACTACGCCGAGCTTCGACGCGACCGCACTGCGCGCCGAAGGCAGCTACACCAACCTCGGCGGCGCCGTGCGCGAAGCGCTCGGCCGTGCGGCCGCGGCGAACGTGGCGGCGGTGATCCTGTTGACCGACGGCCGCCGCAACCTCGGACCGCAGGGTGCGGAGGTCGCGCGCCTGCTCCGCAACCGCGCGGTGCCCGCGACCCTGATCGTGCCGATCGGCGAT
>JACRLW010000097.1 GCA_016235155.1 Planctomycetota bacterium
CACGTCGGGATGGCGGAGCAGGAGTTCGCGTCGGACGCGTTCGATCGCAGCACTCGGCACCGGACGCCGCCGTACCGCCGCACGCGCGGCCCAAGCCAGCGCGACGGCGAGACCGACGGCGAGTGCTGTCGTCGACACGGGCGCTACATCGGCCACGCGAGGCTCCGGACCGAGGCACTTCCGCGGCGCTCGGTACGTCGCGATACTCCGCCCGCGAAAGCCCCGCCGTGACGACGCCCATCTACCGTCTGCGCCTGCTGATCCACGGCGCGTCGACGCTCCGCTGGGTGGACCTCGACCGGCCGAGCCTGGTGCTGGGTCGCGGCGCCGACTGCGACATCGTCGTCAGCGACCCGAGCGTGAGCCGGCGGCACGTCGTCCTCGAACACGACCTGGAGACGGAGACCGTCCGCTTCCGCCACCTGAGCGCGACCAACCCGACGCTACTCGACGGGATCGCGCAACCCGACGGCGTGTTCGGAACCGGTCACACGCTGACCGTCGGCATGACGCTGGTCGAACTGAGGCGGGTCCCCTCCGGCGCGCTCGTGGAGCTGGTCGAGAACGGCAGCCGTTCGACGGTCTCGATCCGCCGCTCGGATCTCGGCGCGCCACGCAGCCAGACGCCGGTGCAGACCGGGGAACAGCGCGAGGAGCTGCTCGGGTCCCTCCTGCGGATCGGCCTCCACGAGGGCGACCCGCTCTCGATCGGCAAGCGCGCTCTCGCCGAGCTGCTGGCGCTGACCGGACGCCGCGCGGGCTTCATCGCCCGCAGGCTCGACGGCACGCTCCACCTGCTCGCGACTTCGGACGACCCGACGCACCGTCTCCCGATCCCGAGCGAGGTCGTCGCCGGGATCGACGACTCCCCCGAGCCGCGCGTGCTCGATCCCGAGGACCCCGACGCCGAGCGCATCGTCGTCCCGCTGCGCGGCGCGACCGTCGGACTCCTCGTGATCGGCCATCGCGGTCCGACGGCCAGCTCCGCGAGCGACGCCTCCGCGCTCGCCTCGACCTTCGGAGCCCTGCTCTGGCGCGCGATCGAGGACAGCGAGGTCCGCGCGCGGCGGGATTCCGAACTCGAGCGGCTGCTGTTCGTCCGCTCGGAGGCCTGCCGGTCGATCCTCGCGAGCGGCCGTCTCGCCAACCTTCGGCGCCGCCTCGTCGAAGCTGCCGGGTCGCGCGAACTGGTGCGCCTCGCCGGCGAACCTGGGACCGAGAAGGAGGAGCTCGCCCGCTTCCTCCACTCCGAGGCGAAGGACGTCGGCGGACCGTTCGTGACCTGCTACGTGCGCCTGCTCCCGTTGGCGCGCGTGCGGGAGCTCCTGTTCGGGATCGCCGAGGGTTCGGTCGTCCACGACAGCGCCGGCACGTGTCTCTCGCGCGTCGGCGGCGGCACGCTGTTCCTCGACCAACCCGAACACCTGCCGGCCGACCTCCAGGCGACGCTCGCGATGCGCATCGCGGCGGCCCGCGCGAGTGGACATGCGCCGCGCATCGTGATCGGTCATGCCGCCGCCGGGTTCGAGGAGATCGACGCCCGCCTGCACCCCGCGCTGCAGCGCGAGATCTCGGGCATCGATCTCTGCGTTCCGCCGCTGCGAGGACATCGCGAGGACATCGAGCGCCTGGCGCTGGCCGTCCTGGAGGAACTCGGACCGCCGGCGGCCGGCGGCGCCCTCACGCTCGGACCCGGCGTGCAGCTCGCGTTGGCGGCTCACTCGTGGCCGGAGAACGTCGCCGAGCTGCGACGCGTCGTCCAGACCGCGGCGGTTCGCGCCGTGGGCGGAGTGGTGCGCTTCGCCGACCTTCCGCCCGAGTTCCGCGAGCGCGACTCCGACTTCGCCTGGGTGCCGCGCCTCGATCAGGTGGAGGAACGGCACGTGCTGGCGGTGCTCGAGGTGTCGAACAACGTGAAGCGGCTCGCGGCGAAGCTCCTGGGCATCTCGCCGACGACGCTCTACGAGAAGCTCAAGTCCTACGGCGTGCCGCGCGGGGAACGGGTCGAGCCCGACGCGGTGCCCGACGTCGAGTCCGACCAGGAGTCCGACGACGCGTGACCGACGACGCGATCTACCTCGACCACGCCGCAACGACGCCGGCGGCTCCCGAAGCGATCGCCGCGATGAGCGAGATGCAGGAGCGGTGCTTCGGCAATCCGTCGTCGTCGCATCGCTTCGGCCGCACCGCGCGGCAACGTCTCGACGACGCGCGCGAGTTCCTTCGCGGCAGCGTCGGCGCCGCGCAGCTCGTGCTCACCTCGGGCGGCACCGAAGCGGACCTGCTCGGCGTGGCGGGAGCAGCATGGGCGCGCCCGCCGGGTCGCGTGCTCGCGGCGGCCAGTGACCACGCCGCGGTGCTCGCGCTGCGACCTCTGCTCGCGGCGCGACGCCACGAACTCGTCGAACTGCCGGTCACCGACCACGGCGACGTCGCGCCCGAGACTCTCTTCCACCACCTCGGCCCGGACGTCCGCGTGGTGTCGATCCTGTTCGGACACAACGAACTCGGCACGCTGCCACAGCTCGACGAACTCGTCGAACTCGTGCGGCGCGTCGCGCCCGACGCGCACCTGCACGTCGACCTCGTGCAGGCCTACGGCAAGGTGGACTTCGACCTCGACCTCGCGGGCGTCGACTCGGTCGCCGTCTCGGGTCACAAGTTGCGCGGACCGCGCGGCGTCGGCTTCCTCGCCCTGTCGAGCAAGGCGCAGATCACGCCGTTGCAGCCGGGCGGCGGTCAGGAGGGCGGACTGCGCGGCGGCACGGAGAACGTCGCGGGGGCGGTCGGCCTCGCCACGGCGGCGGAGTGGATGCTCACGCACCTCGCGCACCACGCCGCGCACACCGACGCCCTCGCCGCGTTCGCCTTCGACGAACTCGCGCACGCGTTCCAGGACGCGCAGCGCCTCGGCCACCCGCAGCGCCGCCTGCCGCACGTCCTGTCGATGCGGATCCCCGGCGTCGTCGGTCAGACGCTCCAGCACCGCTGCGACGAGCGCGGCGTCGCGTTCTCGACGGGCGCCGCCTGCCACACCGGGCACGAGGGCGAGAACCACGTGCTGCGCGCGATCCGCCTCGACAAGCGCGCCGCGCGCGAGGTGATCCGTCTGTCCTTCGGACCGACGACGACCCGCGACGAGGTGCGGCGCGCGACGGCGATCATCACGGACGAAGCGGAACACCTGCTCGACCTCGCGCCGCGCCGGGCGAGGGAGACTCCATGAGGTCGTCGTGGTGAGCGGCCCGAGTGCGGCGGCGACGCCCGCGATGGCGCAGTACCTCGCGGCGAAGGCGGGGCATCCCGATGCGTTGCTCTTCTTCCGCATGGGCGACTTCTACGAGCTGTTCTTCGACGACGCGAAGCGCGCGTCGGCGCTGCTCGAGATCACCCTGACTTCGCGCAACAAGGGCGAGGACCCGATCCCGATGGCGGGCGTGCCGGTGCGCGCCGTCGACAACTACCTGCGCCGCCTCGTCGAACTCGGCGAGAAGGTCGCGATCTGCGAGCAGATGCAGGACCCGCGCGAGTGCAAGGGACTCGTCGAGCGGCAGGTCGTGCGCGTCGTCACTCCCGGCACGCTGACCGAAGACGACCTGCTCCGCGGGTCCGCCGCGAACCATCTCGCCGCGGTGCTCGAACGCGACGGCCGGGCGGGGCTCGCTTGGGTCGAGCTCTCGACCGGGGCGTTCACCGTCAGCGAGTGCGATTCGACCCGGCTCGACGACGAGCTGCTGCGCATCGAACCGGCCGAGATCCTCGTGCGCGAGGACGCCGACGCCTTGCGCGAACGGGTCGCGCGTACGCGCGCAGCGGTGACGCGCCGCGCGAGCCACGACTTCGGCAAGGACACCGCGCACGCGACGCTGACGAAGTTCTTCGCGACGCGCACGCTCGAAGGCTTCGGTCTGTCCGAAGTCCCGCTCGCGACCGCCGCCGCCGGTGCTCTGATCGCGTACCTGCAGGAGACGCAGCTCGCGGCGCTGCCGCACATCCGCCGCATCACGCACTGGCGTGCCGGTGCGTTCATGACGCTCGACGCCGTCACGCGCCAGAGCCTCGAACTCGTCGCTCCGTTGCGCGGCGACGGCCAGGGCACGCCGCTCGTCGCGGTGATCGACCGCACGAAGACGCCGATGGGCAAGCGCCTGCTGCGCGAATGGCTGGTCGCGCCGCTCGCGGAGCCGGCGGCGATCCTGCGGCGTCAACAGGCGGTCGCCGCGCTGTTCGCCGACGCGACGCGCGCGCGCAAGGTGCAGGAGTCGCTCGCCGGCGTCCTCGACCTCGAACGCCTCACGACCCGCATCGCGACCGGCCGCGCCAACGCGCGCGATCTCGTCGCCCTGCGCGCGAGCGTCCTGCGGCTGCCGTCGCTGGTCGGCACACTGCACGACCTCGATGCACCGCTGCTCGCCGAAACCTGCGAGGGCCTCGATCCCCTGGTGGACGTCGCGGATGCGATCGGCCGCGCGATCGTCGACGAGCCGCCGGCGACGACCAGAGACGGCGGCCTCATCCGCGAAGGTCACGACGCCGAACTCGACGAACTCCGCACGCTCGCGCGCGACAGCCAGAGCTGGCTCGCGAACTTCCAGGCGCGCGAGATCGAGCGCACCGGCATCCACAACCTCAAGGTCGGGTTCAACCGCGTCTTCGGCTACTACATCGAGATCACGCAGGGGAACCGTCACGTCGCGCTGCCGCCCGAGTACCAACGGCGCCAGACGACGCGCAACGCGGAGCGCTACGTCACCGACGACCTGCGCGGCTTCGAGTCGAAGGTGCTGCGCGCGGAGGAGAGCAGCAAGACGCTCGAGTACGAGCTCTTCGACCGCGTGCGCCTCGTGATCGCCGCGGCGACCGCGCGCCTGCAGGACACCGCGGCGCGCGTCGCCGCGATCGACGTGCTCACCGGCCTCGCGGTCGTCGCGCGCGATCGCGGCTACCAGCGCCCGGTCGTCGACGACTCGGGCAGGCTCGAGATCGAAGACGGCCGTCACCCGGTGATCGAGGCGACGCACGCCGCGGGCAGCTTCGTCCCCAACGACACGCACCTCGCGTTGCCCGAGCGCCGGCTCGTCCTGCTGACCGGCCCGAACATGGCGGGCAAGTCGACCTGGATCCGCCAGAACGCGCTGATCGTGCTGCTCGCGCAGATCGGCAGCTTCGTCCCCGCGAAGCGCGCGCACCTCGGCGTCGCCGACCGCATCTTCACGCGCGTCGGAGCGTCGGATGACATCAGCCGCGGCTCGTCGACCTTCATGGTCGAGATGGTCGAGACCGCGAACATCCTCAACCACGCCACGGAACGCAGCCTCGTGATCCTCGACGAGGTCGGCCGCGGCACGAGCACCTACGACGGACTCGCGCTCGCCTGGGCGATCGCCGAAGACCTGCACGGTCGCATCGGCTGCCGCGCCTTGTTCGCGACCCACTACCACCAGCTCACGCGCATGGCCGACGAACGGCCGGGCGTCGTCAACCAACGCGTCGCGGTGAAGGAATGGGGCGACGAGGTCGTCTTCCTCCACCGCATCGAAGAGGGCGGCACCGACCGCAGCTACGGGCTCCACGTCGCTCGCCTCGCCGGCGTGCCGAGGGACGTGATCACGCGCGCGCGCGCGGTGCTCGAGAAGCTCGAGGAGGATGCGCCGGCGCTGCCGCAGCGCGAGGCCGAGGAATCGCCGCGCGCACGCCAGCTCGAGTTGTTCGAGAGCGCGTCGTCGCGCGTGCTGCGCGAACTCCAGGCGTTGGACGTCGACGGCATCAGCCCGCGCGGAGCGCTGGAGAAGCTCGCGGAATGGCGCGAACTGCTCGCCGGCGGCGAGTGACTACCGGATTGCCGTCCGCCAGAGGTTGGTGAAGCGCACGGGAAGCGGGGCGCTGACCTCGATCACCGCTCCCTGCACGAAGATCTCCACGCCGCGCAGCGCGGCTTGACTCGGCACCGGCCACGAAGCGCGGTAGGCCCCGGTCGGATCGAGGAGTTCCGCGCGCGGCCACATCACCGAGAGTGCCGGGTCGAGCGCCCAGAACCCGAGGCCGGGGACGAAGACGTCGCGCCGCGCGAAGCCGATGCCGTAGACGGCGAGGGCGCCGGGGCTTCCGTCGATCTCGACGTCGAAGTTGCCGCCGATGACCGGCGCGTTGCTGTGGGCGTGGCGCAGGAGGTTGAAGAAGACACCGGTCGTGGTGGCGCCGCCGCGCACGCCCAAGAGGTCCACGTCCCCATCGCGATCGAGGTCGGCGGCGAAGCTGTGGTCGAGCGCCGTGGTCCACATCCCCCAAGCCATCGTGGCGTCACTGAAGTGCCCCGTCCCGTCGTTGATCAGGATGCGGCACTGGTACGCGTAGCCGTCGACCAGATCGAGGTCGCCGTCGAGGTCGAGGTCACGCAGCCAGACTCGGGAGTGCCGGTGCGGCGGCGGCACCGGGATCGGCAATGGCGGCAGGCGCGTGAGGTCTTCGCTGAAGTTCGCGTAGCCGTCGTTGAGCCAGACGACCGGAACCTCTGTCCAGGTCGCAAAGACCAGGTCGAGATCGCCGTCCCCGTCGATGTCGCCGGAATCGACGTGGTCGCAACTGGTCAGCCCCGGAGTCGAGACCACGCTGAAGCGACCCGTTCCGTCGTTCCGCCACAAGAAACCCTGCTGCGACGGCGCGGTCGCGAGCCGCGCTCCGACAAGGTCGGCGTCGCCGTCCCGATCCAGGTCGCGCAGGACGAGACTCAAACCCTGCGCGGGTCCCGGACACGCCGCCGGCAGTTCCGTGAAGTGCCCGCTCCCGTCGTTCAGGAGAACACGAGAGGGGGCGGGGGACTCGATCAGGAAGATGTCGTCGTAGCCGTCGGTATTCAGGTCCACCGACACCAGACCGAACGGCAGCGGAATCACGATCGGCACCTGCGTCACAAGGCGATTCAGCTGGGCAGCCGAGAACCCGCCTACACCATCGTTCAACCACATGACCACCGGTCCCGTGGTGATCGTCGCTCCATTGACCACGATGGTGAGGGCGACGATGTCGATGTCGCCGTCACCCTCCGCATCGAGCGGCGTGTAAGCCATGACTCGCGAGAACCACGCCGCACCGGATGGAGTCGGCATCGGTATCGAAGGACCGAACTCACCCAGCGCACGACCGTCGCGGTACGCACACGTCATGTGCTGCGCGCTCGCGACGAACGGGTGAATGATGTCCGGCGCACCGTCCCCGTTGACGTCGAGGAGATGATCGGCACCGGCCCAGAGCTCCCAGGGCTGGAACTGCCGGAACTGCTGTGCAACCGGGTTTCCCGACAGGAACGCGGCCAGGCTGCCGGCAACGAGGGCTCGTCGAATGGCATGACGCGCGTTCATGGAGTCTGCCCTCCCTGGTGACCGATCTCCTCGATGCGCTGCAGGTTCTCGCCGACGTCGGGATTCGGGGCAGGCGCGACGGGAGGAAGGTCCTCACTCTCGTGAATGACGAGGAAGGTCTGACCGTTGCTCAACGGCCCGTTCGGCGAACCGGTGCAGGTCATGGTCTTCTCCCGGCGGATCGGTTCTCCGCCGGCCCGAACGGGGGAACGGAAGCAACGCGGAGCGGGGTCGTCAAGCCGATCGACCACCGAGTCCAGCGTGCCGGCGCGGGATAGCCGAGGGGCTGCGGGCCGTCACAGGTTTCCCTGCCGTCACCTCGTCGCCGCCCTCGCGATGAACCAGCCGAGCGCGGCGGCGAGGCCGGCCATCACGATCACCAGGACCCAGCCGGGGATGCTCGGGCGGGATTCGCCGGGCTGCTTGCTGCGTTCCTCGCCGGAGGGCATCGGGTCGGTCGGGATCATCGTCAGCTCCGCATGCCCGCGAAGAACACGCAGCCAAACGCGCCGAAGACGATCGTCGGCAGCCACGCGGCGAGCACGGGGTGGAGGGTCGCGAGGCCGAGGCTGTGGCAGGAGAGATCGGTGACGAGGTAGAGGCCGCAGACCAGGACGGCGAAGACGACGCGCTCGACGCGGCGGCCGCGTTCGTAGTTCACGGCGAAGGGCAGCGCGAGCAGCAGGAGCACGAGGTTCGCGAGCGGGAACGTGATGTGCGCGTGGAACTCGAGCACGAGGTCGCGGCGACCCGGGCGCAGTCCGCGGAGGTCGAGTAGTTCGCCGTAAGAGCGTTGCACGGTCTCCTTGCCCTCCTTGCCGAGCCGCGCGAGGAGCTCGGGCGTCGCGGTCGGCACCCCGAGCCAGGGTTGTGCCATCGCGCGATCGGGGGTGCGACGCTCGCCGCCGACGAGCTGCCAATCGCCGCGCTCGTCGTCCCAGGTCGCCTCGCTCGCGGTGATCGTCAGCACGTCGTGCGGCCCGCTGCCGCGGTCGACGAGCGTGACCCCGGCGAGGTGGCGGTGCGCATGGTCGTAGCGCGTCACGAACAGGGTCTGGTCGACGCCGCTCTCGCGCACTTTCAAGACGACGTTCTTCGTTTCGGCGACGCCCTCTTGGGCTTCGAGCGTGCGCCCCATCACGGTCCACTCGTCGTTCACCGCGGGGATCGCCCACTCCCAGCACGCCACCATCAGGACGGCGGCGATCGTCGCGACGCAGCTCACCGGGCGCAGGATGCGCAGGATCGAGCGGCCGCAGAACAGCATCGGCGCGATCTCGTTCGACGCGAACAACGCCGAGACGGCGAACATCGCCGCGATCACCGTCACGAACGGCGCGACCATCACGAAGGTGAGCGGCATCGACAGGGCGTAGTAGTACGCGAGATCGGCGATCAGCCCGAGTCCGCCGACGCCGCGGGTCTCCGCGCCCTTCAGGTACCCGCCGATGTGCAGCAGCAGGTCGATGAGCGAGACGAGCATCACCATGAAGAGCAGCGCCGCGCACCACGCGGCGGCGATGCTCGCGCCCAGGTAGCGATCGAGACGGTCTCCGAACAGCAGTTTCATCGCCGCATCAGAGACGCAGCAGGCGCCAGCAGAACGGGATCCCGGCGAGCGCGAGCACGACGGCGGCGGTGTATGCGAACAGCGGCTGCTCCGTCGCGCGCACGAACTGGGTGCCGAAGAAGTCGGCGAAGTAGAACAGACAGAGCGGAACGAGCGAGAACACCAGCGCCGTCACGCGGCCGCGGTCGCGCGACATCACGCCGATGCAGAAGCCGATCGGCGCGAGCAGCGCCGGCAGCAGTCCGAAGCAGGTGCGGCGGGCGACGGTGTACTCGGCGGTGATCGGCCGCTTGTGCACGCCGCGGTAGACCTCCGACAGGAGCTGGTCGCTGGTCTGGTCGCGCTCGTCCTCCTTGCGCAGTTCCTCGTCGGCGACGATCGAGCGCAGGCTGACGCTGATCCGCGTGAACTCCGGCAGGGAGGACGGACCGGCCGTGGCGCTCGCGATGTTGCGGGGGTTGCGGAAGGCCATCGTGAGGACGTCGTCGCCGCTGTCCTCGATCCACGCCTCGTCGGCGAGGAACACCCCCGCCTCGAACGGACCGAGTTCGGGCTGCTTGCGCAGCACGCGGATGATGACCTCGTGCCAGTGGTTGTCCGGCGTCTTTCGGTCCCAGGTCATCAGGAGGTTCTGGGTCTCGAAACGATCGGTCATCATCCCGGTCGAGCTCATCAACTTCCGGATGCCGTCCGCGACGACGCGGAACTTGCGGAAGTGGAACTCGGGCGCGATCTGGTGGAAGACCTGCATCGCGAACAGGCTGACGAGGATGCCGAGCAGCATCGCCGGCACCAATGCCGTGCGCGGGCTGATCCCCGCCGCACGGATCGCGGTGATCTCGCGGTCGCGCGACGCCCGCGCGAAGGTCAGCACGGTCGCGAAGAGCAGCGCGATCGGCATCAGGTGCTGGAGGCTGTCCGCCGCCATGTAGAGCGTGATCTCCGCCGCCGCCGCGAACCCGAAGCCCTGCGCGCGCGTGAGTCCGCGGTAGACGAACGAGATCAGCACGATGCCGAACAGCACGACCCCGGAGATCAACGCGTTGAGCGTCAGCTCCTTCAGGTAGTATCGGTGCAGCTTCTTCATGCCGTCGTGAGCGCACCGCCGAACCATCGAACCGACGCCGCGCCGTTCATCGAGCGCGCCATCATGACGAGCGACGGCGCGCGCTGCACCCTTCTCGCCGCGCCGGACGTGATCGAGCCGCTCGCCGTCTCCGGCCACGTGGGATCCGGGGCGATGTCCCTCATCCGAAGCTCCTCAGGCCGGCCCAGCCGTCGCGGGCGAGATCGCGCCGGGACTCGCCGTGCACGTGAAGTTCCACCGCGCGGTCACGCTCGCCGATCGCGCGCGCGACGCCTGGCGCGGCGCGCGCGGACTCGTCGAGCTGGATCGACTGCGGGAAGCGTCGCGGCGCTCGCTGCCCTGCGTCGAGGGTCTCGCCGCCGGCCGCATCGAGACGGCGGACGGATCGCGGTCGTTCGTCGTCACGCGCAGCGTTCCCGGCGCGAACCCGCTCCCGCGCGGCCCGCTCTCCGCCGAGCAAGCGACGGCCGCCGGTTGCCTGCTGCGATCGGCCCACGACGCGGGCCTGCACGCGCGCGACCTGCATCCGGCGAACGTCCTGTGCCGGCCCGACGGCTCGCTCCTGCTCTGCGACCTGACCAGCGCGACCTGGGCCGAGCCGCTCGACGCTCGGGACCGCGCGCGCGGCCTCGCCTTCTTCTGCCAGGACCTCTACGGCGGCGTCGACGACCCCGCTGCCGTGCCGTTGATCCGCGCCTACTCCCCCACGCCGCTCACGCTCGCGTGCGCGAC
>JACRLW010000093.1:0-31939 GCA_016235155.1 Planctomycetota bacterium
CGACATAGGCGAGGTCCCGGATCGGGCTGAGTGGTACGAACGCGACGAACTGATTGCCAGGAAGCTCCGTGAGCGCTCGCACATCGCGGAGCAGCACCGACGCCCCGTTGTAGGGATCGACCTCGTACAACTCCCCAGCCTGCGTGATGCCATAGAGGAGGTGCGAGATCAACTCGTCGCCCGCATCGCCGATGACCTTCATCCGCGACACCAGGCCCCAGGTTCCGGCGAGCGTGTGGTTGGTCCGCGCATGAGGACCTGGCCCGGGGCGGGGCTGACCGGTCATGAAGAGGTTCGAGCCACCGGTCAGATCCGACACGCGGAACCAGACCAGATGACCGGCCAAGGTCGAGATCACCAATTCCTCGACCGGCTCGCCCGAGGCTGAAGCCACCAGGTCGACGGCCTCGAGCGCGATCGGCCGGCTCGCGGGCGAGAACGTGGCGGCCAAGACCGTCCTGCTCGTCCCCGTGACGGGAATCCAGCGGATCCATTCCGGCTCGAGCACGACGTAGCCCATCACGTTTCCCGCGACGTCGTGCACGACCTCGAGGTCACGGGGAGCCACGATCGCGCCACCGCTTTGCAAGCCGAGCCCGCCGGACGGCCCGTCGAACAGCGAGAACGCGTCGAAATGCCGAACTGGGGCCTGGTAGTGCGCGTGAACCTCGAAACACGCCACGACCTGATCACCCGCAGGTCCCGAAACGACCTCCAGGTCCCCCGGCCAACCGCGCTGCGGCTTCGACCAGCAGTGGAGCACCGCCGGCTGTGCGCCGGGTTGGATCGCCTGGTTGTTCAACGTGACGTTGGCCAGGTGTCCGCGGTGCGAGAGCAGCGTGATCGGCGTCGTCGACGTCGTGTTCGCGAAGCCGGTGTAGCTCATCGTCGAGTGCACGACGAAGTCCTGGATCCCCGGCTCGCCGAGATCGGTCAACACACCAAACGTCTGGTCCATCACCAGGAGCTGGCCCTGGAAGGTCACGAGCAGGATCTCAGGTCCCATCGATGCCGCGTGCACTTCGGCCACCGCGATCCGCCGCGGACGCGAGCGCTCGAACTCGCCGAGAAGCCGGTATCGCCCGGGGATCGGCTGCAAGGTCAGCGCATCGAGTTGGTAGAGGTGCCGGTGCGTGCCGGCGATCACCACCGGCGGCGAGGCGCTCTGCAAGGCCGCCACCTCGAGCGCAAAGACCCCGAAGCCCAGCGACGGCGAGCGCGCCTGTTCGACGAAGGACTGGGTCGCGGCATCCAGCGTGAAGCGGTGCACGATCCCGTCGGCGTCGCCGGCGAAGACGTAGGTTGCGCCGTTGACGACCGCGGACTTCAGCGACTCGTCCGCGCCCAGGCACAGCCCATGACCGACAGTTCGCCCGCCGCTCCCGAAGTTCGGATCGAGCTGGAGCAGGTTGTTGACCGGCGGCACCGACGGAATGCCTCGCGACAGCAGCGCGTCGTACGGATCCTCCGAACCGTCGTCGGGGACCAGCCCGAGGCTCGGATAGGTCGTGCCCTGCGTCTGCGACCAATGCGCGCGCACGACCGGCAGGAAGGTCTTCTCGAAGTCCTCGGCGACGGTGCTCGGCGCCGACGTGATCGGGTTGAAGTGCTCCCCGCCCTCGCCATGGCAGCGCCGGTCGACGATCGTCCAATAGTGGTCCGCGTTGCCGATCGCCGGGGGCGCCGCGGTCGCCGGAGAAAGGCCCGCGGCGACGTGGTCGCGCGTGCCGCTCAGATACGGGATCCAATCGACCCCACAGGTCACCGTGTCCTCGTCGCCGAGCAGACTCGCGATCGGGCGGTACTGCTCGCCGCGCCGCCGCCGCAGGATCGACGAGCCGGAGAAGAAGTCCCAGCCGACCTGCCGGTACCAGGACGCCCATTCGAGGATGTCGCGGATCGACAGCGAGGTCTCGTCCAGACCCATTCCGCTGCGCCGGCCGATGAGGTTCCAGGCGAACTGCTCACCCATGGTGCGCCGCAGGGAGGCGGAGAACGCGCCGTTGCCCGCGCCATGGAAGACCTGCGGTAAGTGCATCACCGCCATCTGAGAGGTCAGCCCGCCGAAGGACCCGCCGGCGATCAGCTTGGCTTGGGGAGTCGCGATCGGCGTGAAGGTCGCCGGCAGGTAGTTCGAACCGGCGGGTTGCGCGAGCATCAGGTCGACGACCTTGGCGAGCTGCTCGTAGCGTTGCATCTCGAAGATCATCGAGCGTCCACCGAGCCGGGGGACGATGTACGCCGCGACAACCTGGTAGCCGGCGGGTGGATTCGCGACGAGGTCGATCTGGTCGTAGGGCCGGAAGATCTGGTCTGGCGTGCCGCCTGAGTAGACGAGGCCGTCGAGCCGGCGGTGACCGGGGTACTTCTGGAGGTCGGCCCGCAGATTGCCATCGCCGTCGAGCGGCGTCCCGAACGTCGCCCATGCAGCGATGTGGACCACCAGAGGCTTGCTCGGATCGCGCACCGGCGGCGCGAAGATCTCGAAGGCCGCGTCTTCCACGCTGGCGCCAGCGGGATAGGCCGGCCCCAGACGCAAATAGCCCACGAAGCGCTGCACGATCCCGTTGGGACCGCTCGGGTTGTAGGGATGCCAGTAGTACTGAGCCGCCGTGTAGCAGTGGACCTGCGCGAGCGTCAGCCCCACGATATGATCGGCGTCGAGCCAGCCGCCGTGGTCGGGCAGCCCGCTCGCGGGAAAGCCCTCGCCGTTGTTCCAAATGCCGTCGGGGATGTTCAGCAGCGGCGAGGTCGGGAAAGGCCGACTCAGGTTCGGCTGTGCGGTGCCCAACGGCGCGATGTGCGGATGCACGGTCTTCGCCTGGGCGCTCAGCTCAGCAGTCGCGAGCGCGGCGGCGAGCAGAGAGAGAGAGAAACGGATCCCACGCCCGCGCCCTCGCGCGAGCGCCATGGCCGGCACAGCTCGATCGAACTCATCGGACCTCCTTGGGGACGGGCGTCCCGATGGGGCGGAATGATCCTGATCCGGCGCACGGACGGCAAGCCCCCCGGATCACGCTACCGGCGCAACATGTGATCGAACGAAGCGGGCAAGGGAGTGCTGCGATCGCGGCGATGGTCGCGTAGTCCGATCGCGATCGCCGGCGCAGGATTCGCGGCCGCCTCGGCGTCGAGACTCGCGATGAGTCCACCCCATTCCGCGGCGAACGCGTCGCGTGCGCGCTCCACCGCGGCGACAAAGTCCTCGGGTGACCTCCACTCGACGCACACTCCGCGCCGCGAACCTGGCTCGTCGCCTGCGGCTCCGGCGAGTTCACGCAACCAGGCCGCGCACGCCTGCTGGACCGCGACATCGCCGAGGCGGCCTGCGCCGCAGGGCCAGTGTGACTTCTCGTCCACCATGCAGCGTTCGGCCCAGACCTCCGTCGGGCCACACACCACGAGGCAAGCACCCGCACGTTCTTCCGTGCGCAGAACCCAGACTCCGAGGGCTGGAGAGCCTGCGGGTACCCGCGGTCCGCCGCAGGCGATGCTCGTGAAGCCGCCCTTGCTGATGCCCGACGACGGGCGATCGACGACGTCGACCGAAGGCACGGGCGCGAGGCGCTGGAGCGCCGTCGTCGCGAGGCCGGGCGATCTCCGCACCGCGAGCATCTGGCCGGCCGACAACCAGAGCAGGTCCTCGCCGCCGGGTTTCTCGGTCCGCACGATGTCGAGCAGCGCGGGATCCCCGTCCGGCGAACGAGCGAGCAGCAAGAGCGCCGCGGTCCGGCCGAAACCGCAGAACCACGGTCCGATCTCGGCCGCCGGCAACTCAGCGTCGAGCTGGACCAGGGTGTCGAGGATCGCAAGCGCTGCGAGCAGGCGCTCGCCCTCGTCGTCGTCGCAGGCGTCGCCGAGCTCGGTCAGATCGCTGCGCAGCGCGCACACGGTCTCGAGCCGGCGTTGGAGGTGCCCGGTCGGGCGGGTGCAGGCGAGCCCCAGGACCGGGATCACCACGCACAGAACGAGGGCGATCGATCGCTTCATGGACACCCGACCGGTCATGCGCCGCTGCGAACGCCGCCGCTTCCTCGCGGGTTCACCCGTTGCGGGCGAGGGCCCCGGGGCGAAAGATGGCGCGCCGCGAACCCACCGAGATGCTCTCCCGCACGGACCTACGCAACGCAGCACGCCGCCAGGGCGTCGAACGCCCGTACGAGATCCTCCTCCGCATGGCGCCCGAGAGCCGGCGCATCGTCGCGGACGTCCTCGGTTGCCGGATCGACGGCGAACAGAGCGCCGAGGAGCAGGCGTGGCGGATCATCAACGAGAGCCTGCGCGGACTGCAGGCACGCACGCATTCGCTGCAGGCGCAGCTCACGCCGTTCTCGCGCAATCACAACTGGTGGGAGATCGTCACCCGCGCGGCGAACTGGCTCGGCATCCGCTGGTATCCCGGGCTGAAGGACGAAGAGGTCGAGCGGCTGGTCTTCGAGCGCTTCGCGGCGGCCTTCGTCGAGAACAACCTCTCCTGTGACTCGGACGCGATCGAGTCGTTGGTGGTGCGCAACACCGACTTCGACCATGCGATCCGCGCGCTGCGTCTCTCCCGCGACGGCACGCGCACCGTGTGGTCCGCGCTGGTGCTCGGCACCTTGCGCGCGGACCAGGGCCTGCGCGACGGCGTCGCCAAGATCGGCGACTGGCTCTGCCACCATCTGCGTTGGGCCTGGCCGGCGCCGTTGAGCTCGGGGCTGCGGCTGCTCCATCAACGACTCGCCGGCGTGTTCCACGCCTGGGTCTCGCGCGGCGGCGTCGAGCCGCGCTCGCGCAACGCGCAGCGCGTGTGCACCGCGCTCGCGCTGATCTACTTCCAGGATCTCGTCGACCGGACTCTCGCCGAGGTCGAGACCGCGCGCGCGTGAGGTCGGTATCCTGCGCGGCATGTCGCGCCTCGCCGGAGCCCTTCTCGCCGCAACCGTCCTCGCCGCGCACGCCGCTTCGCAGGACGCCGCCAAGCTTCACGGCAAGCGCCCCGGCACGCTCGAGATCCGCAACGCGATGGTGGTCCGCGGCGACGGTGCTCCACCGTTCGGACCGACCAGCGTCTACGTGCACGACGGGAGGATCGTCGCCGCGCTCGACGGCGACGCGGAAGCCGTGATCGACGGCACGGGCCACTGGCTCCTACCCGGACTGGTCGCGACGCACGCGCACCTGCACGAAGCGCAAGCCGGCATCCCGATCCCGATGGAGTACCAGGGCGCGATCTGGCTCGCGTCCGGCATCACGACGATCCGCGACCTCGGCAGCGCGCAGGCGCGGTCGTTGCGCGTCCGTTCGCGCGCGGACAAGGGCGAGTTCCCGTCGCCGCGCATCCTGCTCTACCACCAGCTCGGCGCCGTGAACACGCCCGCGGAAGCGGTGGCGCGCGTGCGCGCGATCGCGTCGGCCGGCGGCGACGGCATCAAGCTCTGGTCGAACGTGAACTACCCGCCCGAGGTGCTGCGCGCGGCGTTGAACGAGTCGAACCAGATCCCGCTGCGCACGACCGCGCACATCGGCGTCGGCGAGTGCAACGCGCTCGACTACGCCGATGCCGGCGTCGACTGCATCGAGCACTGGTACGGCATCCCCGATGCCGCACTGCGCGGCGTGCAGGACTTCCCCGCGAGGTTTTCGTACAGCAACGAGGTCGATCGCTTCCGCGAAGCGGGCAATCTGTGGCGACAGACCGATCCCGACAAGCTGGAAGCGGTGCTGCAACACCTCGTCGATCGCGGCGTCGCGTGGAGCCCGACGCTCGCGGTGTACGAAGCGAGCCGCGACGTGATGCGCGCGCAGAACCAGCCCTGCTTCCGCGAGTGGTTGCATCCGGCGCTGGAAGCCTTCTTCTCGCCGAGCCTCGACTCGCACGGCAGCTACTTCATCGGTTGGACGTCGGCGGACGAAGCGGCGTGGCGCGAGAACTACCGCATCTGGATGGGTGCCTTGCGTCGCTTCGCCGAACTGGGCGGCACGATCACGACCGGAGAGGACGCCGGCTACATCTACCTCCTCTACGGCTTCGGGCTCGTGCGCGAACTCGAGCTCCACCTCGAGGCCGGCTTCCATCCGCTCGAGGTCATCCGGCACGCGACCTACGACGGCGCCAAGGTCCTCGGCATGTCGGACACCTTCGGCCGCGTGCTTCCCGGCCTTTGCGCCGACCTGATCCTGGTCCGCGGCAACCCCCTCGAGAACCTGAAGCGGCTCTACCCGACCGGTTGCGACGAGTACGTCGACGGCAAGGCGTCACCGACCGGCGCGGTGACATGGGCGATCCGCGGCGGCCGCATCTGGCACGGACCGACCTTGGCCACGACGGTGAAGGACATCGTGCGTCAAGCTCGCGAGAAGACCGCGTCCGGCCGCTGATCGGTGTTCCGCAAGCGCGTACGCGCGCGCTGTCAACGGTTCGTCGGCTCCGGCGGATTCCCGGCGATGGAGATCCTGCGCGAGGGGCTCGCGCAATCGCCGCGCGCGAGATTGAATCCCCCGGCCATCCGGCGCGGGGAGAACCGCCCGCGCATGCGAATCGCTCTTCCGTCACCCATGTCCTCCTTCGCTCATTTCGTACTCGCCGCTTCCGCGTTGGGAGCCGCCGGTCTCGCCCAGACGACGCTCTACACCTTCCAGGGTGCCGGGTCGGTCGACAAGTTCGGCTACAACGTCCGCACGATCGGGGACGCGAACGGCGACGGCGTCGACGACTTCATCTACAGCGCGCCGTTCATGGACACGAACGGGCGCACCAACAACGGCGTCCTGCGGGTCCACTCGGGCGCGAACGGCGCCTTGCTCCACGAAGTGCACGGCCCGGGCGACGGCGACGAGATGGGCTACTCGGTCGACGCCGCGGGCGACGTCGACGGCGACGGACACGCGGACTTCATCGTCTCGCGCTTGATCCGCGCTGCGACCTTCCGCGGCGAAGCCCGGGTCTACTCGGGCGCGAACGGCAACCTCCTCTACACGGTCGCCGGCGCCAATGACTACGACTTCTTCGGCATCTCCGTCGCCGGCATCGGCGACGCCAACGGCGACGGCTATGACGACTTCACCGTGTCGGCTCCCGGCAAGGACGACAATGGCTCGGCTTCGGGAGAGATCCTCGCCTACTCGGGCAAGACCGGCGCCGTCCTGTGGAGCGCGGACGGCGACGCCCCGGTCGAACAACTCGGTTGGTGGGTGTCCGGAGCGGGCGACGTCGACGGCGACGGCTTCACCGACGTCGTCGCAGGCGCGCCGTTCGCCGATGCGCCCGGCAAGTTGGAGTGCGGCAAGGTCCGCATCTTCTCGGGCCGAACGGGTGCAACCATCCGCACGCACATCGGTGACGCCAGCGGCGATCGACTCGGCTGGAGCGTCAGCCGCGCGGGCGATGTGAACCACGACGGCTATGCAGACGTGATCTGCGGGGCGCATCTCAACGATGGCGGCGGCTTGGACGCGGGGCTGGCGCACGTCTACTCCGGCGCCGACGGCAGCGTCCTCTACACCTGGTCCGGCGACCTGCCCGGCGATCAGTTCGGCTGGTCGGTTCGCAACGCGGGCGACGTCGATGCCGACGGCTGGGAGGACCTCCTCGTCGGCGGTCGCCTCGCCGACACCAACGGCGTCGACGCGGGCGTCGCCAAGCTCTTCTCCGGCCGCACCGGCAACGTCCTCCACACCTGGGCGGGTCACGATGCCGGCGACCAGATGGGCTTCTCGGTCGGCAGCGCGGGCGACGTCGACTCCGACGGCTACGCCGACGTCATCCTCGGCGCGGCGTTCGACGACACCTACGGCGTCGATGCCGGCGTGGTGCGGGTCGTCTCCTTCGGCGGCATCGCGGTGCCGCCGCGCCACGTGCTGTTCGCCGCGGGTTGCCCGTGCAGCAACGGCAACCTGCCGCGCATCCAGATCGAGGGGCGTGCCCAGCTCGGCGGGTCGTACTCGCTCTCGCTCCACGGCGCGCTCCCGAACGCGACGGCCTTCGTGAACGTCGGCGTGCTCTGGAACCAGCCGCTCGGTTCGCTCGCACCCGGCTGCACGGTCGTGCCCTATCCGCTCGACCTGTTTCCGACGCTCACCGATGTCGATGGCCTCGCGAGCGTCACGCCGTTCCCGTCGATCCCGAACGATCCCTCGCTCGTCGGCGTCGAGATCCACCACCAGTGGTTCGTGCTCGACGCGAGCAACAACGCGCTCGGCATCGCGACGTCGAACGCGCTCAAGGCGATCCTCGGCGCGTGAGCGACGACGTTCCGTCTCGCGCTCAGAACCGGTCGCCGGGTCCGCGCAGCGTCCAAGCTCGCGTCGGGATCAGGTCCTGGATCGGCACCGAGACCTTCAGCGTCTCTTGCGTCGGCGCGTCGTACCACCGCTTGTGCTGCTTGCCCTTGCTGTCGCGCCACGCGGCAAAGCCGGGGTACGCGCGCGTGATCGGCACGCCCTCGAGCGGGAAGCGCCAGCTCGTCGGGACGACGATCGCCCAGGGCTGACTGTTCGCGTCGAGGAACGCCTTGGTGCCCCGCTCCAGCGGCAGGCCCGAGCTGCGGTCTGGGAACGACGCGAGGCCGGGCAGGTGGACGTCGGCGCGCGTTCCGTTCGTCGCGGTGACGAACAAGAACGGGTCGTAGGGCGAGGTGCCGAGCAGCGACGTCGGCACCACCGAGCCGAACTCGATCCACACCCGGACCGAAGCGGCCGCCACCGCGGGATCGCCCGGCCAGGTGTTCGCGAACGGCCGCGCCGGCACCGCGCGCGGCAACGCCGCCTGCGTCGACGGGAACAGCCCGTCGATGCGCGCTCCCACCGGCTCGATCGCGATCAGCGGACGCGGCGCTTCGTCGGTCGGGATCACGTCGCCGGACAGGAAGCGCTGCACGCGGATCGTGCCCGTCGCCGAGTTCGGCATCTTGTGCAGGTTCAACCCGAACGCGTGCTCGTAGCTCGCGCCGCGCGCGAGCAGGTGGAACTCGCCGATCAGGTCCTTCACGTGGTTCTGCCGGTTGGTGACCAGCGTGTAGGCGACCGCGACCACGGCGTCGTTGAAGTCCTGGTCGCCGGCGACGGGGTAGAGGTCCTCGAACGCGACGACCGAGAAACCCTGCGCCGGGATGCGCTGCACGTAGGTGCGATCGCCGTCGGTCGGGAAGGCGTCGTCGAAGCCGGACACGCCGTCGCCGTCGAGATCGGTCGGCGTGAACTGCGCGATCACGCTCTCGTCGATCGCTGTCGCCGGCGTGACCTGCACGAGGAACACCGCGTCGTTGAAGTCGTCGTCGCTGTTCACGGTGCGGTCGAGGTCTTCGAAGCCGCAGACGATCAGCTCCTGTCCGCCGAGGAAGCCCGGCTCGCCGGGGATCCTCACCATCGCGACGTGCTGCGCGCGGCTGCCGTCGCCGACCGCGGCCTCGGGGTTGAGGGACGGCAGCGTCGTGAAGCAACCGCGACCGATCACCTTGTTCGCGCCGGGCGTCGCGGCCGGGATCGGCGTGCCGTCGACGAAGTTGCGCACGCGCGGCTCGGTGTTCCAGCCGTCGGCGACGCAGAAGAAGCCGATGCGATCCCCCGCGTGGAAGGTGCGCGGCGAGCCCGTGCCGTCGGCGATCCACAGGTTCGCGCCCGACGCGAGCGTGCCCGGCTGGTTGACGTCCGGGTAGAGCATGCCGGACTCGAGGATCGTCACGGCAGGCACCTCCGCGTCCTCGGCGTAGCGGAACCAGCCGAGCGAGTTGCGGTAGCCCGCCGACTCCCAGAAGAAGATCACGCGCACCTGGCAGTCGCTCTCGACGATCAGGTTCGGCGAGTACGCGGACTGGAGGTACGCGGCGCCGGCGTTGGAACGCTCGGGCAGCACGCGCCCGATCGTGGTCTGGATCGACGACGGCACGCTCAGTGTGCCTTGCGCGTCGAGCGCCGCGGGCACGAGCCCGAGGACGACGGCCGCGCGGATGCGAAGCAAGGTCATCACGCGTCCTCCAGGTCGAGCACGAGGTCGGTCAACGACGCGGTCGTCACCGTGACGCGCGCCGACGGGGCGAGCGGTCCCCACAAGGTGCGCAGCGCTTCGTCGGTGAAGACGCCGCGGCTGCCGTCGTGTTGCACGATCACGTCGACCTGGTCGGCGTGCGCGGGCAATGCGATGGTCGCGGTGCAGCGCCCGCTGTCGTCGGTGCCGCCGGAGAACCACGCCTCGGTCGACGGCGCATCCGACCCGAGCGTCGCGGCCGTCACCGGCGCGGCGATCGTGATCGTCACACCCGCGAGCGGGACGCCGGCCTTCGTGATCGTGATGCCGAGCGTGACGTCTTCCGACGTCTTGAACTGGAACGCGGCGGGCTCCCCACCGCCGCCCCCGCCCGTGCCGCCCCCGCACGCCGACGGGAACAGCAGCGCGATCGCGCCGAGCAGACCGGTGAACTGACGTCTCACGACGAACCCTCCTGACGATGCCGATCGCAGCCTGACAACCGCGACCTGATGCGGGCGTGGATCGACCGTGCAGGGCACTGCACGCGAGCTGGGTGCGGCGTTCCTCGACAGCACGGCGTGGAAGCACCGCTCGCAGTGCGCCCGCCTGCGTCTCGCGCCGGGACCTTGCGCGCGCGCCGCTTCGTTGCGTCATGCCCTGCTTGGCGTCACTCTGTGCCGCGCATGGCGATCGAACCTGAGCGCGCGCGGGCCACCCGCATCGTCGTCGGCGTCGGCGGCGGCACCGGCAGCGGGAAGACGACCTTCGCCCACGCGCTCGTCGCGCAACTCCCGGGCGGGGCGGCGACGGTGCTCGATCACGACGCCTACTACCACGACCTCGCGCAGCTCCCGTTCGGCGCCCGGCATCGCGTGAACTTCGACCACCCCGACAGCCTCGACAACGCGTTGCTCGGCAGGCACCTCGACGAACTCCGCGCCGGCAAGAGCATCGAGAAGCCGCGCTACGACTTCGCGACCCACACGCGCGCGACGGGCGGCTCGACCGTCGTGCCGGCGCCGCTGGTCATCGTCGAGGGCATCCTCGTGCTCGCGATCCGCGAACTGCGCGACCGCTTCGACCTCAAGCTCTTCGTCGACGCTCCCGCCGACCTGCGCCTCCTGCGGCGCATCCGCCGCGACATCGTCGAGCGCGGGCGCGACATCGACGGCATCGACGAGCAGTACCGCGCGACGGTGCGCCCGATGCACGAGACCTTCGTCGAGCCGAGCCGGGCCTTCGCCGACCTCGTGCTGTCGGGGCTCGGCGAATCCGCGACTGCGCTCCGCACCGCGGCGGATGCGCTGCGCCACCGCCTGCGGCTGGAGTGAGGCGGCTCAGCGGCGTCGCACGGGCGGCGGCGGCGGCGCTGGCTCGGGCTCGGGCTCGGGTTGGGCTTCGATCACGACCTCTTCCGCGACGGCCTCCACCGGCGACAGGACGAGCGCGCCGAGGAAGATCACGGCCTGCGCGAGCTTGCCGGAGGCGGCGCGACCCGCGCCCAGCGGCAGGGTGACGACGAGGTCGCGGCCGGCGACCGCGGTGGTCACCGCTTCGATCAGGCCCTTGATCGGCTTCGCCTTCGGCTCGGCCGCAGCCTCGACCAGCGCCGCTTTCAGCCTGGTCTGGAACAGCGCCGGACCGGTCTCGCCGACGTCGAAGCGCAGCACCGCCGTGATCGCGAGTGCGTCGCCGCCGGCGCCGGGCTCCGCGTTCAGGCGGAGCGCCATCGCGGTGATCCGGTCGGCGGCGTCGGTCCAATCCGGGCCGACGCCCGGCATGCGCAACGACTCACCGGGCGGCACGACCGTCGCGATCGAGACGATGACGCCCGGCTTGGTCGTGATCTCGAGCAACGCGGCGCAGGGCACGCCGCTCTTCTTCGTGCCGTCGACCAGGCCGGTCATGCGACTCTCGGAGCCGTACTGCTTCGGCTCGAAGGCGACCAGGCCCGGCCGCGGCGAGCAGACCGCTCCGATTTCGTCATGGAGCAGCTTCACGTCGCCGACGCTGTCCGCCTCGCCGGCGAGTTGGCCCTTGCCGAGTGCGACTTCGGGTCCGCCCTCGAACACCCACATCTTCTGCCCGCGTACGCGCTCCTCCCCCTCGCCGTGGCCTTGGCGGATCGCGAAGCGCACGCGCTCGACCTCCTCGAGATCGAAACCGAAGGTGTCGCGGAACTTGCCGAGCAACATCGCGAGCGGCGAGCGCTGGAGATCGGCGAGCAGGCCGAGATCCGCGAGCCTCACGACATCGACGACCACCTCCCCGTCGTAGTCTTCCGGAGCGAACGAACGGGGACCGAGCGGACTCGTCTGCGCGGCGAGGGCGGGACCGAATGCGACGGCGCAAGCGACGAGGAACGACGAACGGATCGGGATCACGACCATGCCTCCAGTCGGGCGCGGCGGCCCGGCGCGCGGGGACGATACACTCCCGCCGCATGGAGATCCTCGTGAGCGCCACCCCGGCCGACGTCGCGCGCGACGCAGCGCGGCGGATCGCCCGGGAGGCAGCCGCCGCGATCGCGGCGCGCGGTCGATTCACGATCGCGCTCAGCGGCGGGACGACGCCCTGGCTCATGCTCGATCAACTCGTCACGCTGCCCGTCGATTGGTCGCGCGTCGACGTCTGCCAGGTCGACGAGCGCAAGGCGCGCGACGGCTCCATCGATCGCAACTGGACGCGCATCCAGGCCCATCTCTTCTCGCGCGCCGCGGTGCCGATCGAACGGCGCCACCCGATGCCGGTGCTCGACGAAGCGACCGCGGGCGTCGCGCGCTACGCGGCGACCCTGCGCGACGCCGCCGGCGACCCGCCGGTGCTCGACGTCGTCCAGCTCGGACTCGGCGAGGACGGCCACGTCGCCTCGCTCGTTCCCGGCGATCCCGTGCTGGAGTTCACGCGCGGCGACGTCGCCTGGACGACCGGCGAGTACCGCGGGACCTCGCGCATGACGCTGACCATCCCCTGCCTCGCGCGCGCGCGACTCCTGCTCTGGCTCGTCACCGGCGAAGGCAAGGCGCCGATGCTCGCGCGCCTCTGCGCGCGCGACACGTCGATCCCCGCGGGCCGTTTGCCGCAGACCGGCGCCGTGCTGTTCTGCGATGCGGAGGCGTCGCGCGGGATGCGCTGACCGGACGCTCAGCGCTTCAGCCGCGCGCACACGAAGTCGCCGACCTCGCGCGTCGAAGCCGTGCCGCCGACGTCGCGCGTGCAGACGCCTTCGTCGATTGCCGAGCGCACGATCGCGGTCAAGCGTTCCTCTTCTCCGGCGAAGCCGAGGCGGGTCGTCATCATCCCGATCGTCAACACCGTCGCGAGCGGGTTCGCCTTGCCCTGTCCCGCGATGTCGGGCGCGCTGCCGTGCACCGGTTCGAACAGCGCGACGCCGTCGGGCCGCGCGTTCATGCTCGCCGCCATGCCGAGCCCGCCCTGAAGCGCGGCGCCGAGGTCGGTGATGATGTCGCCGAAGAGGTTGCAGGTGACGACGACGTCGAACTGCGAGGGGTCGCGCACGACGTTCATGCAGAACGCGTCGACGTATTGGTGCTTGCTCTCGAGCTGCGGAAACTCCTTGGCGATCTCGAAGAAGCAGCGGCGCCAGAGCTCGTGCGCCTGCGCCATCGCGTTCGACTTGTCGACGACGTGCACGCGCTTGCGCCGGTGCGCGACCGCGTACTCGAAGGCCGCGCGGCAGATCCGCTCGACGCCCTTGCGCGTGTTGACGTCTTCGTTGATCGCGACCTCGTCGGGCGTGCCCTTCTTGAAGTGGCCGCCGATGCCGACGTAGATCCCCTCGGTGTTCTCGCGGAACACGACGAAGTCGCAGTCCTTCGCGGTGCGGCCCTTCAATGGCATCAGCCGGTCGTGCAGGCAGACGACCGGCCGGACGTTGCAGTAGAGGTCGAAGCCGAAGCGCATCCCGAACAGGATGTCGCGCGCGTGCTCGTTGCCCGGCACGCGCGGGTCGCCGAGCGCGCCGAGCAGGATCGCGTCGCACTCGCGCTGCATCGTTCGCCGAGCGTCGTCGGGAAACGTCGTGCCGTCCTTCAGGTAGCGGTCGGCGCCGAGGTCGAAGTGGATCAGCTCCAGCGGCAGGCCGCGGACCTGGCGTAGCGTCTCGAGCACGCGCACGCCCTCGGCGACGACCTCCTTGCCGATACCGTCGCCGGGGAGGACCGCGATCTTCTTGGTCTTCGTCATGACTGCAGGGCCTCGCATGCGAGCGCCCGGCGACAGCGAGTGCAAGCGCGTGGCGCCCCGCTGCGGTCGATCCTACGTTGCCCCGCGATGACCAAGAGCCGACTGGAAGCCTTCAGCGGCGGCGTGATCGCCATCGTCATCACCATCATGGTCCTGGGACTCCGCGTGCCCGACGGCGCCGACCTCCATGCGTAGCTCGCCATCGCCCGCGAGTTCGCCGTCTACGTGCTGAGTTTCGTCTACGTCGGCATCTACTGGAGCAACCACCATCACATGCTGCACGCGACCGAGCGGATGAACGGCGTCGTGCCATAGGCAAACCTCCATCTGCTCTTCTGGCTCTCGCTCGTGCCCTTCGTGACGCGATGAATGGGCCCGAAGGCCGGAGAATCGTCGCGGCCGCTCCTTGGAAACACCGACTGTTGCCTGCGTCACGTCGCCGGCTCGACGCTCCCTGGAATGGACCTCGAGACGGTACGAGCGCATCACCGCGACCAAGCGGCGCATTGCGCCACCTCGCGCCAGCCGACGAGCTCCGACGAGCGACTCGGTCCCGGGGGCAGGTCCGAACCGACGCGTTCGAGGAGTGGACGCGCACGTCGCCGCCGCGGGAGGTGGCGCGCTGCGCCAACTCCTCGGCAACGACCTCGATGCCGCCGCCGGCGACACCGTCCTCCGTTTCATGCGCCGTGGTCAGCGCGAGCTGGTGGACGACTCTCTTCGCTGGGGCCCATGAAACGCCGCGGCGCACGCAACGGAAACCGCTGCGCGCGCCGCGTCGAGTGACCGCGCTCGCGCGCGATCGCTCGTCCGATCAGGGTCGAACGATCAGAGGTTGCCGATCGTCATCGCCCAACCGTCGCCGAGCGCCACGCCGAGCGGGTTGATGCTCGGCGCGATCGCGACGCCCTGCACGCCGATCGGGAATCCGAGCAGCACCGCGAGGCACGGCATCGGGATCAGCGTCTGGCCCGCAGCGCTCATCGGCAACGAGAACAGGTCGTTCGTGTGATGCACGAAGCAGCCCGGCGCAAAGAACGGGGTCAGGTCGATGAAGTTCGGCACGGGCACGATGCCGAGGAGCGTGACCTGGCCGATCGTGCCCGCGGGCAGAAGCGTCGCGGTCTCGCCGACGCCGCCGGCGATCAAGTTGCTGACGACTGCGGTCGTCATGCCGAAACAGCCGGGACCGACCAGGGTCGAACTCGCAAACGTGCAGCACGCCGGAGTCGACGAGACGTCGAAGCCGCCGCCCGCGTTCGGCGCAAAGCAGATCAACTGACCGTTGAGGTCGTAGCGGTCGAGACCGAGGTTGTTGGAGAACTGCTCGTAGACGGTGCCCACCGCGGTGGAGAAGGGCATCGCCGCGGAGAAGTTGGTCTCACCGGGGTCGGCTGCGAGGTTGCCGGGCGACACACCGAAGACCGGCGTGTTCCAGGAACTCGGGCCGTCGGTCACGAGCCAGCTGTTGATGGTGAAGGTGCCGTTGGGAAACATCTGCAATTGCACGATGTTCGAGCTCGCGGGCAGGGAGAACGTCGGCACGCGCGCCCAGGTCACGATCGTGCGCAACGCCGTGGTGCGGAGTCGGACGCTGCCGCCGAGCCCCGAGTGCATGTCGTTCCACGGAGCGCAGATGCGCGCCGGGTTGGCACGCAGTTCGGGTTCCGTCGGCGAGAAGTCCGCGCCCAACAGGTTGGTCTGCAGATACACGTAGCCGTTCGTGCAGACGTCGATCGACGTCGTGTTGCCGAGGCCGCCCGGCATCGCGAAGGACGGGACCACGAGAGCGCGGTAGGTCACGTCGTCACCGATCGGGGTGAGCGCCGGACCCATGTCGTTCTCGAAGCAGCAAGCACGCTCGCCGCAGATCACCATCGGGACGCCCTGGAACCAGTTGTTGGTCGCCAGGCCGGTGAGCAGGGGCGTCCACACGCCGGAGCCGACCGCGAGTTGGAGCCCGTTGCCGGTGACGTCGACGTTCGACACGGTGACCGGCGGGGCGAACACCGTGCTGAGCAAGGCGTCGTTCAGACCCCACTCCACCCAGTAGTTGCCCGGCTTGAAGAGACGGCCGACCGTCAGGACGGTCTCGACGCATTGGCGCTGGTTGTTGAGCAGCGTGCCCTCGAGCGCGCGGAACGCGTCGACGGCAGGGCCCGACGAGGCGAGCCGGTTGGTGACGGCGTCACCGAAGACGACCACGCCGCCGCCGTTCGGAGCCCCGTCCCAGATCCTCAGGACGCCGGTCGTGAACGTGACCGGAGCAGCGCCCGCGACCACCGTGCGATAGGCGAAGACCTTGATCGTGTCGACGTACCACATCTGACCCGCGGGGACGGTGAAGTCATCCGCGAGGCGGAAGCCGCCGCCGGCGACGCCCGGCGTGCCATTGGCGCTGAAGCCGAAGATGCTGTGCGCGCGGCTCACGTTCTGGAGCGAGCTCGCATCGCCGCCTGCGAAGCCGCCGCCGACGTGGGTCACGTACGGACCGGGCGTGTCGATGACATTGAGCCCTTCCGTCTGGCCGCGCGGCGTACCCGCCGTGCCGACCGCCTCATGGTTGCCGCCGATCGGCGCGAGGTCCTGGGCGCCCTGGCCCTGAGCGACGACGAATGTCGCGAGCAACGCGCAGACTGCGATCGAAGTGATCGCGTGCTTCTGAATGGTCAAATTGTTCCTTCTTCGGATGGAGAGTGCGCAATCGCACTCGAACACGTCCGACGCGGCACACGCCGACCGCGACGTGCGCGGATCGATGGAGCGGCTGCCGATCGGAAGAGCCGGCACTGTAGGCCGCGCGATCACGATTCCCCATCACCATTCCCGGTTCCTCGCGAAATGAACGCGGCGCGCGCAACGGAGTCCGTCGCGCGCGCCGCGTCGTGCGACCGCGCTCACGCGCGATCGCTCGTCGACCGAGGTCGAACGATCAGAGGTTGCCGATCGTCATCGCCCAACCGTCGCCCACCGCCACGTTGAGCGGGTTGATGCCCGGCACGATCGCGACGCCTTGCACGCCAACCGGGAAGCCGAGCAGCACCGCGAGGCACGGCAACGGGATCAGCGTCTGGCCCGTCGCGCTCATCGGCAGCGAGAACAGGTCGTTCGTGTGATGCACGGCGCAGCCCGGCGCACCGAACGGGGTCAGGTCGATGAAGAACGGCGCGGGCACGAGGCCCAGCAGCGTGACCTGGCCAATCGTGCCCGGGGGCAGGAGCGTCGCGGTCTCGCCGACGCCGCCGGCGATCAGGTTGCTGACGACGTTGGTCGTCATGCCGAAGCAGCCGGGGGCGATGCGCACCGAGCTCGCGAAGGTGCAGCAGGCCCGCGACACCGCGATGTCGTAGCTCGCCGCGACGCCGTCGTTCTTCGGGATGAAGCAGAACAGGTTGCCCGAGAGGTCGCTCGAACCGCTGACGAACGACTCGTAGATCGTCGCCGTGCCTGGGACGCCGATGTGGCCCGCCGTCGCGTCGATCGCGACCGACGCGGCGCCGAGGCCCGCCGAGACGCCGAAGACCGGCGTGCGCAGCGTGACCGGCTCGTGGAGCCAACACGAGATCGTGAAGGCGCCGTTGGGGAACATCTGCAGTTGCAGGATGCTCTGCGTCGTGAGACCGCTGAAGGTGTCGACACGGAGCCAAGTGGCGATGCCGCGCATCGGCGTCGTCGTCCAGTGCACCGTGCCGCCGCCAGGCGGGAAGTAGTCGTCCCACGGCACGGCGATGCGGGCCGGCTGCGCCGTGAACTCGGCGACCGTCGGCGTGAAGTCCGCCGCGAACACACCGCCGAGACCGACGAAGCCGTTCGAGCAGACCGAGACCACGTTCGTGGTCGCGCCGCCCGGCAGCGCACCCGGCATCGGGAAGTTGAAGGGCAGCGCGAGCCCGTTGGTGATGCTGTCGTCACCGTGGCCGAGGCTGGCACCGATGTTCGGCTCCCAGCAGCAGGCGATCTCGCCGCACAGCCTGAACGGCATGCCCTGCGGGTGCGCATTGAGGCCGCCGGGCCCGTTCATCAGGAGGTTCGTCCAGGTCACGGCGCCGGCCGCCGTGATCAAAGCCTGCTTGCCGTTGCCCGTGTTGTCGACGCCATTGATCGTGATCGGCGGCGCGAAGACGGTGCCCGTCGGCGTCGCGAGGAGGTTCACGCCCCACTCGATCCAGTAGGTGCCGGGCTTGAAGAGCTGGTTGATGCCGATTTCGACCTCGTGAAGCTCGCGATTCACCGCCGGGAGCGTCGTCTCGGTCACGCGGTAGCTGCTGTCGAAGGTCGAGGCGACCAGGCGATTCGTCGTGTAGTTGCCGAAGACCACGACGCCGCCCGCGGTCGGATCGCCGTTCCACACCTGGACGACCGCGTCGTCCCAGACGAGGCCCACCGAACTCGTGCGGTAGAGCCAGACTTTGACCGACTGGACGTACCACATCTGCCCCGCGGGCACGGTGAAGTCGTCCGCGAGGTGGAAGCGGGTCGTCGTGGGAACGGTCGAGGCGCCGTTGACGCTGTAGCCGATGATGTTGTGCGCTCGCGACGCGGACTGCAGCACGCTCGCGTCGAGACCGCCCGCGCCGCCGCCGGGCGCGTTGATGTACGGACCGTTGTCGTAGATGACGTTGGCACCCTCGGGCACGCCGCGGCTCGCGCCGGGCTTGAGGGTGATCTGGGACACACCGCCGGTCGGGGCGATGTCCTGCGCGGGGTTGCCCTGCGCAACTGCGAACTGCGCGAGCAAAGTGCTCACCGCCAGAGTCGCGATCAACTTGGAGTAGGAGACGTTCACGGGTTGTTGTTCTCCAGAGAGAGTGAGACGAGGTACCCCCCGGGGCAGGCCGAGCGAACCGCGCAACGTGCGCGGTGCGATTCCGAACGAGTCCCGGCGAGAGCGCGCGAACGCTACCGGGCGTCGTGACGATGCGCGATCCCCCCGGTCACGGGAGCCGTACGCCGGAGCGAACCCTTCCCTCCACCCTTCGCGATTCCTCTCACGAACCGATCGTGCGCCCGTCCGCATCGATGTCACGATCGACGGCGAGGACGCGCCTCGGCGACACGCCCTCCCCCGCGCGCCGCACCAGCCCGAGCGAGGCCGACAGCAACTGCGCGAGCACCTCGTCGATCAACTCGGTCGCGACGCCATAGAACAGGAAGTTGATCGGCGTGAGGTTCCCGAGCGCGAGCACCGTGCGGGCCCGCTTCCCGCCCGCGAAACACAAACGCCAACGGTGTCCGTAGACACGCGTCGTGCGCGGGTCGAGCAGTTCTTCGAGCCCGACCGCGACCGCCTGGCCGCCGACGCGCGGCTCCGACTGCGCGAGCAGCGCGTCGAACCACTGCATCAGGCCGCGGAACTCGACCTTCTTCGTCGAGCCGCTGGCGAGCACGAGAAGATCGCGCTCGCCGTCGAGCAGCCAGCGCTCGAGGTCGGCGCCGGTGAGCACGCTGTCGCCGGTCACGCCGATCACGAGATCGGTGCGCAGCCAGCATTCCGGCGGCAGCTCGGCGAGGCTGCGCGCCTCGAGCCGTTCCCGGCGCTCCGTGCGCAGGTCGACGCCGCAGAGCCCGGTCGCGCCGTCTTCGAGCCGCGGTGCCAGGGCCTTGCACAGTTCAGTTCCGATCGCGCCGCGCGAACCGAGCACGAGTGCGCGACGCCGCGCGAGGATGCGGCCCTCGGCGTGGAGCACGGTCTCGACCGCGTTGAGGATCGACGTGGCGACCTCCTTGCTCTCGACGACGCGCTTGAGCCGCGAGATCGCGATCGAGAACGCCGGCAACGCCATCCTGCCGTGACGCCGTTCGACGTCGGCGAGCTTGTCGAACCCGTTGCGCGTGTGCTCGACCGTGCCGATCACGCGCGCGTCCAGGACTTCGGCGAGCGGGCGGACGTCGTCGACCTCGTGACCGAGTTCGCGCGCGAACGCGGCGACGCTCGATCCACGCAGCGCGGCGTCGTGCAGCACCGGGCCGAGGTAGCCGCCGTCCTCGATCAGAAGGCAACGGTCGCCCGTCGCGTCCGCGCGCGCGAGCTGTGCGAGGAACGGCACGACCGCCGCCGCGCGCATCGCGTCGAGATAGCGGTCGTCACGTCCGCGCAGGGCTCGGACGATCGCCTCGGCTTCGTCGAGACGCGAGTACTGCGTCGAGAGGCGGTAGTGACCTTCGACGTGCCCCGGCGTCGGCACGTTCACCAGCGCGAGCGAGCGGAACTCGTCCGACGGCAGGTCGAGGACGGCGTCGAGGTAGCTCGCCGGCGGCTCCCCCGCATAGGTGATGAACAGGCACACCAGGTCGGTGCAGCCGAGCGCGCGCAACGCCGCGATCGTGCCGACGATCTCCCCCGTCATGTGGTGCACGAGGAAGACCCGCACGCTCGCCAATGGCTGCGCGGATGCGTCGCGCGCCGTGATCGCCGCGAGCACCGGCATGCGCGCGAGGAAGGCGTCGACATCGGCACGCGTGCGCCGCTGCCCGAGCGAGAGCTCCAGAACGCGGCCGAGCTGCGCCACGTCGAGGTAGACGGGCACCGCGCCGCCGTCGACGCGCACGACCTCGCGCGCTTCGAGCAGCCGCCGCACGCCGCGGTCCTCGAGCGCGAGCAGCACGCGCTTGAGCAGTTCGCTGATCTCGCCCGGTTCGCTCTCGAGGAGGAACGGCAGCACCGACTCCGCCCACTGGATCGAGACCTTCTGCAGCGCCCGCAGACCGGCCTGGTCGAGTTGCTTGAAGAGGTGGCTGTGCGGATCGCGCTGCTCGAAGAACGAGCGCCGCCCGCGTTCGGCTTCGCGACGCAACGCCTCGGTCCAGGTCTGCGCGATGCGCGTCGAACCGGCGATGAAGTGACGCTCCTCGACGTCGTCGATGCGCACGTGAGGGATCGACGCGAGGTCGAGCCGCCGCCCCGTGCAGCCTTCGATCGTGATGCGGAACGAACCGCGGCCGGCTTCCTTGCGCCCGGCGACGTGTTCGAGGACGAAGCGACAGCGCGCCTGCGCCTCGCCGAACTCGGCGACGAGCGCCTTGCTCAGCGTGCGATCACCGGGCAGCAGCGCCTCGCGGTAGCGCGCGCGTTGCAGGCTGCCGAGCAGGGCGCGCAGGCGGTGCTCGAAGACCTCCGGCCCCGCGGCGATCGCCTCGATCGTCTCGTGCTCCGCGGAAACCTTCACGAGGTCGATCCCGAACTGCTCGAGCAGCTCGGGGTTCTCGCGCGGGCGCAGGCGGCGCTCCGCGCTGACGTCGATCCGATCGCTGCGCGCCTGGCCGACGATCATCTCGGCGAGCGCGCGCGAGAGGACCGAGAGCCCGTGCAGGATCGGGAGCGTCGCGAGTTCGAGCGTCCAGTGGTCGTCCTCGCGCACGAGCGAGGGTCCGAGCGAGGTCGCGATGCGGGTTGGTCGATCCGGTGGCACGTTCACGTCTTCCCTGGTTCGGAATGCGCGACGACCGCCTTGATGCAGGCCCGCGACTTCGCGACCGCGAAGGCCTCGGGGAGGGACCGCGCCGCGAAGCGATGCGTGACCAGCCGTTCGCCGATGCGCCGCAGCTCGGCATCACTATCGAGCAGGGCGAGTGCCTGGCGGAAGTCGCCACAGCGCGAGGTGGACAGCCGCAGTCCGCGCGCGACGACGGCGCCCAGCAGCGGCGAGCCGGCGAGGTCCGCCGTGGGGTGGACGAAGATGGTCCCGCGGGGGCGGAGAAGCGCGTCTTCGCGTCCCGCACGAGGACGGATCGCGGCATCGATCTGGGCCGCGGACGCGGCGACGACGGCGTCCGCGCGCGGCAAGCCGTCGCGGATCAGCTCGTACTGCGCGGCGAGCGTCGCCGCGTCGCCGCTGCGGACCTCCGCCGAGGACCGGAGCCAGGCCGGCGCACCCGCCCCGGCGAGCCATGCGACTCGCGGCGCACCCGCGAGCGGTCCGTCCTCGGGGAAGCGCTCGATCGCGAGTTCGTCGACGACGAGCTCGGTCAGCTTCGTCAACCCGCACGAGGCGCGACCGTGCGTCGACTTGAGGTGCACCTCGCGCCTTGCGAGCCTCACCGCGGTCGCGAGCGCGTCGGGATTGCCGGTCGTGTCGATCACGACGTCGAAGGCGGCGTCGCGCAACGGTGCGCCCCGGTCGTCGATCAAATGCGTCTCCGTCGCGCCGAAGCTGCGCGCGAGTTCGAGCAGGGCCGGATCGCGCGCCAGCGCGGCGATCGAGAAAGCGCCCCGCCGCTGCGCGCGCACGCCCGCGAGCGCCGCGACGACGAGCATGCCGAGGCGTCGCGGCCCGAGCACCGCGACGCGCTCGCCGTCGCGCGGGGCGATCGTGTGCACGGCGTGCAATGCGGCGGCGAAGGGTTCGATCAGCACGGCCGCGCTGTCCTCGATCGAGTCGGGGATCGGCAGGCACGCGTGGAGAGGGACGAGCAGCCAGGGCCCGAAGCCCCCGGGCAGGTCGTGGATGCCGAGCACCAGGCGCTGCGGGCAGTGCGTGGCGAGCCCGGCGCGGCAGAACGGGCACTCGTGCGGCACCCCGCGTGCTTGGTGCGACGCGTTGATCTCGACGACGTAGCGCGTGCCGCGATCGTCCGTCGCGATCACCTCGTGCCCGGTGACCTGCGGCAGCGGGAAGGGCAGGAAGTGCCGGGCGAGGTCGGTCGAGCAGATCCCGCAGACCCTCGTGCGCAGCAAGCGGTAGCCCGGCCCGAGCTCGAGCGCGGTGGCGCCGTCGCGCGTGACGCGCCAGCCGCGGGTCTCGTCCCCTTCGAAGCGGTAGCGCGCGGGCGCGAAGCTCTGGTCCTGGCGGTACTCGAAGGCTTCGAACTCGACGTGGGTCATCGCTGCGGGAGCGGCGAGGATACCGTCCGCGTCATGCGATCCCTCACGGCGCTCCTCGCGACGTGCATCACGCTCGCGGCGCAGGACCCTGCGAACGAGCTCAGCCGCACCGAAGCCGCGCTCGCGGGGCTCGATCCGCGCTTCGCCTACGCCGTCGCGATCGTGCCGCTCGAGGGTGAGGCGAAGCTGCACGTCGCGGGACGCATCGACGAACGGACTCCGTTCGCGACCTGGCATCTCGTGCCGCTCGGCGAGGCGACGCGCTTCTTCCTCGACGTCGCGCTCGCGCGGGCGATCGCCGACGGAACGCTGAACCTGACCGACGAAGTCCTCCGCGGCGACGGTGCCGGCGCGCCGGGTCTCCAGCTCGGCGAGCTCAGCGAGTTCTTCGCCGTCGAGTGGCCCAAGCTCGCTGCCTATGAGCGTTTCGCCGCGGACGCGAAGGGCTTCCGCCCCGTCGTCGAAGTCGTCGCGGCCCACGCGATCCTCCTGCCGCGGACTCCCGAGCTCCCCAACGCGCGCACGCTGCAGGTGGCGCTCGCGCAACACCGGCTCGAGCAGGGCTCGAAGCGCGCGTGGGCCGAGTGGCTTCCGATCGCGGCGCGCGAGCTCGGAGTGCGCACCGCGGTCGACCTGACCCGGACCTGGCCCGCGCGCAGCGTCGCGGCGGGCCGACGTGAAGACGGCAGCGCATTCCCCGTCCGCCTCGCCGAAGTCGCGGCCGCGGGCAACGCCGCATGCGCCGCCGACGATCTCGTGCCCCTTGCGCGGAATCTCCTCTCGGCCGTCCTCGACGACGAAGCGTCCCGGCGCGACGGCACGCGCTCGGCGTCGCGCTTCTTCGAGCGAGACGACGAGCGCTTCGCGATCGCGACGCGGGTCTTCCAATCGGACTGGCTCGGCCAGACCCTCGCGATCGAACTGATTCCCGCGGAACGACGCGCCGTCGTGATCTTCGCCACGCGACCGCGCGGTGATTGGTTCGCGCCGTTGCGCGACACGCTGCTCACCGTGACCCTGGGCCGCGAACCGCAGGAACAGGAGCCCGGCCTGCGCTACGGCGGCCGCTTCGCGAAGCGACCTTCCCTCCTGAGCGGCACCTACCGCGGCCAGATCCTCGTCGACGGTGAAACGCTCGAACTCGAGATCTCCGCGGGTTCCCTGCTCTTCGGCGCCATCGGCCCGCGCGCGCGCATCCGCGGCGGGACCTTCGAGTCCGCACGCACGGATCGCCATCGCATCTGCGTCGCATTGCCCCTCGCGCCGACTCGCGACGAGGAGCTCGTCAGGTCGGTCCACATCGATGTCGCGGGCGACGCCGACGACAGCAGGGAGCTGAGCGGCGCCGCCTGGCTCGAGCGCAGGACCCGTGACGGCATCCTCGTCGAGTTGCTGCCGCAGCGGATCGTGCTGCGGCGCGCGAAAGACGATTGAGCCCCGAGCCTCAGCGCAACGAGACCCCGCGCGGCGACGACACCCAGTCGAAGCTGTCGACCATCAGACAAGCGGCGTCGATCCGTCCGTCGGCGAAGGGCACCGCGATGCCCGCCGGAAGATCGAGGATCGCGCGGCCGCGGCCGGCGGCGTCGAGCGTGCCGAGGACGGCCTGGAAGTTCGGCGAGTTGGCGGCGGAGAGTCCGATCTGCGTCAGCGCGTCGAAGTTGATCGGGATCTGGAGGCCGAAGACCGCTTGCCCCGGCGAGGTGCCGGACAGCGTGAACAGCACCAGATAGGGCCGCCCCGCGGTCGTCGCGCCGCGTTCGACGTGGTACTCCACGCGACCGCCGGCGACCGTCGAGAGCTCGCGCACGTCGGTGCCGAAGAACGGCAGCGCATACGTGCCCGTGGACGGCGTCGCGCGCAGGATCCACTGGTCGGGATCCACGCTGATCGCCGTCGCGACTCCCGGAACGGCGACGACCATCTGGTCGGCGCGCTCGACGTTCCACACCGTGCGATCGACGGTGCCGGCATTGGTCGTGATCCGCAGGCGCACGGGCATCTCGTACACCGGCCGCGCCGCCTGCGTCTGGTCGAGCTCGACGTAGACGTAGTTCTGGCCGCCGATGTTCTGCGCGCGCCAGGCCGATCGATACGTCGGCGAGCCGCCGGTCATGACCCATTGATCGAAGAACGTCGCGAGACCACGACCGGAGATCGCCTCCATCGCCGCGCGGAAGTCCGCCGTCGTCGCGAAGCCGTCTTCGTGGCGCCGGCGGTACTCCGCGAGACCGGCGAAGAACGCCGTGTCGCCGAGCACGCCGCGCAGCATGTGCATCACCCAACCACCCTTCCGGTACACGTTGGTGCTGCTGAAGATGCTGTTCACGTTGCTGATGTCCTAGACGTAGACCGTGCCCGAGGTCTGCGTCGGCTTGCGGCTGCGCATCGCGGTCAGGTAGTCGGCGAGCGTGCCGCCGGTCTTCGTCTCGTACCAGATCGCCTCGCTGAAGGTCGCGAAGCCTTCGTTGAGCCAGATGTCGTGCCACGTGGCGCAGGTGATCGCGTCGCCCCACCACTGGTGCGAAAGCTCGTGCGCGGTCAGCGACTCGGTGATGCCGCTCTGGCTGGACACCGTCGCGTGTTCCATGCCGCCGCCCCACGTGAACTGCGCGACGCCGTACTTCTCGGTCACGAACGGGTATTGCCCATAGCGCGACGAGAACGCCGTGATCATCGGCACGACCCGATCCATGCCGGTCTGCCACCCCGCGAAGTCCTCGGGGAACACCCAGAACTGCACGGGCATGTTCGCGCCGTAACCGGTGTAGGTGTCGGTGCGCGTCGAGAACTCGGTGCAGACGAACGACGCGAGGTACGGCGGGATCGGGTAACCGATGCTCCAACGCGAGCGGGCGCGCGCGTTCGGCAGGGCGTCGACGCCTTGCAGCAGGCCATTGCTGACCGTCGCCATGGTCGCGGGATGCGTGACCCACATCTCGAACGTCGACTTGTCGCCGAGCTGATCGCGGCCGGGCCACCACGCCCGGGCGTCCCAGGGCTCACTCAAGGTCCACGCCACCGGGCGGCCGCCGTTGGTCGTCGTGAAGACGAGTCCGCCGAACGAGGAGCCTGGAGGCGGCACGCCGCCGTAGTCGACGTCGATCGTGAACTGCTGGCCGGGGTCGTAGGCGCGATCGAGCATCACGACGATCTGGTCGAGCGGCCGCGAGAAGCCGACCCGGGTGCCATTGACGCGCACCGCGGAGACGCTCAGCGCGGAGACGAGATCGAGCGTCACGGTGCTCAATCCGACCGCGCCGCTCCGGTACGTCAGGTGGTTCGTGCCAGCGATGGCGTGCGCGGCGAAGTCGAGATCGAGTTCGAGCTTGTGGTGGAGCGCGTCGACGGCCTGCGCGCGCGCACCCGCGGCGAGGGCGAAGACAGCGAGGAGAAGAGCCGAGTGCGATCGGCGCATCAGTGAAACCTCCGAGGTGGCGAACGGGAGGGCCGGCGTTCGCGAGCCTACCCCGGGCGACGCGCCTCACCGCCGGCAACGAAATGCACTGCGCTACGGGGCAGCAGACGCGGTCCACTGGTGAGCATGATCCGATCCGCTGCCATCGCCCTGTTGGCCACGCCGGTCTTCGCCCAGGCGCCCGCTGCACTCGACGCATACGACGTCGTCTGGCGCACGCCGAGCCGCGACGCCTCGGGCTCGATGCCGATCGGCAACGGCGAGCTCGGTTGCAACGTCTGGTGCGAGGCCGACGGCCGCTTGTGCTTCCACGTTTCGCGCACTGACGCCTTCAGCGAGGCGTCGCGACTGCTGAAGCTCGGCACGGTGACGGTGCGGGTGCGTCCGCCCGAGGAGAACGAGTTCTTCGAGCAGCGGCTCTGCCTGCGCGACGGCTGCATCCGCGTCGTCTGGGGCGAGGGCGAGCGGCGCGTGGCAATGAAGCTGTTCGTCGACGCCGCGGCCGATGTCGTCCACGTGCTCGCCGAGACCGCCCGCGACGAGGAGATCACGGTGCACGGCGAGACCTGGCGCACGGAGCGCCGGCGTCTGCAAGGCGACGAACTGCGCTCGAGTTGGACCATGCACGACGCGCCGGCCGACGTCGTGGTCGAAGAAGACGCGGATCGCGGCGTCGTCGTGTCCGACGGGCGCCTCGGGTTCCGTCATCGCAACGAGCGGTCGGTCGTCGCCTTCACCGTCGCGCGGCAGGGACTCGCGACCCAGGGCGCGCCGCGGATCGCCGATCCCCTGCTGTTCCGCGCCTTCGGCCTCCTGCTCGGCGGGCCGGGACTGACGCGGGCGCCGTCGTCACGACCGCTGCACCCCGTGCTCCGATCGCCGCGCGCTCGCAGCTTCTCGCTGCGCGTCGCGGCGCCGTGCGTGCAGGACGTGGACGAGACCGCGTGGCAACGCCGCGCGATCGCACTCCTCGAATCGGACGACGCCGACGACGCGGGTGCGCAGGCGCGCAGCACCGCGTGGTGGCATGCGTTCTGGGCGCGCAGTTGGGTCTTCGTGACCGGCGACACGAGCCCGGGCGTGCCGGCCAACGACCACCCGCTGCGGATCGGCGTCGACAGCGACGGCGGCAACCGGTTCCACGGCGTGATCGCCGACGTGACGGTCAAGGACGGCGACGAAGTCGTCTTCACCGCCCCGACGGTCGACGTCCCGTTGCTCGTCGACTCGCTGCGTGGTCGCGCGTTCACGCGATCGCTCCGCATCGAGGCGACCGTCACGCAAGACGAAGGCCACGCCATCGGCCGCATCGTCGACAAGGTCACCGCGGGCGGCAGCGACGGCTTCCTCTTCGACACGCATCCCGGCCGTGCGCTGCGCCTGATCGTCGGCGACCGTCAGCTCATCGCCGAGCGTGCATTGACTCCGGGCGTGCCGCACCGTGTCGCCGCCGGCTTCGATCCGGCGTCGGGCCGCATGGAACTCGAGTTGGACGGCAAGGTCGTCAAGACCAACGACGCGCCGCTCGACGCTGCGCCGCCCTCGCGCATCACGCAGGCGCTGGTGCTGCAGCGTTGGATCCAGGCCGCGGGTGGTCGCGGCCATTACCCGATCAAGTTCAACGGTTCGATCTTCACCGTCGAGCCGGAGTTCACCGGCGGGCCGCGCTTCGACGCCGACTGGCGCAAGTGGGGCGACTGTTACTGGTGGCAGAACACGCGGCTCCCCTACTACCCGATGCTCGCACAGGGCGACTTCGAGATGACCGAGCCGCTCTTCCGGCTCTATCGCGACACGCTGCCCGCGGCGCGCGAGCGCGTCCGCGCCTGGTACGACGGCAAGGTCGAGGGCGCGTACTGGCCCGAGACCATGACGCTGTTCGGCACGCACGGGAACGGCGACTACGGCTGGAAGCGCGACGGTCTGCCCCCGAGCAAGGTGCTCTGTCCGTGGTGGGAATACGCGCGCAACCAGGGACTCGAGCTGCTCGCGCTGATGCTCGACCGCTGGGACTTCGAGCGCGATCCGCGCTTCGTCGCCGAGCAGATCCTGCCGTTGGCCGAGCCGGTCCTCGCCTGGTTCGCGACCGCCTATCCGCGCGACGCGGCCGGCACGCTGCGGATCACGCCCACGCAGGCCGTCGAGACCTATTGGCACGGCGTGACGGACGACATGCCGACGGTTGCTGGTCTGCATTGGGTGCTCGCGCGGCTGTTGGAGCTTCCCGATGAGCAGCTCGCCGGCGCACCGGTCGCGCAGTGGCGGAAGCTCCTGGCGGAGCTGCCGCCGATCCCCCTGCGCGACCAGGACGGTCAAGAGCTGCTCGCACCCGCCGGCGTCTACGACTCCAAGCGCAGCAACTGCGAGAACCCCGAGCTCTATGCCGTCTTCCCGTTCCGCCACTACGGCCTCGGCAAGCCCGAGCTCGACGTCGCCCGCCGCGCGTTTGCGGCTCGTCACGACCGTTTCAGCAACGGCTGGCCGCAGGACGGTCAGGACGCGGCGCTGCTCGGCTTCCTCGACGAAGCGCGCACGAACCTCCTCGCCAAGGCGCAGAACCACCACCGCGCCCACCGCTTCCCCGCGATGTGGGGCCCCAACTTCGACTGGTGTCCCGACCAGGACCACGGCAGCAACCTCCTCGACACCGCGCACCGCATGCTGCTCCAGTGCGACGGCGCGCGGATCCACGTGCTGCCCTGCTGGCCCAAGGACTGGGACGTCGCCTTCAAGCTGCACGCTCCGCGACGGACGACCGTCGAGGTGGTCTGGCGCGCGGGGAAGATGGAGAAGTTGCTGGTGACGCCGGCGGAGCGACGGGCGGATGTGGTACAGACCACGCCGTCACCCCGCGCGAAGTTCGGCTAACCTTCCCCCGCCCGCCCCCCGGGTCCAACGCCCGGTCCGCTTCGCCAAGCAGTCGGATCCGTCCATGACCGGCGCATCGCGCGTCACCGCGTTCGTTTCTCTCGCACTCGTCTCGTTCGCGGCATGCAGCCAGGGCATGCGACGCGCAACCGACGAACCCCACAGCGCCGCAGCCTGGCGCCTCCTCCGCTACCAGGACGAACACGGCCAGATCCCCGCGCGCGCGTGGCAGACCGCGCTCGAACAACGCGCCGCCACGGTCGCCGCCGGTTCCATCACCCCGACCGCCGGCGGCATCGCGCCACCCGCTTGGACGGAACGCGGACCCGCGAACGTCGCGGGGCGATCGCGGTCGCTCGTGATCGATCCGCGCAACACGCAACGGATGTTCTGCGGCGCGGTGGCGGGCGGACTCTGGCGCAGCACGAACGGCGGGACGACCTGGGCGCAGGTGAACGATTGGTGGAGCAACCTCGCGGTGTCGTGCGTGACGCTCGATCCGACGAATCCCGACGTGATGTACGTCGGCACCGGCGAGGGCTTCTATTCGCTGGCGCACCTCGTGCGGAGCTTCAGCCACTTCGTGCGCGGCGCGGGCATGTTGAAGTCGATCGACGGCGGCGCGACCTGGACCCAACTCGCCGCGACCGCGAACTGGCAGCACATCACGCGCATCGCGGTGTCGCCTTCGAATCCCCGGATCGTGCTCGCGTCGCGACGGCCGGGCGGGATCGCGCGCAGCGCCGACGGCGGACAGACCTGGATGGACGTCGCCGTCGGCGAACTCTCGTTCCAGGTCGCGTTCGATCCGAACGACGGCATGAAGGCCGTCGCGCACTTCAGCTCGAGCGGGCCGCTGGTCCACGGCGTGATCGCGTCGACCGACTCCGGGCTCACCTGGCAACCGGCACTCACCGGTCTCTCGTCGCTGTCGGGGGAAGACGCCCGCATCGAACTGTGCTACGCGCGCTCGGTCCCGGGCGTCGTCTATGCCTCGGTCGGCACGAGCGGCGGCAAGATCTGGCGCTCGGCCGACGGCGGTCGCAACTGGACCCTGCGCACGACGACCGGCTCCACCGGCGCCAGCCGCTACTACGACCCGCTCTGGGTCAGCCCCACCGACGAGAACCTGATGGTCGCCGGCGGCGTGCACACGTTCCGCAGCACGAACGGCGGACAGAGCGTTTCGCAGATCAGCAACGGCTACATCCTCACGGTCCAACCGCACCCCGACATCCACTTCGCGATCCACGACCCCGCATACGACGGGACGAGCAACCGCCGCGTGTGGCTGACGACCGACGGCGGCGTGCACGTCGCCGACGACATCCTCGCCGCTTCGTCCAGCACCGGCTGGCGTCACCTCGACGCGACGATGATCTCGACGCAGTTCTATGGCGCCTCGGGCAACGGTCCGAACGACACGATCGTCGGCGGCACGCAGGACAACGGCACGCTGCGCGTCATCGGCGCGAGCCGCACCGCCAACCTCGACTATGGCGGCGACGGCGGACAGGTGCAGATCGACCCCACCAACCCGAACTACGTCTACGGCGAGATCCAATGGCTCGGCGTACACCGCTCGACCAACGGCGGCGCATCGGCGAGTTCGATCACGAGCGGCCTGTCCGAAGCGAACTCGTCGGGCGCGAACTTCATCGCGCCGCTGCGACTCGACCCGAACGAACCGCGGCGCCTCTATGGCGGCGGGCTGCGGCTGTGGCGCACGACCGACGCGGGCGCCTCGAACGTCGGCTGGGTCACGGTGAAGGCGAGCGTCGGCAGCTTCATCAGTGCCATCGCGATCGCGCCCGGCGTCGCCGACCGCGTGCTCGTCGGGCACAACGACGGCCGTCTGTACCGCAGCACGAACGCGACCGCAGCCACTCCCACCTGGACCGCGATCGACGACAACGGCGCAGCGGACCCGTTGCCGAACCGCGTGATCACGCGCCTCGTCTTCGATCCGAGCGACGCGCTGCGCGTCTACGCCTGCTTCGCGGGCTTCGCCGCGGACAACCTCTGGCGCAGCGTCGACGGCGGCGTCACCTGGCAGCGCATCACGGGCACGCTTCCGCTCGCGTTGCCGACCGCGCCGGTCTACGGGATGGCGGTCCACCCCGACGACGGTGCGGTGCTCTATGCGGCGACCGAAGTCGGCGTGTTCGCGAGCGACGACGGCGGTGCGAACTGGACGACGAACAACGACGGGCCGGCGAACGCCGTCTGCGAGGAGATCACCTTCATGCACTCCTCGCGCCGCCTGCTGCTCGCCACGCTCGGCCGCGGTCTCTGGACCGCCGACGTCGCGCGGCCCGCCTCGATCGCGTTCGGCGCCGGTTGCGGCGGAACCAGCACGCCCACACTCGCCGTCGATCCGCTCGCTCCCGCGCGCATGGGCCACGACCTCGTGGTCCTCGGCGGTGCCCTGCGCGCCGGCGAGCCTTACGCGCTGCTGCTGATCGGCCTGTCGAACACGGTCTGGGCCGGCGGCAACCTGCCGCAACCGCTCGTGATGATCGGCATGCCCAACTGCTCCTTGCTCACGAGCATCGAATTCAGCCCGGCGACGGGCATCGCGCCGAACGGCACTTCGAGCTGGACGGTGCCGCTGCCCGGCGACCGCGCCCTGCTCGGCGCCAACCTCTTCTTCCAGTGCGCCGCGCCGGACCCGTCGGCA
>JACRLW010000093.1:31987-43833 GCA_016235155.1 Planctomycetota bacterium
ACGAGCGGCCCGGCTCGCGGCATCCTCCGGCTCGCAGTGAGCCTGCTCTTCCCCGATCCGCCGCGCAGCTTTGCCGGCCGGCGCCTCGCCAAGATCACCGCGCGTGCGCTCCACGCGACGGCCGCCGGGATCTTCACCGGCGCCGTCGTGCTCCAGGTCGACGCCGCGCAGCGCACGACGTGGGCGATCGCCGCGATCACCTCGGGAGTCGTGCTGCTCGCCCTCGACCTCCACGAGTCCTGCGCGATGCTCTTCCAGGTCCGCGGCCTCGCGGTGCTCGTGAAGCTCGGGCTGCTCGCGTGCGTTCCCGTTGCGGGACGCGCTGACGCGGCGCTGCTGATCGCGGTGATGCTGCTCGCGTCCTTCTCGAGCCATGCGCCGGCGCGGATCCGCTATCGCGCCTGGCACGCGCGACTCGGTGCGAAGGGCGCGACCACGCGGGGCTGAGGCCCGCGAAATACTGCCGGGTCGCCACGGCTTCCCGGACGGCGTCCTCGTTCGCGGCGCGACAGACCGACGACTCGTTACCCGTCGATTCGTTCGCGCTACCAGTCGCTGGAAACGCCATGTCCGAACTCGCCCCAGCTTCGGTCCGCCGCCTGCGGTCTCTCGCGATCAGCGACGCCGGCTTCGTCTTCGACCCACGCACCGGCCACTCCTACTCCGCCAATGCGACCGCGCTGTGCGCGCTGGATGCGCTCAAGCGCGACGTGCCTTCGAGCGAGATCGCCGCGCTGCTCCGCGAGCGCTTCGCCGCGGACGACGTCGAGGTCGAACACGATCTCGCCGAGTTCATCAGGGCTCTGGGCGAACACGGCCTCGTGCAATCCGACCCGGGCGGCGGGAGCAACGGCAGCGGCGGCAACTGATGGCCAGCCGCCCGATCCTGCGCGTCGCGGTGAGCGGACTCCACCTCGGCGAGAACTGTCAGCCCGGTCCCGGAGTGATCCGCAGCCTGCGCGAGGCGTACGGCGCGCGCATCCACGTCGTCGGTCTCGGTTACGACGCGCTCGACTCCGGACTGCACGCCGAGGGACTCGTCGACGATGCGTTCCTGCTGCCGTACCCGAGTCACGGACCGGAGGCCTTCGTGCGACGCCTGGAGGAGATCCACGCGACGACGCGCTTCGACGTGCTGATCCCCTGCCTCGACGTGGAGCTGCCCGTGCTGCTGCGCGTCGCCGATCGCCTGCGCGAACTCGGCATCGCGTTCGTCGCGCCAAGCGAGGCGAGCCTTGGCCGATGCAGCAAGGACCGCCTGCCCGAACTCGCCGCGGCCTGCGGCGTCGCGACGCCGGTGACCCGCCGCATCGTCGACGGTGCGGGCCTCGCCGCGGCGGGACGCGAACTCGGCTTCCCGATGGTCGTGAAGGGCCCGTTCTACGAAGCCGACGTCGTGCAGGGCCCGACCGAAGCCGCGGCGTCGTTCGCGCGACTCGCCGCGAAGTGGGGTCTGCCGCTGCTGGCGCAGCAGTTCGTCGCCGGCGAGGAGTTCAACGTGATCGCTCTCGGCGACGGCGAGGGCGGCGTGCACGGACCGGTCGCGATGCGCAAGACGGTGATCACGCGGCTCGGCAAGGCCTGGGGCGGAGTGACCGTCGAGGACGACGATCTGACCGCGACCGCGACGAAACTCGTCGCCGCGCTGCGATGGCGAGGCGGTTGCGAGGTCGAGATGCTGCGTGCGCGCGCCGACGGCCGCCTGCACCTCATCGAGATCAACCCGCGCTTCCCCGCCTGGGTGCATCTCGCGACGCGCGCCGGAGTGAACCTGCCGCTCGGACTCGTGCGACTGGCCCGCGGCGAACGACCGCCGCGCTACAAGGCGCCACCGCCTGGCGTGTGGTACGTGCGCCACGCGATCGAGTTGTTCGGCGACCAGTCCGACCTCGAGTGCCTGCTCGCCACGGCGCGACGCCGCGGCGCCGGAACGCACCAACTCGCGTCCGACGAATCCCCGCGAGGCGACCGATGAGCAAGCCACGTTACGAACGTCCGAGCCTGGTCCGCAACGTCGTCGGCCGCATGAACAAGGCCGGGCTGCGCGGCGGGCTCACGCCGACGGAAGCCGTCGAGACGCTGCCCGCGGAGCGGCTCGTCGCCGAGTTCGGTTCCCCGCTGTTCGTGTTCTCCGAGACGCGCCTGCGCGAGCACGTGCGCCGCGCACGCGAGGCGCTGCAGCGGCGGCACCCCGACGTGCGCCTGTGTTGTTCCTACAAGACCAACTACCTCGACGCCGTCTGCGCGATCCAGCACGACGAGGGCAGCCTCGCCGAAGTGGTGTCGGGGATGGAGTACGAGAAGGCGCGTCGCCTGGGCGTGCCCGGCGAGGAGATCGTCTTCAACGGGCCGATGAAGACGCGCGACGAACTGGTCCGCGCCGTGCGCGAGAACGCGATCGTCCACACCGACAGCTTCGACGAGATCTTCGCCATCGAGCAGATCGCCCAAGAACTCGGCATCCGGCCGGCGGTCGGGCTTCGCGTCGGACTCGACGTGGGCGTGTACCCGCGCTGGGACCGCTTCGGCTTCGACCTCGCCAACGGTCAGGCGATGCAGGCCGCGCGACGGATCGCGAAGGGCGGCAAGCTGCGCCTCGGCGGTCTGCACACCCACATCGGGACCTACGTGCTCGAGGCCGCCGCGTACGGCCGCGCTGCGGCGGCATTGTCGAACTTCGCCGGCGAGATCGAACGCCAGCTCGGCGTGCGACCGACCCACCTCGATCTCGGCGGCGGTTGGGCGTCGTGCAACACGCTCGCGGGTCAGTACCAATCGGGAGCGCTCGCGCCGCCGGTCGAGACCTATGCCGAGGCGATCACGACGGCACTCCTCGCGTCCGGCGAAGGCAAGTCACCGTTGATCCGCGTCCTCGTCGAAGCGGGACGGGCGCTCGTCGACGACGCCGGCACGCTCCTGACCTCGGTCGTCAGCACCAAGCGCCTCGCCGACGGACGCCGCGCGGTGGTCGTCGACGCGGGCGTGAACGTGCTGTTCACCGCGTGGTGGTACCGCCTGAACATCACGCCCGCGCGGCCGGTGACCGGCATCGTCGAGGACACGGTGGTGTTCGGGCCGCTGTGCATGAACATCGATTGCCTGCGCGAGTCGGTGCAGTTGCCCGATCTGAGGCCCGGCGACGTGCTCGTCGTCCATCCGGTCGGCGCCTACGCGTTCACGCAGTCGATGCAGTTCATCCGGCTCCGTCCCGCGGTCGTGCTGCTCGACACGCAGGGCCGCGCCGAACTCATCCGCCGCGCGGAGACGCTCGACGACCTCGTCGGTCCGGAGCTGCTGCCGGCGCGCTTGCGACGCGCGGTCGAGCTCGCGGATCACGGCCAGGAGAACGGCAACGGGCCCGCCGCGAAGAACCGGCTGAAGCGGTGAGGACGTGACCGCCCTGCGCGCAGAACTCGCCGCGATCGCCCGCGCCTACGCCGCGGTGCTGTTCCGCGGCGACGCGCGGCTCGGCGCGATCCTGATCGCCTTCACGCTGCTCGTGCCGTCGGCCGGTCTCGCAGGCCTGCTCGCATGCGTCGTCGCGCACGCGACGTCGTTGGCACTCGGCTTCCGCACCGATCTTCGGCGCTGCGGCGCGCACGGTTACAACGCCGCGCTCCTCGGCCTGTATCTCGCTGCCGGGCGACAGCTCGACGTCCCACTCGCGCTGTGGATCGCGCTCGGCGGCGCAGCGAGTGTCGTGCTCACCGTCGTGCTGGCGGAAGCGCTCCACCGCGCCGGCGGTCTGCCGGTGCTCGTGCTCCCCTTCGTCGTGCTGGCGATCGCGATGCAGCCGGCGCTGCCCGTGCCCGTCGCGACGGGCCTCGCCGCCGACTCGTTGCTCCCGCTCGCGATGCCGTGGACCGGGTCCTTTCACGACGCGATGCGCGGCCTCGCCGCGATCTTCTGCAGCCGCGAGGAGATCGTCGGACTCGGCGCGTTCGCGGTCGTGTTGATCGGTTCGCGGCTCGCGGCGACGGCGCTCGTGGTCGGGGTCGTCGCCGCGATGACGACCGGCGCGCTCGCCGGCGTCCCGATCGGGTCGCAGCTCGCCACGACGCTGGTCTACAACGGCGCGTTCACCGGCCTGGCACTCGGCGCGGAACTCGTCGTGCCGGGTCGCGCGGCGTTGTTCGTCGCGGCGCTCGGTTCCGCGTTCGCGGCGATCGTCGCGATCGGCGCCGGCGCGATCACGCTCCGGTTCGGAGTCCCGGTGCTGAGCGCGCCGTTCGCGCTCGTGACGCTCGCGATCGTCCGCGCATTGCAGTTGCGCGTGGTCGCACGTCCGCCGTTCCCGGTCGCGTTGCCCGGCGCCACTCCCGAGGCCAACCTCGAGTTCGTCGCGAACCTCGCCCGTCGCTTCGGTGCGCCGGGAGTGCCCGAGTTCGCGTTGCCGCTCGGGCGGGTCGCACGGGGTGAATGGATCGTGAGCCAGGGCGTCGACGGCGAGCACACGCATCGCGGTGCCTGGGAGCACGCGTGGGACTTCGAGGTCGTCGACGAACGCGGCTTCCCGTTCGGTGGGCACGGCGATCGGATCGATCACTACTTCGGCTTCGACGCACCGGTGCTCGCGGCGGCGGCGGGCACGGTCGCCGCGGTCCACGACGGAGCACCCGACGGCGTGCCCGGCACGCTCGATGCGACCCGACCGTGGGGCAACGCGGTGGTGCTCCGGCACGGCCACGACTTGTTCAGCGTCGTCGCGCACCTGCGTTGCGGATCGGTGCGCGTGCGTCCCGGCCAGCCGGTGATGCTCGGCGAACTCCTCGGCACCTGCGGTGCGTCGGGCCGTAGCCCGCGACCACACGTCCACTTCCAGGCCCAGCGCAGCGACGCCTTGGGCGCACCGGCGATGGAAGCGCGCTTCGTCCACTACTCGGTGCGGGGCAGCGACGGTTCGTCGCACGGTCGCGCGTTCGGCGTCCCGGTCGAGGGCGAGCGGATCCGTGCGCTGCCGCGCGCCCCGCTCGCGGGCCTGTTCGCCGCCGTCGCACCCGGCACGCTGCTCGAGTTCGAGGTCGAGCCGGGCGCCACGCGCCTGAGCGTGCGAAGCGAGATCTCGCCGCTCGGTGAGCGCTGGCTCGCCGACCTCGACCGCGGCGACCGCCTCTACTTCTTCGCGAACGCGCACGAACTCGTGTTCACGACGCATGCGGGACCGGCCGATGCGCCGCTGCGCGCGCTGCTCCTCGCCTTGCCGCGCCTGCCCCACGGTGACGCCGAGGAGTTCCACTGGAACGACTCCCCGCCGATCGGCGCCATGCTCCCGCGGTGGGCACGCATCCTGCGCGCCGTGGTTCGCGTCGTGTTCGACCCCTTCGACGCGCGCGCCGAGCTGCGCGCACAGCGCACCGGCGACGTGATCGTCGTCGAGTCGACGGCTGGCTGGGGACTGCGCGGCCGCGTGCGCATGCGCTGGCACAGCCGCGTCGAGGTCGACGACAGCCACGGCATGCGCCGGATCGAACTCACCGATGCGCTCACGCATCGGACCGTCACCTTCACCAGGCGAGGCGTCGCGCACGCGACGGCCCCGTCGCCCACCGCCAGTGCTCCGTTCGAGGCCCGCGCATGACGACCCTCCGCCCCTCCATCGCGCTCGCAATCCTGTTCGTCCTTCCGCTCGCCGTCCCGCAGGAGAGGACGCCGACGGCGCGCGAGGACCCGGCGAAGGCGATGGCCCTCAGCTACCAGTTCCAGGCCGCGGGCGACTTCGCCGGCGCGGCGCGCGCGCTGCGGGCGTTGATCGACGCCCAGCCGAAGGCCTACTTCCCGCGCCTTCGCCAGGCGTACCTCCTGCTGTTGTGCGCCGACTACGCCAACTCCGCCGAGGCCTACCGCGCCGCGGCGCTGCTCGAGCCCGGCGCGATCGAACCGCTGCTCGGGCAGCACCAGGCGTTGATCGCGCTCGAGAGCTTCGACGACGCCGAGAAGGTCGGTCGCGACATCCTCGCACGCGATCCGAAGAACTACCTCGGCCTCTCGCGGCAGGCCTGGGTGCTCTACAAGCGCGGCAACGGTTCGGCGGCGGCCGATCTCTACCAGAAGGTCCTCGCGCTCTATCCGGGCGACGTCGACCTGATGTCGGGACTCGGCTACGCGCAGCTCGCGCTCGGCAAGACCTCGGCCGCGGAGACGCTGTTCCGCACGGTGCTCGCCAATGTCCCCGGACATCTCGGAGCCACCGCGGGACTCGGTTACTGCAAGTAGCGAGGATCCCTCAGGTCTTTCGCGCGCTCGCGGCACCGCGCCCGCGCGCCTTGGTGGTGCGCTCCATCAACGCTTCGAGCACGGTCGCCAGCGCGGCGCGCACCTCCGCGGACCCGTGGACGACGAGGTAGTCGGTCATGCGCAACAGCCGCAGCTCGTCGTCGCCGTAGCGCGCCTTGCGGCGCGTCTTTCTGTGTCCGCCGCGCGCGCGGATCATCCGGCCCACGCATTCCCCCGAATGGGAGACCGGACAGATGTGCGGCGCGGCGAGGCTCTCGTCCGGCGCGGCGAAGAGGTCCGCGATCGGGACTTCGAGCGCTCGCGCAAGGCGCTGGAGCATCACCGCCGTCGGTTGGACGCGGCCGTTCTCGATCCGCGACACGTAGCTGATCGCGAGGGAAGCCCGCTCACCGACCTCCGCCTGCGTGAGTCCCTTCGCGGCGCGGATCCGGGACAGCGCATCGCCGACGCTCACGCAGGACCTCCCGCGACGGCGTCGCGGCTCGATACATGGAAGTGCATGCGCTCCAGGCTCATGGGTTGACGTTTGTGTTATACGTTCGCCGCCCGGCGAGACGCCGCCGTGCATGCCCATCATGAACGCACGACTTCTCCGGGTCCCGCTCCTGGTCGCGATCCTCGTCGGCGTTCGTGATCCGGGTTCGTCGTGCGCGCGGCTCGACGCCTTCCGGGGCGGCTCCGACACCCACGCGGGACGGACGGCACGTCACGAGCGCCTGATGGCCGGACTCGGCGTCGATCCGCGCCTCGTGATCGGTGACGTCACGAGCGCCGCCTTCATCCGCTCCGCCCGCCGATGACGACCACCGCGCAGCGCCCCGTCGACCCCTCGCGGTACTCGAAACCACGCGCCGCCGTGCTGATCGGCGTGCACGTGTTGATCGGCCTGCACATCGCGCATTGGCTGGTCGCGAAGCGCACCCTCGCGCCGCTCGAACTCAACGAGGTCATGTACACCCTCGAACTCGGCATCGTCACCGCCGGGTTCCTGTTGATGGCCGGCGCGGCGCTCTCGGTGGCGTTGTTCGGCCGGTTCTTCTGCAGTTGGGCCTGCCACATCCTCGCCCTGCAGGACCTCGCCGCATGGCTGTTCGCGAAGGCCGGCGTCGCCGCCAAGCCCGTGCGTTCACGCCTCCTCCGCTTCCTGCCGTTCGGCGCCGTGCTCTACATGTTCGTCTGGCCGCAGGTCCTGCGCCTCGCGAACGGCGAGCCGTTCCCGACGCTCCATGTCGCGTCGCCCGAGGACCCCTGGGCGTCGTTCGCGACCGACAACTTCTGGCGCAACCTCCCCGGCCCGTGGATCACCGGGCTCACCTTCCTGATCTGCGGCTTCGCGGTCGTCTACCTGCTCGGCTCGCGCTCGTTCTGCGCCAATGCCTGCCCGTACGGCGCCGCCTTCTCGCTGCTCGATCGCATCGCTCCGGGCCGCATCGCGTTGAAGGGCAAGTGCACGGACTGCGCGCGCTGCACCGCGGTCTGCCAGTCCGGGGTCTGGGTCCACGAGGAAGTGCAGCGCTTCGGCAAGGTCGTCGATCCGGCGTGTCTCAAGGACCTCGACTGCGTCGCGGTCTGTCCGGAACAGGCGCTCGGCTTCGGGTTCCGGACCCCCGCCGGCTTCCGCCGCCGGTCGACCGGCACCGGCAAGAAGCGCGGGTTCCATCTCTCGGTCGGCGAGGACGTCCTCGCCGGCGCGACCCTGATCGCGTCGCTGCTCGTCTACCGCGAGCTGTATTCGACGGTGCCCTTCTTGATGTCGCTCGGCATCGGCTGCGCGCTGGCGTGGCTGGCGGTGATGAGCCTGCGGCTGGCGAGGAACGCGCACGTCGTCCTCCGCGGGCTCACCCTGCGGAAGGACCGCCGTCTCACGCAGACCGGTCGCTGGTTCGCGGCGGGACTGCTCCTCGTGTTCGCGTTCACGATCCACTCCGGGTTCGTGCGCTACCACGAGTTCGCCGGCAATCGCGCATACGCCGCCACGACCGAGGCAATGGCCCGGCGCGACGCCGTCGGTGTCCGCCATCATCTGCCGATCGCCGTCGCGCACCTGGAGACCTGTGCGGCCTTTGGTCTGTGGAACCCGGTCGAGCTCGACCGTCGCCTCGCCGATCTGCATGCCCAGGGCCCGACTCCCGCGCGCGCCGACCAGTACCTCGACCGCGTGCTCGCGGCCGACCCCGGCGCACATGGCGCGCGCGTTCGCCGCCTGATGCGGCGCATCCGTGCCGGCCAGCACGACGCCGCGGAGAGCGACCTGCGACTGGTCGATGCCGCGCTCGATTCCGCCGAGGCACTCCCCGACCGCGAGGACCTGCTCGCCGGCGCGGCGGCAGCGCACGACCAACTCGCCGTGGTGCGCGAACAACAAGGCGCGGCGGATGCGGGCGCCGCACACCGACGCCGCGCCGAATCCCTCCAGCGCGAGCGCGGCTCGCATTGACTTGAACCTCCCCACCTCCGTCAGACCCTCACCGATGAGACAGCTCACCATCGCCCTCCTCGCCGGCGCGAGCTTCGCGTTCCAAGCCCATGCACAGGTCGCCGGCTTCGTGCTCGACACCGCCGGCCAGCCGGTCGCCGGAGCGCGCGTCACGCTCCAGGCGACGAACGTTCGCACCACCACGGCGAACGACGGCTCGTTCTTCCTCGCCAACGTGCCGCCGGGCTTCGTCGAGATCGTCGCGGCGAAGAAGGGCTACTACAACGAAGGCCAGTACCTGCTGGCGCCCGCGACCGGGATCGGGTTCCGGCTGGAATCCGTCGTCGTCGCCAACGACCCCAACTACTGGATCATCGACCCGATGGTCTGCGGCGGTTGCCATCCCGACCAGTACGCGGAGTGGTACGACTCGCCGATGGCGAGGGCGGGCATCAACACCTGGGTCTACGACATCTATGACGGCACCGGCTCGCCCGGCGGCATGAACGGCTTCGTCTACACGCGCGACTCGGTGCATGCGGCGTCCAATCCCGCCTCCGAGTGCGCTTCGTGCCACCAGCCGGAGGTGTGGATCCCGCAGCCGTACATCGCCCTCGATCCGATCGGCAACCTGTCGAGCGCCGCGATGCACGGCATCTCGTGCGAGACCTGTCACAAGAGCGCCGACATCGACGAGACCAAGACCAACTTCCCGGGGATCTGGCCCGGCGCGGTGACCCTCAATCGGCCGGCGCAACCCCTCAACCTGCACCAGGTGCAGTACGGCGCGCTCGGCGACTCGTCGGTGAACTTCACGGGGATGATGCGCCCGTCGTACCAACCGCAGCTCCTCGCCGCCGCGTGTGCCGCGTGCCACCAGGACAAGAACGATCCGGACGGCAACGGCAACTTCGAGGAGCCGAACGGCGTGATCTCCGAGCCCACCTATCTCGAGTGGCTCGCGAGTCCATACGGCGACCCCGCCTCGCCGAGCTACGCGACCTGCGTGGATTGCCACATGCCGCCCAATGGCGCGACCGAGGCCTGCGTCGTTTCCCCGCCGACGCGGCCGGTCGGTCAGATCCGCTCGCATCGCATCGAGGGCACGACCGCGCGTTACCTCGAGAACGCCGTCGACATGGGGATGAACGTCACCACGCTCACCGACCGCGTGCGCGTGGACGTTCAGATCCACAACCGCCACACCGGCCATCACGTGCCGACCGGCGTCACGGTCCGCAACCTGATTCTCCTGGTCGAGGCGTGGACCGCCGGCGATTCGCAGCGCCTGCCGCAGCTCACCGGATCGACCGTCCACGCGCTCGGCGGCGTCGGCGATCCACGGCAGGGCTACTACGCCGGTCTTCCCGGCAAGCTCTATGCGAAGCTCAACCACGACGCACAGGGCAACGGCCCGGTCTTCTACACCGACGCGACCGGGATCATCTGGGACAACCGCATCGCCGCGCTCGCGACCGACGCGACGAGCTATGAGTTCGCCTTGCCGCCCGCCGGCGGGACCGTCCGGGTTCGCGCCCGATTGGTCTATCGCCGCTCGTTCCGCTCCTTCACCGACGTGAAGGGTTGGACGACCGACGGACACGGCAATCCGCTCGCTGACATCGCGGCGCCGTACTTCGGTCATCTGATGGAGGAAACGAACTGGCAGGGACCGGGAACCGGCGCGGTGGAGCCCTATGGCCTCGGCTGCCGCGGGCTGGTCGCGAGCGCCGCCGGCGAACCGGCGATCGGCGTGCCGGGTTTCGAACTGGTCCTCGACGGCGCGCTCCCGCAGGCGCCCGCGATCGTGCTGCTCGGCTTCGACGATCGCGATTGGGCCGGCTACGCGCTGCCGCTCGACCTCACCCCGGTGGGCGCCGCCGGCTGCTGGCTCCTCGCTTCGATCGACGTCCCCGAGTGGACGATGGCCGACCCCTCGGGCCGGGCGCGCTTCGCCTTGCCCGTGCCGCACGGCGCGCCGCTCGGCGCGACGATCTTCGCGCAGTGGGCCGCCGCCGATCCGGGCCTCCCGCTCGGCATCGCGTTCTCGAACGGATTGGCGATCACCGTCCAGCGCTGAGCCGAACCGATCAGTTCAGCGCGATCGGCACGATGCGGCCGGCATCCTCGATGCCGCGCACCGTCACGCGCGCGGACGCGCGCAAGGCGCCGTCGAGAGTCCGCGCCTCGATCACCCACGGACCGAGGCGAAGTCCGCACCACCACTCGAACGGCTTCGGTGGTTCGCGATCGAGGACGACCTCGTCGACCACCGCTCCCGCGGGGTCGATCGCACGGAAGCGCAGCTGGCGCAGGTCGCGCGACACCGGCGAATCGGTGAAGCGCAGACGCAACTGCACGCCCGACGCGAAGCCGACGTCGAGAGTCGTGCGCTCGCCGGCCTTGATCTCCAGGTCCTGCGAGCGCGTGACGACGTCGAGACCGTAGATCCAGAGCCGGTATGCGCCGGCCACCAGGGGGCTCGACCGCGCGACGCCGTGCTCGTCGACGTCGAGCCATTCGAATCGACCGCCCGCGACGTTCTGACAACAGATCTCCGGACGACCGACCGGCAGTCCGGCATCGCGCCGCAGGCGAATGACGAGCCAGCCGGGCGCCGCGAGCCGGAGAGAGCCCGCGTCGCAAGTCACATCCGCGGCGACGACGTGCGGACCGCTGCGATTCGCCGGACGACCCCGCGCACGCGCTTCGACGAAGTACGAGCCGGCGGGGATGCGCTCGATGCGATACCGCCCGTCGTCGGCCGTGGTCCGGACGGTCACCACCACCGGATCGCCCTCGCGGCGCACGCCGACCTCCGCGCCCTCGATGCCGTTCCCGTCGGGATCGACGATCCGGCCGGTGATCACCGCGGTCGCGCGCATCGCGCGCGTCATGCGCAGGACCATTTCGTCGACCGACGGCCGGACGCCCATGATGCGGAACGCGGGGAAGCGGGCGCCCGGCTCGGTGACGTCGACCATGTATGCGCCGTCCGCGCAGTTCTCGGCGACGAATCGTCCGTCCGCAGCGGTCGGACCCCAGCGCGACTCCCATTGGCCGTCGATCGTCGCGCCGACGTGCGCGTACCAGCCGCGCAGCGGCGCGTCGAACTCGTCGACGACCTTCACCGTCATGCGCACGCCGGCCGCGAGGATCGGATCCCAGCGCAACAGGGCGCCGGCCTCGCCGCGCA
>JACRLW010000094.1 GCA_016235155.1 Planctomycetota bacterium
GCGAGGAGCGGCACCAGCGACTGGGGACGCACGAGAGGTTTCGGTGTCCGGGAGCGGGAGCTGCCGTAACCGACCCTGGCGCACTCTCCGTCGCCGACCCTCGTGCATCTCTCAGCATCACCCCGCTGCGCGAGCCAGTGGATCGCCACGCGTCACCCCTTGACGGCGAACGTGTGCTCGGCGCGCAGCACCTCGCCGCCGACGGCGTCGCCGCGAGTGTGGGCGAAGGAGATGGTGCCGCTGCCGCTCGTCGTGGGCCGAGGTCGCCGCGTTCGCGCTGCCTGGCGCGCAAGCGCCAGGCTTGCACCCTTGCGCATGGGAAGCGCGTCAGCCCTGCCGGGCTTCGGCTCGCGCCATGCTGCGTTCGTGCAGTCCCCCGAGCAGCAGCTGCGCCAGCACCGCGCCGCACAACGCCATCGTCATGTCCATCTGCGCGTCCCACGGATCGCCCTGCATGCCCAACCACTCGGGTCCAGCGCCTGGGTAGAACAGCACGACGATCCACATCTCGAGCAGTTCGTAGCCGGCCGAGAACGCAAGGCAGCAGCCGGTCACCAACCAGAACAGCGTCTGGCCGCGCGGCAGCGAGCGGCGGCGGATCAGCCACTCGCGCAGCAGCACCGCCGGCACGAACCCCTGAAAGAAGTGGCCGATGCGATCGACGGGGTTGCGCTCGAGCCCGAACCACTGCATCAGTTCGTCGGGGAACGGAACGGCGGCGAACGTGTAGCGACCGCCGAGACACTGGATGACGTAGAACCAGCAGAGCAGCACGTAGGCGAGGTCGGAGAAGCAGAACCAGCGCCGACGCACGGCGAACACGACCATCCCCAGCGACAGCGGGCCGACCTCGAATGCCCAGACCGGCTTGTCGCCGGCGCCGGCAAACGACCACGCAGCGAGCAGGCAGCACAGGGCGACCAGCGACGGGAACAGCCAGCGACGCGGCGGCAGGACCTCGGCCATTCAGGCGTCGAAGGTAGTCGGCGCTGCGGCCCTCCGTCCTACCGAATCGTTGCGTGCCGCCACGATCTTCCGGCTTGCGGGCGCATCGAGCCGCCGGCAATGCCGAACCGTGATTCGCGCCTGACCGCGGGTTTCGAGCCGGTAGGTGCCAAGGAAGCTCCCGCGTGACAGGTCATGCAACGAAAGCGACGGTGCTCGCGTGAGGTGGGTTCAGTCGGATGGCGTCGACGCAGTTCCGGCGTCGTGGATGGCGACTCCAGTGGTGTGGGAAAGCGTTCCAGTGGCGGATGTAGAGAGCGCGCCTGTCGGCGAAGGCCTGGCGATCGCGACCGGAGGGTCACTGCTCGGGGGTGACGAGGAGAATCGCGCTGTGGTGATGGACAGTGTTGTCCAGCAGTCGAAGTCGGCGACCCATTGCCGAGCGTGTTGCGGCTGAACAGGTCGACGGCGAGGTAGCGGTAGAAGAAGCCGCCCCGAATCGTCGCGTCGCGCGACGATTCTCCGGCCTACGGGCCGATAGAGTTCGCCGCGTGCTCCGTCACGCACCCGATCTCTCGCCGCGCCGGCCGGCGTTGCAACTCCCCGCCACGCACTGGCTGGCACTGCGTGAGACCCTCGCCCACTGCGCCGGACGCGTGCCGCTCTACCGCGGCGTCGTCGGGCCGGATCGCGACGCCGATGCCGAGCCCGCCGCGCGCGAAGCGCTCGCGCGCTTCTTGGTGTTGAGCAAGGACGCGCTGCGCAAGGCCTTCCCGCACCGGCTCGTCCCCGACGGCGAGTCGCTCGCCGCGGCACTGAAGGACGGGCGCATCCTCTTCGTCGGCACGAGCGGCACCACCGGCGAGCGCGTGCAGGTGCTCTGGGACCAGATCTGGTGGGACACGCAGGAGCGCGACGGCTTCGCCCTCCACCCGATCTCGCGCCGCCACACGCAGGCTCCCGACTTCCGCCAGGCGGTGCTCACCACGCCGGTCTGCTCCGGCAACCTGTGCCACGTCGGCGCCTTGCCGATGCAGGAGCGCATCGACGGCAACGTGCTGTTCCTCAACCAGGCGCAAGACCCCGCGCTGTGGTCGGAGAAAGACGTGATGCGCATGGCCGACGAGCTCGAGGCCTTCGCGCCGCACTCGCTCGAGGCCGACCCAGCCTACCTCGCGCACTTCTCCGTCCGCCTGTCGCGGCTCGGCCGGGAACCCTTCGCGCCGGGCTTCATCGACCTCAGCTACGAGTTCCCCTCGCGGCGACACGTCGCGGCGATCGCGAAAGTCTTCCGCGCACCGATCCTCGACGCCTACGGCTCGACCGAGTGCGGCTTCCCGTTCATGGAGTGCGAGCACGGCCGCTACCACCACAACAGCGCCTGGTCCCATGCCGAGCTGCTGCCGCTCGATCACCTCGACGGCCTGCGCGGCGTCGCGCGGCTCTTGATCACCACGCTCCGCAATCCCTGGCTCAACCTCGTGCGCTTCGACACCGGCGACCTGGTGCGCGAAGCGCAGGACGCGTGCGCGTGCGGCCGCGACGACGGACTCGTGCTCGCGTCGCTCGAAGGCCGCGTCTCGGACCTCGTCCGCGCGACCGACGGTCGACTCGTCACCGTGCGCAGCGTCGATCGCGCGCTCGCCGACGTCGACGGTCTGCTGCACTGGCGCCTGCGCCAGCACGGCGCCACGTCGTTCGAGCTCGATCTCCTCGGCGACGGCTCGCGTAACGTCGCCGCCGAACACGTCGCAGCGATGCTGACCGGTCTGCTCGGCGTCGCGCCGCGCGCGCGCGTGGTGAGCAACCTCCCGGTCGAGGCGTCGGGGAAGTACCGCCTCTGCGCCGCCCTGCACGAGGATCTCGCGGGAGTCGCGCGGGCATGACGCTCGACGTCGTCTCCCTGCGCGCGGAGTTCCCGCTGCTCGCGCGCACGCTCGCCGGCCAACGCCTCGTCCACCTCGACTGTGCTTCGACGGCGCCGCGTTCGCGCCGCGTGCTCGAGTCGATCCGCCGCTACCACGACGAGTACACCGCGAACGTGCATCGCGGCGTCCATCCCTTCGCGGCCGAAGCGAGCGCAGCCTACGAAGCGGTGCGTCACGTCGTCGCGACCCACGTCGGCGCGTCGCCGGCGGAGGTCGTCTTCGTCCGCGGGACGACCGAGGCGATCAACCTCGTCGCGGCGGGACTCATGCTGCGCGAGGGCGACGAGGTCGTCGTCACGCACGCCGAGCACCATTCGAACTCGTTGCCCTGGCGCGCGCGCGCGACGCTGCGCGCGGTGCCGTCGAACGACGACGGCAGCCCGCGTTGGGATCGCCTCGGCGCGCAGTTCGGACCGCGCACGCGGGTCTGTGCCGTGCACCACGCGAGCAACGTGCTCGGCGGGATCGCGCCCTTGCGCGAGATCGTGGCGCTCGCGCACGCGCACGGCGTGCCGGTGCTCGTCGACGGCGCGCAGGGCGCGGGTCACCTCGCCGTCGATCTGGAAGCACTCGACTGCGACTTCTACGCGTTCTCCGGGCACAAGCTCGGCGCTCCGGCGGGCAGCGGCGTGCTCGTGGCGCGCAACGGCTGGCTCGACCGACTCGAGCCCACGCAGTGGGGCGGCGGGATGGTCGCGACCGTGCGCGACGACGCGATCGAACTCCGCGACGGACCGCATCGCTTCGAGCCGGGCACTCCGAACGTCGAAGGCGTGCTCGGTCTCGCCGCCGCGCTCGGACTGCTGCGCGAGGTCGGCATGGACGCGGTGCAGGCTCACGGCCGTGAACTCGCCGCGGCCTTGCTCGACGGCTGTCGCACGCTGCCCGGCGTGCGCGTGCTCGGCGACGCGGCAAGCGCGCGCATCCCGCTCGTCTCGCTCGTGCTGCCCGAACGCGGACTCGACGCCGAGACCGTCGCACGCACGATCGCCGACGCGAGCGGGATCCTCGTGTCGGCCGGACGCCACTGCGCGCATGGGCTCCACGATCGCTGCGGAGCGGCCGCGACGTTGCGGGCCAGTGCGTGGCTCGTGAATGACCTCGATGACGTCGCGCGCTTCGTCGCCGCGCTGCGACCGCTGATCGCCTGACGCATCAGCCGCGTGACGCATCAGCCGCCTGACGCGATCAGCCGTCCTTCTTCGCGCCCTCCTTCTCGTCCGCGCGGCGCTTCGCGATCGCCGCGTCGCGCTCGACGTGCAGCTTCGGCTTGTCCTTGTGCACGACGAACTCGATCGGCGTGTCGGGCGGCGGCACGGTTTCGGTGAGCCACCAGCGCTCGTCGTCGTCGGCCGCCTTGTGACTCACCGTGACCAGGTGGTTCGGCGGCGCCCGATAGACCTGGCTGACGAGGTTGCCCTCGTAGTCGCCGATGAACACCGGCGGTTCGTTGCGATAGAGCGGCGCCAGGTTCCCGCCGAGGTAGATCCACTCGACGTCTTCGATCGATCGCTGCGTGGCGAGGTCGAGGATCAGATCCTCGAGCGCAACCTCCAGGCCGACCTCGTTGCCGTCGGCATCGACCTTCTTCCAACGGACCGTGAACCACACGTTCATGCCCTTGGGCGGGAAGACGTCGGCGAACGGCACGCCGGCGGCGACCTCCTCCGCGGTCGGCAACGGATCGCGCTCGACGCTCTTCGCGTTCTCCCCGGGCGTGAAGCCGAGCAGCAGGAACGCCGTGTTCAGGATGCTCGCCTTCACGTCGGTGACGAACAGCGCCTCGTGCGCCTTGCCGCGCTTGTGGACGAGGACGAACTCGATCGGATCGGCCGGTCGTCCCATCACCGCCGGCACGACGATCGTCTTCCCCTTGGTGTCGACGACCAGCCCGGCGTCGGCCAGCGTCTTGTTCATCTCGGCGACGGGGTCCTGCGGCGCGCTCGGCTTCCCGTCCTGCGCGGTCACGGCACCGAGCACGAGCAGGACGGCGCACACGGCGCAAGGGACGGCGCGCACTCGACGGAAGCGGTTCGTGTTCATCGGGAGAGTTCCTGCGCGAGGGTACGCACTTCGGTCTCGCTCCGTGCATCGCCGAAGGCGCGCGGGCGCGCGGCGTCGAGTTCGCGGCGTGCGCCGTCGCGATCGCCGGCGGCGAGACGCGCTCTGGCCCGGCACAGCGGCGCCCGCGCGACGAGCCAGCTCGACGGCGAGAGCCGGTCGACCTGCGATCCCTCGCCCAGGAAGACGCGGAGGACCAGCGGCGCCGGCGAACCGTCGCGATAACCGCGCGCCGCGGCGACCCAGTGACTCGCTGCGAGGTCGAAGGCGCCGGACGCCTCGGCTTCCTCCGCGAGGATCTGGTGCGCCGGACCGACCGCGCGGCCGTCGTCGTCGTCGAGCGCGAGCACGAGCCGGGCGATCGCGGCGCCCGGTTCGGTGCGCGTCTTCGGTTCGCGCGCGAGGATCTCGAGCAGGCGCAGCAGACGCGCCGCGCTCGCCGCGGCGGAGTGAGGGTGGGCGGACGCCTCGCGCGCCGCGATCGCGAAGGCCTCCCCGGCGTGCGGCGTGCTCTCGCGCACGAGGCGTTGGAAGGCGAGTTGCGCCCGCGGCTCGTGGGGCACGGCGTCGAGTCGCAGCGCGGCGCCGAGTTCGGCACGCGGTCGCGCCAGCGGTTCGACGAGCAGGAAGCGCGCGAGGAAGGTCGTCGTCGACGCGTCGATCGGGGCGGTCGGCTGGCCGATCAGTTCGTAGGCCTCGTCCTGCGCGACATCGTCGAGCCCGCGCGCGAACGCCGCCTCCAGGCGCGCACGCACGAGCTCGCGCGACTGCGGCCGCGCGAGCACGCCGCGGAGCGCGACCATGCGTCGCTCGCTCTCGAGGTCGCCCGCGTCGGCTTCGAAGATGCGCCATGCGAGTCCGCCGTCGTCGAGATCGGGCCGCGCGACGATCCACGCGAGGACGGACGGTTGCACCGCTTCGGCCAGCGAGTCGAAGCGCGCGGCGAGTGCCAGGAGGCGGGCGGCGTCGAGGCGTTGCGGAACGACCTCGCCGAGGCGACGCAGCACCGGCTTGTCCCACGCCGCCGGATCCGCGAGGAGCGCATCGAGTTCGTCGCGGTCGCCCAGCGCGATGCGCGCGCAGCGGAGTTCGACGGCGCCGTCGCGGATCGGCTCGGCGAACAGCAGGTCTTTCGCAAGCGCGTCCCCGCGGAGACGCAGCGCGGTCACGTGCTGCAGGCGGCGCGCCGGATCGAGCGAGTCCCACAGGTTCTTCGCGGCCGTCGCGGGCGCCGCGCGCAGGCAGGCTTCGATCGCCGCATCGGCTGCCGCCAGGCCGGCGGTCGTGCGCGCGAGCAGACTGTCGGTGACGCGGTCGGACAACGGGGCGCGCACGAGTTCGCCGATCAAGCGGACCGCGGCGCGCGGTTCGAGCCGGTCGAGCAGCGTGACCCACGCCTCGTCGGGAACGGCGGTGAACGGCAGGCGCAGGAACATCGGCAGGCGGCCGTGTTGTTCGTCCGGATTCGCGAGCACGAACGTGACGAGCCCTTGGTCGTAGCGACCGGCGTTGCACACCGCGTCGAAGGCGGCGAGGCGCAGCGCGGCGTCGGCAGCGGGATCGAGGAAGACGTCGCGCACGCGCGCGAAGCGTGCGTCGTCGTCGAGCAGCGGGCTCGCGCGACGGAGCACCGCCGGCGTGAGCGGGTATTCGCCGTCGAGCGCTTCGCCGACGAGCTTCTCGAGCCGCGGCGACGACCGGCGCGACAACCAGTCGACGATCGCGTCGCGGCGTACGTCGTCGAGTTCGCGGGCGAGCGCGACGAGGTGCCGCTCGCCCTTGTCGTCGACGTTTCGCAGGAGATCGAGCAAGGGCGCCAGCTCGACTCCGGACAGCAGACGGCGATGGACCTCGCCGACGATCCGGCCCGCGACCGACGGCGACACCAGCGAGCTCGCGTGTTCGGCGGCGTGGCGCAGGTCGGGATCCTCGGCGAGCGCGGCGTCGACCAGAGCGACGAGATCCTGGAGCGTCCAGTCTTCGCTGCGCTTCGCGGTGAGCGCGAAGAACCGCTCGATCGCGGGCAGCGCCGGATCGGCGAGCACGAGGTCGATCGACTCGCCGACGTCGTCGCGCGGCCGCCGGCCGAGCGCTTCGAGCAGGCGCGATCGCGCGCGCGGCGGCAGTTCGCCGAAGCGCGGCAGCGGGAACGGGTCCGAAGCAACC
>JACRLW010000025.1 GCA_016235155.1 Planctomycetota bacterium
CCCGCTCAACGACCGGATCGAGACGCTCGCCCTCAAGAAGGTGCTCGGCGAGCACGCGCGGAACGTCCCGGTGTCCTCGACGAAGTCGATGACCGGTCACCTCCTCGGAGCCTCGGGAGCGATCGAGTTGGTGTTCACCGCGCTCGCGGTGCTGCGCGGGGCCGTGCCGCCGACCATCAACTACGAGACCCCCGACCCCGACTGCGACCTCGACTACGTGCCGAATGTCGCGCGCGAGGTCACGATCGATGTTGGGGTGAGCAACTCGCTGGGTTTCGGCGGGCACAACACGGCCCTCGCGGTCGCGCGATTCCGCGGCTGAGCCGCGTGGCGCACGCCGATGCGGCGGGACTTTCCCTCCGCGTCCCTGGTCGATCAGGGGGGCACGGCTATCATCCCCGCGCGCCGCGCGACAACGCGCCGTGCCCGATCCAACCCCTCTGGCCCTCTCCTCAGGCAACGCCGTGAAGAAGAAGTTCCGAGACCTGCTCCATCGCTTCAAGGTGGAGTCGTTCAAGACCTCGCACAACCATGAAACCGACGAGGAACTCGGCCGAGAGATCAAGCGGTTCACCGAACACGCCCTGAACGACGCGTTCCACTTCCACTTCCAGAAGGACCCGAGCCCGGAGCGCCTCGAGACCTTCACGATGATCAAGAACTACACGCTCCAGTCTCTGATGCCTCCGGTCATCGAGAAGATCATGCAGCGCGTGGTGACGGTCGAGCGCCAGCACCGCCTGATGGTGAAGATGCTCGACGAGTTGCTGGAGATCCTCTCGCACGAGGAGCATCCGACCGGCGCGCGCGACGCCGTCTGAGCGGACGAGGTCCGGCGCGTTCGCGCGGGGTAATCGATGCTCGATGTCGCCGTACTCGGCGGCGGACGTTCGGCCGAGCACGACGTCTCGCTGCGTTCTTGCGCCGCAGTCCTGCGGGCGATCGACCGGACGCGCTGGCGCCCATGGCCGGTCTTCCTCGCACGTGATGGTGCCTGGCACGCCGCGCCGACGCCGCTCGGTCCGGGTGCACCGCCACCCGCCCTCGCCGCATCGCTGGGCGCGCCCCGTCGACCCGGCGCGGCGCTCGCCGCGCTCGTCGATGCCGGCGTCCGCGTCGTCTTCCCCGCACTCCACGGTCGCGCGGGAGAGGACGGCACCCTGCAGGGGATGCTCGAGTTGCACGACCTCGCCTTCGTCGGATCGGGAACCGCGGCGTCGGCGGTCGGAATGGACAAGCTCCGCACACGCGAGTGCCTGACGGCTCACGGCGTGCCGATGGCCGCTTCGGTCCACGGACCCTTGGATGGCGCCGACTCCGCTCGCGAAGTCGAGCGGATCGAGCGCACGATCGGATTGCCGTGCTTCCTCAAGACCGACCTCTCCGGCTCGAGCTTCGGCGTCGTGCGCTGCGAAGACGCCGCGGCCGTGCGCGCGTTCTTCGCGAAGGAACGCGGGCGACGCTATGTCGCCGAGCGACCGCTGCGGGGCGAGGAGATCAGCGTCCCGGTGCTCGGCAACAGCGGTGAACCCCTGGAGCCGCTGCCCCCGGTCGGCATCTATCCGCGCGTCGCGGAGTGGTTCACTCCCGACGCCAAGTACCAGGACGGCGGAGCCCAGGAGATCATCCCGCCGCGTGGACTCGACGCCCTCGGCGTCGGCGAGGTGCAGGCGCTGGCGGTGCGGTGCCACGAGGCGCTCGGTTGCGACGGCGTGTCGCGCACCGACATGATCGTCACCGTCGACGGCCCGCGCGTGCTCGAGGTCAACACGCTGCCGGGACTCACCGAAGCGAGCCTGTTGCCGAAGTGCGCCGCGGCGGCGGGGATCTCGTTCCAAGCCCTGCTCGATCGGTTGCTCGACGCCGCACTGAGGCGCTCGCGCCAGACCTCGCGGACGACACCGGATCGGAGTTCCTGATGCCGGCGGAGAGCGGAGTTGCGGACTGGTTCGCGCTCCTCTTGGCGGAACCCCTGCTGTTCGAAGTCCCGTTGCTCGTGGCGATCGCGGTCGTACTCGTCGTTCGCGACCGGCGCAGCGTGCTGCGCGCGCGGCGGGCCACCGGCCACCCAGCCCTCGACGAGCGCCTGCTCGGAGTGGAAGCGTGGCTCGCGCGCGACGCCGCGACCGCGGTGCATCGCCTCGTCCGCGCGTGCGAGGGCGATCCACACGACGCGATCGCCAAGCGACTCCTCGCGGCCGCGCGCGAGCGACTCGCCGTGGCGGACTCGCCGGCGCACGCGATCGAGGATGCCGTCGCGCCGGCGTTCCCCGCGGACCGGCGATTCCTCGAAGAGCGAGCCGCCGTCGCGGCGTGGATCGCCCGCGTCCCGGAGTTGATGCGACGCATCGACGATCCGCGCCGCGTGCTCGACGCACTCGAGCTCAACCGCGCACATCTGGCCCGCGTCGTCGCGGCGGCGATCGACGGCGATGACGCGGCGCGAGCCGAACTCATCGAACTCGGCGGCGCATCCGCCGGCGAAGTCCTCCACCAGGTCGCGACGCTCGGCGCCGACGACGACCGCGGCGTTGCCCTGTGCGCGGCGTTGGGCGCGGACTTGTTCGCCGCACTGCTCGCGGAACTCGCGACCATGTGCGAGCGACGCAGCGAACGATCCCGCGAGTTCGCGGTCGTGCGCCGAGTCGCGGCGGCGCTTGGTGCTTCTGCGGATCCGGGCCTCGACTCCGCCGCACGAGGGATGCACGCCGCACTCCGCGAACTGGCCCTCGACGCCGCGATCGAGGGCGGCGACGCGACAGGTCTCGCACGTCGCGCGCACGCAGCGAGTCCGGGCGAGTTGCGGCGGGCGGTGGCGCGCGCGCGACCGGAGTTCCTCGCCCGGATCGTCGCGGCGCCGGACTGCGACTCGCTCGTGCTCGCGGCGATACTCGACGATCCTCGGCCGACGCTGTGGCGCGCACTCGTCGACGTGCAGGCCGCGGGTTCCGCATCCGCGCTGCTCTCGGCAGCCTTGCGGCGTGACACGACACTCGCGGTCCTCGCACCGCAACTCGCCGCGGAGCTCGACGCCGCGACGCCGTCGTCCGTTCTGGAACTCGTCGCGGCCGCCGGCAACGGCGCCGCCGATGCGCTGGCGTTGCGTGCGACGGATCCGTCGCTGAGGCCCGCCGATCGCGCGCCGTCGCTCGACCTGCTCGCGGCATGCGGTGCCGCGGCGGTGGGCGCTCTCGGGCGCACCGTGGGGGATGCCCCGTCGCCGACCGATCGGTACGTCGTGGCCGCCTGGGTCGCGCTCGGCGCGGACGCCGTCTTGCCGCTGCGAGCGTTCCTCGACGGCGTACTGCGTATCGCCGAGTCGGCAAGGAGAGACCACCGGGGGCGACTCGCGATCGAAGCCTTGGCGGCGATCGGAACCAGCAGCGCGAAGCGGGTCCTCGACGCGCTGCGCCGGCAGGCGATCGCGCCCGAGCTCGCCGCGGCGGCAACCGACGCACTCGCCGCGCACGCGCGATCCAGGAGGACGCCGTCGTGACGCCGCCGCGACCACGTTCGACGGCGAGAGCCGTGGGTGCTTTCCTGCTGCCGCGATCGCGGCGTGCGCGGCTCGCCGTCTACCTCATCCTCGCGCTGGTCGTCGTCGGGCTTCTCGCACCGCTGTTCGGTCTGCTCGGCCGGACCTTCGACGTCGCCGCGTGGCTCGTCGGACCGGTGCTCGGCACACCGTTCGGCCGGCTCGCCGTCGTGAACCTCGTGGTGCTCGCAGCGCTGCTTGCGTCGCGCACCCGCCTGCACGCGCACTTCGCAGCGCGGCGGCGCGACGAACTCGGGGCTGCGCAACTCGAGCTCCTCGATCGGCTGGTGGACGAACCGTCGACCGCGCTTGCCGGCGCGCGACGCGTCCTCCGCGTGGCGAGACTGCCGCACGGCGCGGCGCCATGGATCCGGACGCAGGCCGAGATCGCACTCGCGCGCGCTCACCTGGCCCACGGCGAGGCGGCGGCAGCGGCAGCCGTGTTGCGCACGCTCGATCTGGAGCGCACCCCGATCGAACTCCAGCGCAGCGCCGCGCAACTCGACGCGCGGCTCGCGGCGGACGACGGGGATACCGCACGCCTCGCGGCGGCGATCGAGCGCTTCCCTCACGACGCGGTGATCCTCCGGGAGCAGCGCCGCCTCGCGCACAAGAGCGGCGATCTGCTCGCGGTCTGCGCGGCGCAGGCCCGGGTCGTCGAGGCCGCCCATCCCGCGGAGCGGGTGACCGAACGCAGGCAACTCGCGGCCGACTGGGCCGATGCCGGCACACGTTCCCTCGCATCCGGCGAAGCCGGTCTCGTGCAGGCGACAGCGTGCGTCGCGCGTGCGCGCGATGCCGACCCATCGAGCCCCCCTGCCGCGGTCCTCGCCGGCGATCTCGCCGTGCGCGACGGACGCGACACGCTCGCCATGCAGGAGTGGTCACGCGCCGGCACCGAGGATGCCTGGCGGCGCGTGATCGCCCGACTCGACGCCGCGAGCAGCCCGTTCACTCCGGCGGAACTGGTCGACGCGGTCCGGCGCGATGCCGTGCTCGTCCTGATCGCGAGGGACGCCCTCTTGCGCGGCGATCCGGCTCTCGCCGAGCGGGCGGGTCGCGTGCTGCTGCGCCGCAGCGGCGGGTCGCCGGCGGCAAACGCCCTGCTCGAGTGCGTGGCGCGCGCGGCGCGTGAGCGCTAACCTCCCCGCCCGCGCCGGAGTGGCGGAATGGCAGACGCGGCGGATTCAAAATCCGCTTCCCGCAAGGGAGTGGGGGTTCAAGTCCCCCCTTCGGCATCGCGGCCCGCGCCGCAACTCAACGCGGCGGAGGCACGAGTTCGTCGCGGAGGCGTGCGGTGGCGAGGCACGTGTTCGGATTGACGTCGAGGCGCCAGTACCCCACGGGCAGGCTCGGCGTGACCTTCTCGCCGAGACGCTCCCGTTCCGCGCGCGCGATGATCTCGCGTCGCTCCTCGTAGCTCAGCCGGTTGAAGGCCGCGGCCCGTTCGCGCCTCAGTTCGTTCTCCAGCGAGAGCACCGCTTCGTACGGAACGCGGAGCTCTGGCTGCGTGAGGTCGATCGGCACGAAGACGTCGATGCGCGCGCCGTCGGGCGTCGTCTCGTTGGTCGTCATCGCGTAGTACGACCAGCTTTCCGGCAGCTTCGGGTGCGAGTTGGCGCGCACGGTCCAGTAGTGGCCGTCGGCGAGCAGGCCGGCCGCGACCAGTGCCTTCTGACCGTTGAGCAGATCGGACGCCTGGAGCCTCGCGCTCGCGACATCCTCCACGTGCGCCGACTCGGCTGCCGCGATCTGCTGCGCGCCGGAGTTGCGGAGCATGCTCACCAGGCCCTGGGCGGTCCTCTCGGGCAGCGGGCCGAAGGTCTCGAGGACGCCGACGTCGATCACGTCCGGCGCAGGTGCTCCGGTCTTCGTCTCGATCGCCGTGCGTTCCGCGTCGCACGGGATGCGGCGGTAGCGGACCGCCGCTCCCCGCTCGAGGGCGGGCGACCAGGTCGAGACCTCCGCGAGCGTCGTCGCGGGGACGGCGGGCGACTCCCCGGCGTCGCCGGCGAGGTGGACGGCGACCAAGATGCCGACGAGTCCGAGGACGATCAGATGGGCGCGGTTCATGGCGATTCGGTTCCTTCTCACCTGGATGCGAACGAACGCACCGAGGCTGCAAGTCCCCGGTGGTCCACCGGAAGCAAGGGTACGACATCGCGCGGAACCTGGTCCGCGCGTCGAGGGCCAAGGGGCCGGCCAAGCGTCGCGCAACGAGACGCTCAGTGGAGCGGCGGCGGACCTTCGCAGCCGACGCAGACTTCGCGAAGGATGAACTTGCGCGAGAAGTTCAGGCCCTGAGCGTCGCCGCAGTTCACGGCGATCTGCGAGGTCGTCGAGTCACCTTCGCGCGCGGTGCCATCGCCGCCGTTCTCAGACTTCTTGCGGCACGGGACCTTGGTCTTGCCGACGTGTCGAACGTCGCACACCGGGCTCACGAGCGACAGCTCACCGACGCGCTTGGGGCCGGTGTCCGACTCCGATTGGTAGTCGACGTAGGCGTTCGTCGCGCACGGCGGCGCCGGGATGATGGGCGGGGTGAAGCCGACGGTGACCTTGAAGTCGCCGTCGCAAGGGCGCGGCGTGAAGATCAGTGCGCAATAGCCTTCGGCGCAGATGCCGACCTCGTTCGCGTCATCGGTGGTCCAGGACAAGGTCCAGGCACCGTTGCCCTCGGGCGCCTCGATCTCGAGCTTGGGCTCGCAGCGGCACTCGACGTAGACGTCGAATGCGATCGGCGGCGTGGGCCGCGGCGTCGCCGAGGCGAAGAGGAAGGGAAGGGTGAGAGCGGTCGTCAGCGAGAAGAGGGTTCGCATCCTCAACGGCTACCACCCGTCTGCGACCGCGGACGACCGCGCCCGATCCTCGTCTCAGTGCTGGACGAGGACGACGCCGAGGGACCGACCGCAGCGACGGGATCGCGCCGGCGCCCGCGCATGGCGGCGCGCGGCGAGCGGAGAGCAGTAGCGGGCACCACGACGCACCCGATGGTCGCGGAGCGTCATGCACGACCGAACCCTCGCCACGCTGCGCGGTGATCGCGCCGACCCATGGCACGGCCTGCTGCGCGTCGGCGTCAACGCCGCGGCGCGCGTCGGTCTTGGGATCGGAGTCGCGAGGACCGCGGGCACGGAGTCGTTCGCGATCTGGGTGGCTTTGGTCACCGTCGAGGTCCTGCTCTCGACCCTGCTGATGGCCGGCTGGTTGACGGCGCTCGGTTCGATCGCCCCGCGCCTGCCGGTGGCCGACGCGGAGAACCTGCTCGCGCACGGGTGCCGGCGCGGCCTCGTCCTCGCGACCGGGACGACGCTGGCGCTCGTCCTGGCGACGCCGCTGGCCACTCTCTGCGGCGTGCCGGTCGCGGTCCACCTCGCGTTCGTCGCGGCGACGGGTGCCTGGCTCGCCTCGCAAGTGCACGCGACGGTGCTCGTCGCCGCGTACCGCAGCGCGTCCGCGGTGCGAGCCCAGGCCCTCGCGTACCTGCCGCCGCTCGCCGGGATCGGGGCTTCGGCACTCACCGGAGCCGATCCCCTGGTTGCGGTGTTCCTCGCGAGTGCCGGGGGTCAACTCGGCGCGGCCCTGTGGATGCGGCGCGCGATCCCGCGCGCGACGACGCCGACCCTTCCGACTCGTGTCGCCGAGGAGGTGGCGGCCGTCGGTCGCGCCGCGCTCCTCGGCTCGGTCGCGAATTCGGTGTGCACGCGCGTGCAACCGTTCGCGCTCGCCTGGCTCGGCGGTCCGATCGCCGTGGCCTTGTTCGGGGCCGCGAACACGCTGGCGGGACCGCTGCGCGTCCTGGCGGGCGCCGCCGGCGACGTGCTGCGTCCGCGGCTCGCACGCCACCAAGGGCCGCTCGGCGACCCGGCGGTTGCGCGACGTCTGCTCGCCTTCTCTTTCGCCGCCGTCGCGGCGGGAGGCATCGCGCTCGTCGCGGGATGCGTGCTGTTCGGCGAAGGGATCGGGACGCGGATCTTCGGCGGGCGCTTCCTCGGCATCGGCGAGGTGATGCCGGCCGCGGCGATCTTCGTGACGATGGCCGCCGTCGTGCACGTGCTGGTCGTCGCCCTGCAGACCCGTTCGCTCGAGGGCACGCAGTTGGCGACACGGGCGCGGTCGATCGCTGCGGCGGCGACCCTCGTGCTCGTCGGGCCGAGTTGCGCTCTCGACGGCGCGCGAGGCGCCTTCGTCTCGATGATCGCCGGCGAGGTGACGTTCCTCTCGATCGTCGCACGTTCCCTGTGGCGTTCGGCCGACGGCGCGATCGAGCCGGCCCGACCATGACCGCGACCTTTGGTGCTCTCTGGCGCGTCACGCCGCGAGTCTGGCCGTCGCCGCCAGGCCGGCTGCACGATCCCGGCGGGGACGTGCACGTGTTCCGCGCCGACCTCGACGACCCACGGCGGAACGTCGACCTCTATCGCCTGATGCTCGCCGACGCCGAACTGCGCCGCGTCGACGACGTCGGGCACCCGCACACGCGACGTCGCCTCTCGATCGCGTTCGGCCTGGCACGCATCACGCACGCGGCGCACGTGCTCGCACCCGGCGAGGCGGCGCTCGACGTCGTCAGCGCGCGGCTCGGATCCGTCGCGGTGTTCGCGGCTTCGCGGGGACCACGGGTCGGAATGGCGCTGGTGCCGGCGGCCGCGGGAACGCGCGGCGTCGCCCTCGCCGCTCTCGAGGCGATCGGGCACGCAAAGGGTCGCGCCACTGACCCGGACGCGGTCGACACGGCGGGCGTGGGGCAGACCCTGGCGCGCGGACGGGCCGCGCTCCTCCGCGTCGAGGTCGGCGGCAGCGCGTGGAACGTGCAGGTCCTCGGCCTCGCGCCCGACGTCTGCCTCGTGATCGCCGGGCCCGGACCACTCCGCACGCTGCGCTGCTGGGCGCTCGGAGCGTAGCGGCCGTCGTCAGCCTTCTGGTACGAGCGCGACGACGCCGTCACGCTCGACGACGCGGCCGGCACTGCGCGCACGTTCGAGTACCTGGGCCGAGAGCAAGAGCGATGCGGCGGTCCGCTCGGCGAACCAATTCAGCAGGTCCTCGCGCGTCGTCGCCCCGCCGAGTCCGGCGAGGACCGCGACCAACGCATCGATGTCCGCCGACTCGCCCCCGCGCGAGAGCGCGTCGAACTCCTCACCAGCGCCGCCGCAGCACGGTTCGAAGTTGGAACCGCAGATGCTGCACTGCTCGTGACCGTGCACGCGCACGGTGGTGCTCAGCCGGTGGCACGCGGAGCAGCGGACGCGGCGCGCCATCGCCCGGCTCACGCCGAGACGACGGCGAGCTCCTCGTCGACTTCTGCCTGGAGGAGATTCTGGATCGCCATCAGCGTCCCGCCGATCGAACTCGGACACGACCCGCAGGCGCCCTGATAGCGGATGAGCAGCGTCTTGCCGTCGAGACCGAGCACTTCGAGTCCGCCGCCGTCGCCCGCGAGCGCCGGACGGATGCGGTCGTCGAGCACCGCGTTGATCCGATCCAGCAGCGCCTGCTCGCCGGGGGACAGCGAAACCGTCGTCGGAACGGCTGCGGACACGCCGGGCGCCGCTTGGGCCGCCGCGTTGCCGTAGGGCGACTCGAAGTCCTCGAGAGCGCGGGTCGTCGCTTCGTGGACGGCGCGCCAGTCGGCGCTCGGCTTCATGCTCACGGTGACGAATCGATCGCAGAAGAACAACGTGTCGACACCGTCGATCGCGAACAGCTGCTCGGCGATCGAGAACCCCTTCGCGTCGCTGGACCTGGTGACGCTCTTCGTGCCGGGCCACAAGAGGGCGTCGACGACGAACTTGAAGGCGTTGGGATTCGGCGTGGGCTGGATGCTGAGGACTGAGACCATGGCGGCGTGTGGCGAACCCGCTCGATTAGGGCTCGCGCGGCTCCTCGGCAAGCCGCGGATCAGTGGAGCAGTTCACCGCGCGGGTCGACGGGTCCCGTCGTGAGCCGTGCCGGCTTGTGCATCCCGCCCGCGCCGACATGGTCGACGACGCGCAGGACGAGCCGATGCCGCCGGCCGGCGGTGAGGTGCGGTCCTAGATCGCAGGTCGTACGGATCAACCAGACCGTCTCGCCGGTCGCCGGATCGCCGAAGCGCCCACGCTCTTCGCCATCGGCGTAGAGACGGTAGGAATCGTCGACGCCCTCGAACACGGCGGTGATCGGCTTGCCGGCCCAGTCCACGGGGACGTCCACGTCGATGCGGTACCACGCGACGCCGTCGTAGTGCGGCACCCCCTGCGCCTCCCAGTGGGCCCCGGCGCGGATCGGGCGCCACTCTGCCCCGTCGCCTTCGCCGTCCGACCAGCCGTTCGCGAGTCCGATGTCCTTCGGATCGAGCGCGAGCTGCCACTCCGCGAGGTCGAGCACGCGCGTGTCGAGTTCGCCCGAGAGTCGCGCGATCGTCGCGGCGGAGAGCGCCCGCCGCGGCGCTTCCCCTTCGACCAAGCACCGCGCCAACTCTTGTTCGACGTAGCGACCACCCGGCGAATCGCCGGCGAGAGTCGTCGCGGCGAGCCGGCCCTTGCCGACGCGCGTCGTGAATGCGAGCAGCCAGCGGTTCACACGATCGACGTCGTGGGTGTCCCAGAAGGCAAGCACGGGATCGACCTCCTCGATGAGTTGGTCGCCGCGCATCGCACGTCCGGTCTCGAGGTCGAAGCTTTGCAGCTCGAGCAGCATCGCGGCGGGAACGCCGGCGTGGATCGCGTGGGAGGGTGCGATCGGGGCGCCCTTCAGGAACCAGAGTCCGTCGGTGCGCAGGCACTGCTTGCGGGCGTCGGCGTGCAGGAGCACGCGTCCCCCGGCTTGGAGGAAGTCGAGCGTGGCGACATCGAGAGTGTCGACGACACGGAGATCGGTCGGTGCCGTCCACGGCCGGTCCGCGCCGACCCAGAGGTCCCAGGCGTTCGACGCCGGGTGTGAGCCCGTCAGTTCCGCGCGGACGTGGATGCGGTGGGGGAGAGCGCAAGTGGCGCGAGAGATGTCGATCGCCACTTCGATCCCGTCGGAGACGCCGCACGGATCGCAGCGAACGCCGCCGACGACCGCGGTCGAGGGTGTCGGTTCGAGTCCCTCGACCGTGACCGTGAGGGTCCGGGCGAGCGGACCGTGTCCGGCGTGCGTCACGCGGAAGCGGAGGGCGCGTGTCGTCGCGTCGAGCAGGCGCCGGTCGCCGTCGAGGTCGAGGCCGATCAGCGTGTCGCGATGCCAACGCCAGTCGTCGGGGCTCCACTTGGCCTGGCCGAAGTCGTCGAAGACGCCCATGCGCGCGGTCGTGAAGTCGCGGACGACCGACAACGTGTAGCCGGCGTCCGGGAGCGTCATGCGCAGGCGCTCGACCTGGTACTTGCGGTTGCGGAGCGCATAGGCGCGCGAGTTCGGCACCAAAGCCGCGCGCTCCGCCGCGCCGTACTCCAGTTCGACGAAGTCCGCGAACGCACGCTGCGCCGGCAGGCCGAGCGGCGCCCACCACGACGCGTCGTCCGTCCCGCGGCGGTCCCACTCCGCGAGGTCGAGCCAGGTGTCCGCCGCGATGCACTCGCCGAGGATCAGCGGCAACGCGCGGCGTTCGGCGACGAAGCGCCGCAGCTCGTTCAGCTTGCCCGGCCACCACGAGTTGTTGCCGTAGGGATGGTCGTCCCAGAAGTCGTGGATGCGGTGCCACGAGATCCACGCGCTGTCGTCGACCAGCAGCGTGTTCGGCACGAGCTCCTTGCAGCGGTCGAAGAGCGCACGCACGACGTCGAGATCCGCCGAGTGGCCGGTCTCGCAGGTGAGGCTGCGCACGGCGACCGACGGGTGCCCGCGGTCGTAGCGGTGGAGTTCCTCGTACTCCGCGCGCAAGTCGGGAAGGAACTCGGCGGTGAGCTTCGGATGCCAGGTCGGGTACTCCTGCCAGACGACGAGTCCGATTTCGTCCGCGAGGTCGTAGACGCAGCGCGGCGGCATCCACAGGCAGGCCTTCACCAGGTTGCAGCCGAGCGCGCGGATCGCTTCGAGCTCCTTCCGCCATCGCACCGGGTCGTCCGACGGCGCGAAGCGCGGCGCGTCGTAGCCCCAATGGAGCATGCCGCGCAGTTGGAGCGGTTCGCCGTTCCAGAGCAGAGTGGTGCCGCGCTGTCCCACGGAGCGGAAGCCGGTACGAAGATCGAGTTCGTCGAGCAGCGCGCCGTCGGTGACGTCGAGCAACTCGCAGACGACGCGGTAGAGGTTGGGATGGCCCGGGGACCACGGACGGATGTCGGCTGGGGCGAGGAGTTCGAGCTTCGGCGTGAGCACCGACTCGCCGCTCGCGACGCGAAGTTCGCCACGGACGAGTTCGCGCGCACCGTCGCGGAGCGACACGCGCAAGCGGACGTCCCGCGGCGACGGACCGGGCAGGATGGGGAGTTCCACGCGGAGCACGGGCCCGCGATCGGTGAGCTCGCCGAACGCGAACGCGAGCTCGGCATCGAGGACGGGCGCGACGTCGCTCGTCAGTTCGACGGGCCGCCACAACCCGCCGAAGTGGGGTTGGATGACCGGCAGGAATCCCTGCGTGTTGTGGCCCACGCGTTCGTCGACCCGGATCTCGAGGCGGTGCTCGGCGTCGTCAGACAGTGGCAGCTCGACGCGGAACGGGGTCCAGGCTCCGAGGTGACGGCCGAGTTCCACGCCGTCCAGGAAGACCGTTGCCGCCGTCGCCGCGGCGTGCGCGAGCAGGCGGTGACGTCCCGGCCCGGGAGCCTGCACGGTGCGCCGGTACCAGGCGACGCCGTCGAAACGCGGCCCGAGTTCGTCCTCGAAGGTGTGGGGGACTCGCACCTTGCGCCACCCTTCGGTCGGCCGCTCGCCCGCGATCGTCTCGGGAGCGAACTCCCAGTCGTCGGCGAGCGGCGTGCGCGATTGCGCGGCGAGCGTCGTGCTCAGCGCGAGCACGCTCCATGCGAGGCGACGGAAGATCATCGCCCCGCATGGTAGCGGTCACCCGGTCGTGCTCGGTCCTACCGGTTGTGCGGATAGAGGAACGGCGCCACGTAGTACCACTTGTTCCAACGGAGATCGTCGGACACCGGTTGCGGGTAGAGCTTGGCGAGCTGCCACGCGATGCGATCGCGGGTCGCCGCAGTTCGCGCGTAGTCGCCCATCAGAGAGAGCCCCGCGACGAACATGGAGTTGACGCTGCCCAACGGCTCGCCAGGGAGCACTGCGCCGTATGCCGGGTCGGCGTCGCGGTAGTTGGCGGGAACGTGCTGCCCGTCGACACGCAAGGGCGTCGCATAGCGGATCGAGTCGACGGTGTACTGCCCGGTGCGCGGATTGGTGTAGTTGCTGACCCAGGAGTAATCGATGGCAACCACGACGTCCTCCGCGATGTCGAGCGCCTCCGTGGATCCGAACCAGCGATAGGCCCCGAGATAACCGAGCATCACCGAGCCCATCTGCCAGGCCGCGCAGGTGGTCGTGTTCGGCCCGACCCCATTGCGGGGGTCATAGCTCTGCTCGAACAGCGGGCGGCCGGGATGATCACGCCAGCGCTGCGTGTTGACGATCTCGCGGATGCGGCGGTTGGCGTAGTCCTTCGTCGCGGCGTCGCCGGTTGCGAGGTAGGCCTGCACGAAGCCGACCATTGCCCAACCCTCGGCTCGTGCCGGCTGCACGTAGGCGCTCCAGTAGCCGGTGAGGCGCATGGCACTCTTGAGGCTCTGACCGATCTGACGGAGTTCCTCGCGCGCCCAATGGTCACCGGACACGGTCCAGTAATCGAAGAGCAGGTCGGTGGTCCAGTGCTCCATGTCGTACCCGTAGAAGCCGTGGTTCCGGAAGTCGACGCGCGTCCGGAGTTGCGGGTACGGGTCGTTGCGATACAGAGCGCGCCGGCCGAGGCTCTCCCTCGAGATGTCCGAGGTGTTCGGGTTCATCACCATCGGGATCCACAGGCAGAGATCCTGTTCGGCACCCACCGTGAGTCCGTAGAGGTGGTACGGGCGGACGGCTTGGACCCAGCCCTTGCACTCCAGGACGACCATGAGGTCGCGGGAGCGGGCCTGGACCGCATGCGCGAGGTCCGCGCCGAGGGGTCCATTGCGTGGCGTGCCCGTCGTGTGGGTGTCGGGAACGTCGCCGAAGTCGCCCCAGGTGCCGAAGTGCCCGCCGTTCAGCCAGCGGTCGTACTCTTCCGCAGCGCGAGTCGCCGCGTCGGCCGGACCGTCGATCGGACCGCCATGAAGTCCGAGGCCCGCCGACTTCTGGCAGGTCGGCAGGTCGCAGATCGGATAGAGGGGCGCCGTGACGCGCGCCGTGAAGCTCGTCTGCCAGCGTCGCTTGACCTCATCCGTGGCACCCGGGTGCTGGACGCGCAGATGGAAGCGGTACCGACGGGTCTGGCAGTCGTCGAAGTGGGTGTCCGTCATCGTACGAAACCGGACCCACTCGCCCTCGACGACCGGCGCCTGGATCTCGTTCCACTCCGGACGGTATGCCCTCACCTCGTCCGCGCCTTTCACGAGCAACGACGCCTCGTTCACGTCGACGCCGCCCAACACGTAGAGGTTCGGGTCCGTGCTGCCGGCCGGGTTGTCGGCGCCGTGGTAGTCGTCGCCGAGGATCCAGTCGACGGTCACAGAGGGGATGTCGCGGAACTCGTACACGTAGAACGTCGACGTGAGGAAGTCGCGCGTGATGCCGCCCGTGCCCGTCTTGTAGTGATAGAGCCGCTTCCGCGTGACCCGGACGAGCGGAGTCTCGCTGAGGACCGCGCCGCCCAGGACCGTGGTCTGGGCCTCATAGGCGTTGTTGTTGATGTCGCGCACACGGGGTCGCACGAACAGCCGATCGCCGAATTGCGCGAGCCACTCGTTCGGCGTGAACGATCCCACCAGCGGCGTGACGTCACGGACGACGTCGTACGACTTCGTCTCGCTCGGCGCGAAGTCGTCGGTGAACTGGGCTTGCGCGACGCGCACCGTTCCGTCCGGCCAGGTCTGCATCGGCATCCAGGCGGTCGCACGACCGCTGACGCCGACGTTGTCCAGGTTCGCGATCATGCCGATCGGGAACAGGACACTGGCAAGCACGGTGTCGGTGCGAGTGTCGGTCGACACGCTCTGCACGTCGAAACGCGGCGTGATCACGAGGCGCTGGCCCGTGCCGCCCCCGCCACCACCACCGCCACCGCCGCCACCACCACCACCCCCGCCACCGCCCCCCGTGCCGCCGCCCGACGGACTCGAGCCGCCGCCGCAGGCCGAGAGGCACGCAAGCGCGACGCCGATCGCGGCGCGCAGCGCGCCCGAACGATGAGAATGGCCGTCGAATCGCGACGCCCTGGTCGAGCCTTGCTGTGTGCAGTCTTGCATCGTCATCCTCCTGGTTTCGTCGAAGTCCCGGGCACTGTTTCGGCAGACGCGGTCGGTTGCTGGATGACGGCACGACAGGTCGGTTGGAATCGCGTCCTCGATCGGGAGTCGCTCCACGAGCGGGCGGTGCCACGGTCCGCCGGTCACTCGCGCCTTCCGTCCCGATCCAAGCCATGCGCCGGGAGGAGCTGGGCTTGCAAGTGCTCGAGGAATGCCTCCGTCCCCAGTTCTCGGCCGGTGCCCGCGATCAGGAGTTCACGGGGCGTGAGGGTCGCGCCCGGTGAATGCACACGCCGTCGCAACCAGGAGAGCAGCGGCCCGAACTCGCCGGCCGCGAACGCGGCGTCGAGGTCGCCGAGTTCGGCGCGCGCGCTCGCCATCCACTGCGCGGCGGCGAGGTTGCCGAGGGTGTAGGTCGGGAAGTAGCCGAACAGGCCAGCCGACCAATGGACGTCCTGTAGGCAGCCGGAGCGGTCGTCGGGCACGAGGACACCGAGCACCTCCTTGTAGAGCGCGTTCCAACGCCCGGGCAGGTCGGCGACGGACAGGCTGCCGTCGAGCAATTCCTGCTCGATCGCAAAGCGGATCGCGACGTGCAGATCGTAGGTCGCCTCGTCGGCGTCGACGCGGATCAACGACGGTTCGACGCGCCATGCGGCATGCGCGAGCGCTGCCGCCGAGTGCACGCGCTCGCTCGTGCCCGCGTGGCGGCGCAAGCGCGGCGCACACCATTCCCAGAACGCGGCGCTGCGGCCGACGTGGTTCTCCCACAGTCGACTCTGGCTCTCGTGGATGCCGAGCGACGCGGCCTGTCCCGCGGGCAGCCCGGCCGCCGTGACGGACAGTCCCTGTTCGTAGAGCCCGTGACCGACTTCGTGGATGGTCGAGTAGAGCGCGTCGAAGAGATCGCACTCGTGAAAGCGCGTCGTGATGCGTACGTCGTTCGCGTGAGTCCCGCTCGTGAACGGGTGCGAAGAACGGTCGAGACGTCCCCGCGCGAAATCGAAACCGAGCGCTCTCGCGACTTCGTTCACGAACGCCTCCTGCGCGGCGATCGGCACGGGCACGCGGCGAGCCGAGTCGTCGGGTCGTCGCGGTGACGCGACGCAGCGCCGGACGAGTGCCGTCTGCCGCGGCACGAGATCCGCGAACAACGCACGGAGCTCGCGTGCGCGGACCCCGGGTTCGAAGTCCTCGGCGAGTGCGTCCCAGGTCTCGCCGCCTGCCGGCGTTCCGAATGCGGCAGCTTTCGCGCGCGCAAGTCCGACCAGCCGTTCGAGCCAGGGCCGGAACGCCGGGAAGTCGTTCGCGGCGCGTGCGGCCGCCCAGTGCGACTGCGCGTTCGCCTCGACGAACGCGCACTCCGCCACGAGGGCGGAAGGGAGCTTCCGCTTGCGATCGATTCGCCGCCGTAACTCCCTGAGGCTCGCGCGCTGCACCTCGGTCGCACCGCCCGCCCGCGCGATCTCCTCGCTCGCCGTCAGGTCATCGTCGAGGGCCGGGTCGATGCTGCGTTCGTGGCTCAACCGTGCGAGCAGCGCCTGGGCGTCGGCCCGTTGCGCGAGTCCTTGCTCGGGCATGCCGACCTCGCGATCCCAGGCGAGAAGGTCCGAGGACGCGTCCAGGAGGTGGATCTCGCGCAGTCGGGCGACGAGGCGAGCCCAGGCGGTGTCGAACGTCATCGGGTGGGTGGGCGGCGGCGAACGGCGTCGATACGCGGTGCGCCTCGACGGAGGGCGGACCACTATGCCGGGAGCGGATGTCCCCGGCGCGAGTCGGTCGATAGAGTGCGCGCTCGTGCGTCCGGCTCGTCCAGCCTGGCTTGCGTGGTTCACGCTCGGTCCGCTCTTCGTGGCGACGGGTGCCGCGTGCGGTTTCCTTCTCCGCCCGATGGCCGTGCCCGCCCCGAGCCCGGTCCAGGAGACCGCGCGGATCACCGGCGTGCCGAGCCTCGCGCCGATCGTCGAGCGAGTGCGAGATGCGGTGGTCGGAATCCGCGCGGTCCAGATTCCCGGCGCGGGCGCGCCGGCGGCGGATGCGCACGAGGTGCAGGACGGCGAGACCCGCGGCACCGGATTCCTCTTCGATCCCGCCGGCCTGGTGCTCACGGCCCACCATCTCGTCGTCGCAGCTCAGCGGATCGAGGTCGAGGTCGCCGGCGCGGGAACGCTCGCCGCGACGCTGGTGGGCGACGATGCCTCGACCGATCTCGCGGTTCTGCGCATCGACGCGCCGCCGGGTCCGCTGCCGTGTGTCGCCATCGCGACGACCGACGACGTGCAGCAGGGTGATTGGATCTTCACCATCGGCAACCCGCTGAGCTTCAAGCGCACCGTCGGCGCGGGGGTCGTCGGCTACGTCGGTCGCCACCTGCTGCACGACGGCCTACCGGTCACCAACGAGTACCTCCAATACAGCGCTCCCGTACACGCCGGTTCGTCGGGCAGCCCGGTCTTCGATCTCCATGGGCGCGTGATCGGCGTCACGACGCGCGCTGCGGTCGACGGTGACGGCCTCGGGTTCGCCGTCGGCGGTCGCACGATCCGCAACGTGCTCTCGGCGATGGAACGCGACGCGGGTCGTGTGCGCCGGGCGCGCCTCGGCATCGCATTTCGCGAGCGGGTTCCCGAGCGTGGTTCTGTCCTGATCGAAGTGACCCAGGTCGCGAAGGGACAGCCGGCCGAGCGAGCAGGGCTGCGCGTCGGAGACGTCATCCGCTCGCTCGATTCGCAGCCGCTGGCGAGCGCGTTCGACTTCTATGACCGCGTGACCTGGTCGGAACCGGGCCGCGAGGTCCTCCTCGGCGTCGAACGGGAGGGTCGAGTGCTCGGGCCTCTCGCCGTCGCCCTCGGCGAACTCGGTCCGCGCGACCCCGGCTCGCAGCCGCAATGACGCCCCAAGGCGGCGCGATGAACCTCGAAACCAGCCCACCTCCCGCGCCGCCTCCCTCCCAGTTCGCCGACGCCTTGCTGCTCGACTTCGTCGCACCGGGACTGTTGCACTCCCTCGGCAACCAGCTCTTCGCGATCCAGGGCAGCGCGCACGTGCTCGGCGCGAGCAAGCAGACCGGCCGCTTCCGCGAGACCATCCTGGAAGCCTGCGGCAAGGCCGAACATGCGCTCGAGGTCCTGCGACACGCCGGTCCGGCGACGGCAGATCCGCCGCGAGTCGAGCAGGCGGGCATCTTGCTGGTTCGCCTCGCCGACGTCTGCCGGGTGCCGTTGCGCGAACGCGGCGTGCGACTCGAACTCGCTCACAGTTCGAAGGACTCACCGCGCCGTGTCGACGCGCGGACTTTCGTGCGCGCCCTGTGCGAGATCCTCCGCTGTGTCGCCCTCGAGGTGCCGGCTTGCTACGCGGGGGAACTCCGCCTGGATCTCAGCGACCAGCGCGGGGCCGGCGTCGCCGTCGACCTCGCGCTCCGCGCCGATCCGGGCTGCCTACCCTTCCGGATCGGGATGACCGCCGCCCGCGCGGGTTCCGCAGGCGTACTCGACTCGCTCGCCGTCGGCGTGGACGAACTCGCGGTCGATTGCCTGCGCCTGCGCATCCCCGCGACGGGTGCCACGGCCTGATCGGCGCTCAAGCCTTCGCTGTCATCGGCCGATCAGGAGGGGGGACATTCGCTCCCCGATGACGCTCGCCGCCACGACCCGAGTCCCCGCGCCCAAGGCGCTCCGCGCGGCGTCCAGCACGGCGATCCCCACGGCGCCGCGGGCTCTTGACGCCGGGTCGCTCGGCGTCGCGTTGCGGGTCGCCGCGCTGGGACTGACGACGGTGCTCGGGTTCGTCCTGGCGCGCTGGCTCGGGCCGGCCGAACTCGGTCGCTACGAAGCGGCGATGGGCTGGTCCGCGCTGCTCGCGGTGCTGATCGTCGCGGGAACGGATCGACTGCTCGTCCGCGAGACGGCCGCTGGAATCGCGCGCGAGGACCACGCACGGGTCCGCCGCGTACGAGCGTGGAGCGCCCTGCGGCTGCGCAACGGGACGCTTCTGGCGATCGGCGCGGGAGGAGTCGCCGCCGCGTTCGCCGGCGACGTGGCGAGCGCGTCGCTGGTCCTCTCCGGTGCGATCCTCGCCGCGGGAACCGCCGGGACGCGCCGGCGCGCCGCGATCCTGCAGGGCCTCGGCCGGGTCGGTGCGTCGCAGTTCGTCGAACTCGTCCTGGTGCCCGGGCTCGCTCTGGTCGCGATCGCCGGTGCGGTGCTTGCCGGTGCCGTCGCACGCTCGGCGTCGGCCGCCCTCGCCTGCCAGGCCTTCGCCGCGGTCACGGCGTTCCTCGTCGCCCGGGCGTGGCTCGTCCGGAGCACGACGGACGAGGGCGGTCGCGCGCTAGCGGACGGTGAGCTCCGCGCCTGGCGCACGACGTCGTTCGCGCTCCTGGCGATGGGCGTCCTGTCGGTGCTGCAGGGCAAGGCGGACATCGTGCTCTGCGCCGCCCTGACCGGCGACGCGGAGATCGGCCGGTTGGGAGTCGCGACGCGGATCGGGAACCTCGTCGCCGTGCCCTTGCTGGTCGCGAACGCGGTGATCGCTCCGCAACTCGCGCGCGCGCACGCGCAGGGCGACGCAACCGGATTGGCGCGGATCGCGGTCGGGTCGGCGCGCCGTGCGTCGGGATTCGCCGCGGTCCTCGCCGCGGGGGCGCTGCTCTTCGCCGATCCCCTCCTCGCCCTGTTCGGCACCGGCTACGGCGACGCGAGACCGGCCCTCTTCGCGGTCGTCGTCGCGCAACTCGTGAACGTGGCGATGGGGTCCGTTGGGCTCGCGTTGCTGATGACCGGACACGAACGCAGCGCTCTCGTCGGACTGGTCGCGGGCGTCCTCGTGGATCTCGTCGGAATCGTGTGGCTCGTGCCGCAGCACGGCGCGTTCGGCGCCGCCCTCGCGCGTGGGGCGGGCCTCGTCGTCTGGAACGTGCTGCTCGCGATCGCCGTGCGGCGACGGCTCGGCGTCGCGATCGAGGCCTGGACGGTGATCCGATGAGCTCGACGCGCGGTCCCTCGTTCTTCGTCGTCGGCGCGCCGAAGTGCGGCACGACCGCGCTGCAGGACTACCTCGGGCAGTCGCCGGCGGTCTTCTTCCCGCAGGGGAAGGAGTTCCATCACTTCGCCGACGACCTGCTTCGACCCGACGATCCGCTTCTCGATCGCGATCGCTATCTCGCGCTGTTCGCGGGCGCATCGGCGTCGCAGGTGATCGGCGAAGTCTCGGCGTTCCATCTGTTCTCGACCGCCGCGGCGACCAATCTCCGCGCCTACCGGCACGACGCTCGCATCCTCCTGATGCTGCGCAACCCCCTCGACGTGGTCCCCGCGCTGCACGCCCAACTGGTCTTCAACGGCGAGGAACCGCTCACGTCCCTCGAAGCCGCGCTCGACGCCGAGCCCGCGCGTCGCCGCGGCCAGGCGATCCCGCCGCGCGCCCGATTCGGCCGCAAGCTGTGCTATGTCGACGTTGCGCGCTTCACCGACCAGGTGCGACGATTCCTCGACGCGTTCCAGCACGTCCACGTGATCTGGCACGACGACTTCCGGCGCGACACCGGCGGAGAAGTCGCGCGTGCCGCGGCGTTCCTCGGCGTCGATCCCTCGTTCCCCGTGACCCTTCCGGTGGTCAACGCCAACCAACGGGTGCGGAGCCGCGCCGTGCAGGAACTCCTGCTCGCTCCACCGGCCCCGCTCGTCGCGCTCGGGCGACGGCTGGTCCCCAAGCGGCTGCTGCTGGCCGCGCGCCGCGTGTTGATGCGCGTCAACGCCGTGGAACAACCCCGCGAACCGTTGCCCGCACGCCTGAGGGAGCGGCTCCTCGGTGAGCTCGCGCCGGACGTCGAACGCCTCGGTCGCCTGCTCGGCCGGGATCTCTCCGCATGGATCGCGACGCCGCAGAGCGCGCGCGCGAACCGATGACCATGGACCTCGAACGGATCACGACCGAGCCCGTCGACCACCACGACCCGTTCGGGCGCGGCGACTACCTCTCGATCGAGCACGTCGAACGCTATCGCTTCGCGACCGCACGGCTCGCGCCCGGTACACGCGTCCTCGACCTCGCGTGCGGAGCGGGCTACGGCACCGCGCTGCTTGCCGTCCACGGCTGCACCGTGACCGGCGTCGATTGCGATCCGCGCACCGTGTCGATCGCGCGCGAGGCCTTCCCGGCCGGCGACTTCCAGTGCGCCGATGCGCGCGAACTGCCCTTTGCCGACGCGAGCTTCGATGCGGTCGTGAGCTTCGAGACGATCGAACACGTCCGCGACGGCGAGCGTTTCCTGCGCGAGTTGCGCCGCGTCCTGCGACCGGGCGGCAGGTTGATCGCGTCGACTCCGAACGTCGCGTACACCGCCCACCCGGTCTTCCACGTGCGCGAGTACTGCCCCGCCGAGTTCTTCATGCTGGTCGAGCGGGTCTTCGGCGCGACCGAGCGGCTCGGGCAGTACGTGCGCCTCGACGATCGGCTGACCGACCTCTACCGCTGGCACGTGAAGCCGGCGCTGCTCGCGGCGGCGCAGGCGATGGGGGTCCGGCAACTCGTGCGCCGCATGAAGAGCCGGCCGGACACGCCGGGCACGCCGGGCACGCCGGGCACGCCGGCGCCCGACTCGCGCATCGCCGCGCTGCGCACGCTGCTCGCCGAACCGCCGCATCGCGAGCACGGCGTTCGCGCCTGGTCCGGCGATCGGCTGCTGCGGATCATGGTCGCGGTCGCGTCGCACCACGCCGGAGGACGGGAATGAGGGTCGGAGTCGTCCTTCGCGAGCGCGAGCCGATGAGCATCGCCACCTACCGTGCCCGGGTCGTCGCCGGACTCGGCGAACAGGGGGTCGCGGTCTGCGACGTGCCCGCGGCGCAACGCGGCACGCCGGACGTCGATCTGCTCTGGGATCCCGGGCTCGGCATGCGCCGGGTCGCACCGGTGATCGCGCGGGCGTCGTTGCCGCTCGCGGTGACGGTGCACGGGCTGCTGGGCTTCGTGCTGAGCGACCAGGAGGCGGGCGATGGCGGATTCGACGTCGCGCGCCGACTCGTGCAACGCATGCGCATTCGCGCGAGTTGGCGGTCGATCCGCGGGCGAGTCGGCGCGGTGATCACGCCGTCGGCCTACGGCGCGCGCGAGGTGCAGGAGGTGCTCGGCATCGACGCTTCGCGCGTGCACGCCATCCACCACGGCGTCGACCACGAGACGTTCCGCCCCCTCGGTGCGCGCGACGTGCCCTCGCGGCCGTACTTCGTCGTCGTCGCGCAGCACCAACCCAAGAAGAACGTCGAGAGGATCCTCGCCGCGCACGCGGCCCTGCCCGCCGAAGGTAGGCCCGCCCTCGTCGCCGTCGTGCCGGGTCTGCCCGCGACCGTGAACCCGCACGACGGCGTCGAACTGCGTCGCGCGGCGGCGTCACCGTCCGAACTCGCCGCGCTGTTCCGCGGTGCGCTGGCGCTCGTGCTGCCCTCCCTGCACGAAACCTTCGGCATGCCCCTGCTCGAGGCGATGGCCTGCGGCTGCCCGGTGCTCACGTCGAACACGACGGCCTGTCCCGAGGTCGTCGGTGACGCCGGCCTCGTCGTGGATCCACGCGACGTCGTGGCGATCCGCGACGCGATGGTGCGGCTCGCGACCGATGCGGGATTGCGTGCGCGCTTGCACGACCACGCCGTCGCGCGCGCGGCGTCCTTCACGTGGGAGCGCTGTGCGAGCGGGCACGCGGCAGTCCTCGCCGGCGTGGCCGCGGCCCATGCCGGAACGGGGGTTGCGCGATGAGTCCGCGGCCGCCGATCGTCGTGCTGGGCGCGCATCGATCCGGAACGAGCGCTGTCGCGCGCGTCCTCGAACAGCTCGGCGTGTTCGTCGGCGCGCGGCTCGATCCCAACCACGAGGCGCGGTTCTTCCTCCGACTCGACGAATGGCTGCTCGCCCAGAGCGGCGCGCGCTGGGATCAGCCGACGGGGATCTCTGCCCTGATCGCCGACGAACGGCAGAGCGCGCTCGCGGCCGAGTACCTGGCGCTGTGCCTGCGGACCCCGCGAGCGATCGGCTACCTCGGCTTGCGCCGCTGGCTGGCCACGCCGCGCATCGATCGCCTCGCGACGCCCTGGGGCTTCAAGGACCCGCGCGCGACGTTCACGTTGCCGATCTGGTTGCGACTGTTCCCCGAGCTGCGCGTCGTGCACGTTCACCGGCACGGCGTCGACGTGGCGCAGAGCCTGTGCAAGCGTCACCGTGATCACTTCGCGCGCAGCGCGGACGCGTTCGCGCGCAACCGCGGACTGCTCGGCATCCTCCGCAAGCGCGCCGGCTTCGGCGACTCACCGCGCCTGTCGACGTTGCTCGGCGGCTTCACGCTGTGGGAGGAGTACGTGCGCGAGGCGCGGCGACAGGTGGCGGTGGCCGGCACGCGCGCGGTCGAGATCCGCTACGAGGAACTCGCCGCGCAGCCTGACCTCGTCGTGCGGGACCTCGCGCGCGCCTGCGAACTCACGCCGGACGATGCTTCGATCGCGCGCGCGGCCGCGTCGATCGCGCCCGATCGCGCGAGCGCGCATCGCAACGATCCGGAGTTGCGCGCGTTCGCTGCCGAAGTCGAGGAGCGCGTGCGCGCGCTGCGCGACGTCCACGCCTCAACGATCGCGTCCGAGCCACGCATCCGCGCCGGCACGGCGTAGACCGGCGCGAAGCGCGGAGCGTTCGGCGAGGGCGCGGCGCCACAGCGGCAGGCAGGTCTTCGGCGCATGAGTCCGCGCGAGGAACAGCGCTTCGATCGCGCGGACGGCGAGCACCGGCAACCCGAGCAGCACGCGATGGAGCGGCCAGTGGCGCAGTGCGAGCGCGATCGTGTTGCGCTGCACCCAGGTCCTGCGCCTGGCGCGCGCGACCGACGCCTTCCGTCCGGCAGCCGCCGACACGCCGCGCCGGTGGGGGAGCAAGAGGTCGGGCAACAGCAGCGCCTCGTGGCCGCGGGAGCGCAGACGGAACGCGAGGTCGACGTCCTCGAACAGGACGAAGAGCTCGTCGTCGTAGAGCCCGACCTCCGCGAGCGCAGCGCTGCGCAGGAGGGCTGCGGCACCGCACGCGCCGAAGATCGGACGCGGCGATCCCGCGACCGCGCGCGCCGGCTCGCCGGCGAAACGGTCGTGCGCACCCGGCAGGGCGCGGGGCGCGAGCCCAGCTGAGTCGATCCGATCCGGGTCGTCCGCGGCAACGAGCAGCGGCTGGAGCGCGGCCACCTGCGGCGGCGCGGCGGCCGCGGCCAAGCGCAGGCACGCGAGGAAGTCGGCGGGGGGCTCCGTGTCGGCGTTGAGGACGAGACACCACGTTGCGCCGCGCGACAGTGCGACTCGGAGCCCGGCGTTCACGCCGCCGGCGAAGCCGAGGTTCTCGCCGTTCTGCACGACGATCGCCTCGGGATGCGCCGCGCGCACCGCAGCTTCGGTGCCGTCCTCCGAGCCGTTGTCCGCGACGACGAGCAGGTCGGCCTGCGTGAGTTGCGGAGCGATCCGCTGGAGGCAGCCGAGCGTGTCGGCCCGCGAGTTCCAGGTCAGGACGACGACGGCGATCGCCGGCGACCCCGGCCGCGCTTCGTCGCGCGCCGGCGCGGTCGCTGCTGCAGCGTCGAGCGTCGTCATCCGCCCGTTCCTATCGGCAAGACCGTCCTCCGGACCCGACCCGCCCGTGCCGATCGGGATCACACCGTCGAGTACAGCTCGCCGCCCCGGCTCTTGAACTCCGCGGCCTTCTCGCGGAGGCCCTGCTCGACGTCCGCGGCGGCGGCCGCCCGCACGTCCGTGTTGAGGTTCATCGAGCAGAAGCGCGGGCCGCACATCGAACAGAAGTGGGCGGTCTTGGCGCCGTCCTGCGGCAGCGTCTCGTCGTGGTAGGCGCGAGCCGTCTCCGGATCGAGCGAGAGGTCGAACTGATCCTCCCAGCGGAACTCGAAGCGAGCGCGCGACAGTGCGTCGTCGCGCGCCTGGGCGCCGGGGTGACCCTTGGCGAGGTCCGCCGCGTGCGCCGCGATCTTGTAGGCGATGACGCCGGCCTTCACGTCGTCCTTGTCGGGCAGTCCGAGGTGCTCCTTGGGCGTGACGTAGCAGAGCATCGCCGTGCCGTGCGCCCCGATGATCGCGGCGCCGATCGCCGAGGTGATGTGGTCGTAGCCGGGCGCGATGTCCGTGGTCAGCGGCCCAAGCGTGTAGAACGGCGCCTCCTTGCAGAGGCGACGCTCCTCGTCGACGTTCGCCGCGATCTTGTGGATCGGGACGTGGCCCGGGCCCTCGATCATCACCTGCACGTCGTGCGCCCAGGCACGCTCGGTGAGTTCGCCGAGCGTGCGGAGCTCGCTGAACTGCGCCTCGTCGTTCGCGTCCGCGATCGAGCCGGGGCGGAGTCCGTCGCCGAGGGAGAAGGCGACGTCGTAGCGCTTCATCACTTCGCAGATCGCGTCGAAGTGCGTGTAGAGGAAGTTCTCCTGGTGATGCGCGAGGCACCACTTCGCCAGGATCGCCCCGCCGCGCGAGACGATGCCCGTCACGCGATGTGCGGTGAGTGGGACGTAGCGCAGCAGCACGCCCGCGTGGACCGTGAAGTAGTCGACGCCCTGCTTCGCCTGCTCCTCGATCGTCGCGAGGAAGAGGTCGATGGACAGGTCTTCGACGCGGCCGCCGACCTTCTCGAGGCACTGGTAGATCGGCACCGTTCCGATCGGGACCGGCGAGTTGCGCAGGATCGCCTCGCGCGTCGCATGGATGTCCTGCCCGGTCGAGAGGTCCATCACCGTGTCGGCGCCCCAGCGGATCGCCCACCGCAGCTTCTCGACCTCGGCTTCGATCGACGACAGCACGGCCGAGTTGCCGATGTTGGCGTTCACCTTCACGAGGAAGCGACTGCCGATGATCATCGGCTCGAGTTCCGGGTGGCAGCGGTTCGCGGGGATGATCGCGCGCCCACGTGCGACCTCGTCGCGCACGAACTCCGGGCTCATGCCCTCGCGGATCGCGCAGAAGCGCATCTCCTCCGTCACGATCCCGCGCCGCGCGTAGTGCATCTGCGAGTGATTGCGGTCGCCGCGGGCGACCCGCGGCGCGATCCAGGGCGCCCGCCGCGGCGGCAGTCCGCGATGCGGGTCGCAGTCCTGCGGGCCGGTCGTGTCGTAGACGCGCAGCGCGTCGCCGTTGGTGAGGCCGATCTCGCGCATCGGCACGGCGAGGTCGCCGATCGCGACCTTGTGACTGCGGGGAAAACTCGTCGCGAGGGGCGGCAGCCCCGTCGCCGCGGCGTTGCCGTCGGTCATCGTCAGTTCCTTTCCTACGCCGGTACGAACCGGATCAGGTTCAGGGGTTCGTCTCAGCCCGCCGGATGCGGGCGCCCCCAGGAAGTGGGTCGCGGCGCCGACCTTGGTCGGTCGGCGTCGAGCGGGGGGTTGTAGGACGGCAACGCGACCGCTGCGAGGGGGGAGTCGGTGCGCTTCAGCGACCGCGCGGCGGCAGCGTCTCTTCCGGAGTCGCGGTCGGGTTCGCCGCCGCAGGGTCGGCGAGGAGTTCCCGCCATCGCCTTGCGCCGTCGCGGAGCGATGCCGGCCGCACGCCCTCGGCGACCTCGAGCGCGCCGCGACCGACGCGTGCGCTGTGCGACGACTCCGCTGCTCGCGCCACGCTGCGGCCGGGAAGGAACATCGCCAGGCCGGTGAGGACCGCGAGCATCACGAGCGAACCGACGACGAGTCCGGCTCCGGCGCCGAGCAGGCGGCTCATGCCGCTCACCGGTTGCGGCGCGCGGAAACGCTGCACGAGCCAGATCGCGAGACCGACCAGCGCGACGACGCCGACGAACAGCGCCGCATGCGCGACGTGGAGGGGGACCTCGGGGTCACCCGCCGCCGTGAACCATCGGGCGAGTTGCGGGGCGAGCCGGTCCGAAAAGCCGATGGCGACGGCATAGGCGGCGACCAGCACGAGGAGACGCCCGATCTGCCAGCCGATCCCCTTCCAGACTCCGAGCAGGGCGAAGACGGCGAGCGTCGACAAGGCGGCGAGGTCGAACCACCCCAGCGAGTCGAGGTCGGCTACGGCGGTAACGGGCATGGCGCACCTGGAACGAACGGCGCGCACGTTATCCTGCGCGGCCCGACGCGGCCCGGATCCTGACGGACCGCCCCGCGGCCGGCAAGTCACCGTGAACGACTCCGCCCCCCTTGCGGACGCCGCCGGCGTCCATCGCCGCCTCGCCGCATTGCTCGCAAGGGTCGAAGCCAACGACCGGTTGTGCGCCGAGTTGGATCGCGCACGCCGCGAGTTCTTCGGCCAAGACCGATCCGATCCCGCCGACGGGCTGGATCCCACGGCGCGCGCTGCCGCGGCCCAACGCTTCGTCGAGTGGTTCGTCATCGAGAGGCAAAGCGACGTCCTCGGCGGGACCGTCGTCGACTCGTTCGGCGACCCGGACGACAACGACGCCCCGCTGGCCCACAGTCGCGCCGGCCTGTTCCTGGTCGAGACGGGCGGCGCCGACCCGACCGTTCGCGATCTCGACGGCGGCGAAGCGCTCCAACTCGTCGATGCGAGTCCGACCCTCCGCCCGGGCGATGTGCTCGCCGGCCGCTTGTTCCCGCTCGACGACGGCGCCTACGCGCCCTCGATCGCGACCGGGCTCTTCGCCGAATCACCGGGGCTCGCCGTCGCGTTCCAACGCGACGGCCGGCGGCTCGCGTTGGGGCGCCGCCTGTCGCAGGCGGAACTCGAACGCCTCGTGTTCCAGCAGTGGGCCGCGGCGGCGGGGGCGCGGCAGGGTGCCGCCGACGATGCGCCGCCGCTCGAGAGGATCGAGGCCGACCTGCAGCGCCTTCTCGAGACCGCCGGGCTCGACGACCTCCACTCGGCGACGTCGCTCGGCGCCGCGATGAAGGCCGCGATCGATCGACCCGGCGCGGTGATCGGCCCCATCCTCGACGAACTCGCGTTCCAGACCGAAGCCGATCTCGACGCCGCGCGCGTCCTGCTCCTGCAGCTCTGGAACGCGCACCGACGGCGCGCCACCGGCGAACGGACGACCAGGTCGGCACCGTTCGAGCCGCCCCAGGCGCCGCCGCAGTTCCAGGAGCAGACCGGTGAGCACCTCGGGCAGCGGCTCGCGCGTCGCATCGAGGAGGGACTCGGCAACCACGAGGACATCGAATCGCTGTTCGCCGACGTCGAGCGACTGCTCGGCGAACCGCTGGACGACGAGTCCGAGCCCGAGTCTGCCGGAGAAGGGATCGAAGACGGCGACCTCGCCGCGCTGCTGCGCGAGTTCGCGTGGGAGACTGGTCTGGCCGCCGCGGAGGAACAACAACTCGACGAACTGCTGCGCGCGCAGCAGCAGGCGCCGGTGCCGCGATTGAACGTCGAATACCTGCAAGCCGACGACTGGCTGCGCTGGCTCTGCCAGATCTGGTTGGGCGCGAAGCCCGCGCGGCGAGCGGAAGCCGTGCGCGGCGCCTTCGACCTCGCGACGCGCTTCTGCGAGTGGCTCGCCGACACGCAGGCGATCGATTGCCGCGACCGGCTCGTGGCGCCGCGTCGCGTGCTGCTCGACGCCGCCGACCGCCTGCAACGCGCCGGATCGTCGTTGGGGGACGACGCGCTCCCACCTGGTGGTCCCTTCGGCGTGCGCCTGCTGCGCGTGCTCGGCCGTCGCGAGGACGCGTTCGAGGTCGAGTCCATCGACGACGGCAACACGACCTGGGTCGCGGCGCCGGCCAACGCACTCGCGGCGCTGGAGATCGGCGACCTGCTGTTCGCCGCGGTGGATGCGGCCGGGGACTCGACGGCGCGGCTGAAAGGTCCCGTCGCACTGTTGCCCGCGGGCACCGAGTCCCTGCTCGGCTGAACTCGCGCGGTGGGTGAGCGACCGATGCGATCGGCGCTCCCCGCCGTCGCGGCGACGGGGTGAGGCGGACTGCCGATAGCGTCGTCCGGCGCCAGTCGGTGCCGACGCGTACGCACCATGGGCTGGGAGACTGCACTCGATCGACTCGTCACCCGACAGATCCACCTCGCGGAGCGCGGCGAACTGCCGCACGAGGATGCGATCGCGATCGTGCGCGAGGTCCACGCGCTCCAGCCGGGGCGTGCGGAGACCGCGTTCCATCTTGGACATGCGCGCGCGTTGCTCGGCGCGGACCTGAAGGAACCCGACGCGCGCGACCACGCCGCGCGCCGCTGGTACCTCTTCGGGCGGCTGCGAGGTCACGAGCGCCGCGGCGACCAGGACCGCGCGGACAGCACGCTCGGGATCCTCCAGAAGTGCGTCCGGCTCGGGTGCTTTGCGCAACTGCCGGACGGCGTCCGCGCCGGCTATCACGCCGAACTCGGCACACGTCTCCTCGCAGCGAGCGAATTCGACGAGGCACGCCAGCACTTCACCATCGCCGGTCCGATCGCCGGGACGGAACGCTGTCTTCGCAGCCGCACCGCGGTGGGTGAGGCGCTGGCCTGTCTGCGCGTCCATCGGATCGAGGAGTTGCGTCCGCAGCCCGAGCGAGCCGACCGCGCCGCGGCCATGGCGTATCTCGACGCCGGCGGCGACGGCGACGAGGGCACGGTTCCCGAGGCGCATTTCCTGCGCGGGCTCTTCGCCTACGAGACCGGGAACTGGCAGGAAGCCGCGACGCGCTTCGATCTGTGCAAGCGTCGTTTCCGGCGCGTCGGCGGGCGGGACGACCGCGTGCTCGCGCGCACCGACTTCCTGTTGGCGGCGTCGCTGCTCGCGAGCGGCAACGCGGACGAGAGCGCGCGCGCCCTGCGCCTGATGGACGAGTCGCTGGGAACGGTGCGGCCCGACCTCGAGACCTTCTATGCGGTGCACGAGGAACTCAAGGCTCGCGATCGCAGGCTCGCGCTGCGATTCCTCGACGCGGTCGACGTCGGCCGGGGAACCGCGCCGGACCAGTTGCTCTTCGTCGCGCTCGAGTACCTCGCCCTCGGGGAGGCGCAGCCGGCATCCGCGGCCGCGGAGCGCGTACTCGAAGTCGCGGTCGATCTCGACCAGCGCGTCGAGGCGATGCGCGTGCTGCTGACGGTGCACAACATGCGCGGTGATCGCGCGGCGGCACGAACGACGTATCAGGACATCCGCGAGCTCCTGATGCAGCGCGGCAAGTTCGCCGAGATCGAACGCCTGTTGAAGGACGAGGACTTCGTCGGTCAGGCGCTCGACCACGTCGAGACCAAGGTCGAACTCGTGGGCGTCTACGAGGAGATGGAGGGCAAGGAGATCGACAAGGCGCAGCTCCAGATCGCGATCGCCCGATCGCTGCGGGCACGCAAGGACGAGTCCTCGCTGCGCGACGCCTTCGCCCTGCTGCGCGAGGTCGACGCCGCCTTCCCCGAACTCGCTCAGGACGAACTGCGCGCCCTCGGCAAGCTGATCGAACTCGCCGACGAGAGCCAGCCGGACCTCGGCGCCGGGGCTCAGCGCTGCAAGGACCTGTCCGCTTCGCTCGGCCGCCGGGCGCGCGTGCTGGTCGTCGGCGGGAACGAACGACAACGGCGGCACCATCCGAAGCTCGAGGCGCTCGCCGCCGAGTGGGGCTTCGACGGCGAGTGGTTGATGGCGAACTACTGCTCCCCGCAGAAAGTCGTGTCGGCGATCGCGGACCGGCTCCAACACGGCGTCGACGTCGTGGTGCTGTTGCACTGGAATCGCCACGAGACGACCGAACCGGCGCTCGAGCTGGCGCGGCGTGCGAGCGTGCCGGCACGGACCGTGCACTACGCAGGCTTCACGAGCCTCCAGGTCTGCCTGCTCGAGATGCTCGAGCGGGCGATCGGTCAGGGTGCGGCGGAGCAGGAACTCGCGGGATCGGCGAAGGGCGGCCGCGGCAAGGGCCGGCGCTGAAGCCTGGGTCGGAGTCGGGAATCGAAGCGACGGCTCGACCCTCACCACTTCCGATAATGTGCCTTATGCCAAGTGGCGGGTGCCTTCCAACCAGCCATCCGAGCGGTTTGCCGACCAGCCCCGGCTTCCCCCAGACAAGCTCGGTACGAGCTTCCCGTGTTGCAGTGTGGCGCAGTGCCGTACCCGGGCGACCTTTGGCAAAGCCGCGGAGCGGACCGAAGCATGACATCAGGATCGATGAACCTCGCCGTCGCACTCAGCTTCCTGCTCGCCGCCGCCGCCAACGCGCAGGAGTCCAGCCCGACCAGACAGTCGCCTGACCCCGAGCGGATCCGCGCCGCGGCCGCCGAACTCGACCGTCTCCTCGACGAGGAACTGCGCGCTCGCGGCGTCCAGCCGAGCGAACGCATCGACGACGCGGAGTTCTGCCGGCGCGCGTGGCTCGTGATCGCGGGACGCATCCCGACCACCGGGGAACTCGCGTCGTTCGTCGCGGACCGTTCGAAGGGCAAGCGCGACGTCCTCGTCGATCGACTCCTCGCAGCGCCGGCGCACGTCAGCCACTCGTTCAACCGCTGGGCCGACGTCCTGCGCATCCAGTCGCGCGGCATGCGCGGCACGTCGGGCGAGCCCTACGCGCACTGGCTCAAGCAGGCTCTCGCCGACGATCGCCCGTACGACGAACTCGTGCGCGAGCTGCTGACGGCGCAAGGACCCGCGCACGCTCGCGGCAACGGCGCGACCGGTTGGTATCTGCGGGACCTGGGAATGCCGCTCGACAACCTGTCGAACGCGATGCGGACCTTTCTCGGCACGCGCATGGAGTGCGCGCAGTGCCACGACCATCCCTTCGACACCTGGACCCAGAAGCAGTTCTACGAACTCGCGGCGTTCACCGGCGGGATGCGCTACGCGGCCGAGGGCACCGGCATGGACCCGCGGCGACTCCAGACGCAGACCCGCGAACTGCGGCAGAAGTACGGCGAGGATGCCCAGCGTGTCCTGCAGCAGTTGCGCCGCCAGGTCGCAACCGGCATCGCGGGCAGCGGCACCGGCGCCCTCGCCCTTCCCAAGGACTACAAGTACGACGACGCTCGGCCCGGGCAGGTCGTCCGGGCCAGGGTCCCCTTCGGCGAGCAGCCCCGACTCCGCGAACCGGAGCGCGTCAACGAACGGCGGCCCCTGCGCCCCGCTCGCGGCGATCGCGCCGGCGGCGCCGCCGGCCTGGCCGAGATCGACTCGCGCGCGGCATTTGCGTCCTGGGTCACCTCCGAAGCGAACCCGCGCTTCACGAAGGTGATCGTCAACCGGCTGTGGAAGGAGGCCTTCGGCCGCGCGTTGCACGAACCCGTCGACGACTTCCGGGAAGAGCAGGCGCTCGAACACACCGGGTTGTTCGCGTTCCTCGAGCGCACGATGCGGGAGTTCCGCTACGACCTGCGCGCGTTCGAGGCGGTGCTGTTCAAGAGCGCCCTGTTCGAGCGTCGGGCCGTCGTCGCCGAGGCCGAGTCGGAAGCGTCGTTCGCGTTCGCAGGCCCTGCCCTGCGCCGACTCACGGCCGAGCAACTCTGGGACTCGGTGCTCACCCTCGGCATCGGCGATCCCGACGCCACGCTCGCGGCGCCGGGCGCCAAGGCCGAGCCGGTCTACCGCGAGTACGACTCGCTCCTCGCCAAGGCCAGCGACGACCTCGACGCGCTCGTCCAGCGGGAACGCCTGCGAACGACCGATCCCGCGGAGTACCGCAGGCTGCGCGCACAGGACATGGCCGCGATGACGACCGATGCCCCGATGGGTGTCGGTGAGAACCGGCGCGACGGTGAAGACCTGCGAGCCAAAGGACAGGAACTCGCGCGCCAGTTGAAGGCGGCGCGCGAAGCCCGCGATCGCGCGAAGATCGAGGCGCTCGGGAAGGAGATCGCCGCGCTTCGCGACCGCACGACCCGCGACGCCCAGGCGCGCAACCGCGATCTCGTGCGCGCGTCGGAACTGGCGCAGCCGACGCGTCCCGGACACTTCCTTCGCGAGTTCGGACAGAGCGACCGCGAGCAGATCGACGCGTCGAGCAGCGAGGCCAACGTGCCGCAGGCCTTGCGCCTGATGAACGGCGTGGTCGACGACCAGTTGCTCGCGAAGGGCTCGCTCTTGGTCCGCACGCTCGAGAATGCCGCCGATTCGAACGACCGGATCCGTGCCGCGTACCGCGCCGTCCTCTCGCGGGAACCGCGCCGCGACGAACTCGCGCTGTGGCGGAAGGACATCGACGTCGATCCCAGCACCGGCGCGCGCGATCTGGTGTGGACCCTCGTGAATTGCCAGGAGTTCCGCTTCGTCCCATGACCCGATCCAAGGACCTCGCCTCCCACCTCGACGAGCCGACGCGCCGCGCGTTCCTGTCCCGCATCGCCGCGGGCTGCCTCGGCGTGACGACGATGCCCTGGTTGTGCGGCGCGGCGAGCGCCGCGACTGCCGCGGGCACGCTGCGGCGCGGCAGTGCCAGCCGCGTGATCTACCTGTTCATGAGCGGCGGGATGTCGCACCTCGACTCCTTCGACCCGAAGGCTCCGGGCAGCGACGTGATGGGACCGACCGAAGTGCTCGCGACGAACGTCGACGGCATCCGCGTCGGACAGCACTTCGCGCACCTCGCCAGGCAGATGGACAAGGTCGCGGTGCTGAACTCGCTCTGGTCGAACCAGGGCGCGCATGCGCAGGGCCGCTACTACATGCACACCGGCTACACGCTGCGCGGCACGATCCGCCACCCGAGTCTCGGCGCGTGGACGAGCAAGCTGCTCGGCCCCGCGAACCCGACGCTCCCGGCGCACGTCTCGGTCGGCGACAACGACGTGTACGGACCCTCGGGCGGCTTCTTCGAGAGCCGCCACTTCCCGCTGCCGGTCGGCGATCCGGAGGACGGACTCCGCAATGCGCGCCTGCCGCGCACGGTGACCGAGGAGCGGTTCCACGACCGGCTCGAGAAGCTCGCGGCGATGGACCGCGCGTTTCAGGAGCGCTTCCAGGCCGAGAAAGCGGTGCACGCCTATGCCGAGGCCTACGAGCAGGCCGTCCAGTTGATGCGCAGTCGCGACTTGGCCGCGTTCGACCTCGACTCGGAGGACGCCGCCCTGCGTGACGCGTACGGCCGCAACGACTTCGGCCAGGGCGTCCTGCTCGCGCGCCGGCTCGTCGAGCACGGCGTGCGCTTCGTCGAGGTGAACAGCGGCGGCTGGGACACCCACAACGAGAACTTCGAGACGCTGGAAGACCGCATCCCGCCGGTCGACCGCGCGCTCGCGGCGCTGCTCGCCGATCTCGACGCGCGCGGCATGCTCGAGGACACGCTCGTCGTGTTGACCACCGAGTTCGGCCGCACACCCGAGATCACGCGCGATCGCAACGGCCGCAACCACCACGCGAAGGCGTTCTCGAGCCTCCTCGCGGGCGGCGGCATCCGCGGCGGCGTCGTGCACGGCCGCACCGACGAGCGTGGCGACGAGATCGTCGAGGGCAAGGTCCGCGTCACCGACTTCAACGCGACGATTGCGCACGCGCTCGGCATCCCGATCGACTTCGTCCTGCACTCGCCGTCGGGCCGTCCCTTCAAGGTCGCCGACGACGGCCAGCCGGTCCTGTCGCTGTTCGCGTGAACCGATGAGCGAGTCCATCACGCCGCTCCGCGCACTCACCCTGTTCGCGGTGGTCACCGTCTTCTCCCCCGCCGCACGCTCTCAGGAGCCGGTGTCGTTCCGGACCGACGTCCTGCCGATCCTCGAGGAGCGTTGCTTCGACTGCCACCAGGCCACGCGCACCGACGCACGCGGCCGCACGAAGAAGCACAAGGGCGGACTGCGCCTCGACGGCAACGCCTGGATCCTCCGCGGCGGCGACGGTGGCGACGTCGTGGTCGCGGGCAAGCCCGACGACAGTCCCCTGCTGACGCGCGCCGAACTCGACGAGGACGACCCCGATCACATGCCCGATCGCGGCGATCCGCTGACCGTCGCGCAGCTCGAGGTGATTCGCCGCTGGATCGCCTCGGGAGCGTCCTTCGGCGACTGGACCGGTGCCCCACTCGACGCATCCGCCGCGTCGGTCCCCGTCGCGCAGGCGGGCGCGACGGTCCCGGCCGGAGCGCGCGCGGCCCGTCTGCTCGCACTCGCGGACGGTCTCGCGCCGCTGAGCGAGGCGGAGCGCAAGGCGTTGGGCGAGGCCGGTGCCCACGTCGAAGACCTCCTCGGCGATCGCCGGTTGTTCCGCATCGGTTTTCCCGGCCGCCAGGCGTCGATCGACGACGCCGCGCTGCGTGTGCTCGACCGGGTGAAGGAACACGTCGTCGAACTCGATCTCGCGCGAACCCCCATCGACGACTCCGCACTCGACTCGCTCGCGCGCCTGCCCCGTCTCTCGCGCCTCGACCTCTCGGACACGCGCATCTCGGCCGCGGGCCTGCGCAAGCTCACGCGTGCGGCGTCGCTCCGCACGCTCGTGCTGGTCGGGACGACCTTGCACGAGGACGCCGTCGGCGTGCTCGCCGGGATGCCGCATCTGGAGACCGTGCACCTCTGGCGCAGCGGACTCGGCGACGGCGAACTCGCCGCGCTGCGCGACGCGTCGCCGCAACTCCGCGTCGTCGGCCCACCTTCGCTGCCGCCTCCCGAAGCTCCGAGCGCGGGACGCGACGGCCCCCGCCGCCGTCGCTGAGGAGTCGGGCCGCTCAGTGCGGTCCGACGTCCATCGTGACGCTCAGCCACGCACTGAAGTCCGGAGCGATGTAACCCGACAGGTCCTCGCCAAGACCCCATTCGAGTCGCGTCCCGTCGCTCAGGCGGTGTCGCAATGCGATCCAGAGCAGCCATTGGTCGTCGGCGGCGCGCCCGAAGCCGAGACCCCGCAACGTCGACGACTCGTACTGCGTCTGCACGAGGAACGAGCACGAATCCGCGAGCGCGACCTCGGCGCCGAGATCGAACGAACTGACGTCGCCGAAGGCGAGTCCTGCCGCGCGCGCGCGATCCGGCGTGCGCGCGAAGCTGTGCGCGGCCTGTGCGGTCCACGCGATCGGACCCGTCCGCAACTCGCAGACGACGCCGAGTGCCGCGTCGATCCCGCCGTTGCCGAAGCCGGCGTCTTCGTCCCCCGCCGGAAGTTCCACGCCGCCGCGCAATGCGACGCCGACGCGATGCTCGGCGTCGATCGACCACGGCGCGAACGTCAGCACGATCGGCACGTCGCCCAGGTGGAGACCGTTCGGCTCGACCTCGAACACCGTGGCGCCGTCGCGCACCGCGCGGATCGCGACCGCGTCGGACGGCGCGGCGTCGCGCCCCTGATCCGGAAAGCCGAACCAGTCGTGCCAGTCGACGACGAAGTCGTCGAGGAAGCCGCCGGACGCGTGCAACACCGGGAGTTCCGCCGCGACATCGAAGCCGCCGCCGAGTCCCACGCGCACCGCGGCGGCGGTGCGCAACAGTTCACCGTCCATGATGAACGAACCGCGGGAGTCGGAGCCGCTGAGGAAGTAGCTCGAGTACGCCGTCGACAGGTCGACTCGCGCGGTGCTCGCATCGAGCACCTCGGCGGAACGAGGCGACAGGCGTTGCACGGTGAGTTGCGCCGGATGCTGGTTGCGGACCGCGAGCGGACCGTCGAAGCGGGGGACCGACGCGCAGGACGCACACGCGACGAGCGCGCCGACAGCCGCTCGCCGCTTCATCCAAGACTGCCTCTGCGTCCGATCGCCGCGCGTCACCGGGAGCCCTTCTAGCACCGCGGTCGGTCGCGGCCAATCGCGGGCCGCACTCACGGAGATCCGTACCGACGCGCTTGCTATGCTGCGCCGCTCCGTCGCGGTGCCCGCCTTGCAACACGCCTCCCCCACTGCCGCGCTCGCCGTCGTTTCGGTTGCAGCGTTCTTCCTCCCGGCCTGCTCGAGCGGCGGCAAGCAGAACGGCCTGAACGGCCAGATCAAGCTCGCGGCCAACCACTACCTGTTCGGCATGGTGGCACGGCCGAGCTTCGGCCACTTCCCGACCGTCGCGGCGGACGTGGAGACCGTCGACGGCCGCTTCTTCGTGAAGGACACCGGCCGCTACGAGCTGCGCCTCGCTTCCGGCACCCTGCTGTCCGAGAGCGAGTACGCGCTCGACCCCGACGGCACGTTCTCGATCGCGGTGCCGACCAGCACGCAAACCGTGGTCTACCGCGGCGCGTACGGGCTCGAGGGTAAGAGCGGCGACGTCGTCCTCACCGACCACATCGGTTCGGGAATCGGGCTCTACGTCGGCGCGGCGCTCGTGCAGGGCAATCCCGCCCTGCCGGCGATGGTCGGCAACTGGCATGTGTTCACGCTGCACGCGGTGCTCGCCCCCGCCGGTTCGGTACCCGACGAGGACTCGGTCGGCCTCGCCTTCGGCGGCACGCTCGCACTCGCGGCCGACGGCTCGTTCACCGGCACCGGCGTCGAGTCCGAGAACGGCAACATCTCCCTGCGCGGTGACCCGAACGACTTCCAGGCCTTCGCCGACGGTCGCTTCGCGCTCGAGATGCTCTACGACCCGCCGACGCGACCCGACTACCAGCGCGGCTTCGTCGCGGGTGGCACGACCCGCTTCGTCGCGGGCGTCGACGAGGACAGCGGCGGCACCGACGGCGCGGCCGGCACGATCCTCCTGATGCGGCACCGCACGGCGGCATATGCGGCCGCCGATCTCGCCGGCAAGTACCGACTGGGCATGCAGACCCTGTTCATCCGCTCCGACGCCTCGGGTTCCGACGCGGCGCTCGGTGAACTCGAGCTGACGGCGACCGGCGACTTCCGCATCGACGCGACCAACAACCAGGGCCAGGACTTCTCCTACACCGGGACCTGGGTCGCCGCCGCGGACGGCACCTTGACCTTCACCGTGTCGGGCACCAACGAGACCTGGCGCGGCGCGTTCGACGACGGCTACGACACCGTGGTCTTCGTCGACCCATTCAAGGAAGTCCGCGCCAACCTCCAGAAGGAACTGAACCTCGGCGTCGCCCTGCGGCCCAAGCCCGTGCCCTGAGGAACCGCGATGAGCCTCGAGACGCTCGACGACGTCGTCCTGACCACCGACCTGCCGTTCTGCAGGAAGCTCGGCGCCGGCAAGGTCCGCGACCTCTACGAACTCGGCGGCGATCTCCTGCTGGTCGCCACCGACCGCGTCTCCGCCTTCGACGTCGTGATGCGCGAGGGCATCCCGGGCAAAGGGCGCGTGCTCACCGCCGTCTCGGCCTTCTGGTTCCGCAAGCTCGCGGACGTCGCGCCGAACCATCTGATCTCGACCGACGTCGACGCGTGGCTCGACGTGCCCGCCGCGCACCGTGCCGTGCTGCGCGGCCGCACCATGCGTTGCCGCCGCGTGCAGCCCTTGCCGGTCGAGTGGGTCGTGCGCGGCCATCTCGCCGGCTCCGGCTGGACCGACTACCAGAAGTGCGGGGTCGTCTCCGGCGTCGCCCTGCCCGCCGGCCTGCTCCACGCGAGCCGCATCGAGCCGCCGGTCCTCACGCCGTCGACCAAGGCGGAGTCGGGCCACGACCAACCGATCTCGTTCGCGCGCGCGGCGGATCTCGTCGGTCGCCGCGTCGCCGAGACCGCGCGCGACGCCGCGCTCGCGCTGTACGACCGGGGTCGCAGTTTCGCGGCGACGCGCGGCATCGTGATCGCCGACACCAAGTTCGAGTTCGGAGTCGATGGCGACCGTGTGGTCCTCATCGACGAGTGCCTCACCCCGGATTCCTCCCGCTTCTGGCCGGCGGACGAGGTCGTCCCCGGCGGCAAGCCGACGAGCTACGACAAACAGGTGCTCCGCGACTGGCTCACCGCGAGCGGTTGGAACAAGGAGCCGCCGCCGCCCGCTCTGCCGCGCGAAGTCGTCGAGCGCACGGCCCGCACCTATCGCGAACTCGCCGAGCGCCTGACCGGCACGAAGGGTGCCTGACGCCATGCAGAAGCCCATCGCCTTCCTCCTCGGTTCCGACTCCGATCTGCCGCAACTCGAGGGCGCGTTCGACGCGCTGCGTCAGCTCGAGGTCGGCTTCCACGTCCGCGTGTTGTCCGCGCACCGCTCACCCGACGAAGCCTGCGCGTTCGCGCGTGATGCGGCGAAGAACGGCGTGAAGGTCCTGATCGGAGTCGCAGGCATGGCGGCGCACCTCGCCGGGACGCTCGCCGCGCACACGACCTTGCCCGTGCTCGGCGTTCCCGCCGAAGCCGGCCCCCTCCGCGGCGCGGACGCCCTGCTCTCGACCGTGATGATGCCGCCCGGCATCCCGGTCGGAACGCTCGGGATCGGCTCCGCCGGTGCACGCAATGCGGCGTTGCTCGCCGCGCGGATCGTCGCGCTGGGCGACGAGAAGCTCGCCGAACGCCTGCGCGCGGCACGCGAGTCCGACCGCAAGAAGACGCTCGAGAAGGACAACAAGGTCCGCCAGCAGTTCGACTGCTGATCGGCGAGGATGCCGATGCAGCCCGCGATCCGTTGGGTCGGCGACGAGGACGGCCGGCTCGAGGTCCTCGACCAGACCTTGCTCCCCGACGTCGAGCGCGTGCTCCGCATCGACGACGAAGACGCGGCGATCGATGCCATCTCCCGACTCGCGGTCCGCGGTGCTCCGGCCCTCGGAGTCGTCGCCGCGTTCGCGACGGTGCTCGGCGTGCGCGCGCGACGCCCGTCCGACGCGACGTCCTTCACGGCGGCGCTCGCCGCATCGTGTGAGCGCCTCGCCGCGTCGCGACCCACCGCGGTCAACCTCGCCGCGGCGCTCGCGCGCGTTCGCGACGCGGCCGCGCGCGAACCGACGCTCGCCGCGCTCCTGCGCGTCGCGCGATCGCTCGCCGACGACGACGCGCGGTGCTGCGCGGCGCTCGCGCAACACGGCGTCGGGCTCGTGCGCGACGGCGCCACGGTGCTCACCCACTGCAACACCGGCCGCCTCGCGACCGCCGGCGACGGCACCGCGCTCGGCTTGCTGCTCGAAGCCCATCGCCGCGGCGTCCGCTTCGCCGTCCTCGCCGGCGAGACCCGCCCGCTGCTGCAGGGCAGTCGACTCACGGCGCTGGAATTGTCCAAGGCCGGGATCGCGGTCGAACTGATCGTCGACTCCGCCGCCGCGGGGATCATCGCCCGCGGCGGGATCGACCTCGTCCTGTGCGGCGCGGACCGGATCGCGCGCAACGGAGACGTCGCCAACAAGGTGGGCACCTATGGGCTGGCCCTCGCTGCCGCGACCCACGACATCCCGTTCTGGATCGTCGCGCCGACCGGCACCTTCGACCTCGCGACCCCGTCGGGTGACGGGATTCCCATCGAGGAGCGCGACCCGCGCGAGGTCCTCGAGTTCGCCGGGCGTCGCGTGGCGGCACGAGGCGTCTCCGCACGCAACCCGGCCTTCGACGTGACGCCCGCCCGTCTGCTGACCGGGATCGTGACCGAGCACGGCCGGATCAGCCCGGTCGATCGGGACAGCGTCGAGGCGCACTTCCAGTCGCGGGCACCTCTGATCCGATCCGGGCTCCATGAGTCCCGGGGGCAGTCAGACAAAGACGGCGCACAAGCAAGCGGCGGCGCGCAAGCCGACCGCACGCGCGCGCAAGACGGCGGACAAGCCGGCCCCTCGAAGCGCTCGACGCACGACGCCTCGCACGGAACGTGACGAGTTGCAGAAGGAACGGAACGGCGACGTCGCCGGGCCCGCGCGTTCCGCGCCGATGGAGCAGGAGATCGGTCCCGACGAACTCGAGTTCATCGCGGCCCTCGACCTCTTCAAGAAGCAGAACGGCCGGCCGTTCCCCTCGTGGAGCGAAGTGCTCTTCGTGCTGCGCGGTCTCGGCTACCGCAAGGCCTGACCGCAAGACCTGAACGTCAGCGGTCGAAGACGCCGGCCGCGCACATCCAAGCGAGCGCGAGCCCCGCCGCGATCCGATACCACGCGAAGGGAGCGAACGTGTGCTTCTGCAGGAAGCGCACGAAGGGCACGACGACGACGATCGCGGTGAAAAAACTCGCCGCCGCCCCGATCGAGAGGTCCGCGAGGTACTCGCCGCCGAGTCGGTCGCGCTCCTTCCACAGCTTGAGCAGGCACGCTCCGTAGAGGATCGGCAGACCGACGAGGAACGAGAACTCGGCGGCCGCCGTCCGCGAGAGCCCGGCCAGCAGTCCGCCGGCGATCGTCGCCGCCGAACGGCTCGTGCCCGGGACCAGCGCGAGGCACTGCAAGGCGCCGACGAACACGGCGTCGCGCGGGGTCATCTGCGTGGAATCGCGCCGCGTCGCCTGCGGCGTCCGGCGGAGCCAGCGCTCGAGCAGCAACAAGAGCACGCCGCCCGCGATGGTCGTTCCGGCGACCACTCCGGGGCGGAACAGGTGCGCGTCGAGGAAGTCGTCGAAGAGCAGGCCGAGCACCGTCGCGGGCAGCGCCGCGACCACGATCAAGGTGAGGAGGTTCGAACCGATTCCGCCGCCTGATCGCAGGATCCCGGCCGCCGCGTGCAGCAGCCGCTTCCGGTACAGCACGGCGATCGCGCTGATCGCGCCGGCCTGGATCGCGACCAGAAAGGTCGGGTCGTCGTGTCCGAGCAACCGGTTCGCGACGACGAGATGGCCGGTGCTGCTGACCGGCAGGAACTCCGTGAGACCCTCGACGAGGCCGAGGATCACCGCCGCGATCAGGCCGGGCCCGATCAGGTCCGCGTCGTCGAGCGACGGCTCGCCGCTCAGAGCGCCTTCTCCGGGGCGACGTACTCGTAGCCGAAGGCCTCGGCGACGCCCGGATGCGTGACCTTGCCGTCGATCGCGTTCGCCGCCGTGCGCAGGCCAGGTTCCTGCAGCGCCGCGCGTGCACCGAGCTTCGCGAGACGGATCGCCCAGGGCGCCGTCGCGTTGGCGAGCGCGAACGTCGACGTGCGCGGCACGGCGCCGGGCATGTTCGCGACGCAGTAGTGGATGACGCCGTCGATCGTGAAGGTCGGTTTCTCGTGCGTGGTCGGCTTGCAGGTCTCGACGCAGCCGCCCTGGTCGACGGCGACGTCGACGATCACCGGTCCGTCGTCCTTCATGATCTTCAGGTCTTCGCGGCGCACGAGCCGCGGCGCCCTCGCGCCATGCACCAGCACGGCGCCGACGACGAGGTCCGCGTGCGGGAGCTGCTCGCGGATCGCGAAGGGGTTGCTGTGCAGCAGGTGCACATTCGCGGGCATGACGTCGGCCAGGTAGCGCAGGCGCTCGAGGTCGATGTCCATCAGGATCACGTTCGCGCCCATCCCGGCGGCCATCTTCGCCGCGTGCGTGCCGACGATGCCGCCGCCGAGCACGAGGACCGTCGCCGGTTCCACGCCGGGCACGCCGCCGAGCAGGATGCCGCGGCCGCCGTTGTGCATCTCGAGGCACGCCGCGCCGACTTGGATCGCCATGCGTCCGGCGACCTCGCTCATCGGCGTGAGCAAAGGCAGCCGGCGCTGCACTTCGAGCGTCTCGTAGGCGAAGCAGTGCGCTCCCGACTTCAACATCGCATCGGTGAGTTCCTGGCTCGCCGCGAAATGGAAGTAGGTGAACAACACCTGCCCGCGACGGATCAGCGGGTACTCGCCCGGCAGCGGCTCCTTCACCTTCACGACCATGTCCGCGCGGCCGTAGACCTCTGCCGCCGTCGCGACGAGCTTCGCGCCCGCGCCCTCGAACGCCGCATCCGAGATGCCGGCGCCGAGTCCGCCGCCCTTCTGGACGAGGACGGTGTGCCCGGCCTCGACGAGCCCGTGCACCATCGCCGGCACGGCGCCGATGCGGTTCTCCTGCGGTTTGATCTCCTTGGGGACGCCGATGATCATCGCGGTCGCTTCAGCCTTTCACGGGACAGGGTCGTCGCGCGCGTGCGCGGCGCGGAAGCATCGCCGTGCGGAGCGACGCTGGCAAACACGGCCTCGCGCCGCGAAACGGCCGGCGCTCTTGATCCCGTTCCCCCCGATCGCTACGACACCCGCCCTCGCGGGCGTTTAGCTCAGTTGGCTAGAGCACCAGCTCGACAAGCTGGGGGTCACTGGTTCGAGCCCAGTAACGCCCATTCCCGCAGCCGGCAGGGTCGCGGCTAGGATCCGCGGCCCGTGCGGCTCGCCTCGTCGATCCTCTTCGCTGCCCTCGCAACGACGTTCGCGTCGCGCGCTCAGGACCTCCGCGGCGCACCGGCGGAACTCGCGGCCTTCGTCCGGGAGCACTGCGCGCGCTGCCACGGCGAGGAGGAGACCGAGGCGGACCTCGACCTGGTGCGTCTCGTGCGCGCCGCGCCGGACGCCGCGGACGCGGCGGAACGCGCCGCAGACTGGCTGGACGTCCGCGACGTCCTTTCGGACTGCGCGATGCCGCCCGAGGAGGAGCCGCAGCCCGAGCCCGCTGCGCGCGCGAACGCGATCGAGCAGGTCAGAACGCTGCTCGCGGCGCTGAAGACCGGTCTCGGCGACGACCCGGGCCGGGTCACGATGCGCCGACTCAGCCGCGTCGAGCTCGCGAATTCGATCCGCGACCTCTGCGGCGTCGCGATCGATCCGGGCGAGTTGCCGGCCGACGACCTCGCCTACGGCTTCGACAACGTCGGCGACGCGCTGACCCTCTCGCCGCTCCACCTCGAGAAGCTCGCCGCGATCGCCGAGCGCGTGGCCGCGACGGCGCTGCCCGAGCCCGATCCCGCGACTCCGGGGGCGCTGCGGTTCCTGGCCGATCAACTCACGAGTTCGCTCGACGGCGGCGCACGCGGCGAGAGCCTCGGGCTCTACACGAACGGCGTCGCATCGTGTCGCGCCGCACTGCCGCGCGCGGGTCGCTACCGCGTCGCGGTCACCGCGTGGGCGACCCAGGCCGGCGACGAACTCGCGCGCCTCGTGGTGCGGGCCGACGACCGCGCGGTCGATCGCTTCGAGGTCGCCGCGACGCGCCAGGAACCCGGCGTGTTCACCGTCGAGGTCGATCTGCCGGCGGTGGTCACCCTCGGCGCCGCGTTCGTCAACGATCACTGGGACCCGCAGAATCAGGACGCCTCGCGGCGCGACCGCAATCTCTACGTGCAGGGCATCGAGATCGCCGGCCCTCTCGACCCGCGCGAACCGACGATTGCCGAGCGCTGGCTCGCGCCCTTCGAACCGTCGCGGGGCACGCCCTTCGCCCGCGCGCGGCCGGTCGTCCGCGAGCTGCTGCGTCGCGCGTGGCGACGACCGGGGAAGGCCAAGGAGGTCGATCGCCTCGCGCGGCTCGCCGCGGACACGACGAGCTCGGGCGACACCTTCCGCGGCGGACTCCGCGCGGCGCTCGCCGCGGCGCTGGTCTCGCCGTCCTTTCTGTTCCGCGTCGAACCGCAGGCCCGACCCGCGAGCGCACCGGTCGACCTCGACGGCTGGGCTCTCGCGACGCGCTTGTCCTATTACCTGTGGAGCTCGCTGCCCGACGACGCGCTGCTCGCGCGCGCGAAGGGCGACGCGCTGCGCGATCCCGCCGCGCTGCTCGCCGAGTCGCGCCGGATGCTCCTCGACCCGCGCGCCGACGCCCTGGCGACGAACTTCGCCGCGCAGTGGCTCGAGCTGCGCAAGCTCGACAACCTCGCACCCGACCCCGACCGCTTCCCCGGCTACACGAAGGAGCTCGGCCACGCGATGCGCCGCGAGACGGAACTGCTCGTGCGCGACGTCCTGCGCACCCGTCGGCCGGTGCGCGATCTCCTGCTCGCCGATCACGCCTTCGTCGACGCGACGCTCGCGCGTCACTACGGACTCGACGACGTCGCGCCCGACGCGACGAACGGGGACTTCGTCCGCGTCGAACTGAGCGGCCGTCGCCTCGGCGGCCTCCTCGGTCAGGGCAGCATTCTCGCGATCACTTCGCATCCGACGCGCACGTCGCCGGTGCGCCGGGGTCGCTGGATCCTCGACGCGATGCTCGCCGATCCCCCGCCGCCGCCCGCGCCGGGCGCGGACAGCTTCCCGCCGCAGGCGCGACTCGACACTCCGGCCGACATGCGCGCGCAACTCGCGCGACACCGCGAGGACGCGGCCTGCGCGGTCTGCCACGACCGCATCGACCCGCTCGGTCTCGCGCTCGAGGGTTACGACCCGCTCGGCCGGACGCGCGTGGGAGACATCGACGTCGCCGGGCGCCTGCCCGACGGCCGCAGCGTCGACGGACCGGAGATGCTGTGCCAGGTCCTCGCGCAAGGCCGTGCCTTCCCGCGCGCGGTCCTGCACAAGCTGTTCGTGTTCGCGCTCGGACGCGAGCCGCGCCCCGCCGACGCGATCGCGCTCGACGACGCGCTCGCCGCGCTGCCCGACCCACCGACGCTCGAGGATCTCGTGCTCGCCGTCCCCAAGCTCTCGGCGTTCCGTCGCCGCGGTCCCGCTTCGAACCAGGAGTCGCGATGACAGGTGTTCTCGACCGTTGCGCCCTCTCCCGCCGCCGCTTCCTTCGGGGCGCGGGAGCGTGCGTCGCGCTGCCCTGGCTCGACGCGATGCAGCCCGCTCTCACGCGGAGCGAACGCCCGTCGCCGCGCGCCCTGTTCGTGTTCGCGCCCAACGGCAAGAAGCTCGACGAGTGGCGCCCGCGTGGCGAGGGTGCGTCAGCCGAACTCCCGTACCTGCTCGAGCCGCTGCGTGACGTCTGGTCCGAGCTCAGCGTGTTCTCGGGACTCGCGATCGACGGCGGCCGCGGTCACGGCGACGGACCCGGCGACCATGCGCGCGCCGCGGCGTCGTTCCTCACCTGCGCGCATCCGAAGAAGACCGGCGGCGCGGACCTGCGCGCGGGCGTCTCGGTCGACCAGGTCCTCGCGCAGGCGATCGGCGGCGCGAGCGTCCTGCCGAGCCTCGAACTCGGCATGGAGCCCGGCGCGGCGGCAGGCGTGTGCGACTCCGGCTACTCGTGCGCGTACTCGAACAACGTGTCCTGGCGCTCGGTCGGCACACCCGCGGCGAAGGAGACCGACCCGCGCGCGATGTTCGTGCGGCTGTTCGGCGATCCCGACGAGCAACTCGACTTCGCGGCGCGGTCGCGCGCCCGCCGGCGCACGCGCAGCATCCTCGAAGCAGCGCTGGCCGACGCGCGCGACCTCGAGCGTGAGCTCGGCCCCGGCGACCGCGGCAAGCTCGCCGAGTACCTCGACGCGGTGCGCGACGTCGAGACGCGCATCGAACGGCTCGAGAGCGAGTCCGCCGCGGCGACTGCGGACCGCGTCGATCCCGCCTTCCTCGTCGACGCGGTCGGCGACGGATTCCGCGGTCGCTTGCGGATCGTCTACGAACTCGTCGCGCTCGCGATGCAGACCGGACGCACGCGCGTGATCACCCTCATGCTCGGCAACGCCGGCAGCGACCGCAGCTACCGCTTTCTCGGCGTTCCCGACGGACACCATTCCATCTCGCACCACGGCAAGGACCCGAACAAGCTCGCCGCGATCCGGAAGATCAACCGCTTCCACGTCGAGGAGTTCGCGCGCTTCCTGTCGCGCTTGCAGTCGACGACGGAGCAGGACGGCGACCTGCTGCGCCACGCCGCGATCGTCTACGGCTGCGGCATCGGCGACGGCGACCGTCACAACCACGACGACCTGCCGATGCTGCTCGCCGGTCGAGCCGCCGGGGCGCTGACACCGCGCGGCCACGTGCGCTTCGCGACGGAGACGCCGGCCGCGAACCTCTACCTCACGATCCTGCGGGCGCTCGGCGTCGAACACGCTGCCTTCGCGGACAGCACGGGCACGCTGGGCGAGATCGCGTGACGCACCGGCGCCGATGAGCACGATCGCGATCCTGGTCGGTCCCCTCGCCGGGTACTTCGGGGACGGCGTGCGCGCCGCGGCGCGCGAGAACGGTGAGGCCCCGCCCGACGACGACGCGCTGCGCGCGAGCGTCGTCGCCTGGCGCGAGTGGATCAGCGAGGGGCTCGAACGCGAAGGACTCCTGCTGCGCCCGCTCGTCTGGGACGAGAGCACGCCGCCCGATCCCGGCCACGCGCTCCTGCTCCCTGCGCTGCAGGCGCTCAAGCTCTTCCTCTCTCACGGCGGTTCGGCGTCGTGTCCCCCCGAACTCCCTCCCGACCCCGAACTCGATCCGGCCTGGGTGGCCCTGGCGGAATCCGACTTCGCCGACACGTCCTACGACCAGCTCCTCGTTCCCGAGTTGTGGTTGCCGGCCGCGTTCGACTTCACGTTCGCGTGTCCGTTGCCCGACGGCCACGAAGTGCAAGCCGGTTCCGTCGACGCCCTGCTCGCCCAGTGCGCGGCGTTGCGCGAACGCTTGTTCGCGGCGACGCCGATCGACGCGGCGATGTGGGCGGAGGCGCCGCCGTCGGGTGCCGGGGTGCGCGCCCTTGCACGGCACGCGGCAGGTCGCATCGAGCGTGCCGCGTCGAGCGCGGCGGCGTCACGCGTGCCGATGCTCCTGTGCGCGGCGCCGATCAGCCGGCTTTCTTGAAGCTCGCGCGCCGAGCGCGAAGCGCGTCGATCCGCTCCTGTAGCGACTTCACCTCGCTCTCGAGCGTCTCGATCTCCTCGTCGAGGTTGGCGGGACTCTCGGGGACGCGGGTCACCGCAAAGCCCTGCTCGCGCAGCAGCTTGACCAGGCCGGTGTTGCCGAACGCGTGCGCGGCGCCGACGGCGAAGAACCAGCAACGTTGCGGTTGCTCGCGCAGCTTCACCGCGATGCGGTCCGCCATGCGGTGGTTGCGATCGTGGAGCAAGGCCTTCTCGATGCGCTTGCTCAGCTCGCTGTCGTCGTCGGCCTCGTTCATCAGCGCCTCGAGCTGCGCACCGGAGCCGTCTACGTACGACTTGATCAACTCCTCGTAGAGGTCGCGGCCCTTCGCCTTGAAGTCCTCCACCTGGTCGATCGCCTTGCGCAGCATCTCGCCCTGCTCGAGGTCGGTCAGGCCGTCGAAGACGCCCATCTGCTCCTCGATCGTCTCGAGTCCGCCGACCTCCTTGTCGTCGTCCTCTGCGCGCTGGTAGAGCTGCAGGTCGAGCGCCTTGCCCATGGCGATCTCCGTGAGGTGGTCGAACAACGCGACCTGCGACGCGATGACCCACGGCTTCATCCGCTCCATCGGCGCGAGCGGCATCTCGCGCGCGGCGAAGAAGGCCTCGAGCTTCGCATGCACCTCTTCGGGAAGGACCGTCTTCAGCGTCTTGCCGCGCGGCAGCATCATCCCCTTGGTCGCGGCACTGAGCAGTTTCATGTCCATCGCGAGCTCGGTGTAGAGCGCGTCGCAGCGCTCGATCGCGGCCTCGACCTCGGCGTGCAGCGTGGTCACCCGCTCGTCGGGCAGGTGGATCGTGCCGAACAGGAACGACGGGGTCTCGCCGTCGATCCGCCACAGGAAGGGTCGCTCGGGGGGCTTGGGCTCGACGTCCTGTGCGCGCGGGGGAATGACGAGCAGCGCGAGCGCGGCGATCGTCGTTGCGATGAGCTGGGCGAAGCGTGAGGAGCGGTTCATGGCGGATGTGGGCGCGGACCCTACGCGCCTGCGAGCGTGCGCGCGAGGGCACCGCTATCCTCCGCCGCGCGGATGACCGGCCAACCCAGCGACGACGCGACGACGCGTGGTGATCTCACGCTGGGCCCGAAGGCCGGAGAATCGTCGCGGGACGCGACGATTCGGGAGGCCGGAGGGCCCCAGCAAGAAGAGCGGGCGAGGCCGTCTTGGTCGTCGCGTCAGCGACGACGCATGCAACCCGGATGGGTTGCGGCCTCGGCCGCGATGGATTGGCAAGGAGCGCCGCACGCGTTGGCGCCCCTGTCGAAGCTGCGCCTTGGAAAGGACCTGGGCGTCCTGCGCTGGATCTTCGAGTTCGGCCGACATGCCGTCTTCCGCCTGCTGGACGGGATCGCTCGCGCGGCGCTGGCGATGCTCGGTTCGGGTGCTTCGCCGCGGCCGCCGGGCAAGGAGCCGCGTGCCGGCGGGCCGATCGCCTTCGTGCTCCCGGTGCTCCCCGATCTCTCGCACACCTTCGTCTACCGCGAAGTCGAGGCGATCCTCGCCCTCGCTCCCGACGCGCTCGTCGTCGTCCTCGAGCACGGGACGACGCGCGTCGTGCATCCCGAGGCGGCACGCCTCCTGCCGCGCGCGCGCTACGTGCCGGCGCGCGGCGTGGTCGCGCGCGCGTGCGGGTTGTTCGTCCGGTTCGCGACGTCGCCACGCCGCGTGCGCGCGCTCGCCGCGCTCTATCGCGACGGACCCGGCGGCGCCGCCGCGGCCCTGCTCGGCAAGCTGCCCCTGCGCGAGGCCCGCCATCCCGGCCGCGCCTTCGAACTCGCCGCGCTGCTCGCCCCGTTGAGGCCCGCGCAGATCCACGTCTACGGGTCCACCTGGTCCGCGAACGTCGCACTCGGCGCCGCCGTCCTGCTCGACGTGCCGCTGAGCATCTCGAGCTACGTCGACTTCGAGTTCGACTACGCGCACAAGCTGCTCGCGACCAAGTTCGAACACGCCCGCTTCTTCCGCGTCTGCACGCGCGACTGCCGCAGGCGCCTCGCACGGATGCTCGCGCGCGAGGACCTCGCGACAAACGACATCCGCGTGCCGATCCTGCACTGGGGCATCGACGCGGCGCGCCTGCGCGCACGATCGCCGGCGCCGCCGCCTCGTCTCGCGCGCGAGAACCTCCGCTTGATCAGTGCTTGCCGCGTCGTGCGGAAGAAGGGCCTCCACCTCGTCCCGCCGCTGCTCGCCGCGCTCGTGCGCGACGGAATCGACGCGCGCTGGACGCTCGCCGGCGACGGTCCCGAACTCGCGCGCGTGAAGTCGCTCGCCCACGAGCACGGCGTCGAAGCGCGCTGCACGTTTGCAGGCCCGTTGCCCAACGACGCGCTTCTCGCAGCCATCGAGTCGAACGACATCGCGCTGCTCCCCTGCGTCGAGACCGACGACGGCGAACGCGACGGCATCCCCGTCTTTCTGATCGAGGCGATGGCGCTCGGCCGCTGCGTCGTGAGCACCTGCGTCTCGGGCATTCCCGAGCTGATCGAGGACGGCGCGAACGGCTGGCTCGCGTCCGCCGAGCCCGGCGCTCTCGCCGCGCGCATCGGCTCGATCCTCGCCGACCCCGTCGCCGCGCGCGCGATCGCCGAACACGGACGCGATTCCGCGCTCGCGACGGAGGACAGCGCGGCGAGCGCTGCGGCCCTGCTCACGCGCCTGCGTGCCGCGCCATGAAACTCGTCTTCGTCATCCACCAGTACTTCCCCCAGTGCCACTCCGGCACCGAGCAGTACTGCCGTGCGGTCGCGCGCGAGGCGACGCGGCGCGGTCACGAGGTGACCATCCTCGCGCTCGATCCGTGGGTCTGGCGCGACGACCCGCCGCTCTGGCTGCGCGACGAACCCTACGAGGGACTGAGCACTCTGCGCCTGCGGCACTGGGAGGGGCTGTCCGCGAACGACGTGCTCCTCGACGGCCACAACCCGATCGTCGCGCACAAGGTCGCGGACGTGCTCGCGGACGTGCGCCCCGACGCGGTGCACGTGTTCCACCTGCGACGGCTCGGCGCGGACCTGATCGACGCGGCGCGCGCTCATGCGAGGCGCGTGGTGGTGAGCCTCACCGACTTCTGGTTCCTCTGCCCGCGCTTCACGCTGCAGAAGCGCGACGGTTCGCTCTGCGAGGGTCCGCCCGACGGCGGGCTCGGTTGCCTCCGCTGCGAGTTCGAGGACCTGGCACCGATGGCCGACGACCCGGCGATCGCGGGAGCGCTGCGCGCCGTCGCTGCGGGCGTCGATCACAGCCCACATCGACGCGATCCCGCCGCGCGCGCGATCGCGGTGTTGCGTCGCAAGAACGAACTGCTCGCGCGCCTCCTGCGCGCACACGCCGTGATCGCTCCGTCGCGCTTCCTCGCCGCGATGTTCCAGAAGAACGGCTTCCCCGCCGAGCGCCTGCAGGTCCTCCCCTACGGCCTCGAACCCGGCCGCGTGCAGCGCTTGCCCGTCACGCGCCCGCGCCGTCCCTTGTCCGTCGGCTTCGCCGGCGTGCTCTCGCCGTGGAAGGCGCCGCACGTGCTCGTGCGCGCCGCGCTGCGCGTGCGCGGTGAGTTGCGCGTCGCGATCCACGGCCGCACCGAGGAGGGCATGTTCCAGGCCTACATCGACGCGATGCGGCGCGACGCCGCCTCCGATCCGCGCATCAGCTTCCCCGGCGCCTTCGACCAGACGCGCGTGAGCGAAGTGATGGCCGGGCTCGACCTGCTGGTCGTGCCCTCGCTCTGGTACGAGAACACGCCCTTCGTCGTGCTCGAGGCCTTCGCGGCCGGCGTGCCCGTCGCGGTCTCCGCGCTCGGCGGCCTGACCGAGGTCGTCGATCCCGGAGTCAACGGTTTCACGTTCCCGGCCGGCGACGTCGATGCGCTCGCCGCCTTGCTGCAGCGCCTCGTCGACGACGCGTCGCCGCTCGCGGGCCTGCACCCCACGACCGTGAGTTCGATCGCGAGCAACGTCGAGGTCTTCGAGCCGCTGTGGCGGGGCTGAAGGCGTCAGCGCGACCCGACTTCGATCACAGCCCCCGCCGCGACGAACTCGCTCTCGGGTTCGCCGGCCGCGGTCGCCCGCACGACCGTGACGCCGCCGGCTCCGAGGACGCGACCGCCGATCATCACGCGGCTCTGGATCGCGGCGCCCGCCGAGGTCCCGCCGACGGCGCCGCCGCGGGCGAGCAGTGCCTTGATCTCCGTCTCGACGCGCGTGCCGGCGTAGACCTCGGCGAGGCGCTTCTGGTCGCCGCCGCCGAACCAGACCGCGGTGGCGGAACGCAGGGGCGCGACGAAGTCCGCCGCGTCGGCCTCCGCGCGATCACGCGAATGGAGAACGACGACCTCGGCGACGCCCCGCTCGCGCCAGCGCGCGACCTGGCGCTCGAGCGCCTCGGGCTCCTCCGCCGTGCGGCTCGCGCCGGGGATCAGCACGAGTCTTGCGTCCCCGCCTCCGGCGTCCCGCACGAACTCGGCGAGCAACTCGGGCGCGAGCGTGCCTCCGCCGCAGACCCACAACACGCCGGGTCGCGGATCCGGACTGCTCGCCGGCGGCGACGCGCACCCGAAAAGAAGCAACAAGGCGACGAGGGGCCTTCGCATGGCGATCTCCGGGATCGTGCTCACGGGGTCTCGAACCAGGCCGCGCACAGTAGCGAGCTCCAAGCGCGGGAGGCTCGCCGCCCGTTCTTCGTTTCGCGACACTCCGCTCCAGCGATGACCGCCCACCGATCCGTCCCCCTCGCGATCTGCCTCGCCCTCGGCGCTCCGCTCACAGCGCAGGGCCTCAAGCCGCCGACGCTCCTCGAGAACGCACCGGCCGAGGCCGACGAGCTCGACATCCGCACGACTCCGGTCGTGCGCGCCGTGCAACGCGCCGCGGACTCCGTCGTGAGCATCTACGTGCTCGACGCCAACGCGCCGCGCGACGACCAGGCGGTCGAGGGTCAAGGTTCGGGCGTGATCGTCGACGAGTCCGGCCTCGCGATCACCAACTGGCACGTCATCGGTCCGGTCGTCCTGCAACCCGGCCGTCACCGCGTGCAGGTGAGGCTCCGCGACGAGCGCCGCTTTGCCGCGGCGGTGTTGAGCAGTTCCGCCGAGCATGACCTGGCACTGCTCCAACTCGAACTCGGCGGCCAGAAGGTGAAGCCCGTCACCGCGGGACGCTCCGAGGGCCTGATGATCGGCGAGACGGTGGTCGCGATCGGCAACCCCGAGGGTCAGGCCAACACGGTGACCACGGGCGTGCTCTCGGCGATCGACCGCTTCATCTCCGTGCGCGCACCCGACGGCCAGGTGCGCCGCTACACGGGACTGCTGCAGACCGACGCGGCGATCAACCGCGGCAACAGCGGCGGTGCCCTCCTCGACATCACCGGCAAGCTGGTCGGCATCAACAACGCGATGGCGGTCGGCGTCGAGAACATCGGCTTCGCCATCCCGGTCGACACCGTCAAGCGCGTGTTCCAGGACGTGCTGTTGAGCGCCGACAACCTCGCGAGCGTGTGGCTCGGCGCGCGCGTCGAGGACGTGAACGGCGTCGCCGTGATCACCGCGGTCGCGCCGGCGAGCCCCGCCGACCGCGCCGGTCTGCGGCGCGGCGATCGTCTGAGCAAGGTGCGCGGGCAGGACGTCCGCAGCGCCCTCGACTACGCGCGCGCCCTCGCCAGCGTGCGGCCGGGGCAGGACGTGTCGTTGAGCGTGACTCGCGACGGCGAACGCGCGCTCGAACTCAGCGCCCGTGCGATGAGCAACGCCGAGCGCGAGATCCTCGCGCGCACCGGCCTCGAACTCGAGACGGTCGACGAAGCGACCGACAAGGAGATCGTCCGCAAGGCGACGCTGCTCTTCTACCAGGGTGCACGCCGCGGCCGCGTGCCGAGCCTCGGCACCGTGTTGCGCGTGCGCGAGGCGCACCAGGACAGCCCGGCGCAGGACCTCGGCTTCCAATCCGGCGACGTGATCGTCGCGGCGCGCGTGCCCGACTACTTCGGCTCGCGCAACGTCGCGCTGCGCAGCCTCGAGGAGTTCGCCGACGCCTCGCGCCAACTCGCCGGCAGCCGCTTGTTCCTCGTCGTCATGCGCGACGGCGAAGCGCTCGAGGGCGAGCTCGACGTCAAGCGGCTCTGAGTCGCCGACTCGTTCAGCGAATCACCCACGCACAGCGGCCGACGATCGAGAAGCGCGTCGCGAGATCGTCCTGTTCCTGGTCGAGCACTCCGTCGAGCGCGCGACGCAAGCCGGTCCGCGCGAGCACGCGACGGCGCGCGGGGTCGCTCAGGCCGTCGAGCAGCAGCACCGCTTCCGCCGCGCCTTCGACGCGCACGGGGTCGAAGCTCCCCCGCGCGCTGCGCATCACCGAGAGCGCGAGTCCGTCGCGGCCGTCGAGCAGGATCTCGAGCGCCGCGGACTCGACGCGGTCGAGGACGTCTGCGAGTCCGCGCGACGGCCGCCGCTCGAGATGCAGGCGCAGGGCCGGCAGGAGGATCCCCGCCGTGAGCCAGAGCCGGTCGCGCACGACCTCGCCGCTGCGCGTCGCGCCCTCCCCGTAGCGGAAGGTCCGCATCGCCGGATCGAAACGCCGGACGATCTCCTCGGCGAGCGCGTCGCACGCCGCGCGCACCGGCGCGTGATCGACGTAGCGCAGCGAGGACTCGAGCTCGAAGAGCGGCCAGGCGTCGTCGCGAAGGCGGTCCTCGGTCCCCCGCCTCGGTTCGCGCGCCCGCACGCGCGCGGCGAGCGACTGCACGATCGTGAGGACTTCGAGGAGCAGGTCGCGGTCGGCACAGGTCGCCGCGACGAGCAACGCACCGCTGGTCCACACGTGTCCGAGCTCGGGCAAGGCGTCGCGGTGGTCGCGCCCATGGCGGAAGGGCAGTCCACTGCGACGGTCGAGGTCGACGTCGACCAGGTGCCACGCGCACTCGCGCGCGCGCTCGAGCAGATCCTGGTCCCCGGTCGCGAGCGCGAGGCGAACGAAGGCCAGCGTGGTGTCGAACTCCTGGTTGGTCACGACGACCGGTTCCTTGCCGCGGAGGTAGTCGCCCCGGCCGCGCGATCCCGGTGCGCGCGGGAGCCTCGGCACGGTCGCAAGCAGTTCTTCGCGCAGGGCGCGCCCGCTGCCGTCGGCACGCGGCAGGACACCCTGCTCGCGCCAGACGCTCGCGGGGACGTCGACGCGCGCGCGCCGCGACGCGAGACCGGCCGACTCCGTCCGCAGCACCTCGCCCGCCTCGCGCGGCTCCGAACTCGTGGGTTCGGGCGCGAGCAGGAGTCGCCGCTCGCGCCGGTCGACCGTGCCGTCCGCCCAGGTCCAGACGCTGAGCGTGAGTTCGGCCGCGTCGTCGCCCGTGCGTTCGACGGCGAAGCGGCACAGCGGACCCTGCCCCGGATCCGCGGCGCGCACCCCGCCGAGCAGCAATCGGGTCGACCCGCTCGCACCGGTGAGCACGACCTCGATCCAGATCCGCTCGCCGATGCACGGCGCGTCGGGCGCGAGCAGGGACCACTGGAGCGAGGCGCCGCGGGCGCCGTCGACGCGCAGACCCCGCTCCAACACGCGCGCTTCGACCGGCAACCCGAAGCGCACCGGTCCCTGGCCCTCGACGACGACCGTCGCGACGAGCTGCGCGACGCACAAAGCGGTGGCGATCACGGCGCGCTGGTGTGCGCGCGTGCCCCGGCGGTCACGCCGGATCGTCGTCCCAACGGGAACGGAACCAACGACCGCCCTCTGCCAGCCACGACAAGAAACTGTCGTGGTAGGGCGCACGCAGCCGATCACGCAGCTCCGCGGGAGTCAGCCACGCGACGGCGAGGATCTCGCTGCCCGCCCGTGGTTCGCCGTCGTACTCCGCCACCGCGAAGAAGAACGAGCGCCACGCATGGTGCCGCGCCCCGGCCGCGATCCGTTCGCCCTCCTGCACGAACAGGAACTCCGGCGCGCCGCGCATCGCGATGCCGAGTTCCTCGTCGAGTTCGCGCGCGAGCGCTTCGAGCACGAACTCGCCGGGCTCGACTTGTCCGCCGGGCAGGTCCCAGGTCGTCGTGCGGACGCCGCGCACGACGCGGTCGTTCTCGACCATGAGGATGCGATCGCCGCGGCGGAGCACCGCGAAGGCGCCGAGGAAGTCGGATGCTGGTCGGGTCACGTCGATCGGCCGAGCGCGGCTTCGTACGCCTCGAGCAGCGCTTCGGCAACGCGCGCGGGCTCGCAGGCCCTGACGAGTTCCGCCGCACGGTCCGCGAGGCGCGGCCGGCCCGCGGCGTCGAACGCGCGCACGCGAACCGCCAGGCCAGGGACCCCCTCGCTCTCCGGCGCGGGATCGGGTCCGCCGCAGGCGGCCGCGAGATCGCGTACGCCGGGGACGTCGAATCCGAGCGTGGGCACGCCTGCGGCCGCCGCCTCGACGCCGACGATCGGAAAGCCCTCGCGACGGCTCGGGATCACCAGCAGGTCGATCGCCGCGACGATCGCGGCCGGATCCGGAGTCGTGGGCAGGATGCGCAGGCGACCGCCGAGTTGCGCGGCGGCGGCGCGCAGGGTCGCGCGCTCGGGGCCGTCGCCCAGCGCGACCCCGATCGCGGTCGGCACGCGCGTGAGGAGTTCGGCGAAGAGCGCGGGACGCTTGATCCCGACCATGCGCCCGATGCAGCCGAGCACCAACGCATCGGGAGGTAGATCGAGGGCGCGCCGCGCGGCGATCTTGTCCGCGCGCGCGAAGGCGGCGGTCGCGACCGCGGGCGGGATCACGCGCACGTCGCGCGCGACGCGCAGGGTCGCGAGTTCGGCACGGCAGGACTCGCTGACCGCGACCAGCAGGTCGCTGCGCGCCGCGAACCAGCGCTCGATCCGACGCAGAGTCCACGAGCGGAAGGGACCGGCGTAGTCGGACAGCACGAGGCCGTGGAAGGTGTGCGCGATCACGGGAACGCGCCGGCGATGCGCCGCGAGACGGCCGAGCCAACCCGCCTTGCTCGTGTGGGTGTGCACCACGTCGGGGGCGAAGGACGCGATCAACCGGGCCAACGCACGCAGCGCCGCGACGTCGCGGAGCGGAGCCACGCGCCGCCGCAGTGCGTCGAGCACGCAGATCCCGTCCGCGTCGCGTCCGGCGCGGAGCGCAGCATCGAGCTCGAGGAGGGGCGGTCCGCCGCCCGCGAGCGGCAGCGCGCTCTCGTCGTCGTCGCAGACCCCGACGACGAGGAGCGTCCGCACGCCGAGCGCGCGATGCGCGTGCCACAGCGCCAGCGCCTGCCGCATCGGCCCGCCGACGTTCGGCCGCGTCACGACGCGCAGGATCCTCACCGCACCGCCTCGCGCGCACGGTGCCAGAGCTCGTCGGCGACGAGCAGCCACAGCGCGTGGCCGAGCATCAGCGTTCCCTTGCGTTGGGCGTCGACCATGCGCCGCACGCCGCCGGGGTCGAGTGCGCCACGCTCGAGCGTGCGCTTGTCGAGCAGCAGGTCGGGCAGCGCATCGTCGCTCCGCCACCACCGATCGAGCGGGACGGCGAAGCCGCGCTTCTTCTGCGCGAAGTGACCGCGCGGCAGTTCCGCGGCGAAGCGCACGCGCAGGGGACGCTTGCCGAAGACGGCCAGCGGATCGCCGGCGACCTCGTCGCAGGCGAGGACGGCCGGGTCGAGGAAGGGACAGCGGCCTTCGATCTGCGCGGCGAGCGTCGCGACGTCGAGCTTGGGAAGCAGATCGCCGCGGAGGTACTGCGTGATCTCGCGTTCGCGCACGCCGTGCCAGCCGGGCGCCCGCGGCGCGGGCAGGTCCGCGTGGTGCAGTTCCGGCACGAGCACTGCGCGACGGAACGCCGCCGGCGACGCTTCGAGCAGAGCCTCGTGCGCGTCGTCCGCCCGCGCGGCGCGCAGGAAGCGTGCGCCCCGCGTCATCGACAGGCCGTCGCCTGCGGGCGCGAACCGGCGCAGGGCGCGCGGCACGCGCAAGAGGACGCGCAAGGCGCGATGGCGTGGATAGCCGAGCAGCACTTCGTCGGCGCCCTCGCCCGAGAGCAGCACGCGCGCTCCGCTCGCGGCGACAGCACGCGCGAGGGCGAACACCGCGAGCACCGACGGATCGCCGAGCGGCAGGCTGGACCAGGCCGCGAGTTGGGGAGCGCGCGCGAGGACCGAAGCGTCGAGGTCGACCGGCACGAGTTCGAGCCCGAGCCGCGCCGCGACCGTGCTCGCCTGCGCGCGCTCGGCAGGATCCTCGCCGTCGGCACGGAGCTGGAACGCGCGCGGACGATGTCCTTGCGCGACGAGTTCGGCCGCGACGCACGCGCTGTCGATCCCGCCCGAGAGCGCGAGCGCCACGGGTTGCTCCGCCGACGCACAGCGCGCGACGCCGTCGCGGAACGCGTGAGAGAAGCGCTGCGGTGTGCGCGTGACACCGCCGCGGTCCGTCTGCTCGAGCAGGGCGCCGCGAGCGCGGTCGACGAAGACCCCGCTCGGCACGTCGACGAGCTCGAGCCCCCCCACCGCGCGCGGTGCGCTTTGCGCGAAGCCGAAGCGCAGGAGTCGGGCGCGCTCGGCGTCGGGCAGCGTGATCGACAGGCCGAGCGCTTCCAGCGCCGGCACGGTCGACGCGAAGGCGACGACCCGCGTCCCGTCGTGCACCAGCCAGAGCGGCTTCTCACCGCAAGGATCACGTCCCAGCCAGAGTTCGTCGCGGATCGGATCGACCAGCGCGAAGGCGTAGGGTCCGGTGAGCGCGAGCAGGCCGGCCGCGCCGTCCGCCGCGAAGCGCAGCAGCAGCAACTCGGCGTCGTTGCGCGTCCGCGCCTGCGGGAAGCGGGGCCATTGGCTCGCGGCGTCGGTCAGGGCACCGTTGAGGACGGCGACGCGGCCGCTCGCTTCGCAGCGGATCGGCTGGTCGTGTCCCCGGTCGGTGATCGCAAGGCGCGCGACGCCGAGGGACCAGTCGCCCGCTTCCGCACGGCACAGCGCGTCGCGCCCGCGCCAGCGGAGGGACTCCAGCGCTGCATCGAAGCGCGCGAAGAGGAGCCGCGAAGATCGCCGGACGCCGAGGATGCCGCACACGCGCAAGAGACGTTAGCCGCCGCGCCCGCCTTCCGCGCGCGCGGCCGTCACGCGACTCTCAGCCGACCTGCGCGAACAACCAGAGGTGCCAACCAAGGAGCACGGAGTAGCCGCCGAGGATCACGGCAAGGCCGAGCTTCGCGAAGCGGAAGTTCTTGGCCACGGTGAGCACCGCGACGCAGACCCCGATGCCGAGGCTCTTGAGCGCGATGAACGGCCAGGTGCCGACGCGCAGCACGGCGTCGACGAGCGGGTTGAGCTCCGTGCCGCCGTGCGAGAGGAAGAAGATCGTGAAGAACGCGTCGAGGAAGTTGAGGGCGACGATCGCGACGACGACGAGGAAGAGGCGCGAGCCGTGCACGTCGACGAAGGCTTCGCGATCATCGAACGCGCGGCGGCCGGCGAGTTGGCGCCGGCCGCCGAAGAACGTGTAGCGGGAGAGCAGGGGAGTCGGTCGGAGACGGCGATCGGGCCCGCGGTAGGGCGCGGCGGAGTCCTCGAGCAGAACGGCGACGAGCTGCGGGGCGGGCGCGGTCACGAGGTGAGCGTACGACACGCTCGGGCGCATGGCGGATGCGCGGGACGGGGCTGGCGGCGTCGGGCCGGTGCCAGCGGCCTTACGTGCGCGAGATTTCCGCGGCTCACCCGCGGCGCGGGGTCCAGGTCACCGCGATCGCCCGGCCGTCGAGCTCGGCCGCGTAGCCGCCGTCCCAGCGTTTCGTCCCGGCGCCGTCGGGCAGCTGGCCGCGGACGACCGACCAGAGCAGTGCGAAGTCGGCTTCGTCCTTCAGCGCGAGCGCGGCTGCTCGACCGTCGACGAGCTTCTTCACGGTGCCGCCGCCTTCGCGCACGAACTCCGTGTGCGTGCCGTCGGCGTGGCTCGACCAGCGGAAGCGCGAAGCGTCGAACTCGAGTTCGCCCGCGAGCGTGCGTTGTCCGCCCGCGTCGCGGATCTCGATGCGCACGTCGCCGCGGAGCGCCGCCATCTCGGCGAGCAGCGGCGCCTCGCCTCCGCAGCCGGCGAGGAGGAGCGCCGTCGCGAATGGTGCCGGTGGAGAGCCGATGCGGGTGCGCATGGTGAGGGCGCGGATCAGAACGTGCGAACGGCGGAGCGACAAGCGGTGCCTTCGGCTCTACAACGCGCGCCGTGCTGCCGGAGCTGCGCCTGAAGATCCGGGTCCACGGCCGCCATCCGTGGTTCTTCCGCAAGATGATCGTGCGGCCGGAGCGGGTCGTGCCTGCGGGTTCGTTCGTGCGCGTCGCCGACCGCGACGGCCGGGCGGTCGGAGTCGGCTTCTACAACCCCCGCACCGATCTCGCGCTGCGGATGCTCGGGCGAGCGGGTGATGCAAACGCGAGCGAGGACGCGGATGCGATGCTCGCGGCCCTGCTCGACTCCGCGATCGCGCTGCGCGACGACGTCCTGCAGTCGTGGCGCAGGTCTTCGCCCTCGGCGTGCAGAAGCGCATCGAGCGCATCGGCGAGCGACTGCTCGCACGGTGGCCGAAGGCGCGCCTGGTCCTCACGCTCGATGCGACGGCGAAGGAGCGCGAGGGGCTCGAGCCGCTGCCGCCGCCGGGGCGCGTCGAGGTGAACGTCGTCGAACACGGCGTGCGCTATGCGGTGCGCGCGGGCCACGGCCACAAGACCGGCTTCTTCGCCGACCAGCGCGACAACCGCCAGCTCGTGCGGCGCCTGAGCAAGGGTCGCAAGGTGCTCGATCTCTGCTGCAATGCCGGCGGCTTCGCCATCAACGCGGTGCGCGGCGGCGCGCGCGAGGTCGTCGCCGTCGACCTCGACGAAGAGAGCGTCGCGCGGACCCGCGAGAACGCGGCGCGCAACGATGCGAAACTCGAGGTCCGTCACGGCGACGCGTTCGACGCCTTGCGCGAGCTGAAGTCCGGCTCGTTCGACCTGCTGGTCCTCGATCCGCCGAAGTGGGCCAACGGCAAGGACGAGGTCGAAGCCGGCGTGCGGCGCTACTTCGACTTCAACCGTCTCGCGTTCGACCGCGCCGGTCGCGGCGCGCTGGTGCTGACGTGTTCGTGTTCGGGCGCGGTCAGCGAGTCGCGCTTCCTCGCCGTCCTCCGTGACGCCGCCACCGAAGCCGGCCGCGACGTGCGCCTGCTCGACGTGAGCGGCGCGGGGCCTGACCACCCGATCGCGCTCGAATGCCAGGAGACCCGCTACCTGAAGGCCGTGCTCCTGGAGCTGCGATGATCGACGACAAGCCTTGGCCCGCTGTGCCGGCGCGGATCGCTTCCCCGAGGCATCACCGCGTGGTCCTGAAGCCGGGGCTGCTGCCGAGATGAGTTCCCAAGACGCTTTCCCCGGCGGCGAAGTCATCGTCTATCGAGCGCCGGAAGGGCAGGTGCGGGTCGACGTGCGCCTCGAACGGGAGACCGTCTGGTTGACCCAGCAGCAGATGGCTGAGTTGTTCGGACGCGAGCGCTCGGTCATCACCAAGCCTGTCCGCAACCTGTTCAAGGAAGGGGAGCTTGGCGAGGAGAGCAATGTGCACTTCTTGCACGTTGCCGGGTCCGACAAGCCGGTCGGCTTCTACAGCCTCGACGTCATCATCTCGGTCGGCTACCGCGTCAAGTCGCTCCGCGGCACGCAGTTCCGCATCTGGGCGACGACCACGCTCCGCGAGCATCTGCTGAGCGACTGGACCAAGAAGATCGCGCTCGATTGCAAGGAGACCCGCAATCGGAAGGCGGCACTCCTGGGGCTGCGATGATCGACGACGCGGCGCTGCGCGCGGTCCTCGACCCCGTGCCCTCGGCCTTCGACCTGCGCGCGGACCTGCGCCTCGCCGCGGTCCTCGTGCCGTGGATCGTCCAGGACGGTGCGGATCACCTGCTGCTGACCCGCCGCCGCGAGGATCTCCCCCAGCATCCCGGCCAGATCTCCTTTCCCGGCGGTGCGCGCGAAGGCGACGAGGACCCGGTGAGCTGCGCCTTGCGCGAGAGCGAGGAGGAGATCGGGATCGATGCGCGCCGCGTCGTCGTGCTCGGGTCCCTGCCGCCGCGCGTGAGCATCGGAGGCTTCTGGGTGCACGTGATCGTCGGTCGCGTTCCGGCCGACGTGGTGCTGCGACCCGATCCGCGAGAAGTGGCGAGCGTGCGGGCCTGGCCGCTCGCCGTGCTGCGTGATCCGACGCGCTGGCAGGAGCGCGCGCCGGCGATCGATCCGGCGCGGCGGCCGATGCCGCACCTCGATTGGGAGGGCGAGACCTTGTGGGGACTGACGGCGAGGTTCGTGCTCGACCTGTGCGGGCGTTGCTACCCTCGCGCGCCCAGGTGATGGACCGAAGGTCAACGACGCGTCGTGCCGCGTGACGGTCGAAGATCACCCTGCGCCCTTGAAGGATCTGGAGCTCTTCCGTCGGTTTCGCCTCGACGAGGAACTCAACGCGATCACGTGGCCGTCCGGCGCCGACCTCGCGCCCGAGTTCCTCTACGAGCAGGCATCCCGAGGAGCGGATTCCGGCGGCAGTCCGCGCAGGCGAAGCAATCGGCCGGCATGACCCGACCTGGACTCACTCGCTGCGGCCGCCCGAGGCAGCAGGGAGCGACGTCGAAGACGGGGCCACGGTGACGGGTCCAGCCCGGCCCTACCCCCTCAGCACCGCACCCAGTTCCCCACACCTCGCGCGCACCCGCCCGAGATACCGCTCCTCGTCCTTGCTCGTGAGCGTGCGCGACGACGACCCGAGCGTCACGGTGAAGTTGAGGCTCTTCTGCCCGGCCGGGATGCCCTCGCCGACGTAGGTCTCGAAGAGCTTCACGTCCTGCACGAGGTCTTCGCCGCCGTCCTTGCCCAGCGTGCGGAGGAACGCCGCCAGTTCCGCGACGCGGCGTTCGGCGGCGACGACCAGCGCGACGTCGATGGGTTGGCTCGGATAGGCGGGGATCGGCCGGTAGCGCGCGGCCGCGGGATCGGCGGTGAGCAGGGCCCGCACGTCGAGGTTGGCGATGGCGACTTCGGCGTCGAGACCGAGCGCCCGCGCGACCTGCGGATGGAGCAGACCGACGTACCCGACACCCACTCCGCCGCGATCGAGCCGGGCCGTGCGGCCGGGGTGGTTCCACGGCGCCGGCGAGTCGAGTTCGTGCTCGGTCGTCACCGGATACCCGACGCGCGCGAGGATCGTCTCGAGTCCCGCGCGCAGCTCGGCATACGGACTCACCCCGCCCTTGCGCGCCCACGCGAACGCGAGCTCGCGGACCTCGTGGGGCAGGCCGTGTCCGTCGCGGTGCTCGACGTGGTAGCCCTTGCCGTCTTCGAAGAGCAGGACCTCGGGGGCTCGCCGCAGATTCGACGCGAGGTTGCCGAGCAGGCTCGGCATCACGTGACGGCGCATGCGCGCCGCCTCGGGTGCCACCGGGTTGCTGACCCGCGCGTAGCGGTGTGCGCCCGCGCCGCAGGCTTCCAGCAGCGCATCGGGCACGAACGAGTAGTCGTAGACCTCGTGCGCGCCGATCTCGGTCGCGGCGAGACGGCACAGCGCCCGGCACAGCCAGGGCTCTTCCTCGCGATGAGGCGCCGCGATCACGCTGCGCAGCGGCTGTTCCTGGATGTTGTCGTAGCGGAACATGCGACCGACCTCCTCGATGAGGTCGTCCTCGATCGCGATGTCCTTCGTCGCACGGAACGACGGCACGCCGACCTGCAGGTCCTCGTCCGCGTCGCGCACGTCGAACTGCAGGCTGCGCAGGATGCCGGCGACCCGGTCTCGCGGCAGCGTCACGCCGAGTTTGAGGTCGAGCCGGGCCTTGCGCAGCCGGATCGTCCGCGGCGAGAAGCGCCACGCCGCCGGATCCGCGATCGGTCCGACGGCGCGCGCACCCGGCAACGCCGCGGCGAGCATCGTCAGGAAGCGGTGGACGGCGAGTTCGGTGAGCGCCGGGTCGAGCGACTTCTCGAAGCGCGCGCTGGCGTCGCTGCGCAGACCGAGACGCGTGCTCGTGCGCCGGATCGTCGCAGCGTGGAAGGTCGCCGACTCGAGCAGGATCGAGCGCGTGCTCGCGTCGACCTTGCTGCCCTCGCCGCCCATCACGCCGGCCAGCGCGACGGGCTGGTCCCCCGCCGTGATCAAAAGGTCCTTCTCGACGAGTTCGCGGCAAGCACCGTCGAGCGTGGTCATGCGTTCGCCGCGCCGCGCGAAGCGCACCCCGATCGCTGCGCCGCCGAGCCTTTGCGCATCGAACGCGTGCAACGGCTGACCGAGATCGAACATCACCCAGTTGGTGAGGTCGACGAGCAGGTCGATGCTGCGCGCACCGACCGACGCCAAGGCCCACCGCAGCCAGTTGGGCGACCGCGCGTGCTGCACGCCCTCGACGTAGACGCCGAGATAGCGCGGGCAGGCGCTCTGGTCTTCGATCGCGATGCGCGGGCTCGCTCCGGAGGCCGGCAGATCCGCGCGCGGACCAAACGGCTTCAACGGGCGGCCCCAGATCGCCGCGAGCTCGCGCGCGATGCCGTAGTGCCCCCATAGATCCGGGCGGTGGTTGATCGACTTGTTGTCGATCTCGAGCACGTGGTCCGCCACTCCCAGCGCTTCCGCGAAGGGCTTGCCGAGCTGCGCCGCCGCGGCCGCCTCGTCGAGCACGAGGATGCCGTCGCCACCTTCGCCGATGCCGAGTTCCGCTTCCGAGCAGATCATCCCCGCACTCTCGACGCCGCGGATCTTCGCCTGCTTGATGACGAGCCCGCCCGGCAGCTTCGCACCGACCAGCGCCACCGCGACGTACTGCCCCGCCGCCACGTTGGGCGCGCCGCAGACGATCTGCAGCGGCGCACCCGCGCCGACGTCGACCTTCGTGACCGACAGCTTGTCCGCGCCCTCGTGCTTCTTGCGCTCGAGCACCCGGCCGACGACGACCGCGTCGAGCCCCTGCGCGAAGCCCTCGATCCCGTCGATCTCCGCCGTCGACATCGTGAGGTCGGCGAGCACCTGCTGCGGCGTCTTGTCCGTCAGGTCGACGTAGCGCCCGAGCCAGTTGAGCGAGACCTTCATCGCGCGACCCCGTCGAACTGGCTGAGGAAACGGAGGTCGCCGCCCATGAAGAGGCGGATGTCGTCGATGCCGTAGCGGAGCATCACGACGCGCTGCAGCCCCATGCCGAACGCGAAGCCGGTGAAACGCTCGGGGTCGATGCCGCCCGCGCGCAACACGTTCGGATGGACCATCCCGCAGGGCAGGATCTCGATCCAACCGGAGTGCTTGCACACCGAGCAGCCCTGCCCGGCGCAGAACGGACAGTTCACGTCGAGCTCGAAGCCCGGCTCCACGAAGGGGAAGAAGCCCGGCCGCAGGCGTACGGTCACGTCGCGCTCGAGGATGACGCGCAGACAGGTCTTCATCGTGTGGATGAGGTTGGCGGTCGACACGCCCTCGTCCACGACGAGTCCCTCCATCTGGTAGAAGCTGTGCTCGTGGCTCGCGTCGACGGTCTCGGCGCGGAAGCAGCGCCCGGGGACGATCACCTTGAGCGGCGGCGGGAAGCGCAGCATGCTCCGGATCTGCACCGGCGACGTGTGCGTGCGGAGAAGGTTGCCGTCGTCGAGCCAGAAGGTGTCCTGCGTGTCGCGCGCGGGATGGTCCGCCGGGATGTTGAGCGCCTCGAAGTTGAACCAGTCGGTCTCGATCTCCGGCCCGTCCTGCCAGGTGAAGCCCATCGACGTGAACAGGTCGACGAGTTCGTCGCGCACGATCGTGATCGGGTGCAGCGTGCCGCGCGGACGCCGCAACGGGATCCGCACGCCGGGCTGAGGACCGTCGACCAAGGGCGGCTCCGAGGGATCGAAGCCGGTCGACGACAGGGCCGCGTCCAAGGCGGATCGTTCGAGCACGGCGCGGCGAGCCGCGACGGCGGTTTCGAGCGCGACCTTCAGCTCGTTCGCCGCGCGACCCGCCGCGGGGCGCTCCTCTCTGGGAAGGCGCGCGACGCCCCGCACCAGTTCGGTGACCTCGCCGGTCTTGCCGAGCAGCGCGACGTCGAGCGCGCCGAGCGCGGCGAGGTCAGCAGCCGAATCGATCGCCGCCAGCCAATCGCGACGACGACTGTCCGGGGAGCGGTTCTCTGGGGGGCGGTCCTGCAAGGTGGCTCCGCGCGCGCCTGGGAATCGACCCGGGCCGCGGAGCGCGCCGCCGCGGCGCCGGACGCGCGCTCAGGCGATTGCGGCGCGCGCCTGGTCGACGATCTGCGCGAACGCCGCGGCGTCGTGGATCGCGAGCTCGGAGAGCTCTTTGCGGTTCAGGCTGATCTGCGCCTTGTGCACGCCGAAGATGAAGCGGCTGTATTGCATGCCCAAGGCTTCGACGGCGGCGGTGAGGCGGGTGATCCAGAGGCGACGGTAGTCGCGCTTCTTGAGGCGACGGCCGACGAGGCGGAAGCGGTCCGCCCGCATCGTCGACTCCTTGGCCATCCGGAACAGGGTGCTCCGGGCGCCGCGGAAGCCCTTGGCGCGCTTGAGAACGCGGTTGCGGCGCTGGCGGGTGGCGGGTCCGTTGGTGACGCGCATGGGAAGACGGCTCGATCGTGTCGGAGAAAGGTCGGGAGGAGAGGCGGGAGCTGCGTGCTCTCAGCAGCCGCGCAGCGCCTGGGCCATGGTCTTGGCGAAGCGACCGGGCAGGCACGCGGCGCGGCGCAGCGCGCGCTTGCGCTTGCGGCTGCGACGCACCAGCAGGTGCGAGGTGTAGGCGTGATGACGCTTCACCTTGCCCGACTTGGTCAGCTTCATCCGCTTGACGATGGACTTCCGTGTCTTCAGCTTGGGCATGGGCTCGGACCGCGCGAAAGGGCGAGGACCGTAGCGAGAGGGCGGGCTGCGGGCAAGGGTGCGCTGGACCGGGTTCTCGATCCGACCGGCACGCGCGGTTGCCTTCACCCCCGTCCGCCGTTCCGATCCGCGTTTCCCGCGCAGCCCGCGGATCGATCGCCTCCCCCCGCCGCAACGCCCTCGTGATGCTCGACATCGTCCTTGCCCTCGCCGAGTTGGCCGCGTTCGTCGCGATCGCCGCGGCCCTCGTGCGACCGTCGTTGCGGCGACGGGTCGCCTGGTCGCTGCTCGGTGCCGCGGGGCTGGCGCTGTGCGCGGGGATCGTGTCGGGCGGTGCGCGACGCCTCGCCGTCGAGGCCGGCTTCGCGCGCTTCCGCGACAACCAGATCGAGTTCGGCGCCTTTCCGATCGAGACGGTCGACGCGCCCGGCTTCGCCTTCGGGCTGGTCGTCCTCGCCTTCTGCGGCGCCTGGGCGATGGCCCTGTTCGTGCTCGATCGGCGCTCCTGGCCCCCGGGCGAACTGATCCCGGCGACGGGCGCCGGCGCCTGGCCGTTCATGGCGCCGTTGCTGCTCGCGTGGAGCGGAACGGCGCTCGTCCTTCTGCTCGAGAAGGCGGCCGGCCCGGCCGGGCTCGTGAGACCGCTCGCCTTCGAGCGCGCGATCCTCCCGGCGTCGATCGCGGCGGCGGCGCTGCTCGCGATCCGGCTGCGCAGCGTGATCTCCGCCCTGCTCTGGGTCTGCCTGTTCGTGAGCGTCGCGCGCTGGCCGATCGCCGCGTTCGGCGCGCTTGCGACGCACTTCGAACTCGGCACCTCGCTCGACGTGCACACGATCACGGAGTTCGCGAACCCGTTCGCACAGATGCCGGTGTCGGTCGCGCCGCACAGCACCGAGCAGATCGTGTGGCTGAACCTCGGGCCGAACCTTCTGCTGCTCCCGGGGCTCTACCTGTTCAGCGCGGGCGGCATCGCGTTCGCCGTCGCGATGTTCGTGCTGCATCCGCCCGAGGCGCGGTCGCACGACACGTCCGTTCAGTCGGGTACGCCGGGCACGCGGTAGACCAGCACGGTCATGTCCTTCGGGCCGATCGTGCAGGGGTAGTGCCGGACCTGGAACGCGCCGGCGCGGATCGCGGCGTCGAGCGTGCCGTCCCGGTCCCACTCGCCGAGTTCCGGTTCCGTGAGCACGAACCAGAGCTCCTGCTTGCGCTCGCGCGCGAAGGCGACGAGCTGGTGGAAGTACTCGCGTCCGCCGCCGGCCTTGTCGATGTCCCAGTCCTGGATGCCTCGCACCTCGACGTCCGGATCGCGCGTCCCGTAGAAGGAGCGACGGTCGAGGTAGTACGCGAGACTCGGCTCGTTGGTGGCCATCACGAGCAGCGGGCCCTTCTGGGCGTCGCGCACCGCGTAGGCCGCCTCGCGCCAGCGTGGTCGATCGCCGGCGCGCTCGAAGTAGTAGAGGAAGCACTCCGATGCGAGCGATGCGAGGAGGATCGTCGGCACCGTCCAACGCAGGAGGCGCGGGATCGGCCCGCGCTCCGGCACGGCGTCGGCGAGTTCGACGATCAGTCGGGCCGTCAGCAACAACGCCGCGGGCAGGACGATCAGTCCGTACTGCGCGGTGACCTTGATCACGAAGGAACCGAGGATCACGAGCACGCAGAACGGCGCGAACAACCACGACGCGAGGAGCACGACCTCGCGCCGCCCCGCGCGCAGCGCCATCAGGAGCAGACCGGCGAACGATGCGGCGACGAACTCGGGGCGCAGGAACCACACGAAGGTCTGCGCGAGGTGCACGAACGAGAACTGGGGCTTCTTCTCGATCGCGGTCGGCACCGTGCGCTGCAACCACCACGCGATGCCGCCGGCGATCACGATCAGCACGACGACCGGCAGCGGCTTCTGGAGGCGGCGCCGGAACTCCGGCTGGTGCAGCGATTCGATCGTGAGGAAGGTCGCCGCGACGAACACGCCGGCGAGTCCGGAGGGATGCCACGCGCCGGCGCTCGGGATCATCACCGCGGCGAGCACCCCGAACCCCGCGGACCGGTCGCGCGAGAAGCGGTGCAGGGCGAACACGCCGATCATCGCGAACAGGAGTTCGGGCGCGTAGCCGCGCGCGTTCTGGCTCCAGTAGATGTGCCACGGCGACAGCGCGAGGAACGCGGCGGCGAGGAGCGCCGCGCGGCGGCCGACGATCGCGCGCCCGGCGACGGCGATCATCGGGATCGACACGATGCCGAAGAACGCGAACGGCAGCCGCAACCAACCCTCGCTGGTGCTCGGCGCGATCTCGAGCATCGCCCGCAGCAGGAAGTAGCCGAGCGGGTAGTTGGAGACGTTCGACGCCCAGAACACCGACCAGTCGGAGGTGGCGTCGCGGAAGCTGTGCGCCTCGTCGACCCAGAACGACCACTCGCCGAGCGCGACGAGTCGCAGAAGCGCGCCGACCAGCGTCAGCGCGAGCAGGATGTTGACGTGGAAGGGCCGAAACGCCCCGTGCGAATCGGAGCCGTATTCGGTGGTCCTGCTCGCCGTCCTTTGGACGTCATCCATCCGTTCCGAGTGCCTCCGCGACGCCGATCGACCGCGGTCCGTGGCCAAAAGCCACGGCCGCGCGTCAGCGCTTCGTCTCGATCTTCGCGATGTCCTGGAGGCGCGAGCACACCTCGCGCATCACCTTGATGCCGAGGTCCTTGTGCATCATCTCCCGCCCGCGGAACAGGCAGTTGATCTGGACCTTGTCGCCTTCCTCGAGGAACTGGCGGGCCTTGCGCACCTTCACCTCGATGTCGTGCTCGGCGATCTTCGGGCGGACCCGGACCTCCTTGACCTGCACCTGGTGCTGCTTGCGCTTGCTGGCCTGGTCCTTCTTCTTCTGCTCGTACTTGAACTTCCCGTAGTCCATCAAGCGGCAGACCGGCGGGCGCTGCTCCGGCGCGATCTCGACCAGGTCGAGCCCCTTCTCCGCCGCCATCGCCAAGGCGTCGTTGATCTCGACGACGCCCTTCATGTTGCCTTCGTCGTCGACGAGTCGCACCTGCTTGACGCGGATGCGCTGATTGATGCGGGGTCCGGACGGTTTCGCCGCTTGTTCGCGGGGCGGCCTACGCATGGCCATGCGGATTCATCCTCATGTAGCAGTTCACCTCTCGGTTCGGATCGAGTCGCTCTGCGGCTCTTGGCCCGCGGCAGTTCGACGTGCGGGGCAGCTCGGACGGCTGGGCAGTTCGAATCCTGCTCGGGTGGGAATGCCCGTCCCGTCACGCGACGGCGGGCCGCGGGAGGTTATCGGGCGGATCGCCGCCGCGGAAGGCGCGGGGCGCGACGCTCAGCCGCGCGCCGCGGTCAGCGTGCGCAGTCGCTGCCCGAACTCCGCGACCGTCAGGGTGCCGATGTCGCCGGACTTCCGATCGCGGACCGCGAGGGAACCGGACGCCAATTCCGCGTCGCCCGCGACCGCGACCATGGGCACCTTCTCCTCGAAGAGATGGTGTCGCACCTTGGCGCCGACCTTCTCGGCCGACACGTCGGCGACGACCCGCAGGCCCTGTTCGACCAGTTCGGCGGCCACGCGTCGCGCGAACTCGGCGTGACGATCGCCGACCGAGAGCACGACCGCCTGCACCGGCGCGAGCCACATCGGGAAGGCGCCGCCGTGGTGTTCGATCAGCACGCCGAAGAAGCGCTCGAGCGAGCCCAGCAGTGCCCGGTGGAGCATGTACGGGCGCGTGCGGCCGCCCTGCGCATCGACGAACTCGAGGTCGAAACGCTCGGGGAGATTGAAGTCGAGTTGCAGGGTCGAGCACTGCCACGAGCGGCCGAGGCAGTCCTTGATCTTCACGTCGATCTTCGGCCCGTAGAACGCGCCCCCGCCGGCGTCGACCTGGAACGGCAGGGCCAGCTTCTCGAGTGCGATCCGCAGCGCGTTCTCCGCCCGCTCCCAGTCCGCGAGATGACCGACGTACTTCGCCGGGCGCGTCGAGAGGTTCATCTCGAACTCGGAGAACCCGAACGCGCGCAGGATGTGCAGGATGAAGTGCAGCACGCGCTCGATCTCGGACTCGAGCTGGTCGGGCCGCACGAACAGGTGGGCGTCGTCCTGCGTGAAGCCGCGCACGCGCATCAGCCCGTGCAGGGCGCCTGCGTCCTCGTAGCGATAGACGGTGCCGAGCTCCGCCCAGCGGAACGGCAGATCGCGGTACGAACGGCGCCGGCTCTTGTAGATCTGCACGTGGAACGGGCAGTTCATCGGCTTGAGCAGGTAGTCGGCGCCGTCGACGTCGAGCCCCTTGAACATCGAGTCCTTGTAGAACTCGAGGTGCCCCGACGTGCGCCAGAGGTCGGCGCGCGCGATGTGCGGCGAATACACGATGTCGTAGCCGCCGGCGAGGTGCTCCTGGCGCCAGAACTCCTCGATCTTGTGGCGCACGAAGCCGCCCTTCGGATGCCAGAGCACGAGGCCCGCGCCGAGTTCGCCCATCGTCGAGAACAGGTCGAGGTCGACGCCAAGCCGGCGGTGGTCGCGCTTCTTCGCTTCGTCGAGCCAGTGGCGATGCTGCGCCATCGCCTTCTCGTCGGCGAAGGCGTGCCCGTAGATGCGGGTCAGCATCGCTTTGCTCGCGTCGTTCTCGAAGTAGGCGCCCGCGAGGCTCAGCACCGCGAAGCCCTTGCCGATGCGCCCGGTGCTCGGCACGTGCGGACCCTTGCAGAGGTCGACGAAGTCCCCGGAGCGGTAGAAGCTGATCGTGTCGCCGGCGGGGATCTTGCTGATCGTGGCGAGCTTGTAGTCCTCGCCGTGGGCCCGCATCAGCGCAGTCGCCCGGTCGCGGTCGAGTTCCTCCCGGACGAACGGCAGGTCCTTGCCGACGATCTCCCCCATCAGCCGTTCGATCTCCGGCAGGTCCTCTTGCGCGAGCGGCCGATCCCCGAGATCGATGTCGTAGTAGAAGCCGTAGCGCGGATCGTGGATCGCGGGACCCTTCCACAACTTCGCCCCCGGCCGCAGGCGTTTGACCGCGTCGGCCATCACGTGCGCGGCGGAGTGGCGGAGGATCTCGAGCCCCTCCTCGCTGTCGCGCTTGACGATCTCGATCCGGCAGTCGGATCCGAGGGGGATCTGCAGGCCCTGCACGACCCCGTCGACGCGGATGCCGACGGCCGCGCGCGCGAGTCCGCGTCCGATCGACTCGGCGAGCTCCAGTCCCGTCGTGCCCGCGGGCAGTTCGCGGACGCTGCCGTCGGGAAGGGTGATCTTGATCGGCTCGTTCATGGTGTCGCTGCGGAGGGGCGACGATTGCAACCGAGCGCCGCGCCCCGGGCAAGCGCGCTGGCGCGCGTGAGCGACGAAGCCTATGCGAGTTCGTCATGAGCGCCTTGCTTCGCACCGCCTCGGTCGTCGTCGTCCTCCTCCTCACCGCCCTCGCCTCGTGCTCGTTCTATTCGACCGCAGTCGACTGGAATGGACGCGTCGGACCGAACGGGCGCCCGGTCCACTACCGTTCCGGCACCCGGGTCGGCTTCAACCTCTTCGTCGTGCTGCCCTTCGTCGGCCGCACCGACGTGAACGAGATGGTGGATCGGATGTCGGCGACCGTCGCGGAGGAGAAGGGCGACGTCGTGCGGATCGTGCAGGCGGACTCCGAGAACTACTGGTACGGCTGGTCCCCGCTGACCTGGATCATCACGCCGGTCGTGACCTCGATCGACGTCGAGTTCGAACCCTCCACCGAAGCGCTCGCAGCCGCCGAGCGCGAGCGCCAGGCGCAGTCCGCCCGCGATCAGCGGCAGGTCCAGCCATTGGATCTGCCGCCGGCGACGCCGCCCGACCGCCAGCGACCGGCACACCGCGACGGCGAATGATGCGCCCTCGCTCCGGCCGCGCCGTCCGCTACAAACCGGCGATGCGCAGAGTCCGTTGCTCCGCCCTCGCCTGCGCCGCGCTCGCGGCTTGTGCCGGCGCACCTCCGAGCGGTCACGATCGCGAGCCCCTGCCCTTGGACGTCCACAGCCATGCGCGCCCGAACGAGGTGCGGGTCACCCACGTCGCGCTCGAGTTGAGCGTGGACTTCGGCTCGCAGCGCCTCGCCGGCACCGCCCGGCTCGCGATCGACCGTCTGGTCTCCGGTGCGCCGCTCGTGCTCGACGTCGCGCCGTCGCTGGGCGTGCTCGCGGTCCTGGGCCACGACGGCGGTCCACGGCCCTTCGTCCTTGCCGAGCCCGATCCCATCCTCGGTTCCGCGCTGACGATCCCGCTCGAGCCGCGCGACACGTCGGTCGTGGTCCGCTACGAGGTGCGGAGCGATGCGCGCGCGGTGCAGTGGCTCGCGCCCGAGCAGACGGCGTCGCGCGCGGCCCCGTTCCTCTTCACGCAGGGCCAGGCGATCCTCACCAGGAGCTGGATCCCGCTGCAGGACAGCCCCGGCATCCGCGTGACCTGGGACGCGACGATCCGTACTTCGGGCCGCGAGGACCTCGTCGCGGTGATGAGCGCGACCACGCGCGAGGTCGTCGCCCCGGGCGTGACCCGTTTCGCGATGGAGCGCCCCGTCCCGAGCTACCTGATCGCGCTTGCGATCGGCGCGCTGGAGACCCGGGCGATCTCGGAACGCTGCGCGGTCTGGGCCGAACCGACGGTCATCGACGCCGCCGAGCGCGAGTTCGTCGACATGGAGCGGATGGTCGCGGCCTGCGAAACGCTCTTCGGTCCGTACCGCTGGGGTCGCTACGACGTCCTCGTCCTGCCGCCGTCGTTCCCCTTCGGCGGGATGGAGAACCCGTGCCTCACCTTCGCGACGCCGACGATCCTCGCCGGGGACCGCTCACTGGTCGCGCTGATCGCGCACGAACTCGCGCACTCGTGGTCGGGCAACCTCGTGACCAACGCGACCTGGCGCGACTTCTGGTTGAACGAGGGCTTCACGGTGTGGGTCGAGCAGCGCATCGTCGAAGTGCTCTACGGCGAGGACCGGTCGCGCGCGGAGACGCGCAACGGACTCACGCAACTCGACGCGGAGCTCGCGCAGCTCCCGCCGGCCGACCAACGCCTGCACCTCGACCTGACGGGTCGCGACCCCGACGACGCGATGACCGCGGTCGCCTACGACAAGGGCGCGGCGTTCCTGCGCCGCATCGAGACCGTCTTCGGCCGCGAACGCTTCGACCGCTTCGTCCGGGCGTGGTTCGACGAGCACGCCTTCCGCAGCGTCACCACGGCCGAGTTCCTCGCCTTCCTCGGCGAGCGGCTCCTCGAACGCGACCCGACCACCGCCGCCGCGATCGACGTGGAGGACTGGGTCCGCGGGCCGGGCCTGCCGGCCGACTGCCCGCGCCCGCGCTCGGCCCAGCTCGACGCCGTCGACGCCGCGCGCGAGCGATTCGCCGCCGGCGGCGACGCGGCGGATCTCCGGGCGAAGGGCTAGTCGACCTCGCAGTGGCTGCACTTCCTCGGCGCGCTGCCCGCGGAGTTCCCGCGCGACCGCCTCGCCGGACTCGATGCGGAGTTCGCGCTGACCGCGAGCGGCAACGCCGAGATCCTCGCGGCCTGGCTCGAACGCAATCTCGCCAGCGGCTACGACGGCCTGCCCTCCGCGATCGACGCGCGACTCCACGACTTCCTCCACGAGGTCGGCCGCCGGAAGTTCGTGAAGCCGTTGTTCACGGCCCTCGTGCGCACGCCCGAGGGGCTCTCGCGCGCACAGACGATCTACACCACCGCGCGCCCGCGCTATCACTCCGTGACGCGCGGCACGATCGACGCACTGCTCTTGTGGACCGACAGCGCGCGGACGGAAGGCAAGTAGGCCCACCCGGCTGATCCGAGCGCCTCGTTCGCTATCGTCCCGCCGCTCCGCTCCCGCTCCACCATGCAGTACGGCTTCGTCCTCGACCAACGCAAGTGCATCGGCTGTCACGCCTGCACCGTCGCCTGCAAGTCCGAGAACGAGGTTCCGGTCGGCAGCTTCCGCACCTGGGTCAAGTACACGGAGATCGGGACCTTCCCGCAGGTGAAGCGCCACTTCGCCGTGTTGCGCTGCAACCAATGCACGAAGGCGCCCTGCGTGACGATCTGCCCGGTCAACGCGCTCGACAAGCGCATCGACGGCATCGTCGACCTCGACAAGGACGCGTGCATCGGCTGCAAGGCGTGCATGCAGGCGTGTCCGTACGACGCGATCTACCTCAACGAGGACACCGGCGGCGCCGAGAAGTGCCACTACTGCGCGCACCGCGTCGAGCAGGGACTGCGGCCGGCGTGCGAAGTCGTCTGTCCCGAGGAAGCGATCGTGTCGGGCGACGTGCACGACCCCGACAGCCGCGTGTCGAAGGCGTTGCGCGAGACCGGCGAGCGCGTCGTGCGACGACCCGAGCAGAACACCGGTCCGAACGTCTTCTACCTCGGCGTCGACGAAGTCTCCTTGCAACCCGGACTCGCGCAGGAGCCCGACACGTGGTTGTGGTCGGAGCGCCGTCTCCCGGCTCCGGAGTTCCCAGACGACTTCCCGGTGCATCCCACGGCGCGCACCGTGCTCGACGTCGACCACGACGTGCACTGGGGCGCCAAGGTCGCGGCCTACCTGGTCACGAAAGGCATCGCCGCGGGAGCTTCGCTCTCCGCCCCGTTCCTCCCTCTGCTCGGCGTGCGCGGATTCGCGGGCGACTGGTTGCCGGAGATCCTGGCGCTCTGGTTCACGCTGGTCACCGTGGTGCTGCTCGTGAGCGACCTGAAGCGACCCTGGTTGTTCTTCCGCCTCCTCACGCGACCGAACTGGCGGAGCTGGCTGGTCAAGGGCGGCGTCGTGCTCGGCGCGTTCGGCGCGGTCACGGCGCTCGCGCTCGCCGCTCGCGTGCTCGGACTCGACGACGCGGTGGTCGCGCTGCGCTGGTTGAACCTGCCGCTCGCGCTGATGGCGGCGATCTACACCGCGTTCCTGTTCCAGCAGTGCGAGGGCCGCGACCTCTGGCAGGCGCCCGTCGCCTTGTCGCTGCAGCTCGTCGCGCAGGCGGTGATGCTCGGCGCCGCGATGCTGTGGCCCGCGCTGATCGTGCAAGGCGACGCGAGCTTCGCTCTGCCGCTCGCGATCGGGCTCGGCGCCCTCGTTCACCTGGCGGTCGCCGAGACGAAGCAACGCGGCCCGCACGCAACGGCGAACGCGCGTCAGGCCGCAGCGCTCTTGACCAGCATCCCAATCGCGCCCGGCCGGACCGCGAGCGCGTTCCGGGTCGGCCTGACGATGACGACCCTCACCGGCGTCCTCGTGCTCGCTCTCGGTGCTAGTGCTGGGCCGCTCGCTCCCGTGATCGCGTTCGCCGCCGTACCCGTCCTCCTCGCCGGGCTGATGTTCTACGAGCAGGCCTTCGTCCGCGCCGGCCAGCTTCCCCCGCTCTCCTGACCGCACGCCGATGACGACCGAACTCCCGAACGGCATGCGCCAGACCCCACTCGAGTCCTTCCCGCCGCCCGAACGCTGGCTCGACTGGAAGGAGCTCGACGCCAAGGCCTGGCCGAAGCGCGTCGAACGCCGCTACACGCTGGTCCCGACGATCTGCTTCAACTGCGAGGCAGCGTGCGGACTCGTCGCCTACGTCGACCAGGACACCAAGGCGATCCAGAAGGTCGAGGGCAATCCCTACCACCCGGGCTCGCGCGGCCGGAACTGCGCGAAGGGCCCCGCGACGCTGAACCAGGTCAACGACCCCGACCGCATCCTGTGGCCGATGCGGCGCGTCGGTCCGCGCGGCGGCGGGAACTTCGAGCGCGTGACCTGGGACGAAGTGCTCGACGAACTCGGCGCGCGGATCCGCAAGGCGATCGTCGAGAAGCGGTTGACCGAGGTGATGTACCACGTCGGACGGCCGGGCCACGACGGCTACGCCGAGCGCGTGCTGCAGGCCTGGGGCGTCGACGGGCACAACAGCCACACCAATGTCTGCTCCGCGTCGGCGCGGCTCGGCTACACGACGATGGTCGGCTACGACCGGCCGTCGCCCGACTACGCCAACGCGAAGTTCATCCTGCTGATCAGCGCGCACCTCGAGACGGGCCACTACTTCAACCCGCACGCGCAGCGGATCATCGAAGCGAAGCTGGCCGGGGCGAAGATCGCCGCCGTCGACATCCGCCTCTCCAACACCGCGAGCATGGCCGACTGGTGGATCGCGCCGCGGCCGGGCACCGAGGCGTTGATGATGCTCGGCTTCTGCAAGCTCGTCCTCGACCTCGGCAAGCAGGACGACGCGTTCCTCCGCACCTGGTCCGACTGGCGCGGTTGGCTCCGCGGACGCGGCAAGAACGGCGGGTACGCGGACTTCCTCGCCGACCTCCGCGCGCACTATGCCTTCGCGACGCTCGCGCACGTCGCCGAGGTCACCGGCGTCGCCGAGGCGACGCTCCGCGAGGTCGGCACCGAGATCGCCGCGGCGGGGACACGCTTCGCGGCGCACGTCTGGCGCAACGCGGCGAGCGGCAACGAAGGCGGTTGGGAGGTCGCCCGCTGCCTGCAACTGCTCTCCACCCTGCTCGGCGCGGTGGGAACCGTCGGCGGCACGATCCCCAACGCGACCAACAAGTTCGTGCCGAAGACCCACACGGTCCCGGCACCGCAGCAGGTGTGGAGCGAACTGCTCTACCCGCGCGAATGGCCGCTCGCGCACCACGAGCTCTCCTTCCTCCTGCCGCACCTCCTGAAGTCGGGGCGCGGTCGCATCGACACCTACTTCACGCGCGTCTACAACCCGGTCTGGACCAACCCCGACGGTCTGGTGTGGATCGAAGCGCTTCGCGACGAAGCTCTCGTCGGTTGCCACGCCGCGCTCACGCCGACCTGGAGCGAGACGGCGCGCTGGGCCGATTTCGTCCTGCCGATGGGCGTCGCGACCGAGCGTCACGACCTGATGAGCCAGGAGACGCACGCCGCGCGATGGATCGGCTTCCGTCAACCGGTGCTGCGGCGCGAGGCGGAACTGCGCGGCGAGTCCGTCGAGTGGACGTACCAGGCGAACCCCGGCGAGGTCTGGGAGGAGGACGAGTTCTGGATCGCGCTGTCGTGGCGCATCGATCCCGACGGTTCGCTCGGGATCCGCAGGCACTTCGAATCGCCGTATCGACCGCTCGAGCGGATCACGATCGACGAGTACTACCGCTGGATCTTCGAGAACTCGGTGCCGGGCCTGCCCGAGGCCGCGCGGAAGGAAGGGCTGGATCCGCTCGAGTACATGAAACGCCGCGGTTGCTTCCTCGTCGACGATCGCTGCTACGAGGCGCACCGGCACGCGCTGCCCGAGAAGGACCTCGCCGGTGCGTCGCGCGACGAAGCCGCGGGAGTCGTCAACAAGGGCGGTCAGGTCGTCGGCGTGCTCGACGAGCAAGGTCGCCCGTGCGCGGGCTTCCCCACGCCGAGCCGGCGCATCGAACTCTGGTCGGAGACGCTCGCGGCCTGGGGTTGGCCGCAACACGCCGCGCCCGGCTACATCGAGAGCCACGTCGACGAGAGCCGGATCGACCGCGCGAAGTCCGAGTTCGTGCTCGTCTCGACGTTCCGCCTTCCGACCCTCATCCACACGCGCTCGGCGAACTCGAAGTGGCTGAGCGAACTCTCGAACACGAACCCGGTGTGGATCCATCCGGACGACGCGACGCGGCTGGGCGTCGCGACCGGCGATCTGCTCCGCGTGACGACCCGCATCGGCTGGTACGTCAACAAGGCCTGGGTGACCGAGGGCGTGCGCCCCGGCATCGTCGCGTGCAGCCACCACATGGGACGCTTCCGCCAGAAGGGCGACACCCACGGTCCGAACCGCTGGCAGCAGCACGAGAGCGACATGCAGGAGATCGCGCCCGGTCGCTGGCGCGTGCGACGCACCGCCAGCGTCGCCGCCTTCGACGGCGCGGATCCCGACGGCAAGCGCGTGTGGTGGCGCGACGGGGGCGTGCACCAGAACTTCACGTTCGCCGTGCAGCCGGATCCGATCTCGGGGATGCACTGCTGGCACCAGAAGGTCGTCGTGACCAAGGCGCAGCCAGGCGACGCCTACGGCGACACCGAGGTCGACACCAACGCGTCGATGCGCGTGTTCGAGGAGTGGCTCGCGCGCACGCGACCGGCGCCGGGACCCGGCGGATTGCGCCGACCGCTGCACTTCAAGCGCGTGGTGCGCCCGATCGACGCCGCCTACCGCATCGAGCGATGAACGGGGCGCGGATCGCGGCGCTCGCGGCTCGACTCGGCCGTCCCACGCCCGCGGAACCGCGCGGCGATCGCGCGCTCGACCTCGCCGCGACGCGACCGCTGCTCGAACTCGACGACCCGTCGCTCGACGCATTCGTCGCGGAACCAGGCCCGAACGCGACCGCGGTCCTGCGCGACGCCTGCGCCGCGTTCGCGGGCAGCGACGCGCCGGTCGCGTGCTTCACCACGGCCGCCGCGGCCAAAGCGCGCATCGTGCTCGCGGCGCGCACCGCCAAGCGCGCTCGGGTGCTCGCGATCGGCGGCAACCGGGCAGGTCTCCCCGTCGACGTGGAGCGAGTGCCGTTCACGGCGCTCGAGCGCGCCGCCGACCGCATCGCCGGAATCGGTGACGAGCTGGCTTGCGTCGTCCTCGAACCGCGCGGCGAACTCGCCGTGCTCCGTGCGATCGCCGTCGCGGGTCGCGCGCACGGCGCACGGTTGATCCTGGATGAGTCCCGCACCGCGGGTCGCATCGCAGCGCGCACGGTGGGCGAGGACCTCGGGCTCGACGCCGACGCCGTCGTCCTCGGCGAGTCTCTGGCGTGCGGGCTGCCGTTCGCTGCGGTCGTCGGGCTCGCCGATCGAGACACCGAGTGCGATCCGCTGGCTGCCGTCGTCGTGCTCGCCGCGATCGAACGACTCCGTCGCGAACCGCTCCACGAGTCGCTCAGCAAGGCCGGCATGCGTCTGCGTGGGACGATCCTCGCCGCCGCGCGCGGGATCGGAGTGAGGGCGCGATTGCCCGGACCCGCGGCGTTGCTGCGCTTCGTCCTCGACGCACACGGCGACGTCGCCGGCGAACGGCTCACCGCGCGCGTTCTCACCGAACTGCGTCGCCGCGGCGTGACCTGCGACGAGGATCTCGCGGTGGGCATCGCGACCGACGGCGCACCGGGGTCCCGGTTGACGACGGCCTGGTGCGACGCGCTCGGTCGCGTCGCGGCACAACTCGTCGAGCACGATGCGGATCTCTCCGGCGATCTCCCCCTCGTCTTCCCCGGACTGGCCGCGACCGGAGCACGGCATCTCGTGCGGTGGAAGACCCCGCGGAAGGTCGCGGCGGAGCTCGCGGCCACGCCGTCGAACACGGTGCGGATGGTGTTCTCTTCGGGCGAGGTCGGTCCGCTCGCGTCGTGCGGTTGCTGGCTGCCCGTGCGCTGGCGCGGCGACTTCGACGTCCGGCTGCGCTTCGGACTCCACCGCTTCCTGCCCGGCGCGCATGCCGCCGCGTTCGCGCTGTTCGCGCAGACCGAGGATGGTGCGGCTCGCGCGAGCGTGATCCTCGAGACGCTCGCGGCGCGTCCCGACATCACCCTCGTGCGCGCGGAATACGACGGCGTGGTCACCGCCGTCGCGTCGTGCGACGTCCGCAGCGGCTGGTTGCGTCTCCTGCGCTCGGGCGAGGCGATCACCGCGCACTGGCGTCGTGATTCGGAAGCTGACTGGCAGGCGCTCGGCGATGCGCACGCCGTCGCCGCGGACCCAAGGGTCGCCGGCGCGAAGTTGTGGACCAGCGCGCGCAGCGATGGACTCGACGTCGAACTCCTCGACTTCGCCGCGAACGGCGATGGCGAGGCGCTACCGCCGCTCGGGTCGCCCCATCAGGGCAGGTAGCGCGACAGGCGTCCGCCGATGCGGCTCGCCACGCCGCGCGGCAACTTCGACCACAGCTTGCGCGGGCCTTCGAGCCTGGGATTGCTCGGGTGGAACTCGGGCAGCTTCGCGCCGTCGCGCAGGAGCAGGAAGTCGTAGTGAAGCGGCTCGGGAACGAAGCCCATGTTCTCCTTGAACTTCGCCGCGCCGGTGTCGCGACGGCTGCGCCCGAAGTCGAAGCGACGCAACCCGCGTTCGATCGCCCACTCCATGATCTGGCAGTAGACGAAGTCCGACACCCCCTTGCCGCGGCTCTCCGACGCCGAGCCGGAGTAGTAGGCGTACACGGTGTCCCGCCAGAGGAAGCTGAGCACCGCACACTGCGGTTCGCCCGCCGGGTCCTTCACGACGTGGATCACGGTCGCGTTGCCGAACTCCTCGACGAGGTTCTGGAACCAGCGCAGCGGCAGTGACGGCGTACCGAGCCTCCGCTTCTCGTCGGCGAACAGGCCGAAGAACAGCGCGACGTCGCCGGTGGTCTCGCAGGTCAGGTTGAATCGGTCGCGCGCGCGTCGCACCTCCGCGCGCGCCTTCTTCGGGATCGACGGCAGCACGTCGGCGACGGTCGCGGGCAGGTCCTTGCGGAAGGTGACGTAGAGGTCGTAGGGCACGCGGTCGCCCGGCCGAGCGTCGAGATGGCGCAACTCGAGGTAGCTCGCACCGAGCCGACGACCGTGCTGCGCGGCGGCGTCGAGCAGCGGCTGTTGGAACTCCGGGTCGCGCACGAGCAGACCCCCGTAGACGGCGTACGGCACCGAGATGAGTTGCTTGCCGATGAACGGGCTGCGCACGAAGAACAGCGGCAGCGCCCCGAACCACGACCGCCCGCGCTCGCAGACGAGGTAGTGAGGCTGGTGGTGGAAGGTCTCCTCGACGACGCGCCGCCAGCCGGTGAGGTGGAAGAAGCTGCCCTGCGGATGGTCGCGAACGAAGCTGTCCCAGCGCGCGTCTTCCCCCGGCAGGAGTTCGCGCACGCGCAGGGGCAGGCCCTGGCCGCGCGTCGCCGTCCGGTCGCGATCGACCAGCGAGACGGGTGGTCGGGGCGGGCTCGGCGGCTGTCCATTCTGGGTCGCTTGGGCGGCACCCTCGACGGTGGCCTCGACCGATCTTTCGACGTCGTCGGCGACGAGAGGCGCATCGATCGCGACATCCGCGCCGTCGAGTACCTCTTCGACCTTGTAGTCACGCATCTGGCCGGCCTGCGTGAAGATGATGATCTCGCCGATCACGCCGAGGCCGATCAACTGCACGCCGAACGCGGCGAGGATCACGCCGAGCACGAAGGCCGGGCGATTCGCGAGACTCTCCCCCTCGAACGCCTTCGCGTACAGCGGTTCGACCGACAGGGCGACGCCGATCAGGATCGCGAGCACGCCGAGGATCCCGAAGAAGCGCAGCGGCCGCTGGGTGAACCGCGTGAGGAAGCTGATCGCGAGGATGTCGAGCACCCGGCGCACGTAGACGCCGATCCCGTAGAACGCGATCGTCCCGCGCTCCTCGCGGTGCCGGACCTTGATCTCGACGACCTTGAAACCCTGGCGCTGCGCGAGGACCGGCAGGAAGCGGAAGAGCTCGCCGTAGACGTTGACCTCGTCCAGCACCTGGCGCCGCATCCCGCGCACGCCCGAGTTGAGGTCGTGGAAGCGGATGCCCATCACGACGCGCAGGACCCAGTTGAAGATCCTCGACTGCACGCGGTTGAGCCAGGGGTCGACGCGCGGGTGACGCCAGGTCGCGACGAAGTCGGCTCCGGACTCGAGCGACTGGACGACCTTCAGCAACTCCTCGGGTTCGACCTGGTGGTACTGCGGCACGCTGAGGATCAAAGAGCCGCGCGCGCGCGCCGCACCGGCCGACAACGCGATCGACTCACCGAGTCCTGCACCCTGCAGCCGCACGACCTTGATCGGCAACTCCGCGGCGAGCGCGTTGAGGTCCTCGAGCACGCGGCCGTGCACGCCGTCGAGGACGAACACCAGTTCGTAGCCGTAGCCGTGTTCGCGGAACGGAGCGGCGTAGCCCGCGGCGAGCGCCTTGGCGTCGATCGACGGGTTGTCGATCGGGATGACGAGCGACACGAACTCGTCGCGATCGTGGTCTTCGGTCACCGGGACGCCTCCACGGCCGTGATCGAGACCCGCCGGCGGAAGAAGCGCGAGGCCTTGAGTTGCAGCTCGGCGAGGAATCCGAACATGAAGACGTTGAGCGTGAGCAGCGCGAGGATCCCGGCGCCGGACATGTAGACGTCGTCGTAGTCGGTGAGGATCTGCCAGGTGCCGTGATCGAGTTTCACGAACGCGATCGAGAGCAGCAGGAGTCCGGCGAGGAAGAGCGGCAAGGCGAGGATGCCGAACCACCGGATCGGGTGCGCGGAGAACTGGATCAGCATCTTGATGACGACGAGGTCCAGCACGACGCGGAAGATCCGGCCGAGACCGTACTTGCTCTTCCCGTAGCGACGCGGGTGGTGGCGGACCGGGATCTCCGCGATGCGGGCCCCGAGTCCGGCACCGAGTGCCGCGATGAAGCGGTGCATGTCCGAGTAGAGGTTCAGGTTGCGCACGACCCAGCTGCGGTAGGCCTTCAGCGAGCACCCGGTGTCGTGGATCGGCACGCCGGTCGCCCACCGGATCAACTGGTTCGCGAACATCGACGGCAAGAGCCGCGTGATCACCGCGTCCTTGCGGTGGCGGCGCCAACCGCACACGACGTCGAATCCGGCGTCCAGCCGCTGCAGGAGCCGCGGGATGTCGGCCGGGTCGTTCTGCAGGTCGCCGTCCATCGACACGACGCGGCTGCCCCGCGCCGCGGCGAAGCCCTGCGCCATCGCCGCGGTCTGCCCGAAGTTGCGCCGGAACAGGTAGACGCGCAGGTGTGGATCCTCGCCGGCGAGGCGGCGCAACACGTCGCGCGTGCCGTCGGTGCTGCCGTCGTCGACGACGATCACTTCGTAGGTTCCACCCCACGCCAGGAGCGTGTGGGTCAGCGCCGCGTGCAGGCCGACGATGTTCTGCACCTCGTTGAGCACCGGTACGACGACACTCAGCGCGGGTGCGCCGGCACCTGGCATCGCGGCGCTCGGGTGGGGTGTCATCGTCAGCGGGCCGTCCTCGTCGGATCGCGCAGGATAGCCGCACGGTGCAGCGCCGGTCGCCATCGCTCTCGCTTCAACCGATCACGCCGGCGATCGCAAGTCCGACCGCGACGACCAACGCGAAGCTGCAGAGCAACGCCACGCGCATCACGAGCGAGCGGCGTCGTGACGACCACGGTCCGGGGAGCAGCTCCGCTGCTCGAGTGGCATGGTCGATGCCCGCGTCGAGCGAGCGACCCGGCAGTTCAGGCAGATCCCTCGCCGTGGTGAAGGGCGCCGCGACGGCCGTCCCCTTCCACTCGCGGACGAGGCGCACCCCGTCCGTCGCATGCGGCCGGGTGCCCCCGCCACCTTGGACGTGGACGAAGCGCCGCGCTCCGCCCGCCGCAGCCGAGCCGAGGGAATCGATGGGACCAGCCACCGTCGCCTCTTCGGCTGGCGGCGGGAGCCGGATGTACCCTTGCACATGGACTCGCCGCCGCGGATCGCACTCGTCTCGGACCGGGACGGGGATCTGTACCGCGCCCTCCGCGCGACGCTCGCCGCCGCGCGGGTCGAGGTCTTCGACGAACTCGCCGGCAGCTTCGACGCGGTCCGCACCATGGCACCGGCACTCCTCGTCCACGGCGCTCCGGTCGATGCGGAGGAGATCGGCGCGCTGCGCGTGTTCCGCGGCATCCTCGGCGGGACGGCGATCGTCCTCGCCGCCCGCCGCGACGAGGAACTCGCGGCTGCACGGCACGCCGAGCGCCTCGGCGCCACCCTGCTCGTCGCACCGTTCACCCCCGCCGGGCTGTCCGCCGCCATCGCCGCCGCCCGTCGCGGTCCCGACCTGCCGTCCCCCGACGCCTTCCTCGACTTGCTCCGCGGCATCTCCGACGAACTGAACAACCCGCTCCTCGCGGCCGGCGGGCACCTCCAACTCGCCGAGTGTCTCCTCGATCCCGCGCGCGACGTCGACGCGATCAGCCGTCTCAGCACGGTGAAGGCCGAACTCGCGCGGATCGGCGCCACGATCGAACGCATCGGGGTGCTCGCACGCGTGCGCTCGCTGCGTCACCCCCTGCCCTCGATCGACCTGCACGCCCTGCTCGTCGAGATCGCCGCGGAAGCCGAGTACCAGCGCCACCAGGAGCTCGCCGCCGCGCTCGGTGCCGCGCTGCCGACGATCCCCGCCGACCGCGACACGCTCGCGCTCGCGCTCCGCTCGTTCCTCACCGCCGGCATCGCACTCGCCGGCCACCACCCGCTCGACTTCGCGATCCGCGCCGAAACCGACGCGGTGGTGCTCGAGATCACGATTCCCGCGCCGATGTCGGCCGCGCTCGGTCCTGATGCCGTCTTCTCGCCGTACCACGTCGCGCGGGCGATGCGCGGCACTCCCTTCGGCCTCGCCCTGTTCCTCGTCCAGGCGATCGTGCACGCGCACGGCGGCGAGGCGATCGCCGAGCGGCGCTTCGGGAGGCGGGGGCTCGAGCAGGGACTCGAGCGGGAGCTCGGCGTGATCCTGAGGTTGCGCCGGGATCTTTGAGTCGAAAGGGCCTCGACCGCGATGTGCCCTCAATCCGTGGCGGTCCGAGGTTCGATAGGAACACCGTCCGGAATTCCGGACGGTGCTCCATGCGCCACATCCTGATCGCCGACCCGGACCCCGAGACCGCGGCCGCGCTCGCCGAGAGCACGAGCCGGCGGAATCTCGAACTGGTCGTGGTGCAGGGGGCGGATGCAACGCTCGCCGCGCTGGAGGGGAAGGAGGTCGACCTGCTGGTCGCCGACTGGCACCTGCCCGGGCTCAGCGGTCTGGCCCTGCTCGACGCGGTGCGCGCGCGGAGTCCGGAGACCTCGATCGTGTTCTGTGCCGCGTTCGGCACCGTCGAGGATGCGGTCGAGGCGTTGCGGCGCGGGGCGCGCGACTTCCTCTGCAAGCCGTTCGCGCCCGAGCAACTCGGGCTCGCCGTCGAGCGGGCGCTCGACAGCGCGAAGCTCGTGCGCGAGAACCGCACCTTGCGGCGAGCGCTCGAGGAGCGCACGGGCCCCGAACGGGTCGTGAGCAGCGACCCGCGGATGCTGCGCATCGCGAAGATCGTCCAGGCCGTTGCGCGCACGCGATCGACGGTGTTGCTCACCGGGGAATCGGGCACGGGCAAGACGGTGCTCGCCCGCGCGATCCATCGGGCTTCGGACCGGGCCGACGGTCCGTTCGTCGAGGTCAACTGCGGAGCCCTCCCGGAGACGCTGCTCGAATCGGAACTCTTCGGACACGTCCGAGGCTCGTTCACCGGCGCGATCAAGGACCGCGCCGGCAAGTTCGAGGAGGCGCGCGGCGGGACGATCTTCCTCGACGAGATCGGCACGTCGTCGGCAGGGATGCAGGTGCGGTTGCTGCGGGTGCTGCAGGACCGCGTCATCGAGCGCGTCGGGGACAGCACGAGCATTCCCGTCGACGTCCGGGTCCTGCTGGCGACGAATCTCGACCTGAAGGCCGAGGTCGCCGCCGGGCGATTCCGCGAGGATCTCTACTATCGGATCCACGTCATCACCGTCGAGATGCCGCCGCTGCGCGAGCGGCGCGCCGACATCCCACTGCTGGCCGAGTGCTTCTTGCGCCGCTTCGCCGCGGAGAACCACCGGCCGATCCGCGGCTTCACCCGTGCGGCGATGGCCGTGCTGGAAGGCGCGGCCTGGCCGGGAAACGTCCGGCAACTCGAGAACGTGGTCGAACGTGCGGTCGTGCTCTGCGAGGGCGAGGACATCGACGTCGCCGATCTCCCGCACGACCTCGCCGCGGCGCCCGACACCTCGAACATCGGGCCGGAGTCGCTGTTGGCGCCGGGGGCACGGCTCTTGCCCCTCAAGGTCGCGCTCGAGGGTCCGGAACGCATGCTCATCGAGCAGGCACTCCGGTCCTTCGGCGGCAACCGCGAACGCGCGGCCGAGAGCCTCGGCATCAACCGCAGCACGCTCTTCGCCAAGATGCGTCGCCTCGGCATCCACGAGCCGCGTTCGTCTCCGTCCTCGCGCGGCTAGGATCCCCCACCCTCCTAATGCTCCGACGATCGCTGAGGATCCTGCTCGCGTGCGTGATGCTCGTGCTCGCCCTGGTGCTCGGGTACGCGCTGCTCGGGCTCTCGGGGCCCGAGGTCGCGGTCCGAACCGCGCGCGAGCAGTTCGCGGCGAAGCACTATGCGCGCTGCGTCCGCCTGCTCGACATCACGGAGGGCTCACTCGGACCGCGCACCGACGTCGCGCTGCGCCGCGAGCTCCTCGACCTGCGGCGCCTCGCCCACACCGAGACGGGCAACTGGGCGCTCGCCCTGCGCGACGTCCGCAAGCTGCGGGAGATCGATGCCGAGGACGTGGCGCTCGCCCGCGCGGAGATCGAGTTGACGATCCGCACCGAGGATCCCGCCGGCGGACTCGCGCTCGCCGAGCGCTACCTGTCGACACGGCCGGACGACGGCGAGGTGTTGGGCTTCGCCGGCATCGCGTGCCAGGCGCGCTATCAGGAACTCGTCGCGGAGATCGTGCGGCAACTCGGCAGCCAGCTCGATCCGACCGCGAAACAGCACGCGTTCACCGCGCTGCGCAGCTGGCTCTATCGCGACCCGGGCGATCCGCTGGCGAGCCTCGGCCTCGAACGCTTCTCGGCGGTGCTCGCCGAGTCCCGCCCCGACCTTCTGATCAACACGGCCAACCGCCAGGCGCTGACCGAGATCCACGGGCTCATCGCCAAGTCGCAGGGCTTCTTCCGCCTCGCGCTCGAAACGAGTGACGGGCCCATCGCCGCCTACTCCGGCGTCGCCTACGCGATGCAACAGGGCGAGCGGACCGACGACCGACAGTGGCTCGCCGAGCTGTACGTCCACCGCTTCACGACGATCCATGCGCTGCGTGCGGCGATCGACCTCGCGGACCTGCATCTACGCCACGAACGCTGGGCCGCGGTGGTCGAGATCGCGGAGCGCTTCCTGCCGCGCGGCACCTGGTCCGGACTGCTCGACGCCGAACGCATCGACGCGACGGTGAAGGAGCTCTATCTCGCGCACGCACGCGCGCTCGATCAGCTCGGCGACGCAACCCGACTTCACGAACTCGCCCTCGAGGTCGAGGCGATCGAGACGGACGGCCGCATCAGCCTCCTGCCCGAGACGCACTGGATCCTCGCGCTCGACGCACGGCGCCGCGGCGCGCTGAACGAGTCCCTCAAGCTCCTGCGGGACTACGACCAGGTGCTCGCCGTCATGCCGCCGGACGCGACGGTCGTCGAACGGCGGATCAAGGTCTTCGACGAACGCATCGCGCTGGCGAAGCAGCAGGGCTGGGGCCAGCAGTTCTTCGACTACGTCTACCGCACGCTCGCCTACCTCGACCCCAACAGTCCGAAGCGCTACCTCGACCAGACCTACTTCCGGATCGCGACGAACGACCCCGAGGGCGCCTTGCTCGACGTGCGCAACGCGATGCGGGTCGCGGCGCAGGACGAAGAAGTGCTCCGCGCACAGGCGGTCGCGACGGACCATTCGCTCAAGAAGAGCGATCGGGATTCGGCGGCCCAGCTCGAGCGCTGCATCCAGCTCGAGATCCTGGTACCCGACGCTCCGGACGTCCTCATGCCGTTGATCGCCGAGCTCGCGCTGCAGCAGAAGCGGCCGGACATCGCGCGCAGCTGCGCCGAGAGCGCGGTGAAGGCCTTTCCATGGGCGCGTTGGCCGCGGCACGTCCACTGTCGCGCGCTGCTCGACCTCGGCGATCCGATCGCAGCTGAGCGCGCGGCAACCGAGTTGCTGTCGTTCCATCCCCGCGACGAGCAGGGACTGCTCGATCTGCGCGAATCACGGATCGCGCTCGGCCGCGGTCACGACGACCTCCTTCGTCAGTTCCTCCTGTCCGGGCGTCGCGACGGGATCGTCGCCGCGTCGCTGCTGCGTCGCGCCGCGGAGCGCGCCGACCTGCCGCTCGCCAACCACTTCGCGCAGACCGTCGACCGCCACTTCCGCGACGAGCCCGAGGCCTTGCTCGCGGTGGCCGACATCCAGGAACGGCTGGGCAATCTCGACAAGGCACGAGCGACGCTCGCCGAGGTCGCCGCGGAGACGATCGCGACACGGCCGGCGACCTTTGCCCGGAGCTACGACCGCTGGACCGTGATCAGCGCGAAGACCGGCGCCCCCGATGCGGAACTCCAGGCGATGGTCGAGAGACTGCTCGTGCTCCACACCGGCGACGCCGAGCGCCTCACGATTCTCGCCGCGGAGTTCGCGGACGCGGGCCAGCCGCGCTGGGGATACCTCCTCCTCACGCCGGTGTTGACCGAGGACGCGCACCGGGCGCAGCGCACCGGCCGGCAGTACCTCCTCGCCGGTCGACTCGCACTCCGCCTCCGACTCGACGAGGCGGCCGAACGCCATTTCGTACAGGCGCTGTCGTTCCAGGACGGCGCCGCGGCGAGCCGCGACCTCGCGCTGCATCTCCTCTCGCTCGGCCGCGACGCGGAGGCGAAGAACAGCTTCTGGGAGTCGGAGATCCGCGACCTCGTGTCCGCGGCGCTGTTTGCACGCTTCGGCCGATTGCCGGTAGCGACGGGTTGGGTGCGCCGGCGACTCGAGGGCGCGCCGGCAGACCTGCCGGTGCTCGCGCTCGCGGCGGTTCTCGGCATCGAGCGCGGCGTCCCCAATCCCGCGGGTGAACTCGCGCAGAACCATCGCGCGGAGTTGCTCGACGCGATCACGTTCCTCGATGCGACCGGCTTCGAGTCGATCGCGCAGTCCAGGCTCGACGCCTTGCTCGCCGATTCTCCCGGCGACCCGGTCACGTCGACCCTTCACGCGCATCTTCTCGCACGGCAGGGCAAGCCCGACGCCGCGCTGCAGCTCCTCAAGCGCGTCATCGAGGCGGCGCCGCTCCTCGTGCCCGCGTACGACGAAGCTGCGCGCATCATCGATGCGACCGGTGTGAGCGTGCTCGGCGGCGACGTGGTCGAGAGTCCGTTCGTTCGTCCTGAACTGCTCTCGAGCGGCCTGTCGACGCCGAGCATGGTCGCGCTCGCGACCAGGCAGCATGTCCGCGCGCTCATCGATCAATTCGGCGGGCGCGTCGACCGCGCCGAGGAGCTCGCCGCGGTGTGGATCGCGTCCGCCGGGAGCGGCGGGATCGGCCTGCAGCAGATCGAACTGCTCGGCTTCGTCGGCCGCCCGGACCTGGGCCTGCAACTCGCCGACGCCGTCGAGCCGCACGTGCCCGATGCGGATCAGCCGCGCTTCCAGACGACCTACTTTCTCCTGGCCGACCTCGCGCTCAGGCAGAAGCCGGACGGCGCGCTCGAGTCCCGCATCCACAACCACGCCCAGGAGATCATCAAGCGCTCGGGGCCCAACGGCGCGATCGTGAACTACCTGATCGACCGCGAGGTAGCCCGCAACGGTCCGATCGAGGGACCGCGCGAGAGCCCACGTCTGCGCAAGTTGGCGACCCTCCTCGGCAGCCTGTTCGACCGGCTGCGGACCACGACCGACACCGCGAGTCAGCTCACGATGGAACGCTCGTTGCGCCGCTACGCGGAACTCCACGGCCGCGCCGCCGCGCTCGAACTGCTCGACCAGCAACTCGATGCCGAGCCGACCCTGCTCACGCTCTGGAACCTCCGCGCCGACTGGCTCGTCGCGGAAGGCGAACCGGCCGCGGCACTCGAGAGCCTGCGGTGGAGCTACGACTTCCTCCCTCAACACGAGATCGCGCTGCGATGCGTCGAACTGGCGCTTCGCCACGGCGACGTCCAGGCGGCCGATCGCACCGCCTTCGAGCGGCTCCGCGCCGATCCGACGCTCGGCGAATCGCCGCGTGCCCGGTTCGTGGCCGCGATGTTCGCGATCCGCGATGCGGAGTACGCGAAGGCGGACGAGTTGTTCGAGAAGGTCGCCGACTCACCGGACGGTGCGCACTTCTACTACCGCGCGCTCGCGCTCCTGACGCTCGGTCGCGCGGACGAGGCGAAGGCCCAGCTCGAAGCCCTCGCGTCGGCTCACCCCGACAGCCCGCTGACGTCCAGCGCCGCCCACTTCGCGCGGCAGCTCGCGCGCTGAGCGAGCGCGGCGGCGAGACCGACGAAGCGGTGGCGCGAGAGGAGCCGGTCGAGCTTCGGCAGGGTCTTGTTCAGATTCACGTAGTGGCGGAAGCCACGCAGTCCGCCGACTTTCACGCGCGGTTGACCGGGGTCGACTTCCCAGGGATGGAGATACACGCACCCGGGCCAGCCCTCGGCCTCGGCCTGTCGCAGCCCACGTTCCAGCACCCACAGCGGGAACAGCCGCAGATAGCCCCCGCCCCCGACCGGCATGCGGCGCCCGAATACCCGACACGTGAGCGGGGGGAATTCGACCAGCTCGCCGCCCGCGCAGATCAGCCGGTACGGGCGCACGGGCGCTCCCGGGATGCCGTAGTCGGGGTGCGCGACGGGGTAGATCGAACTGTCGAGGACGTAACCCTCCTCGACCAGGATCGCCGGCGCCCAGGACGTGCGCAGCGTGATCGACCACGTGCACGCGCGGAAGGAATCGGGCACGCGGCCGGTCAGGTCGCGCAACACGCGGGCAGTGCGGCGCAGATCCTCGCGAAAGCCCTCCGGCCCGAGCTCGCCGAGCACACGGTGATCCCAGCCGTGCGACCCGACTTCGTGACCAGCTGCCGCAATCTCGCGCACGACGTCCGGGATGCGTTCCGCGATCCAGCCGAGCACGAAGAAGGTCGCCTTTGCTCCGCGCCGGTCGAAGAGTTCCAAGAGGCGCTTCGTGCTGTCGCCGCACCGGAGTTCGCACTTGTCCCAGTCGGCGCGGTCAACGTGGCCCGCGAGGTTGAGGACCTGGAACCAGTCCTCCACGTCGACCGAGAGCGCGTGCGCGAGCGGATCGGAGGCGCTCATCGCAGGAGACCCCGGGCGCCTCCGCCGCGGCGACGTCGCCGCCGGCGATCCAGGTCTCGGCGCGCACCAGGCAACCGGACAGACTCGCGCGCAACAGCGCGCGAGGTGCGTGGTGCCAGACGAAGTCCGCGTAGCTGCCGCTCACGAAGTCGGGCGGGGCGACGTAGGCGTAGAGGCTCAGGTAGTCCTCGGGGTACTCGAACGAGTCGAGGCGGAGGCGACCGACCGACCGCACGGCACCGTCGATCGTCGTTTCGAACGGTCCATCCTCGACCAGCGTCATGTTCGATCCGCGCAGGCAGGTGTCCGGCGCGTGCACGCTCTTCCAGTTCGCATCGTGGTACACGACGACGACGTCGACGAAGCCGTCGTTCGCCGCATAGCGACGCCACACGGCGTCGTTCGTGCCGAAGCTCTCGGCGAGTTCGTCCGTGATCGGACGGTCCACCTCGATCGCGAAGCGACCGAGTCGCTCCGGAAGGCGCGCGGCGCGGTGCGTGTCGCCGCCGCGTGGCCGATCGACCGCGAGCCACAACAGCGCCGGCGCGAGCAGCCACAGCACGACCGCATGAGGTCCGAGTCCCGTCGTCATCGGCGCCACCGCTTCGTGAGCAGCGCGTCGAGGCCGATCAACGCGACGAGGTCGAGCGTCCAGGCGATCACGTTCGCGGACTCGTGGCCGGCACCCTTCGCCGTGTCCACTCCGAACGCCCGCGCGATCAGGCAGATCGCAGCGATGCGCAGCGAGTTCGACAGGATCGCGATCGGCGCCGACGCGACGAGGATCACCCAGCGCCGCAAGCCGCGCTGATCGCCGAGGAAGAACGCGAGCGCATACCCGAGCGTGACGAGGGCGACGAGCGAACGCAGCCCGGAACATGGGTCGGCGACGAGCAGCGTCCCGTCCACGCCCGTGAACGCGATCGACGCGCCGGTGCGCTCCGCCCCGGCCCCGAACAGGTTGGCGATCGACAAGCCGGCCGTGACCGCGAACTCCTTCAGTTCGAAGGCGACGCGTCCGCTGACGACCAGCGGCATCGGGATGACGAAGGGGAGAAGGCCGAGGATCGGCAGCAACGCGCGGAATCGGCCCCGGCCTTCGGCGAGCAGCACCGCACCCGGCACGCTCAGGATCAGGCTCGCGGCGGAAAGCGAGTCGATGACCAGTGCCGATCCGACGAGATGCAAAGCGAGTCCCGGTCCGAGCAACCACCACCCGCGCGGTTCGATCGCCGGAGCGATCGCCGCGAGCCGATCGCGCCGCCACCACACCATCACGGCCGCGAGTCTGACCGTGCGCGTCATCGCGGGACCGCCATGTCGGCGACGAGGCGCCGGTATGCGGCGATCACACGCCGCGCGTTGCCGCGCCAGGTCCAGTCGTTGGTCAGCAGATCCGCGCGTCCCTGCGCGCCGATGCGTCGCGCCGCCGCACGGTCGAGGACGAGGCGCGCCGTCGCCGCGCGCAGCGCGTCGGCGTCGCCGGGCGCGAACAGCACCGCGTTGCGATCGTCGATGACCAGTTCCTCGAGGTTCGCCTGCCGCGGACAGATCGTCGGCACGCCCGCCGCGAGCGAGTCGAACAGCTTGAGCGGCGATGCATAGCGGTTGATCGCGGGGATCAGCGCGGCGTCGAACGCGCACACGCAGCCGGGGAGTTCGCCGGCGTCGACGGCTCCGATCGCGTGGACACGCGAGGACACCCCGGCGCGCACGGCCGCGGCCGCGACGTCCGCTCGCGCGGGTCCCTCGCCGACGAGCACGAGGTGCAGCGCACGCAGTTCGGGCCGGAGCAGCATTTCGACCGCGAGATCGAGCCGGTGCCAGGGTCGCATGAAGCCGACGAACCCGAGCACGAAGTCGTCGGCGGCGATCGACAGGCGCGAACGCAGAGCGCGCCCTGCCGCACGCGCGGCATCGTCGTACCGCTCCGGGACCGCGCCGTTGGGGACGACCACCGTGCGCGCGGCGCGGGCGCCGAGTCCGACGCAGAGGTCGCGCAGCACGCCGGTCACGGCGAACACGATGTCGGCGCCCGCGAGCACGGCGTGCTCCGTACGCCGCGCGCGGCGCGGGAACCGCAACGCGCCGAGGGCCTGCATCTCGTCGACCAACGGCGAGTTGACCTCGAGGAGCAAGGGCACGCCGAGGCTACGCGCAGCGCGCAGCCCGGCGTCGCAGTGGAGCGCATGGCGCTCGTAGACGAAGTCCGGACGGAAGTCCGCGGCCGCCAGGCGCAACCGTCGCGCGCCCTGCGGTCCGTACGCGATCTCGAGCAGTTCGATCGCGCCGCGCGGCAGGCGCAGGCGATTCCAGAGGCTGCCGTTGCGGCGCGCGTGCGCATCGGCTCCCGGCGACGCCGCCACGCCGGCCTTCTGCACGAGCGCGCACTCGAGCACGTCGTGCCCCTCCTCGCGGAGGGCACCGATCAGCTCGCGCACGTGCACCGCCTGGCCGTCGTCGGCGCGGATGCGGTGGTGGTAGAGGATGCGACAGCCGGTCATGCGGCGAACGCCTCGCGAAAGGCGCACTCGAGCGTCGCGATCGGCTCGTCCCAGGAGAAGCGACGGCCCCAGGCGGCGATGCGCGCGGGATCGCGCGGCATGCCGAGCACCCGCGCCACTTCGCGGGCGAGGACCTCGGCGTCACCCGCCCGTACGAGGGCACCCGCGAGCGGCGACGCCAGCATCTCGGGTACCGCCCCGACCGCCGTCGCGACGACGGGAACGCCGCTGGCGAGGGCCTCGGTGACGACGTTCGGCCAACCCTCGCTCTCCGACGGCAGGACGAGCAGGTCCGCCGCGCGGAGCAGGCATGCGACGTCGTCGGGAGAGCGAGCGCCCAGCAGGTGCAGGCGTCCCCTCGGCGCAAGGCTCTCGAGCACCTCGCGCTCGGGACCATCACCGGCGACGACGAAGTGCACGCGTGCATCGAGCTTCCGCAGCGCCTTGGCCATCACGTGGAAGCCCTTGCCGCGCACGAGCCGCCCGACCCCCGCGACGAGGGACGCGTCCTGCGGCAGGCCGAGTCGATCCCGTGCCGCGCTTCGATCGCCCGGCGCGAAGCGCTCGAGGTCGACGCCGTTGCGCACGAGCGTGACGCGCTCCTCGGCGACGCCCGCGAGATCGGCCAACGCCTTGCACAGCGGCGCCGCGACCGCGAACAGCCGCCGTGCGCCGCTCGCGACGGCACGGATCTGCGCGGCGATGCGTGGATCTCTGCCGACGACGTTGACGTCGCTGCCGCGCGCCGTGACGAAACACGGCACGTCGAGTTCACGCGCCAGACGGAGCGCCGCGACGCCGTCGGGGTAGAGGTAGTGCGCGTCGAGGACGACCGGGCGTTCGCGACAGAGCGCAGTGACCAACTCGCGAGTCCCGTCGGCCATGCGCTCGGCTTGCCGTCGCATCGAGAAGCCCGGGACGTGGCGGTACCGCGGATGGTGGACGTGAACGCCGTCGAGCCACTCTTCGGCCGGCATCGTCGCGAACGCGCGATCGATCGGCCGCCGTCGCAACCACTTCGGCACCAGCGGAACCGGACAGACGACCTGCCATGAGGCGCCGGTGGCGGCCGCGACGCGTCGCATCCGCTCGCGCACGAACAACCCGTGCCGCGGCATCGCCGCCGACGGGAACAGGTTGGTGAAGGTGACGATCGAGCCGAAGGCTGTCACGTCCACCTCCGCAGGAAACGTGCGAGGCACAACACGGCCCAGAGGAGATCGCTGTGGTTGCGCCGCCCGCTGCGGTGTTCGCGCAGCCGATCGGCGACGAGCGCCGTGTCGATCACGGCGTCCAGGCGCGCATCGTGCAGCGCCGTCTCCAGGCGATCACCGCAGGCGCCTGCCATCCACCGGCGCAACGGGACGCTGAAGCCCTGCTTGGGCCGGTCGAGGTTCTCGCTGCCGAGGCGCGCGCGGAGCGTCTCGCGCAGGAAACCCTTCGTCGCGCCGCCGGCGAGCTTGAGCGCGCCGGGCATGCGCGCCGCGAGTTCGACGAGCTCGTGGTCGAGGAACGGCGCGCGGACTTCGAGCGAGACGGCCATCGACGCGCGATCGACCTTCACGAGGATGTCGCCGGGCAACCACGTCGCGTAGTCCGCGGCTGCGGCGCGCGCGAGAGCGTCGGTTCCGTCCGACGCCCGGTACGCCTCGCGCACTGCGCTCAGCGGGTCGAGCCCGGCGTCGCGCCACTCCGAGCGCAGCAGCGGCAAGATCTCCTCGGGCAGGACCCCGCTCACCGAGCGCGCGTACGCCTCCGCGGGGTCGCGGGCGAGGTTCTGGAAGGTCCGTTTGAAGCGCAGGAAGCGCGGCAGCCAGTCCAGCTTGGGGTACGCGACGCCGAGCGCCTGCCACACCGCACGCGGCAACAACCCGCGCACCCGGTTCTCGATCCGGTCGAACTTGTAGCGACGGTAGCCGCAGAAGGCCTCGTCGCCGCCGTCGCCGGAGAGCGCAACGGTCACGTGGCGGCGGGCGAGGCGGCTGACGTGGTACGTCGGCACCGCGCTGCTGTCCGCGAACGGTTCATCGAACGTCGCGTCGAACCAATCCTGTTCGAGCAGATCGGCGACGCGCAGTTCCTCTTCGTGCAGCAGGGCACCGCAATGCGCTGCCGCGCCGCGGGCAAAGCGGCGTTCATCGAGCGCCGGGTCGTCGAAGCCCATCGTGCAGGCGACGACCTTCTCGTTGCCGGCACGGGCCATCGCATCGACGACGGCGAAGCTGTCGACCCCGCCGGAGAGGAACGCGCCGAGCGGCACCTCCGACATCAGGCGGATGCGGACCGCCTCGTCGAATTTCGCGAGGATCGCGTCGCTCCAATCGGCCGGACTCCGCGTGTCGGCGACCGCATGACTCAGGCGCCAATAGCAGCGCGTCGCGATGCGGCCGTCGCGCACGGTCAGGCTGTGCGCCGGCGCGAGCTTGTGCACCGCCTTGTAGATCGTCCGCGGATCGGGAACGTAGCGGAGGCACAGGAACTCACCCAGCGCGCGCGGGTCGAGTTCCCTTGGAACGTCGCCGTGCGCGAACAGCCCTTTCGGTTCCGACGCGAACACGACGCGGCCGCGTCGTTCGGTCCAGTAGAGCGGCTTTTTGCCGAGGCGGTCGCGGGCGCAGAACAGCGTACGCGCGCGTTCGTCGACCAGCGCGAACGCGAACATCCCCCGCAGGCGCTCCGGCAACCGCTCGCCCCACGCGCGCCAGCCGTGCAACAGCACCTCGGTGTCGCTGTTGGTGCGGAACCGGTGGCCGAGCGCGACGAGTTCGCGCCGGAGCTCCAGGTAGTTGTAGATCTCGCCGTTGAACGTGACCCACACGTCGTCGGCGTGCATGGGCTGCGCGCCTTCGGCCAGGTCGATGATCGCGAGCCGGCGATGGACGAAGCCATAACCGGGGCCGAGTCGGGTGTCCCACGCGTCGGGACCCCGGTGCGCGAGCGCGTCGCCCATCGCGACGAGCGAACGGCGGTCGATCGGCGCCGCAGCGTCGTACGCGAAGATCCCGGCGATGCCGCACATGTTCGTCGGAGGGCGTCAGTCCGTGCGCGCCCAACGGGGCGCGCCTGCCGTCGCAGTCGCACGCCCCCACACGGGACGGGGAACGAGCGCCGCAACCGGCCCGCCAGGCGTCGCGACGACGGGATCCGCGGCATCCGCGGGGAGGACAGCGTGGGCGCGTGCGGTGAAGTAGATCGCGCTCGCGAATCCGACGACCTGATAGGTGAGATCGAAGTGGCCCCGGTTCAGGAAGAAGCCGCCGACCAGGAACCCGAAAATCGAGGTCTCCGCCATGTTCGCGTAGCGGATCGCCCAATCCATGTCGCCATGACGCCGAGCGAGCGCCCGCGTCCGATGCGAGACCACGAAGACGGACAGGAGCACGACCACGAAGAACACCAGCGCGGGAGTGCCGTTCTCCGACCAGATCTGGAGGTAGGAGTTGTGGGTGACGCGTGGGATCACCGGCACACCCGGATACGCAATCGCCGCATAGGCCACGTAGTTGGCCTCGAAGTTCCTGAATCCGATGCCGAGCAGCGGGTCGTCCTTCACCATCTCCCACGCAACCCCCCAGGAGACGAGGCGCGCTTCCACCGAGCCGTCCTGACGGCCGACCTTCACGTCGTCGATCGTGTCGTAGCGGTCGATCACGCTCTGCGGTGCGAACAGGAAGAACACCGTGACGAAGGTGCCGAGGACGACGGTCGCACGGAACAGCTTCCCGGAACGCCACGCCATCATCAGAAACACGGTACTCAGCGCCAGGAACCCGCCGCGAGAGTGCGTGAGGATGATGGTGACGACCGAGAGTCCACACGCGACGTAGGCGCCGAGTCGGACGAACTTCTTCGCCTCGGCGGAACCGAGGTAGAAGAGGAACGGCAGGCACATCACCATGCCGAGCGCGAAGTCGTTGTTGTCCTCCAGCATCCCGCCGGGACCCTGGTGGATCGCGCCGCCGCCGGTCGCGATGCCGTTGATCCCCCCCTTGACTCCGAAGAACCCGAGGGAGACCGCGATCACCCAGCCCAGCGTCCGGATGCGCGTCCGAGTGTCGACTTGTCCGATGGTGAACAGCGCGACCACGACGATCTTCGTGAACTCGAACAGCCCGTTGAACACGTCGCTGTCGACCTTGCGCGCCGGAATCGTGCTGAGGTAGGTCAGCAGCAACAAGGCGAGCATCGCGGTGCTCCCGGCGTTGCGCTTGAAGAACGGCCGTTCACCGCGCTCCCGTGCCCAATAGCCGGCGATCATCGTGATGCCGACGTAGAGGCTGAAACGGATCGTCCGTGCGAAGCCCCAGCACAGATCCTGCGGCCTCATGTAGGACAACCAGGTGAACACCAGGAGTCCGACGAATGGCCGCCTGAAACAGGTCGGCAAGCTCAGCAGGACGAGCACGAAGACGAGGAGGTCGCGCATCGACCCTTCGTCACTTCGCCTTGTCGACGCCGAGCACCCGGTCGAGCGCCTGGAGGACGAACGGCGGCAGGCTGGTCGGGTTGACGTAGTAGACCGTCACCACGGACAGCATCAGCACGACGAAGGTGGCGGCGACCAGCGACACGCGACGCCGGTGGCGCACGGTGCGCGAACGCTCTTCGGCGGTCTCGAGGTGCGCCATCATCCCGAGGACGGGAACGCCCAGCGCGTAGCCGACGTCGTCGACCGTCTTGAACGTCGAACGGATGAAGTCCAGCAGGAGCACGAGGCCGATCGCCGCCGCGAGGCCGACGATGCTCCCGGCGAGCGCGACGAGCATGAAGCCCGGCTCCGTCGGCGCCGGCGGCACGACGGCGGGCACCTGTTCGAAGGGCTCCCCGGTGCGGGTGCGGTTGTAGCTCTCCCGCTGCTCGGTCTCGACGCGGATCGCCTCGGCGTGCCGCAGCTCGAGAGCGGCTTTGTCCTTCTGCAGCCGGAGGTAGCCGGTCATCGCCAGCGTCACCCGCTGCCCTTCCTTGGTGTCCTCCTCGCGCCGCAGCTTCGCCTGCGCGAGCGCCGCGCGACGATCCGCGAGCTGGCCTTCGAGCTTCCGGTGCTGCTCCTTGAGCACGGCGTGCTCGGGGTTGGGGACGAGGTTGAGGCCGGGCGAGGACTCGTCGACGGTGCCGCCCAGCATCTGGGTCAACTCCTTCTCGATCACTTCGATGTTCTTCACCGCGGCCCGGTGGGCCGGTGAACCGGCGTGGCGGCTGTCCTTCACGTACCGCTCGCGCTCGAGCAGTTTCCGGAGCTCGTCGATGCGGATCTGCGTCTCCTTGTCGACCGCGCGCGTCACCTGGTTGCCGGGCAGTACCGGCTTGACGCTGCCGTCGGAGAGGCGGTCCGCGATCGCATCCGCTTCGCGGTCGAGTGCGCTGATCTCGATCTGCAGCGTGTTGATCCGATCCTCGGCCGTCCGGACCCGCTCGCTGAGCGTCTTCTGTTCGGACGCGATCCAGGCGTTGGGATCGACGGTCGCATCGACGCGGTGTTCGCGCTGGTAGGCGCCGATCTCGTCGATCTTCGTGTCGATCGCCCGCGACGCGTCGCTCACCGCCGACGCCGCGCGCGTCAACGCGTCATGCGCTTCGCGTTCGAGCGTCCGCATGATGTCCTCGATCCACAGCAGGCGAAGCGTGTTCGCCAACAGCGCGGCGCGTTCGCCGTCGAGGTCGCGCACCTCGACGTCGATGTTCACGTAGCCGTCGGGGCTGGGCATCGACGACCGCACGTCGACCCGGTTCTCCATGCGCGCGATCGCCTCGAAGCGGTCGACGGCGTCCGGGTTGGTGCCGATCAGGTTCAGCTTCTCGAGCGCCGCCGGGATCGTGTGCTTGATCGTCAGCAGTGCGTTGGTGACCTTCGCGTACAGCGGATCGCGCGACGTGCGCGACGAATGGTCGAGCGCGCCGCCCTTGTAGGTGATGGTCGTGTGGGCGATGAAGTAGCGCGGGATGAAGAACGCGACGATCGCGCCGACCAGGAGCCCGACGAGGCTCATGGGGATCACCTGCCAGCGCCGTCGCTTGACGAGATCGACGTAGCGCGCGAAGGAAATCGGCGGGATGTCGAGTTGGTTCACCGGCGGGCTCTCGCGATCTGGGCTCTCACAGTCTGGTCTCGGGCAACCTGGAATCTCACGGTCAGAAGCCGCGGTAACCACCGCTGAGGAGCAGTTGGTTCGACTGGTTGTAGACCAGGTAGTCGTAGGTCGCGCGGAAGCCGGCGACTCCGAACGCCGCGCGGGTGACGGCGCCGATCGGCTGCACGAGCTTCTCCATGAAGCGCGAGATGTGCCCGAGGAAGGTCGGTGGGATGTAGACGATGTCGTTGTGGTCGATGGGCACGTTGTACGTCGTGTTGCCCGTGTCGAGGATCTCGCGCACGTTGACGTAGATGACCAGCGGGTCCTGCGCGTCGGGCTTGATCACCCGCACGCGGCCGAGGTTGGCGAGCATCGTGAAGTGCGAGCGACCGATCACTTCGAACACGGTCATGTCGCCGTGCGGCATCGGCACCCAGCGCGCGCCGCCTTCGACCTCGCCGAAGATGTAGAAGCCCTTGCCCGAGGACAGGATGCGCGCCTCGACCTCGATCGGCGTGGTGAACACTCCGCCGAGCAGTTCGGTGACGAGCGCGGACACGTCGGTTTCCTTGCGGCCGAGCACGTACACCGGCCCCACGTACGGCACGTAGATGGTCCCGTCGATCGCGGCCGGCTGCGGAGTCGTCAGAAGGAACAACTGCTCGTGCCCGGGCAGCCGGTAGACCTCCGGGTCGACGATGAACTGCACCTCGTCACCGCCCGCGACGAAGTTCTCTGCCCGCGCGTTGCCGTCGGCCCGCGTGCCGAAGCCGCGCTCGTGCAGGAGCTGGCGGATGCGGTCGTCCTCGTAGCTGCTGCACGCAACCGACAGCAGGGGCAGCAGGCAGCCGAGCACGAACGACCACGGCGAGGAACGAGGATGGGACGGGGCACAGCGCGGGGGTCGGCTGGTCATGCAGGGTGTTCTCGGCGCGCGCGGCTCGACACGGAGCCCGCGACTCGGCAAGCATCCGGAGCGGCGCATCGCCCGGCAAGTTCCGGTCCTGCGCGATTGCCGTGCGCCGGGCGACGATGCGTCGCCGGCGCGAGAGCGCAACGTGCGAATGTGGATCCTGCCGTCCATGCAATGGCGCGGCGTCTTCGTCCGCCGGAACGGCGACCATGCCCGCCCTCCCCCTATCGGGACGGGGCTGCCGCGGACTGGAACGCCGCACGAGGCATGCCGGGTCGCCGCCGGGCGTCGGCGGAACGACGCCACCGCGCACTTCGACCCCCCACCGGATCAGCGCCGTGCGCCGTACCAGCGCTCGTAGTAGTCGCGATAGGCCCCGGACCGCACGCGCTCCCACCAGTCGCGGTTCTCGACGTACCAACGGAACGTGGCCGCGAGGCCGTCCTCGAAGCGGATCGACGGCCGCCAGCCGAGTTCGTCCCGCATGCGACTCGAGTCGATCGCATACCGGCGATCGTGCCCGGGGCGGTCGGTGACGTAGCGGATCAGGTCTTCGCCGCGGTTCGCGAGCGCGAGGATCCGGCGGACGACCTGCAGGTTCTCCCGCTCGGAGTCGCCGCCGATGTTGTAGACCTCGCCGGCCCGACCCCCGGCGAGGACGACCAGCAGTGCCTCGCAGTGATCCTGCACGTGGATCCAGTCGCGCACGTTCTTCCCGTCGCCATAGACCGGCAGCGGCTTGTTCTCGAGCGCGTTCGCGATCATCAGCGGGATCAGCTTCTCCGGGAATTGGTAGGGCCCGTAGTTGTTCGAGCAGCGAGTGACGATTGCGTTCATCCCGTGCGTGTGGAAGGCCGCGCGCACGAGCAGGTCGCTGCCGGTCTTGCTCGCCGAGTACGGCGAATTCGGCATGAGCGGCGAGTCCTCCGTGAACCGGCCGGTCGGTCCGAGGCTCCCGTAGACCTCGTCGGTGCTCACGTGGAGGAAACGCTCCACGCCGCACGCACGGCCGGCGTCGAGCAGGACCTGGGTCCCGACGACGTTGGTCTGCACGAAGGCGGTCGCGTCCATCACGGATCGATCGACGTGGCTCTCGGCGGCGAAGTGGACGACGTGCGTCGGGCGCTGCGCTTCGAAGACGGCGCGCACCGCGGCGGCGTCGCGAATGTCGCCCTTCACGAACGCGTAGCGCGGGTCGTTCTCGAGGCCCGCGAGGTTCTCGAGGTTGCCGGCGTAGGTCAGGGCATCGAAGACCACGACCTCGTGGCGCGTCCGCGTGAGCGCGAGTCGGACGAAGTTCGAACCGATGAAGCCGGCGCCGCCGGTGACGAGGAGCTTGCTCATGGGACCGGAAGCTGACCCTCCGCGGCGAGGTAGCGCAGGAGCGCGTCCTGCCAGGGGGGAAGCGGCGCGCCGCGCAGACGCGTGAGGGCGGTGCAGTCGAGGACGGACCACGCGGGGCGCGGCGCTTTCCGCGCGAGTTCCGCGCTCGAGATGGCGTCGACCCTCACGTCGAGACGGAGTGCGCGCACGATCGCGGAGGCGAAGCCGTGCCAGGACACGGCGCCTTCGTTGCACGCGTGCCAGATCCCTGACGCGGCGTCGCGCACGGGCAGATCGAGCAGCGCTTCGGCAAGGTCGTGGGTGTAGGTCGGGCAACCACGTTGGTCGTCCACGACCCGCAGCGGACCGCCCGCGCGCGCGCGCGCGACGATGGCCGACGGGAAGTTCTTGCCGCCCGGACCGAACACCCAGCTGGTGCGTACGCACCAGAAGCGCGTCCCGCGCGGCGCGCGCAGCACCGCCTCCTCGCCCAGGCGCTTGCTGCGACCGTAGGCCGAGACCGGCGCAACGGGATCGTCCTCGCGGTACGGGCGCTTGCCGCGGCCGTCGAACACGTAGTCGGTGCTCAGGTACGCCAGCGCACAGCCGATCGATCGGCACGCTTCGGCGACGTGCGCGGTGCCGTGGCCGTTGATGCGGTCGGCAAGCGCGGGGTCCGCCTCGCACCCGTCGACGTCGGTCCAGGCGGCGCAATGGACGACGAAGTCCGGCCGCGCTCCCGCGATTGCGGCGCGCACGGCGTCCGCGTCTTCGATCGGGCAGCGGGCATGGTCGAGGCCGACGGCGTCCCATCGGCGCTGCGACGCCGCCGCGACGACCGCCCGCCCGAGCTGCCCACCGGCTCCGGTGACGAGGACGCGCATCGCGCCCTCAGTCGTCCATCCGGTTGGCGCCGCCCTCGCGCACCATCGTGCTCGCCCGGTAGAGCGATTCGAAGGTGCCGGCGTCGGTCCACCAGCCGTCGAGGACGTCGGACGTCAGGGTGCCGTCCTTCACATAGAAGTTGTTCACGTCGGTGATCTCGAGTTCACCGCGTTCGGATGGCGACAGCTTCTCGATGAAGTCGAAGACCCGCGCGTCGTACAGGTAGATCCCGATCACCGCGAGGTCGGTCTCGGGCTGCTTCGGCTTCTCGACGATCTTCGTCACCCGCCCGTTCCGGTCGACGGTCGCCACGCCGAAGCGGTGCGGGTCCTCGACTTTCTTCAGCAGGATCTTTGCGCCGCGTTCCTGGCGTTCGAAGTCCTTCACGGCGCGGCTGATGTTCTTCTCGATGATGTTGTCGCCGAGCACGACGCAGATCTTCTCGCCGTCGGCGAAGTGCTTCGCGAGCCGAAGCGCGTCGGCGATCCCCCCCTCGCCCTGTTGGTAGGTGTAGCTGACGTCCTGCAGGCCGAAGTCGGCGCCGTTGCCGAGCAGTTGCAGGAAGTGACCCGCGCTGTTGCCGCCCGTGACGATCAGGATGTCGGTGATCCCGGCGTTCACGAGGCACTGGATCGGGTAGTAGATCATCGGCTTGTCGAACACCGGCAGCAGGTGCTTGTTCGTCACCTTGGTCAGCGGGTACAGACGCGAGCCGAGGCCGCCGGCGAGGACGACACCCTTCATCGATAGGTTCTCCGGTACCAGTCGAACGTCAGGCGCAGACCCTCGGCGAACGACACCTCCGGCGCGAAGCCGAGCAGCGTCTCGATGCGCGAGATGTCGGCGCGGGAATGCATGACGTCCCCGGTGCGCGGGGGCGCATGGATCGGTTGGAGGTTCGAGCCGGCGTGTCCACGCAGGATCGAGAGCAGGTCGTTGATCGTGTGGTTCCCGGCGCAAGCGAGATTCACGGTCTCGCAGCCGGTGGTCGGCGTCTCGAGGGCCAGCAGCACGCCGCGCGCGACGTCCGACACGTAGGTGAAGTCGCGCGACTGGGAGCCGTCGCCGTCGATCCGCGGCGGCTTGCCGCGCAGGAACGCGAAGCAGAACGCGGCGACGACGCCCGAGTACGGGCTGTCCGGCGTCTGCCGCGGGCCGAACACGTTGAAGAAGCGCGTGACGACGATCGGCAGGCCGTAGACGCGCGCGAAGCTTCGGCAGTACAGCTCGCCCGCGAGCTTGCTCGCCGCGTACGGCGAGAGCGGCATCTCACGCATGTCCTCGCGCTTGTACGGCGCGTCCTGGTCGCCGTACGCCGAGGACGAGCCCGCGTACACCACCTTGATCCCGTCTCGCCGCGCGCGATCCAGCACGGTCACCGTCCCGGTCACGTTGTGATCGTGCGATTCGAGCGGTTCCTCGACGCTCCGCACGACCGACGGCAGCGCCGCCAGGTGCACGATCCCCCGACATCCGCCGGCCGCGCGGGCGACGTCGGCCGCGCGCGTGATGCTGCCCTCCACGACCAGGAGTTCGCCCGTGCCGACCGCACGCCGGACCTGGTCGAGGTTGTCGCGCTTGCCCGTGCTGAAGTTGTCGAGCACCACCACGGAGTGTCCGCGGCGCAGCATCAGCTCCACGACGTGCGAGCCGATGAAGCCCGCGCCGCCGGTCACCAGGTACTTCACCGTCATCGGAGCCGTGCCGCCCTTCGTTCTTCGCGATACCACTGAGCGAAGCGCTCGATCCCCTCGCGCAACCCGACCCGCGCCGTGAACCCGAGCTCACGTTCGGCGAGCGTCGTGTCGGCCCAGGTCGCCCGCACGTCGCCGGGCTGCTCGGGAAGTCTCTCGAGCTTCGCCGTCTTGCCGAACACGGACTCGATGGTGCTCACGAGGGTCGCCAGGTCCGTCGTGTGGGATCCGCCGAGGTTGTAGACGTGGTAGCCGTCTGCGCGCTGCAGCGCGGCGACGACTCCATCGACGATGTCGTCGACGTAGGTGTAGTCGCGTCGGGTCGAGCCGTCGCCGAAGAAGAGGATCGCCTCGCCCGCGAGCAGGTGCCGCGCGAACTTGTGGATAGCCATCTCGGGGCGCTGACCCGGCCCGTAGACGGTGAAGAAGCGCAGGCACGTCATCGCGTTGCCGTGCAGGTGATGGTGCGCGTGGCAGACCACTTCACCGGCCTTCTTGCTCGCCGCGTACGGCGACACCGGGTGATCGACGGGGTCGGATTCCGCGAACGGCACCTTCGTGTTGCCGCCGTAGACCGACGACGAACTGGCGAACACGAACGGCATCGACGGCTTCGCACGCACCGCCTCGAGCAGCAACTGGGTGCCGACGACGTTCACGTCCATGTAGCGGACGGGCTCGGCGATCGACGGCCGCACCCCCGCGAGGGCGCCCAGGTGGATCACCGCGTCGACGTCGCGTACGACGCGGGCGCAGGTCGCCGCGTCGCGGAAGTCGCCTTCGACGCACTGGAACCGTGCCGACCGCGACGCCGCCGCGGCGCAGCTCTCGACGTTCCGGCGCTTGATCGCCGGGTCGTAGAACGGGTCGAAGTTGTCGAGCACGGTGACGCTCGAGCCCGAGCGGAGCAGGGTTCTCGCGACGTGCGAACCGATGAAGCCCGCGCCGCCCGTGATGAGGATGTGGTTCATCGGGCCGATTCCGCGACGCCGGACGGGACACCGGCGGGACGCGGAGCGCGGACTGTAGGCGGGCGTCCGCGCGCGCTGCAACCGCGCCGCCGAGACCCACGCCGCCCGCCGCGTCGCCCCTCCGACTCACCCGCGAGGCTTCTGCACCCGGCCGCGGAAGTACTCCGCCGTGCGGCGCAGACCTTCGTCGAGGCCGATCTTCGGCTCCCAGCCCCCGAGCACGCGCCGCGCCTTGCCGATGTCGGGCTTGCGGACCTTCGGGTCGTCCTGCGGCAGCGGGTGGAACACGAACTTCGACTTCGCCCCGGTGATCCGCAGGACGGCCTCGCCGAACTGCTTGATCGTCATCTCGTTCGGGTTGCCGACGTTGACCGGGTACTTCTCGGCGCTGTGGAGCAGGCGCAGGATCCCTTCGACGAGGTCGTCGACGTAGCAGAAGCTCCGCGTCTGCGAGCCGTCGCCGAACACGGTGAGTTCCTCGCCGCGCAAGGCCTGACCCATGAAGGCGGGCAGGACGCGCCCGTCGTCGAGGCGCATGCGCGGGCCGTAGGTGTTGAAGATGCGCACGATGCGCGTCTCGACGCCGTGATGCCGCTGGTAGGCCATCGCCATCGCCTCGGCGAAGCGCTTGGCCTCGTCGTAGCAGCCGCGCGGTCCGACGGGATTCACGTGGCCCCAGTACTCCTCGTGCTGCGGATGGACCTGCGGATCACCGTAGACCTCGCTCGTGCTCGCCAGCAGGAAGCGCGCGCCCTTCTCCCGCGCCAGCCCCAGCGCCTTGTGCGTGCCGAGACTGCCGACCTTGAGAGTCTGGATCGGGAGCTCGAGGTAATCGCGAGGGCTTGCCGGCGACGCGAAGTGGAGGATGAAGTCGAGTCGGCCGGGGACGTGGATGTAGTTGGTGACGTCCTGATGGAAGAAGCGGAATCGCTCGTTGCCGAACAGGTGCTCGATGTTGGCGAGATCACCGGTCAGCAGGTTGTCCATGCAGATGACGTCGTGGCCATCGGCGAGGAGCCGTTCACAGAGATGGGAACCGATGAAACCGGCGCCGCCCGTCACGAGGGCTCGCTTGCGGTGACCGTCGCTCATGGATTGTCGGTGGACGAAGCAGGGGACTTCTTGCCGGAGAGCGGGTCGATGCGGAGCACGCCGCCGCCGGGGATTCGGAATCGGGCGCCGCTCCAGGTCACCGTGCCGCCGCGCGCGACTCCGGTCGCGCGGGCGACGCGCCCTTCGCTGACGATCCGGACTTCGCCCTCGAACGACAGGTCGTTCGCGACGGCGGTGCCGGTGACGCCGGGCAGCAGCCGCACGCGGCGGCCGTTCTTGAGCTCGATGCGCTGGCCGTTGAGATCGAGACTGACCTCGCCGCGCGTCTCGTTGGTGCAGATCACGCTGCCGTCGAGCTGGCGATCGAAGGAAACCCGCGCGTTACGGAGATCGACGACCGCGCCCGCGCCGACGCGGATCCGGATCAGGCGCTCGCGCGCGAACGCGAACACGTGCGAGAGCTGGTCGAAGCGCAGGTCGGCGACGTCGTCGTCGAGCAGCACCAAAGCGAGGTGCGAACGGCCCAGGACGCGCACGACCGCACCGCCGTGGAAGTAGGCCTGGAAGTGACCGCCCCCCCGTACGTCGACCTCCGTGCCGGCCTGCACCACGCGGTACCGGTCGTACGGCGCGAGCGGCGTGTAGACGGACTCCTCGGGTTCCTTCACCCACACGTAGTCGCTCGACTGCGCGAGGATCGCGACCGAGCTCGTGAATCCGTCGCCTTCGACATCGAGCCAACTCGGCCACGCGTTCTTCGATCGCGGCGGGATCGGCTCGGGCGGCGGACCCGCGGGCCGGGTGTCGAAGGGCAGCGGCAGTCGGCCGCCCGGGTACGCGCCGAAGCTCTCCGGGGCCAGGCTCGGGAAGCCGCGGAAGCGGCGCGCATTCGAGTCGGTGCCGTCGAAGACCGGCGGCACCTCTCCGCGCTGGAACAGCGTGCGGAACGGACTCCCGGGCAGGAGCCCGGCGCCGTCGTCGCGTTGCTGCGGCGGATTCGGATCGACGGGGTAGCGACCCTGCCGCTGCGCGGCGCAGAAGGACGTGGTGAGGACGATGCTCGCCAGCAGGCGAATCGCGGTGCGGTTCATCGGAGGATCCCCGTGCGGCGGCATGGTCGTCGATTCCTTTCGGCTCGGCAACGGCCGCGACTCATCCCTCCTCGCCGATCGGATACCGCGGCCCGGTGAACGGTGCCGGTTCCTCGTCGGTCTGGGGCGCGGGTTCGGCTTGCTTCGCCGCACGGCCGAGGAAACCGCCGAACTCGAGTTCGACCTGCAGGCGACTGCCTCCGGGAAGGGTCACCAGTTGGGCGAAGCGCTCCAAGACCACGCGGCGCAGTTCCGCGCTGACGCGATCGAGGCTGGCGCCCTCACGGGCCTGGAACACGGCGAGGACGTCGACACGTCGCGCCCGCGATCGCGCCGTGACCTGTACGCGCAGGCGGGAGACGTCGGGCAGCGCCTCCCCCGCCGCGCGCAAGCCGGTTTCGAGCGCCTCGCGCGCGATGCGCACCGGTCCCGTGCCGGTCATGCTGACCACGCTCGCCTGCGGACTTCGCGGCGCGAGCCCCCACGCGAGCCACAGGACGTCGCCGATCAAGAGCAGCGCGGCGCAGAAGGCCACCATCCCGTGGCCGCCGGCACGCACGTCGATCCGCAACACGCCGGGTTGGCGCCCGTCGGCGGAACTCATCGCCTCGGGCGCCGCCCACACCAACAGCGCGACGAGACACGCCACGATCGCGGCCGCGACGTTGGCGACGAGCAAGACGCGACCGAAGACCTGTTCGACGCCGTTCCTCACCGAACCTCTCGAGCTTTTGGGTGAATGAACGGGGCACCGACCGTGCGACGCGTCACCGTTGTCCGAAGTAGCGATCGACGAAGCCGGTGTCGACCTGTCCGTTGATGAAGTCCGAGTGCTCGAGGACGCGCAGGAAGAGCGAGCGCGTCGTCGCGATGCCCTCCATCTGCAACTCCTCGAGCGCGCGCCGCGCGGTGGCGAGCGCCTCGCGCCGCGTGTTGCGGTGGATGATCAGTTTGCCGACCATCGAGTCGTAGTGCGGCGGAACGCGGTAGCCCGCGTACGCGTGGCTGTCCCAGCGGACGCCGGGTCCGGCGGGGACGATCAGCGTCTCGATGCGACCCGGCGACGGCTTGAAGTTCTGGTCGGGGTCTTCGGCGTTGATGCGGAACTCGATCGCGTGGCCGCGCCACTCGACGTCCTCCTGCTTGAGCAGCAGGCGCTCGCCCGCGGCGATCTTGATCATCGCCTGGATCACGTCGACTCCGGTGACCTGTTCGGTCACAGGATGCTCGACCTGCACGCGGGTGTTGACCTCGATGAAGTAGAAGTTGCCCTGCTGGTCGAGAAGAAACTCGACGGTCCCCGCCGAGTGATAGTTCGCCGCGCGCGCGAGGCGCACCGCCGCCTCCCCCATCGCCTGCCGCGTCTTCGGATCGAGCACCGGGCACGGGCTCTCCTCGACGAGCTTCTGGTGCCGTCGCTGGAGCGAACAGTCGCGCTCACCCAGGTGGATGACGTTCCCGTGCTGGTCCGCGAGGATCTGGATCTCCACGTGCCGCGGCCGGTCGAGGTACTTCTCGATGTAGACCGTCGAGTTCTTGAAGGCGCCCTCCGCCTCGGCGCGCGCCGAGTGGTAGCCGTTCACGAGACTGACGTCGTTGTGCGCGACGCGCATGCCGCGCCCGCCGCCGCCCGCCGCCGCCTTGATCAGCACCGGGTAGCCGATGCTGCGTGCGATCGCGAGGGCGTCCTTCTCGCTGTCGACCGGTCCGTCGCTGCCCGGAACCGACGGCACCTTGGCGTCCTTCGCGATCCGCTTGGCCTGGACCTTGTCGCCGAGCGCGGCGATCGTCTCCGCCGACGGGCCGATGAAGCGGATGTTGCAGGACTGACAGACCTCGACGAAGTGCGCGTTCTCCGAGAGGAAGCCGTAGCCGGGGTGGATCGCCTCGACGTCGGCGATCTCGGCCGCGGCGATCAACGACGGGATGTCGAGGTAGCTCTGCGCGCTCGGAGCCGGACCGATGCACACGGTCTCGTCGGCGTAGCGGAGGTGGAGGAGATCCCGGTCGGCCTCGGAGTAGACGGCGACCGTCTCGATCCCGAGTTCCTTGCAGGCCCGGAGGATCCGCAGGGCGATTTCCCCGCGGTTGGCGATGAGGATGCGTCGGAACACAGGTCAGTCCAGGTCGATCAAGAACAGGGGCTGGCCGAACTCGATCGGCTCGCCGTTCTGGGCGAGCACCTCGACGACCGTGCCCGAAAGCTCGGCCTTGATCTCGTTCATCACCTTCATCGCCTCGAGGATGCACAGCGTCGACTCGGGTCCGACGCGGCTCCCGACCTCGACGAAGACCTCCGCTTCCGGCGAAGGCGAGCGATAGAAGGTGCCGACCATCGGCGACTTGAAGACGTGGTGCTCGCGCGCGGGAGGGGCCGCGGCAGACACGGGTGCCGGGCCGCTCTGGACCTGCGCGTGCGCCGCGGCGACCACCGCCGTCGGGGCGGCAGCGATCGGCATCGTCCCGAGCGGACGGTCCTCGCGGAGGCGCACCCGGATCCGCGTGCCCTGGGCCTCGAGTTCGACCTCGACCGCCCCGCGCTCGACCATGACGTCGATCACCGCGCGGATCTCGGCGACGTGCGGCG